>CAIMUX010000051.1 GCA_903844735.1 Candidatus Eiseniibacteriota bacterium
CATCACAGAACAACCAGCGAAAACTGTGCCCTCGTCGCGGCGGATCGAACAGGTCGTCGATGGTGCCGTGCATTCCCTTGGTGGTCGCGCCGTTGTAGGCGATCGGTCAACAGGATTCGGTACATAACCCATGGAGTACGCTTTCGTCGGTCGAGCGTCGCGCGCCTTGCAACTACGGGCATCTCCGCTGTCTCGCGACGGATTTCGTGAATAATGCGGGCCTAGTCAGCGAGGATCCGCCTGAGATGCCGTTCGTTGGCCACGATCTCCATCCGATCCCCGCTCCCGCTTCTTCTGCTCGATCCGCGCGCGGGCCTGCTCGACGATGGCGGCCGGGTCGAGGGCGTTCACCTCTGGCGCGAAGTCGGCGTCGCGGGGTCCGGGGCTCTGGATCCAGTACGACGTTCCGTCCGCGTCCCGGGCCATGAGTCGGCTATCGACCAGCTCGCGGCGAAGCGTGGCGTGATCGGTCCCGAGCCCGGGCCCGACGGTCGCCATCCATCGCTTCGCCGCTTCGGTCATTTCGGCTGCGGTGTAGGTCCGGCCAGACTCCATCGTCAGGATCACGCTTTTCAGGACGATCAGCCGGTCGGCCTCCTTGGCCGGCAGCCCCGACTGTGATCCGCGGGCGCAGATCGCCCCCAATCTGGTGGTGAACTGGTCGATGGTGATCGGGTCCACTTGATACCTCCCTTGAGAGGACGGTCGCCTCGATGCCCCGGGAGCGAAGCCGCATGGCGGTCTCGCAGCCCATCTCCAGCGCGGCCGGACGCGCGTGGATTACCGTCCGGTCACCCGGTTGGTAGCTGCCGTTCGACTCCAGCATGGTCGCGATCGCCGTCCGGAGCTCGCAGTCGGCGCTCGGCTCCGGTTCGACGAGGATCAAGGCCGACCTCGCCCCGCAGCCAGGCCGCGCGGGCCTGTTCGAGCCGGGATCCGTCCTGCATCTTGCCGAGCGGCAGATGCAGAAAGCGTGCGTCTGTCATGTTCTTACTCCGAGCTGTTCCGCCCCACGATCCGCCGCCCGTCATAGCTGGGCGTGATCGTCCCCTTCCCCTTGATGTACTCGACAAGCACGTCCAGGCGCGGCCGCCCGGTGTCGACCCAGGTGACGATGCCCATCAGTGTCTTGCCGGCGAAGAAGGAGTTGCTCGTCCCGGTGTATTCCCGGTCCGTTGTTCCATTCGATCCATCCTCCAGTGGCTTGCCGTTTACCGTGACTTCGACCAGATCGCCGTTCTCGATGCGATAACGGATTCCGGAAACCGCTGGTTCACGGTGGAGGAGGAGATTACGCAGTTGGCTTCCGGTGATCTTGTAGGTGACGGCGGTGTTGCTGAACGGATCCATGTTGACCAAGTCGGCCAGCGTGATCGGTCCGCGTACCAGCGGTGCCCGCACACCGCCCAGGTTCTCCATCTCGATATCGGTGGCGAACGTCTCGCGGATGGCATCTGCCATGAGGTTGTACTCCGCCCGGTCGGGGCCGCGGCTCACAAAGTCTCCTTCCGCGGTGCCGATCACCTTCCCGTACTTTTCCGCGATCGGGGCCCAGAAGCGGTCGACTACGGTGGCGACGGCCGGGTCAGGGGTGATCGTCGGGGTCACCGGTAGGAGCCGCGCTTCGTGCTTTGTCATCGTCCACTTGCCGAAGGCGCCCTTGCGGAACTCCAGGTCAAGCCGGCCCAGTTCGCCGCCCCACTGGTGGGCCTGCACCACGATCGTTCCGCCGGGGTCGGCCTGCTCGTCCGGAACCGGTTTGAACCACTCACCTGAGGGGAGGCGCGAATGCGAGTGGCCGCCCACGATGGCGGTGATGCCGGGGACTAACTCGGCGAGTCCGTCGTCGACCTCGTTGCCGCAATGCGAGACTAAGATGATCACGTCGGCCCCGTGCCGGCGCAGGCTGTCGACCATCGCCTTCGCCGTCTCGATCGGTGGCAGTACGAGGAGGGAGTCGCGAGCGCCGGGGTAGCTCCCAGCCTCCGGGGTCGTCAGGCCGAAGAACCCGACAGTGAGCGAGCCGAGTCGTTCGACCGCGAAGGGGCAAAGGAACGGCTTGTCCTTTGATTTCCCTGATTTCCATACCATGTTGGCGCAGAGGATGCGATCCCCGGCCATGCCGGCCAGCCTTTGCACCTGGGAAGGCTGGTTGTTGAACTCGTGGTTCCCGAAAGTGCCGTAGTTGTAGCCGCAGGCGTTCATGGCTGCGACGTCGGCTTCGCCGTGGTACTCAGTCGAGAACGGCGTGCCGTCGCTGAAGTCCCCCGCGTCGATGAGCCGGACGGTGTCCCCGGTGGCCTTGCACTCGGCGCGCACTTCCTTCACGAGTGTGGCGCGCCGCGCAACCCCACCGATGTCGCGGCGGACTTTGAGCGAGTCGAGGGTGCTGCTGCCGGTCTTTCCCTCCGGGTAGCTGAATGGGAGGATGTGGCCGTGGGTGTCGTTGGTATGGAGGATGGTAAGCCTGACGACGGAGCTGCTTGTCCCTGGATGGAGTGTCCCGGGTGGCGCCGGATGCGGGCCGCAGGAAGTGATCAGGAGCAGTGTGAGAAGAGCAAGGGCGATCGGGCTGGCGGCGGCCCAGCGGATCGGTCGGGTTCTCAAACCATTCATCGGGTCTCCTTTCCCGGGCCGCTTCCCAGCTCCGGCCCGGCCATGATAGCGGGTGACGTGTCGATCGGCAACGCGGAGAGACGGCTGGGTTTCGCGGTGGCGCCGCAATACCTCGGCCGGCCGCGAGATGACGGACATGAGCTGACGTGGCGTGGACGTGTGATCGACGGTCGCTGCCGCAACCGCGCGGGCGCTCGGACGCACTGGTTTCGGAAATGGAGATGCCGGAGGAGCTGGTTCTTACCGGAGGTCCGAGACTTTCTGCTTCGTGACGTCACGCTTCTGCTCGCCCGCCGAACCGATCCGGCAGACGCGATGGGCTGAGCGGCCCACACCCGGGACGGGGATCGCGGCAGACGAAGACCGAACCGGAGGTTTAGTCCCGCACTCCCGCGGCCGATCCCTGAAGCAGGGAGGGCCTGACCATGCAGTTGATCCGGGACTCGAAATGGGCAATCCTGCTGCGGGACGGCAGGATCGAGGATTTCAACAAACTGGCCGCGGCCGAGCCACCCGATCTGCACAACGCCGACCTGCGCATGCTCGACCTGCGCAAAGCGGACCTTTCCCGCGCGGATCTTTCGGGGGCCTACCTCCGCAACGCTGATGCGCGGGGCCTCGACTTGACCGCGGCGAACCTCGAGGGGGCGAGTCTGCACGACACGAATGTCGCCGGGGCGTTCTTCCCCGTGGCGCTCTCTCCTGAGGAGATCTGGCTCTCCGTCAAGGTCGGCACCCGGATGCGGTATCGCTGACCGGTTACCGGATGACCGTTCAAAGCACCCTCTGCCGGGCCGCCCCCGCAGTGTCGCGACCGTCCACCCTCACGACGTAGATCCCCGGTGGGAGGGACCGGCTGTCGGTTCCGTGGCCGACCCAATAGGACCGGAGTTGCGGCAGGTCGCACCGCCGGCCCCGATGGCCACCCGGATCCGCCATTCTCCGGACTCGGCGCCTCCGAGACGCGAGCCGCCTATGCATGGAACAGCCACGACGGATTGCCGCGGGCGTGTGGCGCGATCCGCGGCGTGGATCGGCGCACCGCCATCGCCGTTCTCATGGTGAAGTCGCCCGGGGCGGGCTTCGCACCGGAAGGGCGCTCGATCAGCATGGGGCTGGCGATCAGCCGTCTCACCACGCTACAGTGTCGGTCTGGCTGCGGGCGACCGGCCAACGCTGTTCAGCGGAACAGGACCCGGTACGGCCCATCGTCATACTTCATTTGCAAGAGGCGATTGTCGGCGGGAGACACCCTGCAGCCACCAGGCGAAAGCGGAGAGACATCACATGAAGACTCGCGCCGTCCACCTCGTTCCTCGGGCCCATCGCCGCTTCGACCGTCGGCTGCGTGGGGCCAAGGCTATGCGCGTCTGCCTGCTGGCGGCGTTTGTCCTGTCGTTGCAGCTCCCCTCGTGCGCTCGAAAGCAGACGCCGAAGGCCGGCTCCCGGGCCGAGGTCGCACCCGTGCTCGTGGCCAAAGCGGCGCGTGAGGACGTCCCGGTGACGCTCAAGACGATCGGATCGGTGGAGGCCTACCGCTCGGCGGCGATGCGGGCCCGCGTGGGAGGAACGCTGACCCGCGTCCGGTTCCGTGAAGGGCAGGATGTGCAGCAAGGCGCCCCGCTCTTCTCGATCGACGCGCGGCCGTATGCGGTGGCACTGAAGGCGGCCGAGGCGAATCTCGCCGGTCAGGAGGCGAAGGCCGCGATCGCCGCGGGAAACGCCGAGCGCTCCGTCGGCCTTCTGGCTCAGAACCTCGTGAGCCGACAGGAGCACGACCGGGTTACGTCTACCGCCCAGGCGGAGTCGGCGACGGTTCGGTCCCTCGAAGCGAGTGTGGAAAGCGCCCGCCTCAACCTGGAGTTCTGCTCGATCGCGGCGCCGATCTCCGGTCGGACCAGCAACCTGCTGGTCACCGAGGGGAACCTCGTCCGCGCCAACGATGACCAGGCTCTCGTGGTGATCAACCAACTCGCCCCGATCTTTGTCGCTTTCTCCGTGCCCCAGAGGAGCCTGCCCGAGATCCGGCAGTATATGGCCGAGGGGCCGCCTCTGGTGGTCCAAGCGTCGGTGACGGGTGCGTCCCGCGAGCCCGCTCGAGGAAAACTGACCTTCGTGAACAATGCGGTGGACCCGGCCACCGGCTCGATCCTCCTCAAGGCCGAGTTTCCGAACGAGGACTTGAACCTCTGGCCGGGAGAGTTCGTGCATGTGTCGGTCACCCTCACCACGCGGCAGGGCGTGCTGGTCGTGCCTGCCGCGGCGGTGCAGTCGGGACAGAAAGGCGACTATGTCCTCGTGATCAAGTCGGACCAGACCGCCGAAATGCGGCCCGTCCGTTGCGGACCTCGTCTCGATGGCAAGGCGATCATCGAGAGCGGACTGGAGCCGGGTGAAACGGTCGTGACCGACGGCCATCTGCGCGTCGTCCCCGGCGCCAAGGTCTCGATCAAGGCCGATCTGGAATCGACCGGGACGACCGGAAAATGAACATCCCCGAACTCTGTATCCGGCGGCCGGTGATGACGTCCCTGCTGATGGTGGGGATTCTCATTTTCGGCATCGTGGGATACCGGCTGCTGCCGGTGAGCAACCTGCCCAACGTCGACTTTCCCACCGTCTCGGTCTCCGCGTCTCTTCCCGGAGCCAGCCCGGAAACCATGGCCTCCACCGTCGCCACGCCGCTCGAAAAGCAGTTCTCGACGATTGCCGGGATCAGCTCGATGTCGTCATCGAGCTCCATGGGCTCGACCAACATCACGCTGCAGTTTGATCTCTCGCGCGACATCGACGCGGCGGCCCAGGACGTGCAGGCAGCCCTCGCCGCGGTGCATGACCTCCCGAAGGAGATGCCGTCCCCTCCTTCCTATTCGAAAGTGAACCCGGCCGATCAGCCGATCCTTTTTATCGCCCTGACCTCGCCGACGCTTCCGCTCAGCGCCCTGGACGAATACGGTGAGACTCTCCTGGCCCAACGGATCTCCATGGTCAGTGGAGTCGCCCAGGTCGGTGTCTACGGCGGACAGAAACGCGCCGTGCGCATTCAGCTCGATCCGAGCGCTCTGGCCGCGAAGGGGATCGGGTTCGACGACGTGACCGCCGCCATCCAGCGGGAGAACGTCAAGCTGCCCACCGGGACGCTCTACGGGCCCGACCAGACGTTCACCATCGAAGCGGCCGGGCAGCTCGATCGCGCCGAGGCGTTCCGCTCGCTCATCGTGGCCTACCGCAACGGCAAGCCGGTGCAGCTCCAGGATCTGGGCAACGTCCTGGACAGCGTGGAGAACATCAGGACGGCGGCGTGGTATGGCGACGAACGCTCCATCTTTCTCGTCATTCAGCGGCAACCGGGCACGAACATCGTGGAAGTGGCCGACGCGGTCAAGGAGCTGCTGCCGACGTTTCGCGCCAAGCTTCCGGCCTCGGTCTCCATGAACGTTCTGTACGATCGGTCCGAGTCGATCCGCGCCTCGGTGAAGGACGTGAAGTTCACCCTGCTCCTCACCCTTTGCCTGGTGATCCTCATCATCTTCCTCTTCCTGCGCAACCTTTCGGCCACCGTGATTCCGAGCCTGGCCCTGCCGATGTCCCTCATCGGCACGTTTGCGATCATGTACATCTGTGGGTACAGCCTGGACAATCTCTCCCTCATGGCCCTGACCTTGTCGGTCGGTTTCGTGGTGGACGACGCGATCGTCATGCTCGAAAACATCGTCCGGCACATGGAGAAGGGCGAAGGGGTCATGGAGGCGGCCCTCCGGGGCTCGCGGGAGATCGGCTTTACGATCATCTCGATGACGATCTCGCTGGCGGCGGTGTTCATCCCGGTGCTGTTCATGGGTGGGATCATCGGGCGGCTCTTCCAGGAGTTCGCCGTGACGATCATGGCGGCCATTCTGATCTCGGGCTTCGTCTCCCTGTCGTTGACCCCGATGCTCTGCAGCCGGTTTCTCCGCCACGGCAAGGCGACCCATGCCGCTCAGGCCCGGACGAACCGGTTCTACGACGCCACGGAGCGTGGTTTCCTGGCCGCGCAGACGGCCTACGGGCGGGGACTCCACTGGAGCGTGCGGCATCGCCGCGCCGTGCTCGTCTTCTCGGTCCTGATTCTCGCGGGCACCGTGGTCCTTTTCCGGATCGTGCCCCGGGGATTCCTCCCGAGTGAGGATGTGGGCCAGATCACCGTCAATACCGAGGCGCGGGAGGGGATCTCCTTCGAGCAGATGGTGCCCCACCAGAAGGCCGTGGCCGATATCGTCGCGCGGGATCCCAACGTCGAGGGGACCATGTCACGCGTCGGCGGCGGGGGAAGAGGCGGCTCCAACAGCGGGAGCATCACCGTCAGGTTGAAGCCCCGGAAGGATCGGAAGCTCTCGGCGGATCAGCTCATCGCGTCGCTGCGGCCGCGCCTGGCCGGTATTCCGGGAGTTCGAGCATTCCTGCAGAATCCGCCTCCGATCAACGTCGGCGGCCGCCAGTCGCGCAGTCAGTACCAGATCACCATGCAGGGCAACGACACCGAGGAGCTGTACAGGCTCACGCCGATTTTCCTGGAGAAGCTGCGTGCCCTGCCCGGCCTGACCGATCTCAGCACTGACCTGATGATCCGCAATCCCAAGGTCGACGTTGCGATTGACCGCGAGCAGGCGACTACCCTCGGGGTCTCCACCGAGCAGATTCAGCGGACGCTGTTCAATGCGTATGGCTCGCGGCAGATCTCATCGATCTACACGCCGACGAACGAGTACCAGGTTATCCTCGAGATCAAACCGGAGTTCCAGGTCGACGCCTCCTCCATGGGCGCGCTCTACGTCCGCTCAGCGAGCGGGACGCTGGTGCCCTTGAATGCGGTGGCGACGGTGACGCCCGCTCTCGGACCTCTCACAGTGAATCATTCCGGACAGATACCGTCGGTGACGCTCTCCTTTAACCTGAAACCCGGCGTTTCCCTGGGGCAGGTTGTGGAGGAGGTCGACAAACTGGCGCGCGCCGAGCTGCCTCCCACCATCACCACGAGCTTTCAGGGAACGGCGCAGGCGTTTCAGTCCTCCATGACCGGGCTGGGCATCTTGCTCGTGGTCGCTGTGCTGGTGATCTACCTCGTCCTGGGGATCCTCTACGAGAGCTTCATTCATCCCTTGACGATTCTGTCCGCGCTGCCATTTGCCGGGTTCGGTGCTCTCGTGACGCTGCTCGTCTTTGGCGTGGACCTGAACATCTACTCCTTCGTCGGCGTCATCATGCTCGTGGGGCTGGTCAAGAAGAACGGGATCATGATGGTCGACTTCGCGCTGGAGGCGCAGCGGACAGAGGGACGGTCGCCCGTGGAGGCGATCGTAGAGGCCTGCCTCATCCGGTTTCGGCCGATCATGATGACCACCATGGCCGCGCTGATGGGGACGCTGCCGATCGCGGTAGGGTTTGGCGCCGGGTCGGAGTCGCGCCGGCCGCTCGGCCTGGCCGTCGTGGGTGGTTTGCTCTTCTCTCAGTTCTTCACGTTGTTCGTGACGCCGGTCTTCTATATCTACATGGACCGCTTGCAGTCATGGATGGGCGGGGCGATGAGACGGGGCCGGCGCGGTTCGGTGGGTGCGGGCGGGGTGGAGGCTGTGGCTGAGCATTCGTGATCCGGCCGCGCACGACGGCGATCCCGTGAGGAGAAGCGGGTCGCCTCACAGCCCCGTCACTGCGTCTCACGGCCGAACGTCGTCCAGCCGGTACGTGAACACGCGATTGTCCTGGAAGGTCGGAACAACCAGTGTACCCGATTCCGGCGCATAGCCGAAGTCAGCGCAGCCGACGGCCCTCGTGGTCACGTCCAGGATCTTCTCGGGATCTCCTCCCGCCCGAACCCGGTAGATCCGGCCTTCCACCTGCGACAAGAGGATCCCGCCGCGTCCGTCCACGACAAGGCCGTCCATCGTGCCCGAAGGGAACGTTGCGACCGTACGCAGGGCCCGGGTTGCGATCTGGATCGAGCGCACCCGCGCATCCGCGGTGCAGCCGACCAGGAGCGAATCGCCGGAAGCGCAGATCCCGTTCACCTGCGCGAGCTGCGGGTCGATCAGCCATGCCTCGGACGTGCCACCGGTCACCCGATGGATCGTGGCCGCCCCCGAGTCGGTGACGTACGCCGTGCCGGCGCCATCCACGGCGATGTCGTTGAGGAATCGGCCAGCCGGGATCGGCACCCGCCGGGCCACGCGCCCGGATGTCAAGTCGACGACGGCCACGCCGGTGCGCTCGACGACATACAGCGAGTCGCCGCGCACCGCCAGGCCGGTCGGGTTCGCCATCCCGCCGATCCAGCGAGGGTCGCGTACGCGTCCATCCGGGTCCACGCGCGCGAGGAACGGCCCCCCCTCCGCCACGCTCTCGTCACCCGGGTCGAAGTTTGATACGTAGAAGACCCTTCGCACAGGGTCCCAGGCGGCCGACTCGGGGGACTGGAACCCGCGGGAAGACTCGGCCACGGTGTGCAGCCTTGCCGCCTGCAGGGTGGCAGACCCGTCCTGGCAGATCAGGCCCCAGCCGCCGAACGACTCCGCCACGCAGGCGGCCAACTCGTTCTCCCCTTTCCGCAGCGGAAGGGAGACCTCGTCGAAGAGCCCCATGATGCCGAGGAACGAGGGGTCGCGCTGGCGGTAGGCGCTGCGCCCCGCGAACAGGAGCCGGCCGTTCAGGAAGAGGCTCACCGCATCGCTATAGCCAAACAGGAGCGGCCGTGCCTCGTCCGTCTCGGAGCGGATCGTGGTGCGGGCGAAGAGCAGATCGGGCGTGGACTGCTCCCCCTGCGGCCGCGCCACCCAGCGACAGAAGTCGATCCGCCCGTTCGGTTCGGCCTCGATCGGCGTCCAGGAGATGGCGCCAATGGTCTGCTCTGTGTAGGGCTTGTGGCGGTCGATGCGGCCGAGCTTGAAGGCGGGGGAGACCTCCCAGTCACGGATCATGCCCGGCGGGATATCGACCGGCCGCGGCGGGCTGAAGGCCAGCGACGAATCGCGGTAGCAACGGAAATTCGAGAAGTACGAGGAGCCGTCGGCCGCGCACAGGAGGCCGATTTTCCCGGCGGACGGATCGCGCACGAGGTGGTCCATGGTCAGCGCTGGCTTCGGTGCGTTACCGACGAAGAGGCGGGCCTGGGAGCCCGCGAACTCCAGGCGCAGGCGGATCCACTCTCCCGGCGGCAGAGGCACCCCGGCGGTGTAACCCTCTCCGAAATACAGCTGCCAGCCGGTGACACCCCGGAAACTAGGAGCGTAGTGGATCGCATCCGGATAGCGGCCGGCCCGGTGGGGCCGAAGGTAGACGCGCTCGTGGTCGTCATCCGACTGCATCCGAAAGAGGATGCCCGGGTAGCCGGGCGCGCCGGTGACCGCCAAGTCGACCTCGATGACGCCGTCCTGGAAGAGGGTGTCTCGCAGCACGGCGGCGCCGGCCAGGCTGGCGCGACCCAGATGCTCTGTCACTGTCGCTCGAGAGAGTTCCCAGCGATCGGCGGTGAAGTCAAGTGTGGCGCGGGGAATGGTGTCGGACGCGGCGCAGACGGGGCCGACTGTGAAGACCGAACCGAGCAGGAGAACGGAACGGATCGGGCGAATGGCGCGGGCCCCAAGGGCGCGAAACGCGCGCAGGCTTCGAAACGGCAAGCTGGCCTCCTCCCGCGGGCGGATCAGGATCCGGGCTGACGCCCCGGCGGAACCATCGACTGCCTGCCCGCGTGGGGAGCGTACGACAAGTAGCGTAGAGGGTTTCCGAAAACCTGGGGTGCTGGGCGTCCGCGCCTACGATCGAATCCAGGTCAGCAACCGAAACGCCAGCGACTCGACCGGCAGCCCGAAGAAGAGATGACGGACCCGCCAGCGCGCGAACGGCCGGTAGAGACGGAAGAGAAAGCGCATCCACCCGGTTTCCGCCACCTTGATCTCCGAGGAAATCAAGGTCGGGAAGAGATGGAACGACTCCAGCAGGCGCTGCTTGTTCCTGTCCAGCCACGGAAGGTTGGCCTTGCTCCATTCGAACTTGCCCCACCCCTCAAGGGACGTGGGGAACTGCATCCCGGCCGCCACGGCCTGGCCGTAGACTTCCGTGCCGGGATACGGATTGAGGCACTCCAGCGGGGCGAAGAAAACATCGGGGTCGTCCTGTGACAGGTCAAGGATCAGCCGCGCGGTCTCGGCGATGTCCTCCCTGGTCTCCTCCGGAAAGCCCGAGACCAGTTCGTAGTAACGCGGGATCCGGTACTGCTTCAGGCGCTCGTTGGCCTGCATGACCTGGGCGAGGCTCGTGTCCTTCTTCATGACATCGAGGATGCGCTGCGAACCGGATTCCAGTCCGATCTGGAGTTCGACACAGTGCGCGGCCAGGAGCTTGAGGCTGTCCTCGCCGAGTCGAAGGATGTCGGTCACCCGGGAGCCGTTGATGGTGATGACCGTCTTGAGCCCTCGCTCGACCATTCCGCTCAGGATGGCTTGGGTGCGCTTCGTGTCGACGAAGAAATTGTCGTCGAGGATCTGGAAGTGCTCGACCCCGTGTTCGCGGGCCAGGAGTTGCATTTCGTCCAGCACGCGCCCGGGCCCGAACGCCCTCCACTTCTTCCGGTAGCTGCTGTTCTGGTGGCAGAAAGTGCAGCGGTAGGGGCAACCGCGGGAGGTCTTGATGGCGAAGGTGCGCCGCCCACGTCGATCGCGCCCGATGTAGTCCGCAAGGCGGACGAGATGGTACGGCAGGGGTGGCAGCGCGTCGATGTCCTGGATCGTTTCCGGGGGGCTTCCCTGGGGCTGAACGCCTTCCCTCGGATTGTCCCGGGGATGACCACCTGCCATCGCCCAGACCCCTGGCACCGACAGGGGGGGCGTCCCCTGCTCCAGAGCCTGGACGAACATCGGGAAGGATATCTCGCCCTCTCCGACCAGCACGAAATCGACCGCCTCGTGGCTCACGGTCTGGGCCGGGAGAATGCTCGGGTGGATGCCCCCCCAGATCACCGGGGCGGAACTGTGCTTTTTCACCAAGCGGCTGGCTTCGAGGGCGTAGAGAATCTGTGGGCCGGTGAAGGCCGTGATCCCGACGCAGAGGACATCTCCCTGCAGTTCTTTCTTGAGGGAACCGGCCCAGTCCCGGTCCAACCGCTGGTCCAGGATGCGGATCTCGTACCGGCCGACGAGTCCGGACGCCACGGCCAGGAGGCTCAAGGGCACCATGGGGACATCCTGGATGAACTCCCAGGAGCCGACCTTCGGTTGGATCAGGATGATCTTCTTCATGTGGCTCCCGGAATACCTACGTCCGCCGTCCCCAGATCAGGGAGTTCGATGACGCCCCGCGAAGGCCTTGAATCATGAATCTGGGGCAACCCGAAAGCATAGCAGCCAAACCGGCCCGCTGGGGAATTTCCGTCCGACGGGACCGGGGTTCATCGCAGAATCTCGGCTCCGAAAGTGGACTTCCTGAGAGAGGATTGCGTTGCGACCCAGCGCGTTGGGCCCCATTCTTGGCTGCAAGCCGATTCATCAGCGGGTCAGGGCATAGAGATTCAGCAGTTTCTCGACCATGGCGTCGAGACCGAATCGTTCGAAAGCGAGAGTGCGGGCTGCGGCACCGAGCCTCACGCGAGCGCCGGGATCGCCCGCGAGGCGCTCCACCGCTGAGGCGAATCTCGGGACATCATCGATCGGAGCCAACAACCCGGTGGGTAGCTCGGAGACCACTTCGAGAACTGCCTCGGATGCGACGCCGCGAGCACCACGATGGGCATCCCCGGGAGCGGTTCCTGGCTCCGGAAGTCCTTCCATCACCCACCGCACTCCCGGCAGATCCGAGGCGATCACCGGCAGGCCCGCTGCCATTGCCTCCATGAGCGTGAGCGGTGTGCCTTCCCACCGCGATGGGAGAACCAGCAGATCCATGGCCGCGAGCCAGCGATGGGCGTCGGTCTGTAGCCCTGCCCAGTGGACGCGACCGGCGAGTGATGGGGTGGCGCGGGCCTGTTGGTGCAGAGACGTGGCCATCGGCCCGTCGCCTACGACCAACCAGTGCAATTCCCTTCGAGATAGTGCCGTTGCGGTAGCGATATCGAGTAGGATCTCGGGTGCTTTCTGATCCGAGAGCCTGCCGAGAAACCCGGCGACTACCGCCTCGTCGGGCAGTCCGAATGATCGCCGCATCTCGCGCCCGGTCTCGCGAAGTGCCGTCGCGTTCTTGTATGGGCCGAGGTCGATCCCCGGAGGAATGATCCGGCTCTGTGGGTGCGGCACGATGCCGCTGCGGAGCCCGTCCTCCCGGTCGCGCGGATTTACGAAGACCATGGGTCCCACCGGGGCGCACCGGCGCTCCAACGCAACAAACGCGGCGATCATCCAACCGTGGGTTCGCGGCGTGAATCCCCAGCCATGCACCGTGTGGACCACCCGCGCGAGCCTCGTGCGGCGGGCCGCCTCCCGCCCGAGGATTCCCGCCTTGCTGCTGTGGGTGTGCAGCAGGTCGGGCCGCTCCGTGCGCAGGGCGCGGGCGAGGTCGGCGAGGGCGAGAGCGTCGTGCCACGGGTGCACTGCGCGGCGCAGGTGGGGGAAGATGCGGATCCGCACGCCACGGTCTGCGGCCTCCTGGTGGAGACTCCCCTCCGCGCCGGTCTCAGGCCCACACCAGAGCGGTGCGTCGTGTCCGCAGGCCGTGAGGAGCGCCGCGGTCTCCAGGGCGATTCGCTGCGCGCCGCCGCGGATGAGGCGCGTGATGCAGGTAATGATCTTCATCGGACTCGTGATCGCCCTGTGTCGAACCGGTCGAGTATCTCCGCGTAGAGCCGATGGTAGGCATCGACCATGGCGGTGGTCGGGAAGGCCGCGACGCGCGTGCGTCCTCCTTGGGCGAGGCGTGAGGCAAGGGCCGGGTCGGCGTGCATCCGCGCGATCGCTTCCGCCAAGGCGGGCGGGTTGCGGGGCGGAACGAGGATGGCCTCGATGTCGTGGCGCGCGACTTCCGGGATGCCGCCCGCGCGCGTGGCCACGATCGAGAGTCCGCGGGCCATCCCCTCGAGAAGCACGAGTCCGAACCCCTCCTCCCGTGAGGGAACAACCAAGATCGGCTGCGGTGACGGGCGTTGTTCCCGGGGGGGCGAGCATCGAGCTGCCTCTCCCAGCGCCGGGTTTTCCTCAACGACCGGCTCGATGAGCGCGGATGTCTCCTCCCGGATCCGCACCCGGTCGGCGAGTTCCAGCGATGCCGCCCGCCCGCGCAGGCGATCGCGCTGCGTCTCCGTGCCGCTGCCCAAGATGTCGAGGTAGATGTCCGGATGCGAGGCTTGTAGCAGGGCCATGGCGTCGAGGAGATCGTCCCAGCCCTTTACCGGGTCGAGCCGTCCGACGCCCAGAAGGTGCGGTCCGTCGGAAGGAGTCGTGAGGCTGTCTGGCACACCGAACGCCAGGGCGCTGCGACCGGCCCGCGGTGCGGCGGCCGAGAGGGCACCGCGATCGGCCACCGGCGATGCAGGTATCGCCCAGGCACCCGGCCACGCCGGGTCGATCCCGTTGGGGATCACCTCGATGTGCGATTCTTCGACGCCGAGCAGACGCACAGCACGCGCCGTCGCCTGCGAGACCGCCGCCACCCGTGTCGCCCGGCGCAGAGCTCGCGACTCCAGCCGGCGCTGCAGCGGCCCCATCCAGTCGTCCGTCCCCTCCTTTGACGCGAGGTGGGGCACACCCGCACGGCGTGCCATCCAGTCCCCGAGCAAATGGACGTGAAAGAGCGTGGAGTGGAGGATCGCCGGTTGCGTGACAGCCAACAACTCGTCGACGCGCCGGGCGAGGCGGCCGGTGAGCGCGGAGATGACCGCCTCCGCAGGCGTGCCGATGCCCAGGCGATGAATCGGGACATCGAGTTTGCAGAACGCCGCGGCGATGTCGGTGGCCTCGGCGGCCCGCCGTCCTCCCGTGCGCGCCGAGAAGCAGAGTACCGCGTGGCGGAAGGGACCGGGGCGGCGCACCCGATCGAGGAGGATCATCTGGGTCCCGCCCAACCGCAGATCGGTGACGAGGTGCAGCACCAGCCGGAGGGGATCCGCGGGTCGGCGATACCCGGGGGGCGACGTGGCGCGTTCACGGACGCCCTGTGTTGCGGCCGCGCCGCGCGAGTCGATCGCGCCGCTCGGGGCGATAGCGCCGGACTCCGCGGCAGCGGGCCGCTCTCTCTGTGCCTCCGTCATCTCACGACACCTCTCCCCGTCCGTCCCCGGGCCACGCCGGGCCACGCTAGCAGATCGTGCCCCGTGCGAGTAAGGGGGGGACACGCGCCGTGGCTCGTCTATACTCTCCCACCATGGACTTGCGACGGATAGGGGGGGCGGGTCGCGGCACGGTGGCCGGTGGGTCAGGGCGTCTGCGGCCAATCGGCCGGGACTTCCCGCGGGGCGTCGCGTCGGTGCTGCGCGGCGCGGTGCCCCGGGCTGGGGCGCTCCGATGATCCCGCGCAGCGTCGTGGCCGTGGCCCGAGCACGGGCCGGCCTGGAGGAAGCGGAGGGGATCCCTCCCGTCGATCCGACTCGTCCCTCCATGGAGCCGGCGGGCGGACCGCGCCCCTTGTCCTATCGTGACTGGTACGAGCCGGTGGAACTGCTGGCCGCCTGTCTGCGTGCCCGCGGCGTGCATGCCGGGGATCGGGTTCTCGTCTTCGCCGAGACGCGGATCGAGTGGTGCCAAGCCGACCTCGCGGTCATGGCCGCGGGGGGGATTACTGTCCCTGTCTTTCCGACGCTACCAGCCGCTCAGGTGCAGGAGATTCTCTCCGACTCGGGAGCCGTCGCCGCCTTTGTCGCCAACACCGCGCTTCTGACCGAGTTGATGCGCGCGCCGGCCGCGGCCGGGTTGCGACTCGTGGTGCTCATCACCGCATCCGTCGAGCGTACCACCGCCGCGCCGCCGATTCTCTCCTGGGAGCAGGCGCTTGCCGCCGGACGTTCCGCGCCGCCCGATTCCATCTCCAGGCTGACCGCCATCGCGCGAGGTCTTGGTCCCGACGACCCGGCGACGCTCATCTACACGTCGGGCACCTTGGGCAAGATGAAAGGAGTGCTGCTGACGCACGGGAACCTCCTCGCCTCCGCGGTTTCCTCGGCGCGCCGCATCAACGTTACGGTCGATGACGTCTACCTCTCCTTCCTGCCGATGGCGCACGTTCTGGAGCGAGTGGTGCATCTCTCCATGCTTTGGGCCGGGGCGGGGATCCATTACGGTGGCGGGCTCGATCGACTCGAAGAGGATTTCCGTCGGGTTCGCCCGACGGTCGTCGTGGGCGTACCGCGCCTCTTCGAGAAGATCATGCGCGGCGCGGTCGATCGGGCGGGGCGGCTCGGGCCGCGCGGTCGTTTCGTCTTCAAGCTGGCGGAGCGGGCCGCCCGGCGCAGTGGGCGCGGAGGGCCGCGACGGCGTCCCCGGGGACCGGTCGCCTGGCTGTGGGAGGTCATCGTCTACCGGCAGGTGCGCCGGGCGGTGGGAGGCCGGGCCCGCATCCTGGTCAGCGGGGGCGCCCCCCTGGGTGCGCGCGAACAGTCGTTTCTCAACGGCTGCGGCTTGTCTGTGCTTGAGGGGTACGGTCTGACGGAGACCGCCTCGGTCTGCTCCTTGAACACCCTTTCCGAATGGCGGCGGGGCTCGGTCGGGCGCCCGTTGCCGGGGGTCGAACTGCGCGTGTCGGAGGAGGGCGAGATCCTCGTGCGTGGCCCTTCCGTCATGCGCGAATACTGGAACGACGAGGAGACTACCCGGGAGGCGCTGCGCGACGGCTGGCTCTACACCGGCGACCTGGGAAGAGTCGACGACGACGGTTTCCTTTTTCTCACGGGCCGGAAGAAAGACCTGATCATCACCGCTCAGGGTAAGAACGTGGCGCCGCTGCTCGTCGAGACGCAACTGCGCCGCAGCCCGCTCGTGCACGACGCGCTGGTGGTCGGAGATCGCCGTCCCTTCCCGGTTGCGCTGGTCTACCCGGATCTCGACATGCTCCGCGCCCGGCTCGGCCTCTCGCTCACCGAAGGACCGGGGTTGCGCAAGAGCCTGGAGGCGCAAAGCGTGCGGGCGATCTATCGCGCCGAGATCGACCGGGTCTGTTCGGCGCTGGCGCCGCACGAAACGGTGCGCGATTTCGTTCTTCTGGCGGAGCCGCCCAGCATTGCGGAGGGCAGCCTGACGCCGACTTTCAAGCTGCGCCGGAGCGAGATCGAACGGCGCTACGCCGTGGAGATCCGTCGGATGTACGACCGCGCCGGGAGGTAGAGCCGAGCTTGGTACGCCGGCTCGCGCGGTCCCCGAGCGACCGTGCCCCACGCCCGTGCGGATCGGCTTGCCTGCGCGCGATTCCCCTATCCGACAACCCGTATCCAGATAGAAACGGTGCGCACCGCGTGGCGGTCGGCTGTTTTCTGCCCCGGCTTCAAGTCGGACATCTCCGCCGGGATCCAGATCCAGTCGAACCGCAGCGAGGGTTCGAGGGCGGGTACCGCGGTGCAGCGCAGGTGCAGGGAGACCCCGGAACGCGTCTCGTCGGGACGATTCTCGCCGGAGCGCATCGACGTGGGATGGTCGGCCCGCGCTCGCACAAGATGAAGGTCCACGGGCCAGTCGTCGCGCGCCCGCGCAGAGATGGAGATGCTTGTTACCGTCTCTCGCTCGCGGCCTGCCCCGGGGTTTTCGCGGCGTGCCGGATCGTCCTCGGCCTCGCGCACCGCGCGGTGGAACAACTCCAGGGCCAGGCGATCCGTGCCGCTCGCCGGCCGGCCGCTCGCCACGCCGTGGCCCGGTCCGCCGGGGCTTGCCACGCCTTCCCGGCCGGTCCGTGCTAACGCCAGCGCGCAGCGCCAGCCCTCTCGGTTTGCGCCGTAGGTGAGGGCGTTGTAGAACGGCTCGAACCCCGGCTCCGTCCGAACAAGGTGAAACAGCCCGTGCACGCGCCACGAACCCGCGATCTGCTCTACCCGCGTTCCCGCGCGGAATCCGCGGGCATCGGTTCGCTCTTGCCGGGGGCGTCCGTAGGGCGGCTCAAGCCACACCCGATCGAGTCGCCACCACACAGCCTCCGCCTCCAGCGCAGCCCCGCGCCACGGACCCGCCGAGGCCCACGCCGACACCGCCCCTTCATCGCGCTCGTCGGCCGGGCGGGGGTGGCTGTCGAGATCGATGCTGCGGCGATCGTCATCCAGCACGAGGGCCGAGAGCCGCAGCCCCAGTGGTCTTGATAGCCCCGTTCCCCCGTCAACCGATCCGGCGTGTCCGAGGTCGAGCACGGCGGTGCCGAGCTCCTTTCGATAGCGCGAAGGCGCCTGGTTCGCTGGTTGAGCGAACTCCTTGAGGGCCGCCGGCAAGGTCGTGGCGACATCCACCTGCTCGCGTCGCGTCACGGCTCCCGCGATGCGCAGCCGTGCGAAACGTGTGGTGCCCCCGGCCTCGAGCCCCTCGAACGTGTACGGGGGAGCGAGCACCTCGAGGCTGCGTGCCGTGACGCCGGTGACGCCGCTGCCGCAGACGCTGCAGCCGGTGGCGCCGCCGAGCGGAGGTGCGTCATCCCTGTCCCAGCGCTGGAGCAGGAGCGGAGAGATGCGCAAAGGGAAGGCGCCAATCGTGCTGTGCCACCGGCCCCGCTGCAGGTTCACGCTGAGCGTCCCATGGCGATCGGAGAACTGCTCGGCCCCTTCCATCGCCGCGGCCTTGTCCTCGTTGCTCCACCGCAGCCAGGGGACGACCTCGATCCCGTGCGCCGGGTTCCAACGAAGTCTGGCATCGACGCGATGCAGCCAGCTTGCCCCGGCTTCCAGTGGTTCGCCGAGGAGGCCGCGATCGTCCGGCCGCGAACCATCTGTCACCGCGCAGCGCGTCCGGGCGTCCAGTTCCATCGTCTCCAGAAGCGAAACCGTTGCGGCCATGACGCGGGCCGTCGGCTGGGTGGACTTGCCGGTCACGACGCCGGTCCTCGGCGTGGTTGCGGGGGGAGCGCCGGACGTTGTGCCGGCTCCGTAGAATGAACTGCGGCCCGGGGCACTCTCTGCCGGCAGTTGCCGTGCCGCCGGCATCAGCGTGGGGACGAGCCCCTCCATCCGGTCGTCGAAAGCCGCCTGCACCGTGCCGTGGGAATCGACGAGAAACGAAGCGAGGTGGGTCGTGCCGAGCCCGTAGGCTCGCGCCACGGCGCCGGCATCCCAGAGGTGGGGCAGTTGGATCCCCCGCTCGTCGAGGAGGTACGAAAGCGCCGCCGGGTCGTCAGGGCCGAAGAGGATCGCCGTCACCGCGACTCCCAGCGGTCGAAGCGAGTCGGCCAGCGCGTCGCATGCCATGGCGATCTCAGTGCAGCGTGGGCAGCCCCGGTTCCAGAAGACGAGAGCTGTCAGTGGCGCACGGCCGAAGATCTCTTCCGAAGAGGGCGCCTGTTCTCCCGTCAGCCAGGGCAGGTGAAACGACGGGGCGATGTCTCCCGGGGAGAGCGCCGCAGCGGGCGCGGCCCAGGCAAGGACGAAGAGGATCGAAAGCAGGTACCGTTTCCCGTAGGCGCATGGTTGCATGGCGAAGCCTCCATAGAACGGATAGCACGGGGGAGGGTGAGGCTCAATGCGGATCCGCCGGGCACAAGGTGGCCGACTGGGACTCACTTAGGATCTGGCGGGCGCGAAGAGGGCGACCGGGGGCTACCGATCTCCACTTGAGCGAGCGCCCCGCGGTGCGGCGGATCTCGGCAAGTCGCAGCGCACGCCTCTTGCCCCATCGCGAGACGGGCGGTACGCTGTCGGGCGGAGGTGCTTCGCTATGCATCGACTGTCCTTTCCACAAGATCGCGACGATGCCCCCGCGCGGGCCGGCCATCGAGTGCTCCCGTCGATTTTCGCCGGCGTTGGATTCACACTGCTACTGTTTGCTCCGGCCGTTCCGGCCGCTGCCGCCTCCTGGCGATTCGAGGCCGAGGACATCAACCCGTCGTCCCGTCACGCCGCCGCCGGCGGCATCGGGGTCGTCGCTTGTAGCGATGCCTCGGGAGGGCATGCGCTGGAAGGATTCACCACGCTCGGTGATTGGGCCGAAATCAGCGTCACGTTCGATCGGGAGACCTGCTTCATCGACTCGATTCGCTGCGCCAGCCCCCTCCAATCTTCATGGCAGTTTCTCGTGGAGTTCCGCTCTCAGGGTAGCCCCAACAGCGTGGTGGCCAAGAACGAACACACAGGCGTCACCGGGCGGGGCGTCACCTGAAGCAGCGGCGCGTACGACTGGGTCCAGTCGCGTCCCGGATACTGTCTGCCTGCCGGCACCTACCTGATGCGCTTGACGCGCGTCGGCCCAGGACAAGGCTCAGTTTCTAAGTCCCGCCTCGATCTCGTGATCCTCCAGGAGTCTTCCAACCCGGTGGAGTCGATGAGCTGGGGGAAGATCAAAGCGCTCTACGGAGGCTATTGACCTAAGGGCTTCAACGCACCAGCACCAGACGTGCCACGGCACTGGCGCCGTTTGCCTCCGCGCGCGCCCAGTAGACGCCTCCGGGGAGCGCCCGCCCGCTCTCGTCCCGCCCGTCCCACCGAAACGAGGTCACCCCCGATTCCGCGGACGTCGTGCCGAGGCTGCGCACGCGGCGGCCGGTGGCGTCGAAGACCGCGACTCTGGTTGCCGCGGAAAGTTCGCGGCGCAGTCGGATCTCCACCGACGACCGGAACGGGTTCGGCTGGGTGGCCAGGACGAGTGGCCGCCCTTCCGGAGGGATCGCCGGCGCGGTGCGACGCAGCCGGAATCGGCCGCCTATGGCGTCGTTCTCGACGCGGAAGCGTGTCCCGACGAGATGGGCCAAGTCCTCGTTCTGTGCATCCATGGCTAGGCGGAAGCCGCGCAGCCCGCCGATCCCGGCGGCGGGAATCGACGCGGGTCGCAGTTCGGGTATGGAATCGGAGGCCACGCCTCCGGAGGAGGCTGCGGCGAAAAAGGGGAGCACGGTGTCGCCGGGACGCGCGTCTTCGTATTCCCAATCGAGGCTACCAGAGGCTCCGTCCCATGCCGTGCGCAATCTCACCACTTCCGTGCCTTCCCGCGTCCATGACAGGCGCATTTGGGCATTCGCCCCTTCTACCGTGAGGCGGACGGAGAGTCGAAAATCGTTGGTCGGTTCGGCGGGCTCCACGGCACCCGGCGCCGCGTCGACACCGCAGGGGATAGCGGTGGGCGACCCGGAAGGAAATGGAGCCGCCGCGCTGACGATGCCGGGACCGGCGAAAACGATCCGTCCGTCGCCCCAGACCTGGACTTCCCGCACAGCGTGTCCGAGGAACTGGCCCGGAGCGAGCAACGCGATCCGCCGGTTTTCCCCGGGCGCCAGGTCGAAGACGAGCTCGCGGGGAATGAGTCCGCGGTCGGCGACCGCGCTTTGCACGTCCGCCAGCCGGTCCCCGAGGCCGATCCTACCGGCGGCGCGCAGGAGGCCCCGGGCCGCATCGGTCCACGACGTCGCTGTTCCCTGCTCCAGCAGCGCCGCCAGCGCCAGCCGCTCAGCATCGACGCGCCCGAGCCGTCCGCGCAGATCCCAGAGCAGCCCGCTCCAAATGGCGCCGTCGTGGTGCGGCTGGCCGTTCAACCACGTAGGCCATGTCGCCGGCTCGTCGGCGCGCCGCAGGCACGGCGGTGAGTAGGACGTGGCGTCCCAATCACCGATGCACGGCTCGCCGGTGAGCGAAGCGGCCCAGAAGTCGGCGAACCCCTCCCCGATGGCTCGGGTGTCGCCGTCGCCGAAGCCCGGGACCAGCGCGTCGTGCAGAGCGTGGGCGGTTTCGTGAAGGATGATGTCCGCATCCTCGGCGTCGTCTACGCCGCCGTCGCCCAGAACAACCTCGCGGGTGGGCCGGCTGTACCACGAGTTGTCGGCTTCTGTGGCGTGCAGGCGCATCCGCAGCGGGTGCGGGAAGAGTCCGGTGAACCCCAATGAATCCGCGCGGGCCAGGGAGCGATCACCGAACACATAGGCCATCGCCTCCTCGAAACGCGGATCGCGCGAAGAGTAGGCAAAGAAGAACTCCTGTTCGCGCGCGTCGGGCAGTCGGTCGGTAAGTGTCTCTACCAGGGATCCGCGCAGATAGCCGCTGCCGTCGAGCCGCGGCACGGTGACGAGCCTCCGGTATTTGTCGACCTCCATGCCGTCGCGCAGGTCGCTTTGCCCGCTCGTCACAACCGGGTTCGGATCAAAGATGAGGGCGGTGCCGTTCAGGCCGCCCTGAAAGCGCATGTCCTGCGCGGAAAGGAGGGAGAGCGTCACCGGATCCAGGGTGAGACGGAGATCGATCGGCCCAGCGTCGGCGACCGGCGCCCCGTTCCACGGCAAACCGAGAAGTGCGCGGGACAGCGACCGTTGCGGGCCCGTCATGGTCGCCTCTATGCCGAGGACGAACGGCGGCTCGACGCCATCTCGCAACTCCACAAAGGAGACCGGGCCGGGCGATTCCGCGAAGCGGACCGAGAGCGATTCCGCACCGGCGGTGAAAAGATTGCTCTTCGTGGCCGCTGAGAGTCTGGGCACGGCCACCCGCAGCACGGCGCCGAGATTTCGCCAGTCGACTGCGGCCGGGTCCCGCTCGAGGACCGCCCCGCTCGGGCCGGTCCCGTCGAGCAGACCCGCCGGCACCGGAATACCCCGATCTTCGTCCGGTCGCCCGCCCGTGTCTTTACCGCTCGCCCTGGGCAACTGCACCATGCAGTCGGCCCCGCGCACCTCCATCCCTTGGACGAACGGACGCAGCCTCGCCACCTCGCCCCAGGGCGTGCCGAGCCTCGACACGAGCCGCCATTCGGGACCGTCGCAGAGCGCTGGAAGGGCGGTTCGGGCGGCATCGGCCAGGTCCCCCGTGACCTCGGGGGAGAGGCGCAATGCGGCCTGCCGTCCGACGATGCCGATCCCGGCTAGCGTGAGGATGCCGCCGACAAGCCCCAGGAGTACACCCAGCCAGATCGTGCGCAGGGCGAGGATTGAGGGGGGCAGGGTGGGACGATGTCGGCGAGCTCTCGGCACAGCGGCTCCGGGCACCCCGCGGTGCCTTCACGGTGCCCCCGCTATCCTGCGAAAGCCGCCGGTGGTGACATAGGCGTGTCCGAGGCGCAGACAGTGACATCCAGGCCGCCGCGCGGGACAATGTATTCACTCCTGCTTCAGTATACCGGAAAGGGGCATGATCCGACCTGCTTTCCGCACATGGAGCCCGCGATTGTCATGTGCAGCATCCGATCGGTCTCTCTCAGGGGTCGGCGCTGCCTCGAACAGGTCCCGCGGGTCGCCGGAACCGTCCCGGGGCCTTTCTGCCGATCTGATCGCTCGCCGACGGTTTTCCTCTTCCGGCCGGCCGAATCGCGGAGTAGACTATGCGCTCGAACAAGCGCCGCCGATTCGGGAACCGAGGCCCGGGATGGCGGCATTTCGGGCGGTACGCGCGTCCGCTCCCGGGCCTGGTGGGGGGCGAGAACGTCGGCGGCGCGGGGAGCGGCGTCGCACACCAGTGGAGGACGGGCCGTGAGGGTTTCCCCACTCGACATTCGCAAACAGGTCTTCAAGAAGGTGATGCGCGGAGCGGACCCCGAAGAGGTCCGGATGTTCCTGGACGTGGTGGCCTCCGAGTACGAGAAGGTCATTCAGGACAACGCGATGATGGCCGAACGGATCCGAACCCTCGATGCCCGGGTCGCCGAGTTCCGCGCTCTCGAAGAAAACATGCGCAACTCGCTGGTCATGGCCGACCGCATCGCCACGGAGTCTCGCGAGTCGTCAGATCGCGAGGCACGGCGCGTTATCCAGGACGCCCACTCGCGATCCGAGCGGATCCTAGAGGATGCGCGCGAGCGCCTGCAGATCCTCGTTCGCGAGATCGAGATGCTGCGAGGGAAGAAGGAAGTCTTCGCCCGCCGCTTCTGGACCATGATCGAAGGCCAGATCGGGGTGCTCCAGGAGCACATGGCCGACACGGTCGAGGTCGAGTCGTTGCGGCAGCGGGTGACCCAGATGGTGGCCGACGCGCGATCGGCGGTGGAGGGGGCCGCCGAGGAATTCAACGCGCGATCTACCGCGCCGGGGCGTGCCCCGGTCCGACCCGAGGGTGGTGCCACCGCCGCCTACCGCGGCGACCCCGAGCTGCCGGCTTCCCCGCGATTCGGGCCGGAAGCCGAGCATCGGGCCGCCGATCCCGCAGCTCGGGCCGCCGATCCGGCGCCTTGGGCCGCCGATCCCGCGGCTCGTCGCCCGGTCCCGCGCGGCTTGGGTCGTCTCCTGCGTGGGCGGCAGTCCAGTTTGCCGATGAACGAGCCGGTGCCCGCGGCCGAGGTCGGCCGACCGGAACCGGTCCCCACAGACGAGGATCTCCCCGAGCCCGAGCGGGCCGAGGGTTTCTTCGAGATCAGCGCTTCCGCCGCTCGCCGCCGTGAAGGCGGCCCCCGGTTCCGCGATGACGAGACAGGGGATCGCGGCTAGCGACCCAACGGAGGTCGGCGACCTCTCGGAGGCGAGCGACCTATCGGAGGACCGATGCGGGACCACGACTACGATCACGGCCTGCCGCAGCGGATCCACGAGGCTGCGGATTCGCTTCGCGCGGCCTCGTCTGGCACCCCGCGCGTCGGGCTCATCCTTGGCACGGGCCTCGGCCCTCTGGCTGAGCGGATCGAGATCACGGCGCGTGTCCCTTACCGAGAGATTCCGCACTTCCCGGTTTCCACGGTGGAGAGCCATGCCGGCGAGCTGCTCTTCGGACGTCTCGGCGGGGTTGCCTGTGCGGTGATGAGCGGCCGCTGCCACTACTACGAGGGGTACTCGATGCAGCAGGCCACCTTTCCGGTGCGCGTGCTGCACGAACTGGGGGCGACCCACCTGGTGGTCTCTAACGCCGTCGGGGGGCTGAACCCGCTCTTCTCCCTCGGTGAAATCTTCCTCACGGTGGATCACATCAACCTGATGGGCGACAACCCGCTCATCGGGCCGAATCACGACTCGCTTGGTGTGCGATTCCCAGACATGTCGGAGCCGTACGACCGGAGGCTTGCGGCGCTGACTGAGCAGCTTGCTTTGGAGGAGGGGATCGTCCTGCGCAAAGGGGTCTTCGTGGCGGTGGCCGGCCCCAATCTGGAGACGCGCGCCGAGTACCGGATGCTGCGCTTCCTGGGGGCCGACGTGGTCGGGATGTCGCTTATCCCCGAGGCGATCGTGGCGGTGCACAGCGGGATGAAGGTGCTGGCCCTTTCGGTCATCACCGACATGGGGCTCCCCGACGCGCTCGAGCCGGTGAACATCGATCGAATCCTGTGGGTGGCGGCGGAAGCGGAGCCGAGGCTGACTCGTCTTGTGGTACGGGTCATCGAGGCCCTGGGTGTCGCCCCGGACGAGGCCGCGAGTGCGAAGATGGAGCGTCGCCCGTGAACAAAAAAGACCTGAAGCATTTTCGGGAGCGGCTTCTCGATGAGTTGGACAAGATCGCAACGTCCCTCGATCGTTTCGAGCGAAATGCGCGGGAGAGCTCACAGCGGGACTCGAGCGGTGACCTTTCCGCCTACGCTACGCATTCGGCGGATCTCGGCACCGATGCGATGGAGCGGGAGAAGGACATGATGCTCGCCTCGCGAGAAAGCCGCACGGTCCTGCTCATCCGCGAGGCCCTGCGCAAGAACGACGCCGGCAGCTACGGCGACTGCGAGGAGTGCAGCGGGCCGATCGGTGCTAAGCGGCTCGAGTTGATCCCCTACGCCCAGCTCTGCACCCGCTGCCAGGTGAAGGCGGAGCGGAACACCCACTGATGCCGCCGGATGAGACGCCGCTGGATGAGACGCCGCCGGATGAGACGTCGCCGGATGAGACGTCGCCGCGCGGAACGTGGATCCGCCTCTTGGGTTGGGCCGCGGCGGTACTGCTGGTGGACCAGCTCACCAAGGCGATCGTCTATCGCACCTTAACCCTGCATGAACCACCCCGGCAAATTCTCGGCGATCTGCTGCAGCTCACCTACATTCACAATGCGGGGTCCGCCCTCGGCCTCTTCGGCGGCAGCCGCTGGTTCTTCATAGGTGTTTCTCTTCTTTCCATCCTTGTCATCCTCGCCCTCGTGCGCAGCGGACGGTATCGCGACCGACACATGATCACGGCGTTCGGCTTGATACTCGGTGGTGCGGCCGGAAACCTCGTCGACCGGCTCTGGCTGGGCAGGGTGATCGACTTCATCGAGATGGGAATCGCGGGGCACTACTGGCCCGTCTACAACGTGGCCGATATCGGCATCACCGCCGGTGTGATCTTGCTCGGGATCCGTATACTCTTCGAGAAGCAGGCACCCGCTGCGGGTATCGAGAAGCTGCCGCTGTGAGTGACACGCGTGAGGAAGGATCGCGGCGTTTCGAGGTGAGTCCCGAGGACGCCGGCGAGCGCGTGGACCGCTGGCTTTCGGAGCGATTTCCAGATCATTCGCGCACGCAGGTGCAGCGCTGGATTCGTGACGGCAACGTGACCGTCGACGGGGCGCCGCCCCGGGCGAGCCATGCGGTGGAGGCGGGCGAGATCTTTCTGGTGGAAGTCCCGCCCCCGCCACCTTCGACCCTCGATCCTCGACCGCTGCCTCTCGACGTCGTCTACGAAGACGAGCATCTCGCCGTCATCGCGAAACCACCGGGCTTGGTGGTGCATCCGGGCGCCGGCGCCGATCGGACCACGCTGGCCCACGCTCTGCTCGCGCGGTGGCCGGGGTGGGAACCGCCTGGATCGCTTCGGCGCCCGGGCATCGTCCACCGGCTCGACCGGGACACATCGGGTCTGTTGGTGGTGGCCCGTACCCAGCGCGCCTATCTTTCGCTCGTCCGCCAGATCTCCTCCCGCGAGGTGACCCGCCGCTATATCGCCCTGTGCTGGGGCGACCTCGACCGCGACGCCGGGCGGGAGAACGGACCCATCGGGCGGGACCCGCGGGATCGCAAGCGCATGGCGGTCCGGCACGACGGCCGCCCAGCCGTCACCGAGTGGCGCGTGTTGCGGCGGTTTGACACGGTCTCGCTCTTGGACATAACATTGGGTACGGGGCGCACCCACCAAGTGCGCGTCCACCTCTCCCACGCGGGTCACGCAGTTTTCGGGGATCCGGGTTACGGTGGTACGGGCCTCTGGTTGAACCGGGTGGGCGGGGAACGGCGGGCGGTGATGCGGGTGTACTTGCAGCAATTGGGCCGGCAGGCTCTCCATGCCTACCATCTGACCTTCCGGCATCCGGCGGGCGGTGGGATCTGCCGATTCGAGGTTCCGGTGCCCACGGATATGGAGTCCGTGCTCGACAGTCTGGCGGGCGGGGAGGAGTCCCGATGAAGATGACTAGGGAGACCTTGGACGGTGTCCTGGTGCTCCGTCTTTCCGGTCAGCTCATGGGGGGGCCGGACGCCGATGCCGTCCGGGAAGCGATCCAAGAGGCGCTTCGCCAGGGTGGCAGGAAGATCCTCTTCGACCTCGGCGAGCTCACGTGGGTCAACTCCACCGGTCTGGGCATTCTCATTTCCGCCCACATCAACGCCTCCAACCTTGGGGGCAAGGTCGGTTTGGCGCGGGTTTCGCGGCGGATAGAGTCGATCCTGGCCGTGACACGCCTCGACACGGTTTTCCAGGCGTTCGCGGACGAGGAGACGGCGCTTCGGGCCCTGGCCTCGTGAGCGCCCCCCACGGAGCCGCCGAAGGAGAGTAGGGAGAAGACGATGATCCCACCCGACGCCGATACCTTCCTTGCCGGAGACCCTGGGCGCTCTGTGCTGCTCACCATTCCCAGCCGGATGGAAATGCTCGCTGTGGTGGACGGCCTTGTGCAGGCCATCGTCTCGCAGCTCAATCTCGATGAGGACACCGCCATTGCGGTGGCCACGTCCGTGGTCGAGGCCGGGACGAACGCCATCCAGCACGGCCACGGCCATGAGGAGGGGCGTCCCGTGCATTTCCGCTTTTTTCTGGGGGACGATGCACTCGAGGTCTGGGTACACGATACCGGGCCGGGGTTCAATCCCGACGCCGTTCTCGCGGCCGATCCCACCGGGCCGGAGGACATTTTCAAGGCGCGCGGCCGCGGGATCTTCATCATGCGGAGCCTGATGGATGCGGTCGAGTTCGAGCTCGGCACCCGGGCCGGGACCACGGTGCACCTGGTGAAGCGCTTAGGGCCCGGGAACGGATCCAGTGCCGTGGCCGGGACCTGACCGGCGTGCCTGAAGACGAAGCCGGATCGGTCCTCGCCATCGACCTGGGCGTGCGGCGCACCGGTCTCGCCCGCAGCGACCCCGGACGCAGGGTCGCGTTTGGTCTCTCCACGTTCGAGGTTCAGCCCGGCCGTTCGCTTCGAGCGCGCCTCACCGCGTTGCATCGGGAGGTTCCGTTCACAGGGGTCGTGCTGGGTCTGCCGTTCCACGCCGATGGTCGTCCGGGCGTTCTCTCGAAACGGGTGGAACGACTGGGCGGTTGGATCCTCGCTCGGTTCGGCGTGCCGGTGGCCTTTCTCGACGAGCGACTGACCTCATTTGCCGCCGAACAACTGCGGGATGAGGCGGGTGGAGCGTGTCGGGACAGTGGCGCGCACCGAGACAGTGGCGGGCATCGGAACAGTGGCGCGCGCCGGGATAAGGGTCTGGTGGATCGACTGGCCGCGCAGGTGATCCTGCGCGAGTTTCTTGCCGCGGGTTGCCCGTTCTCTAGCTCGGGGAGGCCGGCGGGGGAGCTAACGGGGGGGCTAACGGAAGACCTGGCGGAGGAGCCGACGGAGGACTCTCGGCCGTGACTTTCCCCGGCTCTGGAGCCGCGATCGGGCCAGTTCCTGGTGGCACGCCGCCATCCGACCCTCCTCGCTCCGCCGCCCGCAGATGGCTGATCTCGGTAGCCGGGATGCTTGTCGTGCCGGCGCTGGCGGCGGCCGCCATCCTGCTGGCCTGGCGCCTGGAACTGGACCGTCCGGTTGGATCCCCGCGGCCCGCGACGGTGGCGGTCTCCTCGCCGGGCGATCTCGGCGCGCGGTTGGTCCCTTGCCTCAACGAGGAGTCCGGCCTCTTCCTCCGCGTGCCGCGCGGCGCCTCGCTGCGGGCCGTCACAACGCGGCTCCAGTCTCTCGGTTGGATCGAGCGTTCCTGGGGGATGCGGCTGGAGGCGCGGCGCCGGGGTCTGGACCGGCGTGTGGTGCCGGGGTGGTATCGCCACCGTCCGGGCGAGCGCGTGCGCGATCTTCTGGCCCGCCTCACCAGCGGCGAGTTTGAACAGGTGTGGTTCACGATTCCCGAGGGATGGCGCTGTTCGCGCACCCTGTCGGTCTTGTCCGACTCCGCGTGGATCCCGATCGAGGGGCTCGCAGAGGCGGCCCGGGATGAACGGTGGTTGGCGGACCAATCAGTCCCGGGGCCGGGGATCGAGGGGTACATTTTCCCCGACACGTACCGACTGCCACGGGGGGAGGAGCCGCGGGTGCTCCTCCGTCAACTCATCCAACCGGGACTCGCGTTCTGGGAGGATTCCCTGCGCACGGCTGCGGAACGGCTCGGGCTGGACCGCCGCGCCGTCTGGACCCTGGCCTCCATCGTGGAGGCGGAGGCGGCCTCGCCGGCCGAGCGACGCCGGATTTCCGCTGTCTTCTTGAACCGGCTGCGGCGAGGCATGCGACTGCAATCCGATCCCACGGTGCTCTACGCGCTGGGCCGCCCTCCAGGGCGTGTTCTCTATGTCGATCTCGAGGTCGACTCGCCGTACAACACCTATCGCCGCGTCGGCCTGCCGCCCGGACCGATCTGCTCACCCGGACGCGCCAGTCTGCGCGCCGCCGTTGATCCTGAGCCCGACTGCGCCGCCCTGTTCTTCGTGGCGTGTGGGGACGGGACTCATGTATTCTCGCGGACACTGGCCGAACATGATCGTGCTCGCGGTGTACTGCGGGCGCGGATCGCGAATACCCGGCCGCGGAGGACCCATCCATGATCGACTTTGCCCGAACCGTCCCGGGCGCCCGCCCGGTCCTGCATCCGCGCCGGGGTTTGCTCCGTGGCTTTTCCTGCCTGGCCATGGTCGCCGCGACCGGACTCGCGTCGGTCTCGGTAGGGTGGGCCGCGGTGCCGAGCAATGCCGGAGGCGTTCTCGTGCTTCATGTCGAGAGCGAGGTCCCTTACGAGTACGGCACCTTCGATCACTGCGACGACCTCGTTCTATCCGATTCGACCCAAGTCGTGACGCGTCTCCCCGGCGACGGTATTCCTCGCCTGGTGGGCGTGTACGCGGTGTTCCCGCCTGACAGCGTCGGAGCGATCAAGGCCATCTCCTTTGGGATCCGTTACTCGGAGGGTGTGCGGATTGTGGGGCAGGCCGCCTGCAATGCCGGCAGCATATTCATCGCCATGAACAAGTGGCCCGCCTCCAACGGCGGGATGTCCGTTCACTTCCCCGTGGAAGCGGAAAGGAGAGCCCGGGTCATTCCTCTCTATTGGTTTGCCCTTCTTAGCAAGGGTGAGGGGAGCTTCGAGCTGGTTCCAAGTCCGCTGGCGAAGCTGGCCGGCCGTTTCGTGACCGTCGAAGTGCCGTCTCGCCAGGAAGCGATCGCCGGGTACGGGCGGATCGGCTTCGATTCTGACGGCTTCGTGCCCACTCCGGGCGCCCGCGCGGTCCTGGCCGCGTGTTGCGTGGATCAGTGCTGGCTGCTGACCAAGCAGGAATGCGAACAGTACCGCGGCTACTTTCTGGGGATTGGCATGACGTGTGTCAACAGCCCTTGCCGTGAGGACGCCTATCTCGGCGGCTGCTGCCTGCCTGAGGGGTGCGAGATGTTGACTCTGGTGGACTGTGCCCGTGGCGGGGGGACCCCGTTGGGTGAGGGTGTCCGCTGTGACTCCTTGCCCTGTCCGAAGCCGATGGGAGCAGGGGCGCCACCGAAGTGAACCGGTCCCCGGAAGCCCTCGCTTTCGCGGGGTAGCGCTTCGGGGTGGCGAAGCCAGGTTTGGATGCCGATGAGTGATCGGTCTTTCCGAGCTTGGACGGCGAACTCGTTCGGCCTGGCCCCGAAGGGTCAAGCCGGAACCTAGACGTAAGAGTGGGAGGATTCCTCCATGGCTGATGTACGACGGAAAATAGACGCCCATGTGCGGTCAGCCGCACGCCCGGCCAAGGCGGACGCCAGTGCGCAGACCGTCGAGTTGCACCGCAAGAATGGGATCCTTCTCGGGGCTGGCATTGTTTGCATTGTCTTGGGATTCATAGTCTTAGGCATGCGAAACATCACGTTGGCGCCGATTCTGCTACTGGCGGGGTATCTCGTTCTGGTTCCCTGGGGGCTAGTGGCTCACCGGAAGACAGCTCCTCCATCCGTTCCGGAAGATCTGCAGAAATCGTAATATGTTGCTGTATGGGCGAATAGCTCAGTTGGTCAGAGCACCTGCCTTACAAGCAGGGGGTCACAGGTTCGAGCCCTGTTTCGCCCACCAACCCCCGTTTTGTCCACCTTCCCCGTCCCACTTCCCCCTTGGGACAAAATCGGTTGCACATGCAAAAAAACCCCTTGTGGTGCCACTTGACTATCTGCTATGCTTACTACTGTGCAAGCCGGTAGTGGAGCCTGTGGGAAAGGGGGTACCTGGACGACATGCCTGCCTCGCTCAGCAGACTCATGGGAAGGAATTTCGAAATCTTCGAAGCTCAATGATGGCATCGACAGACTTACAACTGAATTCTGGAGGTCTAGGAAAATGAAGAAGCTGCTCTCTGCTCTATTTCTGCTTGCACTCTGCTCTTCGCTCGCGGGGGCGAGTGTGCCGGACCCGCTGAACTGCACCGTCGGCCCTCTGATGGGCGATCCACTGGTCCCTTCAAGCCAGGTGGCCTTCCTGTCGCCGGCACCCATTCTCGGGACGAGCATCACGATCACCGTCAGGAACAACGCGAATGTGGTGATCCCCAATGCATCGGTTTCCGTTACGTTCAACACTGAAATCGGGGTTTGCTCGAGCGCCGTGCATACTGGCACGACGAACACTCTCGGCCAGTGCTTCCTCACCCTCAAGGGCGGTGGCTGCCAGACTGGCATTGCCGCTGCCTGCGTGATTCGCGCCAATGGTATCTCGATCAGGGAGCTGTTGAATGTCCGGAGCCCGGATAACGAGGCTCACGACGTGTCTCTCCCCGACGGTACCGTGACCACCCCGGACCTGAGTGCCTTTGGCGACGAATTCGTTATTGGTCCCCCCGCTTGCCACGACTACGACCTGCTTGACGGGTGCAACACGCAAGATCTGGGGGCCTTCGGGGATGCTTTCGCGCTTGGGTTGGCTGGCAGTTGCACCTTGCTTCCCTAGTCCGGAACCGGATTCGGGAACGCTTGAATAGTTGGGGCGAATGTTTCGGTTAGGATCAAATCTCCGTGCGGGGGAAAGCCCCTGAGGACTGATGGGTGGTATGGGTGGATGGGGGAACGGCTCTTCACGGGGTGGGTCTGTTCCCAGGCGAGACGAGGGTAGAGTACCGGTAGCTTGGCGGAGAGTCCAAGCAAGGAGGTCGAGATCATGAAGAAGTTTCTAATGGCTCTGGTGGTTCTGGCCATCGCGAGCGGTCCTGCCTTGGCGGGGCCAAACGAGAATGGCGTGCTCATGGTTCACAACACTGGAGTCATGTACTCCACCGACCCGTTCCCGACTGTGCTGCCCACCTGCCCGGAGATCGTCAACACGGTCGCCATGGGCTCGGAAGGGGGCCTTACGCCGTCGCAGTCCGTGCCGGTGGTCTGGAAGGTCTACGCTGTGTTCCCGCCCGCCAACAGCCCGATTCTGAAGGCGTTGGGTTGGGGCTACAACCTTTCCGCCGTCAACGCCGGTGGGATTATCATTGAGCAGAACGGGGCAGCGCCGGGTGTGTTCAGTATCGTCAGCGCCGGTTGGGCGCCTGCCACCACGGGGATCCCCGAGGTGGGGATGAGCTTCACCGATAGCTGCCGGGTCGCTCACGTCACCGAGCTCTGGTGGTTCAGTGGTTATGCCTACGCGGGCGCCCTTGGTGAGCCCCAGATGTTCAGCCTCCAAGGGCACACCAATCCGCTGAACCAGATCTTCAGCGATTGCGTGATCCCGGCCAATAAGGACGCGATCGCGGGCTACGGCTCCCTGGGCTTTGGCCAGCCTGGTTACACGTTCTGCCCGACCGGCGAGGTTGTCGGCCCGTGCTGCTTCACGGATGGCACCTGCCAGATGCTGACCGCGGTCGCTTGCCAGGGTCTTTCCGGTTCCTTCGTTGGCGGCGAGGCCTGCACGCCGCAGCTTTGCCCGGTCATCAAGTACGGTGCCTGCTGCAAGGATATGATCTGCCAAGTCGTGACCTCCAACGTGTGCTTCAATATCGGCGGCACGTACTCCGGCGACGACACGACCTGCGATCCCTATCCCTGCGCGGTTCCGGTTGAGGTCAAGAGCTGGGGCCAGATCAAGAGCAGCTATCGCTAGGACTGACTTCCCTGACCGGCACTAAGCCGGTACTTGCCGGTACTTGCCAAACAAGGGGCGGATCCACGAGGGTCCGCCCCTTGTTGTTGTGAGAGACCCGCCGTCCGGACTGAGATTCGAAGTAAGGAGCGAACACGATCTCAGGCCCGAACGCCTCGGGACATGAATCCATCCACGGCGGATCCCTTTTCAGCCGATCGCGATGGCCGGGGTTGGGCTCCGCGAGGTCCTTCAGGGCGATCGCTCATGCCAACTGCTCCCGGGGGCCAGTTTCCCCTTGCGCGATCGGAGGTTGCCTCGTATCGTTCCCACAGGCAAGGCAAGTCCGGAGGACTGGCGCGCCGGTGTTTCCTCACCGGAACGAAATCCGGCGTGAGGCTTGAGGCGGGCGGGTTCGTCCAACGTTTTTCGTCCAGGAGGTTTGCGATGGCCTTAGTCAATCGGTTCACTCTGGCAGCCCTGATCTTGGTTCTCGTCGCCCCCATCGCCCTGGCCGGGCCGAATGCGGGTGGGGTGCTTGTGCTTCACGATCCCGGTCTGGCATACACGTCGGACCCTCTTGTCGGACTGTCCGGGGTGGGCTGTGGGCAGGACGGTCCGGCCTTTCCGGCTCTCCAGGAGTGCGTGGACACCGGCTATGACCCGATCGGGGGAGCGATCCCTTGCGTCCCGGGGGCTGCCGATCCGACCTCCCACATCTCCTGGACCCTCCCGGACGACAAGGGACAGTTGCACGTCTGGTACGTCATGGCGGCATTTCCGGCCAATAGCTGCCCGCGCCTCAAGACCGTGGGGTTTAGAATCAGGTACGATGCGAGCAAGGTCTATGTGGACGCTTCCAAGTCCAAGGATGCCTATGATGTTGCTGAGGTCTCTCTAGTGCAGAAGGTTCCGAGTGACCAGGACGGCACCACGGAGTTTCCCGGCCCCGATACCGGCGTGGCCATGGGCTTCAGGGAAGCTAGGACGAGCCAGCTACAGGAACTCTGGTGGTTTGTCGGATACTCCTACCCTGGCGCAGTGGACGCTACCTTTGGCGTGGCCGTGTTGTCAGGGCTGCCAGGGGATAACAGTATGTTCGGCGATGATGTCATCCCGGTCAACAAGGAGCCCATCGCTGGTTTTGGGAGGCTAGGGCTTGGTGGAGCCGTCGGAGAAAACCCGACGCCGGTCGTGAGCCCGGTGGAAAAGACGTCCTGGAGCCGGATCAAGGCCACCTACGCGAGGTAGTCCAGGCTGCTTCCGATCCGGTTGTACGACGCACGGCGTACGAGGGTGAGTTCGGGTGAATGATGACGGCCGGGCTGATGACGGCCGGGCTGATGATCGCCCGGTGAGTCATGGCCAGTTGGTACCGGCGGGTTGATAGCGGGTCGGGCGGGAGGGGATCGGGCCCCACCCGCCCGTTCTCATGAAGGAGATGTACGATGGCCAGGATGATCCCCGGCCCGAGCGACTCGCTTGCGGGCCGCGCTTTGGAGTCGTTCCGTCGAGCGTCACCGCCGACCCGACGGCTGATCGTGGCTCCCGGTTCGTCGGTGGCTCGCCGGTGGCGTGGTCTGCCGCGCCACGGTCTGCTCCTGCTCGCCGCCGTGCTCCTGGCGTTGCCCGTGGCGGACTGCACGCGAAAGCCTCCCGGCAAGCTCGTCGTCATCGGCCTCGACGGCGCGTCCTGGGATTTGTTGGAGCCGTGGATCCAGGCCGGCGATCTGCCGAATCTGAAGGCGTTTCGGGATGGCGCTTCGTGGGGGACGATGATGTCCGTCGTGCCGTACCTGTCGCCGACCGCATGGACCTCGGCCGTCACCGGCGTCAATCCGGGTCGCCACGGCATCTTTGATTTCCAGCGGCGGCTTCCGGGGCAGGCGGCCATCGTCACCGAGACCGCGAAGAGCCGTCGATCGCCGCCGATCTGGAACCTCCTGCGGGGCTCGGGAAAGAGCGTGGCCATCATCAACATTCCCATGACCGACCCGCCTGACGAAGTCGACGGCGTGATGGTGGCGGGCTTTCCACACCTCGACAAGGAGGGGTTCGCGTACCCGCCGGAGTTGGAGGCGCGGTGCAAGGCGATGGGCTACATCCTCGACGAAATGGAGATGAAGATCCCTGACGGCGAGGAGGAGTCGATCCTTGCCGGCTACCGATCGGCTCGCGAGAAACGGTGGGAGCTGGCCAGGCAGCTTTACTCGGAGAAGGAGTACGACCTCTTCTGGGTCGTCTTCACCGGCGTTGACCGGATTCAGCACCTCTACTGGGTGTTCGACGACCCGAAGAACCCGAAGTACGACCCGGCGAAGGCGGCGAAGTTCGTGGGCACCATGCGGAAATTCTGGATGGAGCAGGACAAGATCCTGGGGGAGCTCTTTGCCGCGATCCGCCCCGGCACCACGGTGCTGATCCTCTCCGATCACGGGTTCGGACCGGTCCGGCACGAGCTGCGCGTGGGCAACTGGCTGCGCTCGGCCGCCTCCGGCTTCTCTTCCGAACAGGCGAACGATATTTTCTCGCTCGATCCGAGCGATGCGGCGAGGCTCTACGTGCGCACGCCTGGGCGCGATCCGGGCGGCGCGTCCAGCCCGGCGGAGGTGCGGGCCACGCGGGACCGGTTGTCGGCGGCACTCCTCGCCGCGCGTAATCCCGAGACGGGGGAGAAACCGGTGGAGACGGTCTATCCCGCGGAGCAGGTCTTTGTCGGCAAGTACGCCGAGAAGGGGCCCGACCTCACCGCCCTGCCCTCGAACGGCTACTACCTCGGCCTGGGTGACCTGCCGAACGGCTTCAAGCTGCCGAACTACGGTCCGCTCAGCAGCACCGTGTCGGGCTGGCACCACATGGAGGGTGTCTTCCTCCTGCGGGGGCCGAAGGCGGCCCCGGCGGGGAAAGCGATGAAGGTCTACAATCTTCTCGACGTCGCGCCGACCTGTCTGTACCTGCTGGGGCGGCCGCTGCCGGAGGACTTCGACGGGAAGATCATGGAAACGGTGCTGGCGCCGGGGCTCCTCAAGAAAGTTCCCCCGGTGTACAAGGGACTCCTCAACGAGGAGGACCGGCCGCTTACCCCCGAGGAGCAGAAGGCACTGAAAAATCTGCCCTACGTCGGCTAGCTCGGCCGGTTGAGTGGCAGGCGAATCTGCTGCGCCAGAAGTTTCAGTTGCCTTACTACCACCGAGTCGGCGCCCACGGCCGCGATCGACTCGCGGAACAGCGGCAACACCTTTGCACTCCGGCCTGACTCCAGGTAGAGCCGGGTAAGTTGCGCCACCACCGCCGGGCGTCCGGGCGCGATCCGCTGGCAGCGCTCCAGGGCCGCGATCGCGCCGGCGGTATCCCCGCGGCGAGCGCAGTAGCCGGCGCGTATCCAGTGCGTGGTGGCCATCTGTCCGTGGTTCTGTTCGGCCCACGATAACAGGCTGTCGGCTGGCCCCCATCGCCCTTGCTCCATGGCATCGACCATACGGGGCAGGGCAGCCCCGTACTCGGCATCCCCGTCTGTCCGCAGCTCGTCGGGGAACAGCGAGTTCTCCATGGACATGCGGATATTCACAGCCTCCTGGAGCGACTTCGTGGCGGCTTCGTCGGTGGGGTCGAGGCGGACCGCTTGGGTGAGTGCGGCTTCGGCTTCAGGCATCCGCCCGGCTTGGCCGAGCCAGGTTCCGTAGTCGCGCAGGAAGGCGGCGTTACGCGGGCGTTGCCGTACGAGTCGCTCCATCAGGGCCAGCGCCTCTTCGGGGCGACCCGAGGCCGATCGCCGGGCCGCGAGTGCGGCGACGGCGCCGGCGTGCGTGGAGTCGGCGCGATAGGCGGTCTCGAGCTGTTCTGTGGCAGCCGAAGGCAGTGCGTCTTTGAGGTAGGCCTGGGCCAGCTCGACTCGGGCTTCCAGGTTGCGGGGATCGCGCTTCACCGCCTCCTCGAGGACCGGCACGGCTTGCCGCCAGCTCATGGTCTGCTCAAAGGCCGCTGCCAGGAGTCGCAGGTCCTCCGAGGGGTTCCGCAGCATGCGTGCCGGGCCGAGGAGGCCGGCGGCGAGAGAAACCGCGAGGGCGATCCCGAGAGCCATGAGCGGGGCACGGCGGAAGCGATGGGTGGCGCGGCCGGCGGCCCCGGCAATCCAGCCCCCCCCCAGCGCGGCGAGCAGCGGAAGGCCTGCCTGGCGGGATGCGGCGGAGGCCAGGCCGAGAAGCGAGGCGAGAGCGACGGCGAGAAGCCCCTGCGCCAGCGTGTCCCGCAGCGGATCGCCTTGCAGCAAGAGGAAACCCGCGGCGGCGAGTGCCAGGAGTCCCGCGAAACTCCAGGCGAGACCGGCGAACGGTTTCGCCGATCGCGCCGCGAGGAAGGAGGCGGAAAGGGCGTCGGGGACCGGCCAGGCGCTCAGGGTCGCTGCGGCCTTGGACAGCAAGACGCCGATGGTGGAGAGGGGGTTCTCCAGGGTCCGGCTCACCCCGCGCGAGGCTGCGGTCCGGTAGAGATCCATCTCGGTCCCCTGGCGGCCGAGCTCTTCCCACGTGCGACGGCGCAGCTCGTCATCGGAGACCCACGCGGGCGGGCGCAAGTAGCGCGGCGTGCCCCCCGTGGCGGGGTCGAAGGCGCGGTCGATGGTCGGGCCCGCGCCCCACGACAGCACCGGGCCGCCGGCCGGCAGGCGGCTGTGTTGCGTTAGGATCACCCCTGCGAAGGCCGCCACAAAGACGCATGGCAGCAGCGCCGTTCCCCAAGCGAGGCGTCCGCCGACCCGGCGAGCCGCGAGGATCCGTTCGCGCAGCCTCAGTCCGAGCAGGAACACGAATGGGAGCGGCACGAGGAGGAAGCCCAGCGCGGCGACGAGGCCGGTGCCGAGCCCGAGGGGGAGAGATGGAACCTCCCTCGATCGCTCCCGGTCCCAGAGATACATCGCGGCGATGAAGGCCAGGGTCGCGGGCGCGACCGGTGAGAAGCGTGCCGCGAAGAAGGCGCCGAGCGGGTCGAGCGCGTAGAGCGTGGCGGCTGCGGCTGCGGCTGTGTGGCCCCACCGGCGCCGTACCAACAACGCGAGAAGCAGGGCGGTGGCGACCTCGCAGGCGCACTGGGCTGCGGCGAGAGGTCTTGTTGCGCCGCCCGCAACCCCTGGGACGTTGCCGGCAAGAAGAGGGTAGAAGGTCGAGCCGCGTGGGAGTGTGCGCCCGGCGGTAGGCTCTTCGTGAACCCGGAGGGCGCGCGAGCGGTAGTCGAGATCCTCCAGCACCGGGTGGAGGAGCAGCGGACTATGGCCAAAGCCTGTCGCGGCCGTGAACCGCAGCACGGCAGTGAGGGCGATGGCGGCCGGGATCATCCAGGTCTTGCTGGGCTTCATCATATCTCCTCTGGAAGTGGTCGGTGGCGGCCGGGACAGTCCGCTCCTCCATCGTCGAGGGTACCGGATTCCGGGCGCTGCTCCCACCGTTCCCGCAGGGCGTGGATGGCGTCCGGGGCGAGCGAGGGCTGTGGGGCCGCCGCCAACGAGTCGAGCCAGGCGCGGGCTGCCGGGCGATTGCCCGCGGCGAGCATGGACTCGAGAAGGGTGTCGGCGGTGTTTGGGTCAGGCTGCAGGCGGAAGGCTGCGCGCGCGAGTCGGATCGCCTCCTGTGGGTTGCTGCCGGTGCGGGCGAGGAGCCACGCTAGCTCGTTGTGCGAGGATGCATCCCGTTTGTCCCGGGCGATGAGAGCGCGATAGATCGTTTCCGCGCTGTCAGGGGCACCGGCCTGCCAGAGTGAGTAGGCGAAGGACCTTTGCACCGCGGCATCATCCGGCTTTTGGGCCGCGACGTACCGCCAAGTCGCTGCCGCTTTACCCCAAAGCTCCTGCATGGCTAAAGAGGAAGCGAGCCCGATGGCGGCGCGCGGATCGCGGGGTGGCAGAGCCCGGGCCGCGGCGGCGAAGGCGCTTTCGGCCCGGACGCCGTCGCGAAGCGTGAGCCAGGCGTTGCCCAGTTCGATGAGGGAGCGGGGGCGGGGCGGCCTCTCGTGCAGGGCCGGGCGTAAGAGATCCACCGCCTCCGTAGCGCGGTCGGAACGCGTGAGGGCCGTTCCGCGCGCTTCGCGCGCTGCCGGATACCCGGGGAGCAACGACAACGCGCGCCCTGAGGCGTCGAGTGCTTCGCGTACGCGGTCGCATTCAAGCAGGGCCACCGAGAGATTCGTCCAGGCCTTGGCAGACCGCGGCGAGGTGGAGGTGGCGGAGCGAAAGAGGGTGAGGTCGTTCTTCCAGTCGAGGCTGCGCACCCAGCTTCGTCCGGCGAGGAAGAGGCCCCAGGTGATAGCCAGCATCGGAATGATGCGCTTGGCTGATGAGCGGGAGTGCAACCGTGCCGCTGCGACGGCGAGAATCCAGATCGATCCGGCCGACGGGAGATAGGCCAGCCGCTCGCCGTAGATCGTTCCCACAGCAATAGGAACGTTCGAGGTCACGAACCCTCCCGCCAGCACGATTCCGATGCCCCACAGCAGCTCTCGGTCATGGCGCCGTCCCGCGAGTGCGGTGAGGGCTAGAGTGGCGACCAGCAAGAGGACGCCGGATGCCATCCAGCCCACGCCGGGAACGATTTGTGGATAGCTGGCGTCGGCGGTCAGACTCCAGGGGAAAAGCGTTCGCCACGCCAACAGCCACTGGATCCCGAGGGCGTTCGCCATGCGCTGAAACGCCGGCACGTGGGCGAGAGCGTTGTCGGAGAGGCTTACCGTGGAGAGGGCGAACGCCCCACCGAGGACCTTGGTCCGCAAGAGGAGCACGAGAATGAGGATCGCCCCCCATGCGCCGAAGACCTGGAGCCAGCGGCGCCGGGCGACCTCGGCCACGGTGGGGATTCCGACTGCGGCGGAGGTGACGCCGGACTGTGGGGCCGCGGAGGATCCCGCACGGGTGCCGACGGTTCGTGTGCACTTTGGCGCCGTGATCACCGGCGAAGGGCACCACCGGTCTAGGATCGAGTGTAGAATCGGCAGCATCAGGAGCCCCGCCGCACTTTCCTTCGAGAGCATCGCGAGCGCGAACGCCAGGGCCGTTCCGAGCAGGCGCGGGATGCCCCCGTTGCGTGCGAACTTGATGGCCAGGATCCACCCGCCGATCCCGAGGGCCGCGGCCCACAGCTCTGCGCGTCCGGCAATCGAGACCACCGCCTCGCTGTGTAGCGGGTGTACCGCGAAGAGCAGCGCCACCACGAGTGCGAGCCGTTTCCGCTCGGGAAAGATGTGACGCAGCAAATAGTGCAGGAGCAACACCGTCGCGAGGTGCAGAAGCAGGTTCACCGCGTGGAATCCGACAGGGGAGTGGCCGGTGATCTTCCCGCTCCACCAGTAAGAGAACGTGGTCCACGGCCGGTAGAGGCCGGTTCCGATACGGCCGGGCCAGTATGGCGCCGTCCAGGCCATTGCCGGAGAGGCTGCCCATACCGCGGGATTCTCGACGATGAGCCCGCCGTCGTCGAAGGTGAATCCGTTCCGCAGCGCGGGGGCAAACGGCAGCAGTGCGGCCAGCGCGAGCCAGAGCGTGATCGGCAGTCCGAGGAATCGCGGGGAGTTCCGCGGCCCTGCCGTTGTGGGCACGTTCACCGGCGTGTCTCCAGCTTAGGGATCGAGTCAAGCGGCACCCACGACGAGCGGGGGAGGCGCAGCACTACGCGATCTCCCGACACCCAGTCCTGGCGGTACTCCCAGGCGACCTCGGCGGGCTTCAGACCGGCCAGGACCGAAACGAGTACGTTTCCGGGGTAGCCGAGAAATGCCGCCCCACGCCGGGAGCGTGCGGAAGGCGGCGGCGTGGGGCGTGACGGCCATGCCCCCGGCGTTCCCGCGTAGGGGGTCGTGCCGGCCGCGGTTCCGCCTGTGCCGTCGGCGGTGGCGGCGGTGGGGTCGGAACCGGCAGCCGGATCGGTCGCCTCTGAATCGCGAAATGCGAGGAGCCAAACGGCGCCGGTGCCGCGCCGTTCCCACGCCAGGCGCAGAGCGATGGCCTGCTGCCGCCAGGCGGCGGCCGAGTCGAGCGGCGCGGACCAACTGCCGGCGGCGTTGCGGTCGAACGAGGCGGGAAACGATCCTTTCCAGCCGGCGCGATCCCACCAACCGAGTCGCCGGCCGTAGTACTCGATGGTGGGCCGAGAAAGTGCCGAGAAGACCACGGCATCGCCCGGCTCGATCTCGGACGCGAGGAGCGTGGCCAGCGCCCGGTCGGAGCCCTTGGCGGTGCGCCCTTCGCCGCGCCACGACGGGGCCAGGGCCGCCACGCCGAGGACAATCCATGCGACCGTCGCGATCGATGCCGGCAGACGCCCCCATGGGGGAGACGCCCCCCAACGGAGGCCCAGTCCCCACAGGGGGGACGCCCTTCTTCGGGGGCACAACAGCCCCCGAGTCCAGCCGATCCCGAGGAGGATCGCCAACCCCGGCAGCGCCAGGGTATCGGTGCGCCCGACGACATAGGCCGACCCGGCCAGGAGAGAGACCACCTGGAGTCCGAAGAGCGGAACTGCGGTGAAGATGGCCGCACCGACGAGCAGCTCGCGCTGGGTGTCACAGGGCGGGCTCGCGACTGGGCGGTTGGGTGCAGTCCGACCGGTGGGGGTCCGGCGGAACTCGAACGCGGCAGCGGCGGCACCGATCAGTCCCACGGCGCCCAGAGCCCAGGCTGCCCACCGCAGGGCCATCAGAGACGGCGGGAAAGTCGGGAGCGGAACCTGCAGATGCAGAGCGGGGCCGGTACCGTTGGCGAGGGCCGCCAGCGTGTAGACCGGACCTAGCAGCAATCCACCGCGACCCGTCCACCACGCGGCCATCCAGGTATTGCCTGTGTCGTGTGTGCCCAGTTGGGGGAGAAGCGCCACGAGCCACGGTGACATGCCGAGGGCAAAAATGCCGAGTACGGCCGTGCCGGTGCGCCGGTGCAATCGGGTAGCGAGAAGCGGAATGACGCCGGTGGCGACTGCCGCCGCCACCACCAGAATCCCGAGGTTGTGGCTGTAGACGAGGCCGAAACAGGCAAGGAGGAACCAGGCGCCGGTGCGCGTTCCGGGCCTCTCCCGCAGCGACAACGCGGCACCGAGCGCGAGAACGGCAAGGAGGTGCAACAGGGCGTAGCTGCGAGCCTGCTGCGCGTAGTGCACCGCCACACTGGAAAATCCCAGCGCGGCTGCGGTTGGAAGGGCTGCTTGCGGCGCGCGATTCCGCGTGAGGCGCCACGCAGCCACCACCGCGGCGGTCCCGGCCAGAGCCGGGAGCAGACGGAGGCCCCACTCGCCCCTACCCGCGACCGCGGTGGCCAGGGTCTGGAGCAGGTAGAAGAGCGGGGGTGCGTCGTCGTTGCGCAGGACGCCGAGCAGCCGGCCTGGTGACACGCGGACCAAGAGCCCCGTCCAGGCCTCATCGACCCACAGACCCTCCGCACCCAGACGAAAGAAGCGGATCAAGGCCGCGGCGACGAGAAGCGCGGGCACGAGGATGGTCCCGGGTGCCGGGAGTGGGCCGCGTCGCCGTTCGGATGGGACCCGCATCTCAGCCGGATCCGGCCGCCGCTCCCCTTTCAAGGTATCCGCTCCCGCATCAGTCCGCTCCGTCGGGCTTGCGGGCCACCGCCAGGATGCTAAGCCCGACCGGCAGATCCCACCGGGCCAGCCACGCACGCTCCAGGGCCAGTATGCCGCCGAGGACGCTATTGATCGGCCCGGGCACCGGCCGGACATCGCTGGACACGGCCGGGCCTTCCGCTTTGCCCGCCCGGCGCCGCATCCAGCGCACCGCGACGAGTGCGGGAAAGAGGAAGGCATTCCAGTGCGTGACGCGATTCGGGGCCAGCCCAGCCGCCCGCAAGAGCGACGTGAGAGGCCCGCGGCGATACCTCCGCGCCGTGTGAATGGCGGCATCGTGGGAGGATCGCAGCGACGCATAGGCGGGCAGATTCAGGACCAGCGACCCTCCCGGCCGGAGGCAGCGGCGGAACTCCTGCAACGCGACGAGGTCCGATTCCACGCTGCGATGGTAGAGGACGTCGAGGGAGACCACGAGGTCGAAGGTGCCGGTGCGGAAAGGAAGCCGTTCAACCGATCCACGTGCCCACGAGAGCGGACCGCGGCGCCGCGCCAGGTCGAGGGCGAGGGGGCTCCAGTCGAGGCCGGTGACGTCTCCCCATGCAGCCAACCGCCGCGTCATGCCCCCGGTGCCGGACCCCGCGTCGAGAATCCGGAGTGGACGCGCCGCGGCGTCCCCCGCTGCGCCTACCGCGGTTGAACCGGCATCACCCCGGGAGCGGCATTCTCCCTTCAGTCTCTGTGGCTCCCGCGACCCCAGTGGCCCCGGCAGTCCCCGCGTCCCCGGCATCCGCACCGACCTCGGCAGCCCCGGCAGCGCCCGCCGCATCTCCTGCTCGACCAACCGGTGCAGTCCCCGATACCACCAGAAGCTCTCCTCCTGAGCGAAGAGGGTGGTGTATTCGACAGGTTCCATGCTGTGCGCGCCGCGCCCCCGGCTAGCGTGGGGTCCCGGAGCGAAAGACGAGAATGATTCCCGCGCAGATGACCAGGGCGCCGACCCAGCGCAGGGGGGCGATCTGTTCTTTGAGGACGATCGCGGAGAACAGCAGGATGAGTATGTACCCGATGGAGAGCATCGGGTAGGCCCACGACAGAGGCACCCGCGAGATTGCCGCCAGCCAGAAGACCGCGCCGACGCCGAAAAGACCGAATCCGCCGAGGATCCTCGGATGGGTGAAGATCTTGCCGAGTGTGGGCCAGAAGTTCGAGAGTCCGAGGATCCCCACTGAGTTCATTCCCGACTTGAGCAGAAGTTCGCCGCTCACCGAGAAGCAGATGGCGGTGATCACGATGAAGAACGGCTTGTACATCCCCTGCACGGATCCTCCTCAGGGCCGGGTCTGAGCCGGCGGTTCTTCGCCGTGGAGTGCCTCGGCAACGGCTGCAATGACTCGTTCCTGCTGGTGGGCGGTCATCTCGGGGTAGAGCGGCAGCGACACGATCTGCTCGGCCCGTCGTTCCGCCACGGGAAAGGAGCCGGGGCCGAAGCCCAGATGCGCATAGGCGGGGTGCAGGTGGATCGGCAGAGGGTAGTGGACCTGGGTCATGACTCTACGGGTCTGCAACTCCCCGCGCAGACGATCACGCCGCGCCACCCGGGCTACGAAGAGGTGGTGCACATCCTCTCCGTCGTCCGTGGGCGCAGTAATTACCACCGGCAGCGAGGCGAGGCGATCGCGGTAGACCGCGGCCATCTCTCGCCGCCGCGCGTTCCATCCCGCGAGGTGGGGCAACTTGACGCGCAGCACGGCTGCCTGCAGCTCGTCGAGCCTGCTGTTGATCCCGAACTCCACGGACAGATACCGGTCTCGCTCCCCGTAGTTGCGCAGGCGCCGGAGGCGTGCGGCCAGGGTCGGGTCGGCGGTGGTGCAGGCCCCCGCGTCGCCACAGGCTCCGAGGTTCTTGCTCGGGTAAAAGCTAAAGCAGCCGATGACGCCCATCGTTCCTGCGGCCCGGCCGCGCCAGGTCGCGCCGTGAGCCTGGGCCGCGTCTTCCACGATCGGGATGCCGTGGCGCTTGCCGAGATCGAGGATGGCGCCCATCGGCACGCAGCGTCCGTAGAGGTGGACCGGCACGATCGCTTTCACGCCCGGGTCGAGGTGTCGTTCCACCGAAGCGGGATCGAGAAGGCCGGTGAACGGGTCTACGTCGGCGAAGCATGGAACCGCCCCGGCCGCCACGATGGCCGCGGCGGTGGGGACGGCCGAGTTGGGTGCGGTCAGGACGCGGTCCCCGGCGCCGATGTCGAGCGCGCGCAGGGCGAGGTGGATGGCGTCCGTCCCCGAGGCCACGCCGACTGCGTGAGGGGTGCCGAGGAAGCCGGCGAACTCTTCCTCGAAGGCGGCGAGTTCTTCACCCAGGATGAACCAGGAGCGGGCGAGGACGCGGTCCAAGGCTGCGCGCACTTCGGCCTCGATCGCCAGGTACTGGGCCTTCAGGTCGCAGACCTGGATCGGCGCGGTGTCCGCCGATGCCGGTTTCGGCTTCGGTTCGGGCGGGGCGGTCATCTCACTCCAGGTAGGGCGCGAGGTTGTCGCGGTAGTAGGCCACGGTTCGGGCCAGACCCTCGGCGAGGTTGGTCCGGGGCTCCCAGCCGATGGCGGCGCGGATCTTCGCAAAACTGCCGTAGTAGTCGCCGATGTCGATGATCTTCGCATCCGCGGGAAACGGCACCAGCCGGTAGCGGCTTCCCGGACAGACGGCGACCAGCGCTTTGGTGAAATCCAGCAGCGAGACAACCTCCGGATGGCCAAGGTTGTAGATTTCGCCGATCGTCTCCGGCGCGGGCCCCACCATGAGCAGCGCTTCCACGGCATCGTCGATGAAGTTGAGGTCGCGGCGCTGGGTGCCGTCGCCGAAGATGCGGATTTCCTCGCCGAGGAGAGCGAGGCGTACAAACCAGGGGACGAACCCCTGTCGGTCGTGCTTGAGCAGCATCCGCGGCCCGTAGGTATTCGTCAGGCGGAGGCTGGTGGTCGGGATGCCGTGCACCCTGCTGTAGAGGATGTGGTACCACTCGCCGGCCATCTTGTTGATGCCGTTCACGTCGACCGGCTGGAGGAGGTGGTTCTCGTCCACGGGGAGGTACTGCGGGCGTCCGTACTGCTGCCGGGTGCTGGCGTAGACGATGCGGATCTTTGGATTGTTCCGCCGACAGGCCTCGAGGATGGAAAGCTGGGCGCGGCAGTTGATGTCGAGGTCCGTCTCAGGGTCGCGCATCGAGTCGACGTGGCTGACCTGCCCGGCCAGGTTGAAGAGGTACTGCTGATCGCGCACCAGCCAGGACATCGAGTGGGGGTCGCGGATGTCGGTGATGTTGACCCTCACGCGGTCCTCGATGCCGCGGATGTTCCAGAGGTTTCCGCCGTAGGCCGGGATGAGCGAGTCGACGAGAGTGACCTGCGCTCCCAGCTCCACCAAACGGTGCGCCAGGCTCGATCCGATGAAGCCGAGGCCGCCGGTGACGAGGACCGATGCGCCGCGGTAGGCCTCCTGCCAAAGGGCGGGGCTCCCGGAGATGGCCGGCGGTGCGTTTGTGCCCGCGCCCGCTCTCATTCCGTTCCCTTGGGGGGACGGACCGGCCCACCGTGGTCCGTTCCTATCTCGGTCCGGCGTCCGGTGGCCTCCCGGGCCGTCCGCGGCTCGCGCACAAAGATCCGCCACCAGAGACCGCCCATGCCCCATAGGACGCGCGCCACCCGCGGGATGTTGAAGAACTGTGACTTCCCGTGCATTCGGTGGTAATGATGCACCGGCACTTGGGCGATGCGATAGTTCCCGCGGGCGATGCGGGCCATCAGCTCCACGCAGATCAGCCCAGAATCGACAGTGAGTCGCACAGAGTCGAAAACGGAACGGCGAATGAGACGGAAGTCGCAGTCGACATCGCGCACCGGCAATCGGAAAAGGGTGCGGGTGAAATGGTGATAGAGCCGACCCACTGCCGCGCGGTAGAGCGGATCGGAGCGCCGGATCTTGTACCCGTTGACCAGATCGGCGCCGCCGCGCTGCTTCCAGAGGATGGCGAGTTCGCGCACGTCGTATTGGGCGTCGCCGTCGGTGTAGAAGACGAAATCACGGGCGGCGGCGGCGAATCCGCTGCGGAGGGCGCCGCCGTAGCCGCGGTTGGACTCGTGCGTGATGTAACGGAAGGTCTTCGGGTACAGGCGAGCGAGCTCCTCCAGGATCTCCGCGACATGGTCGGAGCTGGCATCGTTGATCACGACGACCTCGAAGTCGTCCGTCAACTCCCGGGCCACCAGATGGGCCAGCGCGACCATGGAAGCGATCGTTCCCCAGTCGTTGTAGCAGGGGAAGAAGATTGTGAGGCTGTCTTGCTTCGGGCTTTCCATCTTTCCGATCCCGGGGTTGATCCACCCCCGCCTCGCCGCCGGGGAGAGCCACGGCCCCCCCGGTGATCCCCGCTTTCTATCGTCCCGAGGGCGAGATTTCTCCAGATCCCCCGGCCGAAGCGGCCCCTTGAGCCGTCTTGCCCGGAAAGGCTATCATGCGGGTATTCGATCCCGGAGGCAATCACCACTCAAAGGGGTTCGTGCGATGACGGAAGGACGGCAGGAGATGAAACTGATGTTCGGGCTGAGGCCACAGATGCGGGCAAGGAGCCGTTGGCGGCTCAGGGGGGCGGCACTGGGGGCGGTGCTCGTACTCGTGGTGGCGCCCGGCTGCCAGGGTCAGGGCCGGTCGGAGTCGGTGGTCCTCACCGTAGGTTCGCGCGAGATCCGAAGCGACGAGTTGGAGCGGGCTTTCTGGAACGAGTGCAAGTCGAACAAAAGCTTCTTTCCCGACAGCTCTTCGCTGCGCCGCTTCATCCCGGTTTACGTTGACAAGGTGATCTGGGAAGAGCTCGCGAGGCAGGCGATGCCGGTACTCGAGGGAACTACGAAGGACATGGTTGACGGGACTGAGGAATCGCTCATCGTGGAGGCGCTGCGCCGCGAGGCCTACCTCGACGCGGCGGAGCCGTCTGCGGCTGAGCTGAAGAAGAGCTACGAAGAACTGGGGCGCGAGTTGCATCTCCGCCGCATCGCGGTCGCGGAGCGTTCTGAGGCGGAGGAACTGCTGCTAGTCTTGCGGCAGGGTGGGGCGTTCGCGAAGATTGCCCCGCAGAAGAGTCTCGACGTCAACAGTCGCGACTCCGGCGGCGACATCGGCTGGGTCCCCTACTACCGGGTCGACGGAGATCCTCGGGACCGTCTTTGGGCCCTGAAGCCGGGCGAGATCTCCGAACCCATCGCCACGGGCGGCCAGTGGCACATCTTCCAGTTGGTGGAAGAGCGACCCAACGTCGGCCGGGGCACCCTCGAGGCCGAGACGCCCCAGCTTCGGATGGGGCTCATGGCCGGCCGTGCGGCGGCCGGCGGCACGCGATTCCTGGATGAACTCCTGCTCAAGTACGAGTTCAAGACCGACCCGGCGGAGGTGGCCTGGTTGACGGCACTCCTTCGGGAAAAGACCGCCTCCGTGCCGCGTGACATCGGCGCCTTCGATCCCGGCGAGCTGGAAACCCCCGAAGTCAAGGAACAGATCAGCGGTAACCCATTCAAGACCCGGCCCGTGGCGCTTGCCGACACAGGTCGTGTGCTGGCCACCTGGAATGCGCCAGGTGGGCGTGTCGTGCCCTATCTCGTGATCGATCAGCTTCTCACCGACGCGCCGCTCGCGTGGCCGACGTTTGAAAAGAGCGATGACGTGATGAACCTGATTCGGGCCATCGTGATCGAGCGTCTGGAGATCGCCGAAGCCCGGGCCCGAAAGATCGATCAGCGCCCTGAGATCCGGGCACAGATCGCGGACAAAGAGCGTGAGGTGCGTGCACGGTTCTTCTTCCGCACCAAGATCCGCCCTGAGGCAGCCCTCGCCGATAGCCAGGTGCGTAGCTACTATGATGCCCACTTGGCGGAGTTCCACCAGGGCGAGCGGCGCCGTTTCGTGGCGATCAGTGCTGCCGACATTGACCTTGCCCGGGAGATCCCGGCGCTGCTCAGGGAGGGGCTCAAGGTGAGTGAGGTGAGGACGCGCCTTCTCGGACGGGATCCCACGCTCACGACAGCTTCCGGGGATCGAGGCACAGACCCCATGACCTACGGGCAGTCCCCGCTGCTCGACGGCGTGCTTTTCGCGTTGCCGCAGGATGGCGTCTCGGAACCGATTGCGGTGGCGGGGCGTTGGACGGTGGCCAAGGTTGTCGAGATCCTACCTGAACGGACCATCCCGTTCGAGGAAGCGGCAGGGGGTATCCGCGCGCGCAGCGCGAAGGCGCGGGCCGACTCGCTCCTCAAGGTGAAGGTCGACGAGGCCAGGCCCGGCTATCCGGTACGGGTGCATGAGGAGGCGCTCCAGCGTGTGCGGCTCCGGTCTCCGGCCGGCTTGTAGGCTAGGGAAGCCAGTAGCGCGCGAGGTAAGAGACCGCAAAACCGACCTGCGCGGCGAACATCATCTTGTACATGTGGCTCCAGGATGGGTGGTTCTCCGTCCGGGCCAGTTCGTCGGGATCCTTCAGGATGAGCGACACGGTGTAAATTCCCCAAAGCGCGAGGCCGAATCCGAGCGGGTAGAGGAAGTACGGATGGCCGGTCAACCAGCCTTGCCGGGTCCCCAGCGGAATGAGCAGGAACGGCAGCACGAAAAACGGGGCGATCATCCAGGCCGCGCGCCGCGGACCGTATCGGACCGGCAGCGTGATGCAGCCGTCGGCGGCGTCTCCTTTCATGTCGGCGAAGTCCTTGGTCGTGGAGGCGCCGAGCAGGAATGTTCCGAAGACCAGGCCGATGAACCAGGGTTCGCGGTCCCCGAGAATCGGGCGGACAGCGGACCAACCGGCCACCTTGAGCAGTACCCCCCGGGGCACGGCGATGGTGAAATTGGCCAGGGCACCGAAGCGCTTTGTTCGCAACGGCGGCACCGAATAGGCGACGGTGAGCACGGCGGCGGCCGCCGCTAGGACGAAGCATTGCAGGTTGACTGCCGCCGCCAGGGCCATGGCGACGACGTAGAGGACGAGTGTCACCAGGTTCGCCTCGGGGATGCTCAGTCGTCCTGATGGGATCGGCCGTTTCGGCTTGTTCACCCGGTCGATGGCCAGATCGTAGACCTGGTTGATCCCGTTGCTGGCCCCGTTGAGGACCGCGGCCATCAGCGTGCCGAGCGCGATCTTAAGGAGGAGCGGCGCGGAGATGTGCAGCGGGTCGTGGCGGGCGCCGAGCGCTGTGATGGCGCCGGAGAGAATGCCGAGAGCCGGGGCGATGAGAGTGAACGGGCGCGCGAACTCCCAATAGAGGCTCAGCTTGTCGGCGATGCGCATGACTACCCTTCCCCGCTTTGGCCCCCGGGCCGCCGCACCCCGCGCAACGAGACCCCCGCGTAGCGAACAACATCCGTCACGGTACCACGCGCCGTTCAAACCGGTCAAAGGCGGCTTGAAGCCTGTCGTATTCGGTCCCTGCTCTGAATCTCAGTGGGAGCCTGCCCCGATCTCCGAGGCCGTTCGCGCGGCCGGCGGCTCGGGCGGCAGCGGCTTCGTAGCGTTCCTTGACACCCGTTCCGGTGCGCCGTCATCCTGAATCCCGGGGACGCGGCCGACGGATCGGGGTGCGCGCCGTGCTCAGCCCGATGGGAGCCACGGCGGTGGGAGAACCTGTTCACGTCGAGCGCCCATGGAGGACCCTGTGAACAACCGTCCCGACAAGGATGCCCCTCCGCGGAACGCGATCCTTCATCGCGTGGAGGGTGACGGCGTCCTCTGGATCGACTGGGACGACGGGCACCAGACTTCCATCGAACCACGCCGACTGCGTTGTGGATGCCCCTGTGCCCAGTGCCGTGAGGAGCGCGAGGCCGCAGTAATCGGTCGGCTTGTCGATGGCGGCTTCGTTGGGATGGAGGATGCCACGGAACCGGAACCGGAACCGCTGCCGGCGGGTTCTATGAGGCTGATCTCCATCGTTCCGGTGGGCCGCTACGGTCTGACCCCAACGTGGGCAGACGGCCACCGAACCGGGATCTACTCCTGGGACACCCTGCGCGGCCTGTGCGACTGTTATGCCTGCCGCCTTGAGCGGGACGGGAATTGACCGGCCGCGGGCGACCACAGGCGAGGAGGGAGAAACCTTGAAGATGCGCGTTCGTTCGATATCGCGGGCCACGGCCCGCGCCCTTTCCTGGGGGGTGCTTCTCTGGGGGGCGGGGGCGTGCACCGGCGAGGTTCGGGCCGCGGGCGCCGCAGGGACACCCGGCGTGCGGGTCGTGCGCGCCGATGCCGGGAGCGTGCTCGTGGAGGTCACCGCTCCCGCGCCGACCGTCGTGTCGGTGGCGGACGGCGAGACATCCTGGTCGGTGGAAGGCTGGTCCGCGACTCAGGAGGAGGGAGCCCCCGAGCTGCCCGTCACCTGCTTCGACCTGGCGGTGCCTCCCGGCAAGCGGCCGGTGCTTTCGGTTCGGGTGGTCGCGTCGCTCCCGTGGCCGGGCGATCCGCCGCAGCCCGCTCCAGCCCGTGCCATCATCGAAGGAGCGGATGGTCTCCCCATGCAGCAGGAAGTGCGCCGCGCCGACCCCGGCAAGTTCGCCGAGCCGTTCCCGGCTGTCTGGGCAGCCCTCGGCACGGAGGGTACCCTGCGCTTTTTGCGGGTCGTCCCGGTCACCGTGTTTCCCTATCGCTGGGACCCGACGCTGCGCGCGGTGCTGGTTGCTTCCCGTCTGGATGTGGAAGTCCGTTTCGAGACCGACCCGGCCGCGGATGTGGGTGGCCTCTTCCCGCGGCGCGCGCGCGAGCGGATTCCAGGCCTCGACGATCCCGGCTGGGACCGGCTGTATGACCGTGCGGTGCTCAACGCCGAGTCGGCCCGAGCCTGGCGCCGCGCTCCGGCCTTGCGAACCGGAGGGTCGAGGCCCAAGTCTCTCGCCGCCGCCCCTGAGTTCCGCATCCCCGTGACGAAGAGCGATCTCTACCGGGTGCCCCACGCCTCTCTGGTTGCCGCGGGTTGGGATCGTACGGCGGTGCCGGTCTCTCGCGTCGCGCTCTTCGAGCGCTTCTTCGACGAGAGGTCCCTCGCCTGGCCCGACAGCGTTGATCGCGCGTTCCGCGAGCAGCCGGTATCGATCCAGGTGCGCGACCTCGATGGCGATGGCCGGTTCGGGCCGGGCGACGACTTCCTCTTCTTCGGACTCAACGCGTGGGACCGGCTGCATCCACAGCCGTGCGACAAGCGATACGGGCGCGAGCACGCGTACTTCGTTACCGTGCGCGACGAGGGTGGCGCCCGTTTCGTCGAGGGGCCCTCATTTCTCGTTCCCCCTCAGAACGACCTGGTGCCGGTGTCGACCTCGGTGGTGACCCGTCGCTACGAGGGTGACGGCGTCTACATGCCGTCTGAGGCCGCCGGGGACGAGAGCGGCACTCTCTTCCTCGGAGTGACCGGAATTCTCAACGAGCATATGTATTGGGTCGGCGGTGGCGACGGCGACTACCCGGTCGACTTCGACCTGCCGGGGATTCTCGCCGGGCCCGGGAACCTTCTCCGACTGAGCGCCCCGGTGCAGCGGACCCACCTGACCTTCCCCGCTTCCGTGACGCTGGCCTCGTTCTCCATCCGTGCCCGGAATAACAGCCGCTTCGTCGATCTGCCGGGCCGGCTCTCGGTGGAGGAGAAGGACCGGCGCGTCTACGAACTCGGCCGCGACGATCTCGCCACTTTCACGCTCGCACCCGCCGGCAATACGCTGCGGATGAGGCTGTCCGGCGGAATGGCCGCCCTTGACTGGATGGAATGGACCTGGCGCCGCGATCTCATCGCCGTCGATCGTCGACTCTTCTTCCAGACCAACGAATTGGCGGGCCCGCGGGAGTTTCGTCTTCTCGGCTTCTCATCCGCCGACACGACCGCAGGGTCGCGCCTTGTCATCCTCGACCTTGCAGACTCGGCCCGTACGGCGATCGCGCCCGGACCGCGCCTGCTCACCTGGCGGGCGACCCAGGTCGATTCCATCGCACCCGGTTCCGTCGCGCTGCGGGTGCAACTTGACCTCGGCGATCCGCCGCGGCCTCGCACCATTTATATCGTCTCGCCGGCAGCCGCCCCTGTTCCGACGGGGATCGAACCGGTCTCTCCGGTCGACCCGACCGAACCCGACGGGCCGGACGAAGATCTCGTGATCATCACGCACCCGGATTTCCTTGATCCGGCGATCGTGCCCGGGGTCGAATCCCTGGCGCAGGCGCGTCGCACCCAGGGGCTGTCGGTGCGCGTGTTCACGACGCGCCAGATCTACGACCGGTTCAACGGCGGCCGCCCCGGGCCCGTTGCGATCCGCAACTACCTGCGCTATCTCTACCGGGCAAGGGTGGCCCCGCCATCGTTCCTTCTGTTCGTGGGGGATGCCAGCGATGATTTCACCGGAGCCACGGCCCTCAGTGCGCCGAACTTCGTGCCGACCCAAACAGTCTTCTCCGACTCGCGGGCTGAGCAGGGGGGGGAGCTGGTCTCCAGCGACGAGTGGTTCGTCGACAACCTTACCGGCCTCGGCGAGCGGATAGACTTCCACCCTGACATGCACATCGGGCGGATTCCGGCGGGCACGCCGGCTGAGCTGAAGGTGGTGGTGGAGAAGATTCTCAATTACGGTGTCTTCCGCGACACCGACGCCTGGCGCTCCCGCTCCCTGCTCATCTCGGACGACGAGTTCTCCACTACTCTCCGCGATACCGAGGTCTATTCGTACCGGGGCGACACCCGCCAGGCAGTGCGGCGAGAGGGTGAGTCGATATTCCGGTGGGCGTCCCGAGAAACGCGCCGGATTATCCAGGAGGATGCCGGACTCGCCGAGTTCGGTGTCGACACCTTCTTCACCGCTACCTACATGGACACCGTTCCGGGGTTGCAGCGCTGCCGGGAAGTCGAAGGGACGGGGCCCGGCTGCGTCTTCTATCCCTGTCCGTATGGAGAGGGCGCCCCGAACCACTGCCTCAACACTTCCGGGGCCCCCTATGCCGACGCCATTTTCAACAACTGGCGGGAGGACAATTATGAGTATGGCAACACGGTGCTCCCGCCGATCCTGCGCCAGTACCTGAATCGCGGCCACCTTCTTACGATCTATCAGGGGCATGCCAACGGGCACCTGATGAGCCACGAATACATCTACCAGGACGCTCCCGGCATTCGTGAGGACACGCCTCTACTCCAGAACGACGGCCGGCCGTTCTTCTTCATGGGCTTTGGCTGTCACCTTGCCGAGTTCTCCCATCCGGCCGAGGGGGAACCGCGCAGAGGGGACTGTATCTCCGAGAAGATGCTGCTTGCCGAGCGCGGCCGCGGTGCGGTGGCCGTTCTGGCCTCCACCGCCTACGAGTGGATGAACAAGAGCGCCATCCCCAACCTCGCCATCATCCTCTCCATGTTCATCGACCCGCCACGCGACCCCGACACCGGCCGCAGTCGCTGGCTGCTCGGGGAGATCGTGACCGGCGCCAAGTGGCATATGGTGTCCAACGCGCCGTACATGGTCGCCACCTACACGCTCCTCGGCGATCCATCGATGCCGCTGGAGATGGTCCCGCCGCCGCTCTCGATTCTCGTCAACTGCGATCCCCATGCCGGCCTGCCGTGTGAGCCGTGGACGGAGGGAATGACGCTTGAGGCTGAGGCGCAGAGCGACACAGCGCGGATTCGGGTCCTGCTGCGGGACGGGCAGAGCCTATCCGGGCGGGTCACCCTGAGTGACTCCACCGGGATCATCGATCCGTCGGCCTATCGACTGGACCCGGATCCCGACCATCCCGGCGACGACCGGCGGCTCGAACTGGCGTATGACCCGGTTCTGGCCCCGCCGGCGAGGGACTACGACATAGAGATCGAGGTGAAAGACGTGGCCGGCCTCGTCCCGGCCCGACGGGCGCTCCTGCCTGTACGGCTCACGGCCGAGTTCTTCACCATCCGGGACGGGGCGCCGGCCTCGATCGGGGAGCGTGATGTTCTCGAGCCGGGCGACTCGGTACTTGTGAGCTTCACGAGCCCGGTGGGCGTCGACGCTGAGGCCACCGAGCTCTGGCTTGACGACCGGCCTCTGCCGGCCGACGGTCGGCCGCTGCTGCCAGGCCTGCGACGTGGGGAGTTGCGTGCGGCACTGCCGAACCTTACCGGTCAGCAGCACCGGCTGCGTTTCCGGACATCCGCTCCGGGTGGGGATGTCGTCGAGCGGGCGGCCGTCTTCCAGGGGCCGGGGGCGGGCGAAATCCTCCTTCTCTACAACTTCCCCAACCCGTTCGAGGATGGGACGGATTTCTGCTACCAGTTGAGCAGGACCTGCGTTTCCGCGAAGGTGACGGTCTTCACACTTTCCGGACGCCGAATCTGGAGCTGGGAGGGGTCGGCCCCGGCCGAACGCACCCTTGAGAAGCACAACGCGATCCACTGGGACGGGCGTGATGCCGACGGCGACGCGGTGGCCAACGGAGTCTATTTGTACAAACTCGAAGTTGGCACCACTGATGGCCGCACGCTTTCGCGGGTGGAACGCGCGGCCCGGATCCGCTGAGGTCGCCGGTGGCCCTCCAGGCCGGCCGACAGGACACGACCCGATTCGATTCGACCCCGAACCATGAGACACGGAGGACAGATCGCGGATGAATCCTGAACGTTTCACGGTCAAGACCGGTACGGCGGTGCAGGCGGCCCAACGCGCGGCCCGCGAGTCCGGGCATCCACAGTTGACCAACCTGCACCTGCTGACAGCACTCCTGGAACAGCGCGACGGCACCACGCTGCCGCTGCTCGCCAAGCTGGGCGTTCCAGTCGAGTCCATCCTCGATTCCGTGAACCGCGAGTTGGATCGCCTCCCCCGGGTTCATGGGGAGGTGCAGCTCACGGCCGCTCCCGAGGTGTCGCGCCTTTTCGACGCGGCCGAACGCGAGATGGAGCGGCTGAAGGACGAGTACCTTTCCACCGAGCACCTGCTCCTCGCACTCGCCGCCGGCGACAATCTCGGCCCGGCGGCGCGATCGCTCCGCGAAGCGGGAGCGAACCGGGAGTCGCTCTACCGCGCGCTCGAGGAAGTTCGTGGCGGCGCGCGGGTGACCGACCCGGAACCGGAGGACAAGTACCAGGTCCTGAAGAAGTACTGCCGTGATCTGACCGAGGCTGCGCGCAAAGGGGGGCTCGACCCCGTCGTCGGCCGGGACCGGGAGATTCGCCGTGTGACCCAGGTTCTCTCTCGCCGACGCAAGAACAACCCGGTCTTGATCGGTGAGCCGGGCGTCGGTAAAACCGCGGTCGTGGAGGGGCTGGCCCGCCGGATCGTCGCCGGTGATGTCCCCGAGGGGATGAGGGAGAAGAAACTTCTGGCTCTCGATCTCGGCGCGCTGGTCGCGGGAACGAAGTTCCGCGGTGAGTTCGAGGAGCGGCTGAAGGCGCTGCTGCGCGAGGTGACCGCCTCGGAGGGAGAGGTCATCCTCTTCATCGACGAATTGCATACGCTGGTGGGAGCCGGCGGGGCCGAGGGGGCGGTGGACGCCTCCAACATGCTGAAGCCGGCGCTGGCCCGTGGCGAGTTGCGCTGCGTCGGCGCCACCACCCTCGACGAGTACCGCAAGCACATTGAGAAAGACGCAGCCCTCGAACGCCGCTTCCAGCCGGTGCTGGTGAGCGAGCCGTCGGTGAACGACACCATAGCCATCCTGCGGGGCCTCAAGGAGAGCTACGAGGTTCACCACGGCGTGAAGATCCAGGATCGGGCGCTCGTGGCGGCGGCGCGTCTCTCCGCCCGTTACATCTCCGACCGTTTCCTGCCTGACAAGGCGATTGACCTGGTGGATGAGGCCGCGTCGTCACTGCGCATGGAGATGGACTCCATGCCAGTGGAGGTGGAGACGGTGCAACGCCGCCTCACCTCGCTGGAGGTGGAGCGCGCGGCGCTGAAGGCGGATGGCGATCCGGCTTCGCGCGAACGCCTGCAGACGGTGGAACGTGAGATCGCGGAGGCGACCGTTGAGAAGAATCGTCTGGTCATGCATTGGCAGCGCGAGAAAGAGTTGGTAGGAAGGATCCGCGAGACGCGCACCCGCATCGAGCAACTGGGCAGGGAGGAGGCGCTGGCCGAGCGGGAGGGAAACCTCGAGCGCGTGGCGCGTGTCCGCTACGGCGACGGGCCGGCGGCAAGCCGCGAGATGGAGGCTGCCGAGGCCGCACTGCGCGCCCACCAGGCGACGTTGCGCATGCTCAAAGAGGAGGTCGATGCCGAGGACATCGCCGAGGTTGTCGCACGCTGGACCGGCATCCCGGTGGCGCGCATGCTCGAGACCGAGATGGACAAGTTGTTGCGGATGGAGGAGCGGCTCTCGCTGCGGGTAGTCGGGCAGGACGAGGCCAAACATGCGGTGGCTACGGCGGTGCGACGCGCCCGGGCCGGGCTTTCGCAGGAAGACCGGCCGCTCGGCTCCTTCCTTTTCCTGGGTCCGACCGGCGTGGGAAAGACGGAGCTGGCGCGCGCCCTTGCCGAGTTTCTCTTCGACGACGAGGGAGCGATGGTCCGGCTCGACATGTCGGAGTACGGCGAGCGGCACGCGGTGGCGCGGCTCATCGGCGCCCCCCCGGGCTATGTCGGCTACGAGGAGGGTGGAGCGCTCACCGAGGCTGTGCGGCGCAAGCCCTACTGCGTGGTTCTCCTCGACGAGATCGAAAAGGCCCACGTGGACATCTCGAACATCTTCCTGCAGATCCTCGACGATGGCCGTCTCACCGACGGCCAGGGACGAACCGTTTCATTCGCCAACGCAGTCATCATCATGACCAGCAACCTTGGTACGGAGACCATCGGCCGCGTGGAGGGCGATCCGAGTCCCGCGCTGCGTGCCGAGGTGCAGCGGATCCTGCGCGCGCACTTTCGGCCGGAGTTCTTGAACCGCCTCGACGAGGTGGTGATCTTCACTTCCCTTTCGCGGGAGCAATTGCGGCACATCGTTGATCTGCAACTCGACGCGCTCGACCGCACCCTTGCCCCGCGACGAATTCACCTGCGTGCGACCGATGCGGCGAAAGAGAGGCTGCTCGCGGTGGGCTGGGACCCGGAGTATGGGGCCCGACCCTTGCGCCGCGCGGTGCAGCGCGAGGTGCTAAACCGGCTCGCTTCGATGATTCTCGCGCGCGAGGTGAAGGATGGCGACGGTCTGGTGCTCGATACCGGGCCGGACGGCGGGTTGAAGATCCGGGTGGGGGATCGCTCGGCGGAGGGATAGAGCGATGGAGCTGCTCACGGAGCCACAGGCCAGAAGCCAGGACCGGCGTTCACAATTCCAGACGGATCCTGGGCTCGTGGTCTGCCCTCCCGAGGCCTGGAGTCCGAATCTCAGCTTGAAATGGGTCGGCAACCTGTGGGAGGCCTGTACGCGGACCCCCTTCCGACTTCTGAATTCTGACTTCTGTCTGCTTGAGCGACAGCGATAGCGAAGACCTCTCAGTCGTCTCCGGCGAACCGGACCTGGTTCTTCCCTCGCGCCTTGGCCTCGAGCAGAAGCCGGTTCGCACTGTTCCAGAGATCGCGTACTGTGCGGCCGCCGGAGGGATAGAGTACGGCACCGACGGAGACCGTCACTCGTTCGGCCACGGTCTTCCCGTCGAGGCTGCGCATGGTCAGGGGCTCGGCGGCCACCTCGGAGCGAAGACGCTCGGAAATGAGGCGCGCTTCCTCCAGTGGCACCGGGGGCGACAAGATCGCCGCGAACTCCTCGCCACCGTAGCGGGCGAGCGTGTCGGTGTTGCGCAGCGCCGACTTGAGCACGCAGGCGACGGTGGCCAGTACCCGGTCACCTCCTTCGTAGCCGTAACGGGTGTTGAACGACTTGAAGTCGTCGATGTCGACGATGACAAGCGCCAGCGACTGCCCGCGCCGATCGGCGACGGAGATCTCTCGTTCCAACTGCTCCTCGAAGTAGGATCGATTGTACACCCCGGTCAGGAAGTCGTAGAAGATCAACCCCTGGAGCCGGATGCTGGCGGAGATGAGCATCTGGAAGTGCTGGGCCACGAGGTGAGCCACGGCCAACCGTTCGCGGGTGAAATGTTCGCGGTCCGGATGGCGCTGAACCAGCAACCCGCGCCAGCCGGTCCCCTCGTCTCCGAGTCCTTCGAGTAGGCAAGATCCGTCCTTTCCGAGGTCGGGAAAGAGGATGAGCCTGTCGCGCTGGCGGGCCAAGGGCTCCTGGTCGGCGAACGAGACCGGGAGGCCGTCGCGTGGGGGGGGCGTGGGCCAGTCCTCACCCGGCGGCATCTCCAGCGGGCGAAACGAGACGCTCGCCGAGGGCACCAGGTCCTGCAGCGTCGTTTCCATCCGCTGCACGAGGTCGCGCGGTGTGAGCACGCGGTCATGGGAGACGAGACTCCCCTCAATGGCGAGCAAACTTTGGACCTCGTGGTAGCGGAACCCGGTCTTCGACGAAGGGTCCAGCGGAAGCGCCACCGTACGGGCCTCGGGAACACGCGGTTGAAGCGACAGTCGGAGGCGGGCTCGGAGTTGCCGCTCAGGATCCCGCAACTGCAGCCACTCGTGGCCATCCTCGCGGGTTCGCTCTATCACGACCAGCTTTCCCCGTTTCACGAGCGACTCCACGAGACCTCGCGTGGCCTGCTCCATCTCTCCGGGGTGACCATCCCGCAGGATGCACTCGAGCATGGCCTGCTCCTCCCAGGTAAGAGGAGCGGTCGCCACGACCTTCCGCAGGAAATCCTGATAGCTGATCGGGATGCGCTTCAAGATACCGATCCCCCGCGGGCGGTGCTGTCAGCCCTGTCGGAAGCGCCCTGGTGCTCTCCGGTTTCTCCGGAAATTTTCGCTGTGGAACGAGCATAGCATGGTAGCTCGTCCAGGCTCAAGGCCTTGCCGCGTGACGGCAAAGGTGCTCCCATCGTAACTGTCACCGCTGAGATATGAAGATACACGATGCACATTGTCCGTGTCCATGGCTCAGTGAGATCGAAATGGGCCTCTACTCCGAATCTCAAGGACCGATGCGACGGTTGACAAGGTTGACGGGTCGATAATAGACTATGACCAGGGTAGGGATTGCTCAAGCTGGATCGGGGGGAGCCCCGTCGGCTGGAGGTCATGTCATGGTTCGCCAGACGAAGCGTTGTTCCGCCCTCGTCCCCTTGCTGACGGCGCTCCTGTTCGCGGTGCTTCTGCCCGCGACGGCCCCGGCCGGTCACCCCGGGGACAGTGGGAACCCCCCCGTGGTCATCTGTGTCGACCCTGCGGCCGGTGCGGGCGGCGGCGGCGGTGGGGGGGTCGTCGGCTCTGGGGATCCCGATGAATTGGGGATCTACCGGGCGCGGCCGCCCTTGGGTCAGAATCTCGGATCGGTGCCGTCGGGTTCGTCTCGCGCGGATGGGAGGCCCAGCGTTCTTCTGCGGAAGCTGTGCATCCTGCGGGCGTTCCTGTTTGGATTCCGGTTCCCTGGGTTTTAGGAAGGGTGGAGCCCGGACGGTAACGACTCGGTCCTCCGAGTCGGCGTCATAGCATGGACGAGAGACACGACATGCTCCCCGGGGGATTCGCCCGGGGGCGAGGTCCGAGGATGGGTCCAGGCGACTCGGCCGACATGGCTTCATCCAGGATCACTCCTCTGGCTCCTGATCTGGGAGTGGCGGATCTCTATATGCGTGCGGGCGACTTCACAGCGGCGCTCCGGTCCTTGAGCGAGGCCGCGCAGCTTCCCGACTACGCTGCGGATCTGGGCCTCACCCGCCGCACTGCCTTCTGCCTCGAAAAGCTCAGTCGCTACGATGAGGTCATCGCCCTGCTCGATCACGCCCTGGTCGATTCGCCATCGCCGACCGCCCTGGAGGCGTGGGAGCGCACCGAGCTGGCTCGCTGTCGGCTGATCTTGGGCAAAGCCCTCTTCGAGGCGGGCCGGATGGCCGAGGCCGAAGCTCAAGGACAGCTCGCGCTGGCCGCCGTCGATCCCTCTTCGACCGGTCCTGAATCCGGCTTCGTACGAAATCTTCTCGGCGGGATCCGATTCCGCAGCGGCGACACGGAGGAAGCCCGCGTTCATTTCCGCGCCGCGCTCGAGCACTTCCGCCGCGGTGGCGATGTCACCAACCTCGCGCTCGCGTATATCAACCTTGGCCACCTCCACAAGCAGCGCTGCGAGTGGGATCGAGCCCTCGAGCATTTCCAGGCCGCCTACTATCTACGCGCCACCGAAGGAGAGTTCCAGGACCAGGGCGCCATCCTGCAGAACCTGGCGCTCGTGCTCATGAAAGTCGGCCGTTTCGAGGAGGCCACGGAGAAACTGGAATGTAGCCTGCGTCGGGCGATCGAGGGGGCAGATCCGGCTCGTGCTCTGCGGGCCCGCCTAGCCCTGGCTCGCCTTCACCGGGAGTCGTGGCACAGCGATGACGCGCGGGCCGTGTTGGCGGAAGCGAACGAGCAGGCCCCGTCGCCGGTTCCGGGGCGCGAAGGGTGCCTCCTCCTTCTCGAGACGGCTTTCCTCGCGCGCTTCGATGGGCGCTCCGACGAGGGGTTGGACCTGGCCGACAGGCTGCGCGTCCGCGTCGGAGCTCTCGCCACGCGCGGTGACATGATGATCGACTCGCTAATTCTGGACGGGCTTCTGGCTCTGGATCGGGACGAGAACGCTGAGGCACAGGATGTCTTCCGCCGCGCTCTCGACCTAGCCCGTGAGGACGGCGACCGCTCTGCGGAGAATCGCGTCCTGCTGGCCACGCTGGAGTTGCACCTGCGCCGTGGCGAGGCGGAGTCCGCCGCGGAGATCGTGCGTGTTCTCCACGATCGCAATCTGCACAGCGGGGAGCAGCCTGCTCTTGCGCGGGTCATGCTCTGCGCCGGGAGGCTCGAGCAGGAGCTTTGCGGCGACGCGGCGAAGGCGCTCGAGTGGTATACGCGATCCCGCGATCTCTGGCGGCGCATGGCCCGTCCCCGGCTCGAGGCGGTCGCCGAGTTGCGGCTGGCCGGCGCCCTTGCTGATCTGGACCGGGCGCAGGAAGCGGAGGCTACCCTCCATCGAGTTCGGGAGCGCCTCGGGCCGGAGGATCTTGCCGTGCCCGGGCTGGCCGGCCTGATCGCCGGGCTGGAGGAGAGGCTCGCGGTTGCCGCACCCACCGTTACAGAGCCGGGGATCGACGGCGGCCGCGCTTGGGCCCGCCTCGAGGAACTGCTTCTCTCTTCGGCCGGCACGGGGGAAAAGCTCCGCGGACTGCTGCTCATCGTGGTCGAAGCGCTGGAGGCCGATGGCGGCCTGCTTGCCCGCGTCGGCCCAGGCGGGCTGGAGGTTGTCTCCTCGGTCTCCATGGGGCGACTGCAGGGGAAGCGGCAGCTTGCTTTTGCGGTCCTCGGCGCCGACCCGCAGCGGGCCGCTCTGCGCCGCAACCTGCGCGGTCCTGATGGCAAGGATGAAGCGACGCTAGCGCTCTCCTGGCCGGTGGAGCTCTTTGGCAGGCCGCATATCGCTTGGATCGAGCGTCGCGAGCCGGGACGTGCGCCCTGGACCCGCGGCGACCTTGATTACGGCCATGCCCTCCTCGCCGCCGCGACGCGCGATCTGCGGCCGCTCGTACCCGAGGAGGCGATGCTTCCCGCGGGGACGATGCTTCCTGCAGGGGCGATGGTTCCCATGGGGAAAACCTCGTCTGAGCGGCTGGGCGGCACACTCTATCTGGCTGATGTCATCACGCAGAACAACCAGATGCTGGGCATCCTCGAGCTGGTGCGCAAGGTGGCCAACAGCGACCTCACCGTGCTTCTCCAGGGCGAGACCGGCACGGGGAAGAAGCTCCTCGCTGAGGTCGTGCATCGCGCGGGAGATCGGCGCGATCGCCCCTTCGTTACCGTCGACTGCGCCGCCCTCCCCGACAGCCTGCTCGAAAGCGAACTGTTCGGGCACCGCAAGGGGGCTTTCACGGGCGCGGCCGCCGATCGGGTCGGCCTTCTGGAGGAGGCGAACGGCGGGACGATCTTCCTCGACGAGATCGACAAGGCGGGGCTATCGGTGCAGCGGCGTTTCCTCCATATGCTCGACTCGGGTGAGGTGCGGCCGGTGGGTGCCACCTCGTACAAGAGACTCGATGTGCGCGTCGTCTGCGCCACGAGCTGTCCCGATCTGCGACAGGAAGTGGCTGCGGGACGGTTTCTCAAGGATTTGTTCTACCGGTTGAACGACATCTCGGTCACGGTGCCGACGCTGCGGGAGCGGCCGGACGATGTCGTCCTGCTTGCCGAGTGGTTTGCCGAGCGATCCGCACGAAAGCTTGGTCGGACGGTGGCCGGACTCTCCCCGGCATTCCGGGCCGCCCTCGCCGCGCACTCCTGGCCGGGAAACGTCCGGGAGCTGGAAAAGGCGGTCCGTCGTGCGGTGACACTCGCCGACGACGGGGCGGTCCTCGGGCCGGAACTGCTGCCGGCGGCGGTGCTGGAGTCGTTGGATTCCGCGGGGGAGCAGGGAGCCGGGACGCTCAAGGTGAAGGTGGAGCGGTACGAGAGCGGGCTGATCCTCAATTCTCTCGATCGCCTGGGATGGAACAAGAGTCGCACAGCCGTAGACCTCGGGCTTTCACGGAGAGGCTTGAAGGGAAAGATCGAAAGGTACAGACTAGACCGACGCCGTTCCCGCCGCTGAGGCGAGGAGGGTGGCTCCGGGGGGGGGACCCCCGGGTGCGTGCGCAGCCCAGCGTTTTGCTGGCGATTTTTTTTACCGATGGGCGGGGATCCCCCGCCGGCGTGGAGCATGAGCCTCGGAGAATTGATCCAGGAGGACTGTGTCCTTCTCGACATCCCGGAAGCGGAAAAGGGAGACCTGATTCGCAGCATGGTGGGTGCCCTGGTGCGGGCCGGCCGCGTCTCGGACGCCGGTCCGGTCGTGCATGCCCTGCTCGAGCGCGAACGGGTGATGAGCACCGGAATCGGCGGTGGCGTGGCCATCCCTCACGCCCAGTGCCCGAGCGTCCCCGCCCTGGCGGTCGCGCTGGCCCGCCCCTCCGCCGGCGTGGATTTCGATTCGCTGGACGAGAAGCCGGTGCGGCTGGTCTTCATGATCGTAGGTCCGGAGGAGCGCGGCGGATTCATCCGCGTCCTTGCGCGCATTTCTCGCCTTCTCTATTCGGGTGACCTGCAGGGCCGTCTTCTGGAGGCTAAGACCCCGGGGGAGATCCAGCGAATCATCTGCGAGGAGGAAGAGAGACTCCGTGGCTGAGCGTGCCCGGTTCTCCCACGTTCCACCCGCTGGGCATAGATGGCTTTCCGCTTGGTTGCCGGTTCTGCTCCTGGAGGCGCTGGTCCTGTTCCTTTCCAGCCGCCACCATCTCCCAATGCCCGCGACGATTCCGCATCTGGACAAGGTCGCGCACTTCACCGAGTATGCTTTGCTTGGGTGGCTACTGCGGCGCGCGCTGGCCCTGACGCTACCCGGCGGGCGTGGCGCGACGGGGATAGCGGTCCTGCTCGTGGTCTTCCTGGGTGCGGGCGATGAGCTGTTCCAGGGCACGGTTGTGGGCCGGGACTCGAGCCCGTGGGATTGGCTGGGCGATTTGCTCGGAGGCGCGACCGGGGCCGTGGTCGCGCGGCTCGTGGCGTGGCGCCGGGCCGGAGCCGCCCCCGCGGGCGGGGATGCGGAAAGGGCGTAAGGCATGAACCTCGATCATCTGGCGGACTTCCGCCGAACCCATCGGTGCGGCGACCTGCGCCGCGAGCACGCCGGCCAGGTGGTGCGGCTTTGTGGCTGGGTGCATCGCTTGCGCGATCACGGCGGCGTCATGTTTTTGGACCTCCGTGACCGGGCCGGGCTGGTGCAGGTGATTTTCCGGCCCGGCGAGGGTGCCGATCATCCCTCCGAGCGCGCACGGCGCCTGGGGAGCGAGTTCGTGATCGCTGTAGAGGGGACCTGCGTTCCACGGCCTGACAGCATGGTCAATCTGCAGATGCCCACCGGAACGGTGGAGGTAGAGGCGACAGGGCTGTCGGTACTCAATGATTCACAAACGCCTCCCTTCGTTCTGGAGGAAGCGCCGAGTGCCGGCGAGGACCTGCGTCTCGAGTACCGGTATCTCGACCTCCGGCGTCCGGAGCTGGCCACAGTCCTCGGTATGCGGCATCGCGTCGCCCAGGTCGTGCGGAGCCACCTCGACGGACAAGGGTTCTGGGAGATTGAAACTCCGATGCTGGTGCGTCCCACTCCCGAGGGGGCTCGCGACTACCTCGTGCCCAGCCGGGTGCATCCGGGGAGCTTTTACGCCCTCCCGCAGTCGCCCCAGTTGTACAAGCAGCTCCTCATGGTCTCGGGGATGGACCGCTATTACCAGCTTGCGCGCTGTCTTCGTGACGAGGATCTGCGCGCCGATCGTCAGCCCGAGCACACCCAGATCGATATCGAGATGTCGTTCATTGGCGAGGAGGAGGTCTTCGCTCTGATCGAAGGGCTGATGCGTGAGGTCTTTGGCCGAGTGCTTTCGGCGGAGCTTGCGGTGCCTTTTCCTCGCATGGTTTACCGCGAGTCGATGGACCGCTACGGGAGCGACAAGCCCGATCTCCGGTTCGACTTCGCCCTCACTGATGCAGCGGATGCCGTGAGGGATTCGGGCTTCAAGGTCTTCGACGAGACCCTGGCCGCGGGCGGGAGCGTCATGCTGTTGCGCTGGCCCGGAGGAGCCGCCTTCTCACGCAAGGAGCAGGACGAGCTGGAGGATCTGGCGAAGCGTTACGGGGCGAAGGGATTGGCCCGAACCAAAGTTACCTCTGCGGGACTCGATGGTGGTCCGGCCAAGTTTCTCTCCGCCGCGGTGCAGCAAAGACTCGTCGAGGCGGCCGGGGCCGCCGAGGGCGATCTACTCTGTCTCGTGGCCGATCGCCGCGACATAGCCTGCCGCAGCCTGGGGGCCCTGCGCTCTCGTTTGGGCCAGGAGTGGCTGAAGGGCCATCCGGATGCGGCGAAGTCGTGGCGCTTCCTCTGGATCACCGAGTTCCCGCTCTTCGAGCAGGACCCGCAGACCGGGGTCTTGAGCCCGGCCCACCACTTGTTCACCATGCCGATGGAGGAGGATCTGCCCTTCTTGGCGAGTGACCCGGCGCGGGTGCGGGGGCGCCTCTACGACCTCGTTCTGAACGGCTCCGAACTGGGCTCCGGGAGCATCCGGATTCACCGCCGCGACATCCAAGAGGCGGTGATGCAGGTTGTCGGCATCACCGGGGAGGACGCGGAGCGGCGCTTCGGGTTCCTCCTCAAGGCATTTCAGTACGGCGCACCGCCCCACGGCGGGCTCGCCCTCGGCCTCGATCGGATCATCATGTTGATGGCCGGCCGCTCCTCGCTGCGTGACACCATCGCCTTCCCCAAGACCACGAGCGCCTCCTCGCTGGTAGACGGGTGTCCGGCGCCGGTGGCGGCGGAGGATCTGCGCGATCTGAAGCTGCGCGTAGATGCGGGGATGTGAGAGCACCGTTCCGGGCGTCTCGTCCGGGGATGGAGGTTAAGAATATGAGCAACGGACCGGAGGAGGCGCGCCTCGCGCTCTTCATCGATTTCGAGAACATCGCCCTCGGCCTGAAGGGTCGCAAGAGCAAGAACTTCGACATTCACCGCATCCTCGAGAGGCTTCTGGAAAAGGGGCGGATCATCGCCAAGCGCGCCTACGCCGACTGGACTCGCTACGCCGATTTCCGTGCGGGGCTGCACGAGGCGGCCATCGAGCTCATCGAGGTGCCGAAGCGATCGCAGACAGGGAAAAACTCTGCCGATATTCGCCTGGTGGTGGACGCGCTCGATCTCTGCTACACCAAGGAGCATCTGGACACCTTCGTCATCGTGTCCGGCGACAGCGATTTTTCCCCGCTCGTCTCGAAGTTGAAGGAGAACAACAAGCGGGTCATCGGTCTGGGGTTGCGCGACGCGACGTCCGCTCTCCTGGCCGACAACTGCGACGAGTTCCTTTTTTACGAAGATCTGGAGTCGCCGTCGGTCGGGCGTAAGGCTGAGCGGGCGGCTGCCGGCGGCGTCGCGCTCCCTGGAAAGAAACAGGAGGCGTTCGACCTCCTCCTGGACGCCATCGAGGCGCTCTTGCGGGAGAACAAAGACGTCCTCTGGAGTTCCATGATCAAGGATACGATCAAGAGGAAGAAGCCGGCTTTCAGCGAGAACAGCTACGGCTATCGCGCCTTTAGCGAGTTGCTTGAGGACGCGGCGCGGCACGAGCTGATCCAGATCACGCGCGACACGAAGTCGGGCGGGACCTATGTGGTGACGGAAGTTCGGTTTCCATGATCAGGGCACATTTCCGTAACGGGGTTGCGTTTCCGTAACGGGGGCGCATTTCGGTAACGCGGGTGCTTTTCGGTAATTGGGGCATGGAGGCCCTGTACACGGGTCGCGGATCGGCGGGGATGGCGTCTGGGGGCCCCGCCCCCAGCGACCGGGGTGGCCGATTCTACACCCGTTGGTGCTATGATGACAGGGTTTGGTGGTGGGCAACGAACGCAAGGATCAGGAGGTAGGCGGATGAGATTCCATTACGGCGCCGTCTTGGCGGCCCTGGCCCTGGCGCTGAGTGCGGGAGGGTGCGCTAAGCCACGGCCGTGTACCATCATCCCGATGCAGCTCGAGCTGGTCCGCTACGAGTCGGATCAAATTGAAAAGGAGGCCGCGGCCAAGGCGGCGGAAGTGGCTTCATTGCAGTCGAATGTCGACATGGCCCGCACCCGACTGGCTCAACAGCAGCAGGAAGCGAGCGACCTGGAGAAGATGATCGAGGCGGGGAAGGCCGACAGCAGTGCCGCGGGGAGGAAGAAGTGATGAGCGTGTCCCGCACTGGTATTGCGACGGGGGCACTGACCCTCGCCCTGGCTGCTGGCCTCCTTGGCGGCTGCGCGACCGGCCCGGTTCCCCCCGTGAAGGACCCCGCCCGGGGCGAGTTCTACACCGGTCCCGAGATGATGCGTGTTTCGGCAGCGGAACGCGATCGCTACTGCTCCTGGATGGAAAACAGCCTGCGCGAGCTGAAGGAGCACCGGGCTGCGCTGCAGGTGCGGCGCGATAGCTTGCGAGTCGTGGCCGACACTCTGCGCCGCCAGGAGATCGAGGTCTCCAGTCAGAGCCGCGAGCTGTCGACGCGTATCCGCGAGCTGCGGCTGCGCGAGAAGGCGACCAACACGTACGTCGTGGCCGCCGGGGACAATCTCCGGAAGATCGCGCGCACCGTGTTCGGGGACGGGGGGCGCTACAAAGAACTCTATGAGGCGAACAAGGCGATCATCGGGAGCGAGAGCGCCGAGTTGAAGGCGGGAACACGACTGACGATCCCGCACCCGAAGGGTCGGTAGGCAAGGCCGCGCCCCCTTGTCCGCTCCTGTCGCCACCGCCACCCTCGATATCTCCGGGGTGGACGGGCTCGCGCTCTTCGGTCCTGCCGACGCAAACCTGCGGGTCCTCGAGCGGCACTTCGGCGTGACTTTGGGGGCCCGCGGTCAGGCTCTCAGCGTGACCGGTCCGGCCGAGGCGGTGGATGCCGCCTCGGCCGTCCTGTGCCTGCTCTGCGATCGGGTGCGCTCGGGCCGGGTGATCACCGACGAGGACCTCGGTTTTCTCTTCTCCGCCGGAGATGCGGTGAAGGACAGCGCTCCGCTTCCCGAGGACAGCGTCGTCTTCTTCGGCGACAAGCGGGTCGTCAAGGCCCGCACCGTGGGGCAGGCCGCGTACGTAGAGGCGATGCGGCGGGACGACATCGTCTTCGGCATCGGACCGGCGGGGACGGGGAAGACCTACCTCGCGGTAGCCATGGCCATGCGCATGCTCAAGGACAAGCAGGTGGAGCGCGTGATCCTGGCGCGCCCCGCGGTAGAGGCCGGGGAGAGCCTCGGTTTTCTTCCAGGCGACCTGCAGGAGAAGGTTGATCCATACCTGCGTCCGCTGTACGACGCGATGCAGGAGATGATCCACTTCGAGAAGCTGCAACGACTCCTGCAGATGGGCGTGATAGAGGTGGCCCCCCTCGCGTACATGCGCGGGCGGACGCTTTCGCGGGCATTCGTCATTCTCGACGAAGCGCAGAACACCAAGCTCACCCAGATGAAGATGTTTCTCACGCGCCTCGGCCCGGGTTCCAAGGCGGCGATTACCGGGGACATCACCCAGATCGACCTCGAAGACCCTGCCTCCTCGGGCCTGATCCGCATCCAGGGGATCCTGCGCGGGCTGGACGGGGTGTCATTCTGCTACTTCACCGATCGGGACGTGGTGCGGCACCGCCTTGTGCGGGAGATCATCCTCGCCTTCGACCGGAACCAATCGCCGCCGCTCGATGGCGAGGCGCGGCCGTGAACGCGGCCGTTCCGACGCCTGATGCCCCGCCGCGCATTCCGCTGCGCGAGCGGCTCCGCTCGATCCCGATCCGCACGCATCGGATTCTCGCCCTGGCAGTGGTCGTGCTCGCCGGCATGACTCTCATTCCGTGGCCGTGGTCGTTCCATGGGTTGCGCTACGAATTGGGTCGGGTCCAGCCCTCGACCGTCATTGCCGATTTCGACTTTCCGGTTCTGAAGGAACCGCTTGAGCTGGAACGCGAGCGGGCCGCGCGCGCGGGCGACATTCCTGCAGAGGTCATGCGCAGCGACTCCGCCTCCACGACTGCCTATGCTCGACTCGATGAGTTGATGGAGAAGGTTCGTACTCTGCGCAGCGCGCGGGGGCGAGGTGACGTGCTGCTGCCTCTCTCGCAGGAAACTCTGGTGCCGTTACTGGTGGGGGACAACGCGGGCCCTCTCTTGCACGAGGTGGAGAATCTGCTGCAGGACGTGATGCAGCGGGGGTTCGTTTCGACCGACCTAGCGGGGCAATTGGCGGGGTTTCGCTCGGTTCGGGTCCGCGACCCGCTGGGCGACGTCACTGTCCCGCGCGAGCAGCTCCTTACCCCCGACCGGGTGCGCGAGCTGGCACGGGCCCGTGCCGCCGCGCGCGGCGTGCCGGCGGAGGCCATGGCGGAGATCGTTCTCTTCTGCGCCGTGCCGAACCTTGTTTTTGACCCGACCGGGACGACGGAGATGGTGGACCAGGCGGTGGCGGGCGTCGACCCGTCTGCTGGGCGCGTGCTCAAGGGAGAGAAGATCATCGGTGCGCACGAGCGGATTACCGGGGAGAAACTGCGCGTGCTTCTCTCGTACGAGTACTGGCGCCACGAGCGCGGCGGTTCCGGCAGCCTCCTTGCGGTCCTGTTGCCGATGCTGGGCCGGCTTCTCCTGCTGTTCCTTGCCCTCGGGCTTTTCGTGGCCTACGTCCGGCTGAACCGGCCTGAGCTGCTGGAGCACCCGGACGATTTCTGGCTCTTAGCACTCCTCGAGTCGCTTGTCTTGGTCTCGGCGGCGGTGCTGGTGCGAGCGCTGCAGCTTCCGCCGACCTTCGTTCCGGTGGCGACGGTCTCCATTCTGGTGACGCTTCTCTTCGACGAGCAACTGGCGCTGGCGGCGTCGATGCTGCCGCTGCTCTTGGTGGCGGTGTTGGCGGGGGCAGGCTCGCAATTCATCGTCGTCATCGGCGTCGGCGCCATCGCCACCGTGCTGCTCACGCATGCCGTGCGGCAGCGCACCCAGTTTTTTCAGCACCTGTCGTTGCTCCCGGCCATCCACCTCGGGATGCTGGTGGCCGTAGCGCTGGTCGACTCCGACCCGCTGGCCGGTCTGCTGCGGGATGGGGCGGTGGTGGCGGCGAACCCGCTTCTTTCGGCGGCGCTGGCGCTCTTCCTGCTGCCGCACGCCGAAGCCGCTTTCGGTCGCTGTAGCGACATTTCGCTGCGCGAGTTTCAGGATCTGAATCGACCGCTCTTGCGCCGGCTCATGATGGGCGCGCCGGGCACGTATCACCATTCGATTCTCGTGGGGGCGCTGGCCGAGTCGGCGGCATTGGTGTCGGCGGCGAATCCGGTTCTTGCCCGGGTCATCGGTATGTACCACGACATTGGGAAGATCGCCAAACCGGAGTATTTCCCCGAGAACATCGGGATCGGCGTACGCAATCCGCACGACAAGCTGGCCCCGTCCATGACCCGGCTCATCCTCGAATCGCACATCCGCGACGGGGTGGCGCTGGCGCGGGAGGAGCGGCTGCCGCGGCCGGTGATCGAGGGGATCCGCGAGCATCACGGGATCTCGGTCATGGGCGCGGCGTGGCGCAAAGCCCGCAAACAGGATGCGGCAGCGCGCCAGGAGGAGTACCGGTACCCCGGCCCGCGTCCCACGAGGCGTGAGTCCGCCCTCGTTTTGCTGGCCAACGAGGTGGAGCAGGCGGCGCGGGGGCTGGAGAACCCGACGCCGAGCCGGATCAAGGGACTGGTCCACCGGGTAGTGCAGGACAACCTCGAGAGCTGGAATCTCGACGACAGCGGGCTCTCTTTGAGCGACATCGCTCGAGTGCGGGACAGCTTTGTCCCCATTCTCGCCGCCGCCTTCCGGGGGCGCGTTCAAAGTGACCGCGGGAGTGACGATGCCAATTTCCGCGAGAAACCTTCCCGTCGCGGTTCGGACCCGCGGGGCCGTCGCTGATCGCGGCGCTCTGCGCGTGCTCCTGCGCCGTTGTCTCGACTCGGGAGCCACGGCGTCGGGGACGGGACTGGGTCTGGTTTTGGCTGGGGATCGTCTCGTGCGGCGGCTCAATCGCGAGTGGCGCGGGAAGGACTATCCCACCGATGTCCTCTCATTTCCCGCGGGAGACCCGCCGCCGCTGCCTCCGGGCGCGGAGCCGTCGCCGGGTCCATACCTCGGCGAGATTGTGATCTCGGTGCCGCGCTGCCGCGAGCAGGCCGCGAAGCAGGGCGTGGATCCCGGCGTCGAGCTGGCTCGGCTTGTCATCCACGGGGCATTGCACCTGCTTGGGTACGATCACAACGACACGACGGATCGCGTGCGCATGCAGGCGCGCGAGCGGAAACTGCGCGCGTGGGCGGCGGAGAGCGGGATCGGCCCCGGAATGCTGATGTTGCCCGGCCTGGCCGCGGCGGGCCGCACCCCCCGGAGCCTCGCCACTACAACCCCGGCTCGTCGGAGCGGGAGCGGCACGTGATCGAATGGTTCCTACCCTTGGTGGGCCTGCTCCTGCTTCCAGTCGCGGGCGCTGCACTGGATGCCACTGCCGATACTCGCTCCGCCGGCCTCCGCCGATCCCTGTCGGCCGCGGCCCACCTGTCATCGGCGTTCTGCGTGGCTCTCGTTGCCGCCCTTGCCGGACGCCGGCCGGGTCATCCGGGCTGGGACCACAGCATCATCGTCTTGGTCATGATCGCGGGAGCGACTTGGGTGGAGGCGGTCTTCCTGTCCGGCATCCGTATGCACCATCGGCAAGCATCCCGTCGGCGGGCGGCGGGCGTGGATGTCGGGTTCCCCGGTGTGACGCGGGCTGGTGGGATCGAGTCCACGGGCGGAGCGAGCGAGCTGAGTGCCGAAGGGGAGGCGCTACTTGTGCGGGTCCTCGCCCTCGAGTCGCTGCCGGTCGAGTCGATCATGACCCCGGGCGAGCGGGTCGCGGCTGTGGATGGCACTGTCTCGCTCGCCGACGCTGTTGAGCGGATGCGGGCTTGCGGTCACACTCGCCTGCCCGTGACCGTGGAGGGCTCGCTTGACCGCATCCTCGGCGTGGTTCACGCCAAGGACTTAGTGCCGATCATGGTGGACGGGGGAATCGCCTCGCCGCTGCGTCGGCACGTGCGGCGCTGCCTGCGTGTGCCGCGGGACCAGCCCGTGGCCAGACTCTTGGCCGACTTCCGACGCAATCGTGTCCACTTCGGCATCGTGACCGATCCGCTGGGATGCACCCTCGGGCTGGTTACGATGGGGGATGTCTTTGCGCATCTCGCGGGACTGCCGACGGCGGGAAAGGCCGATGCACCGGCCCCGGGAGGAAGCACGGACTTGGGCGGCCGAGCAGGCGGGGGAGGGGCAGGATGATGACGCCCTCCCCAATGCCTCTTCTGCCGCTCGCTGGAGCGGGGCTGGCTTGGGTGCTACTCCTGATGGCCGCCTGGGATGGTGCCGCACGCCGGCGCGAGCGGCAGTCTGCGGCCTGTGGACCCGCCACGCATGATGCGGTGGAGGTCCGCCTGGCGGCTTGGCCGTTCTTCGGTGTGATTCTTTGGGGAGTTGTGTCGGGCGCTCCGACCGGGGAGTTCCTTCGCGGATTCCACGGCCTTGCGATACCCCTCGCGCTGGTACCTGCGGCTGCGCTCGCGGCGTTGGGACTGGGGATCATGGCCGGGCGCGCGGGTTCCCTCCCGCCGGGTGTGCGCTGGATTCTCACGCCCTATCACGGTCTGGCCGGCTGGATTCTTTGGCTGCGCGCGTTGGCGCGACGGCGCGACCTGGCCGCCGGCTCTCCCGAGGCCGCGGCAGCGATGGCGGAGGCAACCGCGCCGGAGGGCTCACCGCGTCGTGGGGTCCGCGACCTCGCGGAGTTCCGGCTGGAGGAGGTCATGATTCCGCGCTCTCAGGTGGCGGCGTTGCAGGGATCGGTCCCGGTGCGCGACGCGGTGGCCGAAGTGCGCCGCAGGCCCCACGCGCTCTACCCGGTGCACGGTGATTCGGTGGACCAGCCTCTGGGCGTGGTGCGCATCCTCGACCTGGCGGAGCCCGGCGCCCGCGACCGACCGGTGCGCGACCTGGTCCGCCCAGCGCCGATCCTTCCCGAAACGATGCGGGGACTGCGCCTGTTTCGCGACTTGGCCTCGGCGCCGATCCCGGCGGCTCTCGTGGTGGACGAGTACGGCGGCATGGCCGGGCTCGTCACGGTGGAGGATCTGGTGGAGGTGCTCGTGGGCGACCTCGAGGGGGAGCACGAGGTGATCCGAACGCGGATCGTCGAGCGGAGTCCGGGGGCGTGGCGCGTCGACGGAACCTGCACCATCGAGGAGTTCAACCGGCGTCTCGGCGCCCTGCTGCCGGAAGGGGAGTACGAGACGGTGGCCGGGCTCGTCATCGATCGGCTCGGCGCCATCCCGCCGCCGGGCGAGGAGGTGATTCTACCCGGGGTGCGGCTGACCGTAGAGCAAGCCACCGACCGGCGCATCCTCTGGGTGGGGGCCGAGCGGACGGATGGGCATCGGGGCGCCGCGGAGAGCGGGGCGTGATCTCGGCCCTGGTCTCCTGCGAGGGGATTGTCCTGCGCAATCTGCGCCATGGGGAGACGAGCCGGATCGCCACGCTGCTGACGCCCGAGCTGGGCAAGATCGGTGTCATGGCGAAGGGGGCGCGTGATCCGAAGTCACCGTTCGGCGCATCCCTGGAATTTCTCTCCCACGGTTCGTTCGTGGTCTATCACCACCCCGGACGCGATCTGCACTTCCTCCGTTCCGGCGCACTCGAACGCGAGTTCCGCGGCCTGTTTCGCGATTCCGACCGGTTCATTCTCGGTTCGGCCTTTGCGGAGTTCCTCGAGCGTGTGTTGCAGGGCGAGGAACCGGCATGCGAGCTCTTCGACTTTGCGCTCCAGGGTCTTCAGGTGCTGGAGACCGCGCCGCGGCCCGCGCTGCCTGAGCTCTTTCGCGGGATGCAGTTGCGGGTTGCTTCGATTCTCGGCTATGCGCCGCGGCTGGAGCAGTGTCTGCGATGCGGATGTGCGGTGGGGGAGGCCGAGTCGGCGGCGGCACGGGGCGCGTGGACCTTCCTGCCGTCGGACGGTGGTGTGCTTTGTCCCGAATGCGGGGCGCGGGAGCCGGTGGACGCCGGGCCGCGGCTTTCATTCCGGGCGCTGCGGCGGCTCCGGGCGATGGCGTTGGGTCGCTCCAACGGGGCAACGCCGGGGCACGCTGCGGCTGTGGTCCGCGAGCGACCGTCGGCTCCCGATCCTGCCTGGATCGCCCTTCTCGATGGGTTGGTGGAGGATTTCCTTCGCTACCACCTTGATTCGTATCGCGGACTTCGCGCGCTGGGAGCCTTGTCCGGGGGCGGTTCCGGCGCGTCGGGATAGGGGACCAGAGGACGGGGGCCTGAGATTCGGCGTAGACAGGCTTCGGGTTTCAGGCTTCAATTCGTGGCTTCCAGAGACGGCTCGACGCTCTCCGGCCCGAGGCCTGAAGCCTGAAGCCCGAAGCCCGAAGCCAGTCGTATTCCCTACTCCGAATTTCAGATCGTCCGCAGAGAGTCTTGTCGTCCGTGACCGATCCTCTCGCAGGCACCCGCTGGCACTTTGCGAGGATCGCGAGGGCCAAGCAGAAGGTGCTTGACCGACCACGCACCAGGAGCCACAGTATCGCGGACTTTCGTGTCGGTGTGGTCTGACCCCATCCGACGCTGGTCTGGGCCGAAGACGTCTGCAACGCATGTCTGTGCGCCCGGGGGTGACGGGCATCCAGCCGACATATCATTCATGTGGAGTGTTGGAGGACCGACGGCTATGTCAACGAAACAGCCGGCATTCAGGTTCGCCGTACCGGTGCTCATCGCTGTCCTGTTGCTTACCCCGATTCTTCCGGAGTTGGCGCTTGCCCAGGAAGCCACCGACGCGTGCGCGAATGCGACAGCGGCCGTGAGTCGGAACATTTCTGGGGGAATCTGGATCGCTGCCGGTTTCTTTGGGTGCATTTTCGGGCTGGTCCTCGCCTATGCTATTGAACCGAACCCGCCGGCAACAGCATTGGTTGGGAAGTCGCCGGAGTATGTTGCGTCGTACATCGATTGCTACAGGAGTGCAACGAAGAGTAAACAGACTAATAGCGCCTGGATCGGATGCGGTGGCTGCGCGTTAGCGTGCGCAATTTACTTCATCGGGCTCGCCGCGGCCGTAGACGACTCTTCGTACTGACGGGATCGGCTCTCGGGATCGGTTCATGGCCAAGACGTCTTCCCTGTGCCATCCGATCAGCGCTCGGGGTTTCAGATTGAGAGGAGTGCTCTTGCACAAAGGCCTGCTTGCGCTCATCTCACTTTTTCTCTGCCCGTCGACAGGCGCCGCTCAGCCACCCACCCTCGAATCGAATTCGATTCGGACACTCTCTGTCGCCTTCGCCCGCTCTTGGACTCCGCTCCAAGGAACGGAAGAGAGAAGTTCGGGGCGCCTCTACTACCAGGCCCCAGGCCCCGTGCTCGTTCAGGTAGAGTTGCCGGTGCGACAGATTCTTCAACTTGACGGCGCGCACCTGCGGATCTTCTATCCCGCGCAAGGGCAGGCCTTCGACATCCTGATGACCGACGGCCAGACCCTTCCCTTCTTCCAGGCCTATCTTCAGTCGGTCACGGAGAACTTCGGGCAGGTGATGCTGGGATATAGGCTAGTCGGGCACGAGTCCCGCCATGACACTCTTGTCACGTCGTGGGCGGCACCGAAGAAGGATGGCAAATCCCTTGGGACAGCCACGATGGCGCAGCGAAGCGGTCGCCTGCAATGGTTGGCGCTCTTCGACGCGAAAGGGGCGCGGGTCGTTCTGTACAGTTGCGGGGACTATGACAGCACCTCCGGGCTTGCCCTGCCCGGCAAGGTCAGCGTCGATGTCGACCGTGGGACGAGCCGGGGTAGAGAAGTCGTTTCCTACTGGGACTCTGTCGTGAACAAGGATCTCCCGGAGTGGGTCACTTCCTTTCAGCTTCCGGTCGATGCCGTTGTGAAAGACCTTCGCTAGGCAAAGGAGAACCAGAGCCCTGTCGAATTCCATAGCTGCTTGCGACCAGGGGGCGCCGTCCACCCGATTCTCCCGACCCGTCCTCGTGCTCGGCATTCTGTCCTTGCTGCTCGGCGGTGCCGGGCAGGCGCGATGCGCTTCGCTTCAGGACGACTGGCGGCTTCTTCAGGACGTCCGTTCCGCCCTGAACGTCCGCCAACACGAATCCGACGAAGGTGACTTGGCGGTTCAGGAGTCGCGGAACAGGGTGCCGAGCCGGCCGCACCTCTCTTCCATGGATCTCTTCTCCATCTTCACCATCACGCTCTACCAAAAGTTTCTTTCCAGTCAGGATGCGCCGGTGTGCAATTACGAGCCGTCCTGTTCCCAATACGGACAGGCGACGATTCGATCTCGGGGCGTCCTCCTTGGGTCGCTTATGACCAGCGACCGCCTCCAGCGATGTATCGGGGCGGCCCGCAGGTACTACCCGCTAGATCCAAAGACCCTAACGGCCCTGGATCCGGTCCCGACAAATCAGGCGCGCGAAGACTCCGTTCGATCCCTTCCCTCGATCTATCCATGATTCGGCGGCACGTGTTCCGATGCGCCCTTCTGGCCGGACTACTCGTCCACGCCAGCGCGGGCAGGTCCTCAGGGGCAGATGGTCAGGCCTACGATGCCGAGAAGGTGAAACAGTTCGCAGGATCGCTTTTTTTCGAAGGGGAGTATCGGTCGGCCGCGGTCGAGTACCAGAGGTACTTCCTTTGCCTGGCGGATTCTCAGATCGCAGAGAAGGAGTATGCTTGGCTGCGGACGATCGAGTCCTACCGACTAGGCGGGAGGATCGACCTTGCGATTCGGCAGATCGACTCGCTGGAGGTCTGGCCGCCCTGCTCGGATTCAACCCGTTGCTGGGCTGGGATTCAGCGGGCCATCTGCCTGCATGACGAAGGGAACCACGCTGCGGCCCTCAAAGTCGCGGAGCGTCCCGGCGGATCTCGATGCGGTGGTCGAAGGCTGGAATTTAATCGTGCGATCCTTTCCGTGGGCGAGCGAATCCACCTCGGGATGTTCCGCAACGCCTCGATGATCGCCGACAGCGCACTCGCAGGTGGCTTAGTGCGAGATCCCAGGGCCGGGAGCCTCCAAAGGCTCGGGATTCTGGCCAGGGATGCTTCGACGTTGCGACCGCCTGATCCGCATGCCGCGGCCGCTCTGTCCATCCTTGTCCCCGGTCTCGGCAAGGTCTACTCGAGGCACAAGTTCGAGGGAGTCTACGCGTTTGTGCTGAACGGTCTGGCGGTTTGGCAGTCGATCGACGGGTTTCACGATGACGGCAAGTCCTCGGTTAAGGGCTGGACTGCGGGGGCGATCGGCGTTCTGCTCTACCTCGGCAACATCTATGGATCTGCCGACATCGCGATTCGCGAGAGAGAGGCCGAGCGCAAGGCTTTCCTCCGGCAGGTAGATCAGACGATGATCCTCGGGATGCAGCGGTGATGAGCGGAAGACATCGTCAGGCCGCCGTCTGGGCCCTTCTGCTTTTCTGCCCGTTCTTGCGCTCCATCGCGCACTCCGAGACGGGATCGGGGTCTTCAGGCCCTCCCCCCGACGCGGTTCGGCAGCAGAAGGGGACTGCGCTCGCGGAAAGGCTTCTGCGATTCGGCGACGGCGATGGTTCGGCGATGGAGTACAGGCGGATCCTGTCTCTGGTTGCAGCCAAGCCCGAAGCTTGCCCGGCCCTCGTAGGCCTCGCCCGCGCGCAACTTGTCAGGGGAGAGATTGGGTTTGCCGAAAGAGCTTGGCGCGGCGTTGAGCTGGCGGCATCCAACCCCACGGATCGCGAGGAGGCCGCGCTCAATCGCGCCATCCTCAAGATCGCGCAGGGCGCCCACGCCGATGCACAGTTGACGCTCCTGGAACTGGAAGCTAGGACGGCCGACTCCACTCGTCGGTGTCGGGCGGCATACTTCGCGGGGCACTGCGCGGTGGAGCAGAACAGTTGGGAGGAGGCCCGCACGCTGTTTTCCCGTTCACTTGGCTGTCAATCCTGCGGGATGGTTTCGACGAAGGTCACACTGCTTGACTCTCTCCTGTTTGGGGCTTCGCTGCGTTCGTTTCGATCCCCGGCAACCGCGCGGCGGTTGTCGACGTTTCTTCCGGGTGCGGGGCAGGTCTACGCCGGTGATCCCTTGAACGGACTGAATGCCCTCGGGGTCAACGGCCTGGCGGCCTGGCTCGCGATCCGGTCTGCGCGCACCCGCGAGTGGGACGAGGTCGGTCTGAACCTGATGTTCCTTCTGGGGCGGTACTACCTCGGGAACCGTTATCAGGCTGCTGCGCGAACTGAAAGGTACAATCAAGAACAGGCTGCGGATCTCCGCCAGCGGGCGGCACGGCTCGCTCGCGAGGCGGCCGGGGTAGACTTCGCCGGTCCGTAAGGCAGCCTCACCGGTCCCCGGCGCGCGCGATCTACCTCACGGCACACCGGGCAGTCCATCTCCAACGGTCGATGGATCCGCCACCGATCGGCTCAGATTCGTGCGAGCCACGATGAGGAAGTCCGGTCGATCGGCTGGGGCCTGCACTGGACAGGGTGGCAGGTCGGAGTTCCGGTGATCTGCCACAACCCATTGCCGCGGTTGTTCTTTGACTTCTCGGGCTCGAAGTATTGTCACGGTGCTCAGCATCCTGCCAAGCGATGAACACCGATCACGGCGTTCTTTCTCACGGTCTTGTCACCCTTGGCCTTGTTGTGCGGAGCGTTCTCCCGGGCTGCGGTCGGAAGAGCGATGGGCTCGACGAGCGTGGCTTACGACCCGGTGACCCGGAGATGGCGGCTGGGATCCGCGAGATTATCTGCGCCAAAACGGAATCCGGCGATCCGCATGTCAACGACCCGCGCTGGTCTATGGCGTCCCCGGTATCCCCGGTTCATTCAAGGTCGCGCACTTCAGCGAGCTACCGACGGGCGGGAGGGGGGAGATGAACGAGGCCCGGCTCGGCGAGTGCCGGAGGCGACGAAGGCACGGGCGGCGCCCGCTTCTCTCGCGGAAAACCGTTTTCGGGTGGGGAAGGATATCGCCGTCGCGCGCTTCACCGTGCGTAACGATACTATCGTTCTCGTGCGCGTCGTCTGCCAGGCGCCGCGCCATCCGCCGGCGATGATCAGCTGCCTTCTCGCGGTGCCGGACCACGAGCGTCTTGAGCGTGCGATCGAATCGGCGATTGGGGCCCTGGCGGAGCTCTGAGGGCCGACGCTAACGGAACTTGACAGACCCTTCCAGTGAGCGTAAACGGTTTGGGCTGGACTTAGCGAACCCCTGGAGACGCTGGTGGGTACCGGCATCTGCCTGAGGTCGCAAGGCCAGCCAGAGGTCGCTGTGTCAAACCGAGGAGGATGCCGATGAAAAAGGTTCTGCTGGCGGTGGCCGTGTGCCTCTGCCTGACCGGGTGTGCTGGGGGTGGGCCTATGCAGCTCACCATCAACGAGAGCTATCTGGCCCATCCGGACTCCTATCAGGAAATAGGGGTAGTCGAGGGCAAGTCCACCGTTTCCTATTTCCTCTTCCTCCCGCTGTCCACGGACAATGGGTACCGCGCGGCTGTCGCGGACGCGCTTCAGAAGTCCGGCGCGGACGGTCTGATCAACGTGGTGTCGGATCTGCAGGTGAAGAACTACATCATATACGGGGAGCGCAACACCATCGTCCGGGGAATGGCGATCAAGAAGAAGTAGGTGCGTAGGTAACCGATTGTTCCGAATAGACCCCATTGTGCCCACGGGTCGGCGGCCGCCGATAGCCTCCGGCCCGTTTTCTCGCCAGAGCGGCCGCGGTCTTCCGGATGACGGACCAGACCTGGCTGATTGGCGAGGGCAGGCCGGACGCCGCAGCCGGGGCTGGGCCGGTTCTCCTGCGTCCCAGGGAGTCCACCGGGCTCGTATCTGGCCGCCGAAAGAGGTCACTTCCCTCTGGACGGAGTCCAGCCCCCCTGCTACTGTCCACCCCGGTTTCGCACCAGATTACCTTTAAGCCGGTCCGGTGAGACCGGCAAGGAGCCCACATGCCGCTCCCTCCCTTTCCCGATCCCCGCGGGCCCGCAGACGGCCCGATGCGGGGATTTTGTTTGCCCACCACCGCCTGCCGAGGGCCGAGCGTGGCGTGGTCCCTCTCTCGTCCCTCGTCCGATGGAGGATCCCCGTGCTGAAACAGAAAGCGTTCATTGTCAACGAGGACGAGATGCGGCGCGCTATCGTGCGCATTTCCCACGAGATCGTGGAACGGAACCGGGGGGTCGCCGACATTGCTCTGGTCGGAATCCGCCGTCGCGGTCTTCCTTTGGCCGAGCGGATCCGGGAGAACATTCGTGCCTTCGAGGAGGCGGAGGTCCCGCTGGGCGCGCTCGACATCACCCTCTACCGCGATGATCTGCAGATGGTCGCCGAGCAGCCGATCGTGCGGACCACGGAGATCCCCTTTTCCGTCGACGACAAGGTGATCGTCTTGGTCGACGACGTTCTGTACACCGGTCGCACCGTGCGGGCCGCCCTCGACGCTCTCATGGATTTCGGCCGGCCGCGTGTCATTCAACTGGCCGTGCTCATTGATCGCGGCCACCGCGAGCTCCCGATCCGCGCCGACTATGTCGGGAAGAACGTCCCGACCTCGCGCCGGGAGGTGGTGAAGGTGAAGCTGCGCGAGGAGGACGGGGTCGACGGTGTCAGCATCGACGAGCTCGAGGAGGGTCGGGAATGATTTTTCGAAGGCGACATCTTCTCGGACTGGAGGAGCTGAGCCGCGAGGAGATTCTTCACATTCTTGACACCGCACGTACCTTCCGCGAGGTTCTCGACCGACCGGTGAAGAAGGTTCCTTCGCTGCGTGGCGTCACGGTCTGCAACGCCTTCTACGAGGCCAGCACCCGCACGCGGCTTTCTTTCGAGCTGGCGGCGAAGCGCCTTTCCGCCGACACGCTTTCGTTCTCCACCACCGGCTCCTCGGTCGCGAAGGGCGAGACGCTCCTGGACACCATCCGCAACATCGAGGCGATGCGGGTCGACATGGTGGTGATCCGCCATTCCTCGTCGGGGGCGGCCCACTACCTGGCGAAACGGATCAAGGCGCGGGTGATCAACGCGGGAGACGGCTTTCACGAGCACCCGACGCAGGGGCTTCTCGACCTTTACACCATCCGCGAGCGTTTCCCGGAGCTGAACGGTTTGCGGGTCACCATCGTCGGTGATATCGCCCACTCGCGGGTCGCCCGCTCCAACATCTGGGCTCTCGTGAAGTGCGGCGCCAGGGTCACCCTTTGCGGTCCCTCGACGCTGATGCCGGCGGAGATCGAACGGACCGGGGTGCGAGTGACCAATCGGCTCGAAGAGGCGCTGGAGGAGGTCCAGGTGGTGATGGCGCTGCGCGTGCAGCGGGAGCGGATGGAGGGCGGCTATCTGCCCTCGATGCGCGAGTATGCCCGTACCTTCGGACTCCGCTCTGAGCTGCTGCAGAAGGCCGGGCGTCCGCTGGTCATGCACCCGGGGCCGATGAATCGCGGCGTGGAAATCGATCCCGAGGTGGCGGACGGCCCGGATTCGATGATCCTTGACCAAGTACAAAACGGAGTGGCCGTGCGGATGGCGGTTCTCTTCCTAACCTGGGGTGGCTCGGAAATCGAAATGGGCGCATGATGGGCGGCCCGGAGGGGAGCGAGGCGGCGATGAACCGAAGCGGCAGCATGGACCCGGTCGCGGGGTGGAACGCTCTCGACTCGGTCGTCCTGCGGAATCTCCGAGTGGTGGACCCGGCGGGGGAGAGTCGGGGTACCAGCGACTTGCGGGTCCGTCATGGCATTCTCGAGGCGATGGCGTCGGAACTGCCCGCGGTCGAGGGCGCTTCGATCGACTTCGGTGGGGCGGTGGTCATGCCCGGTCTCTTCGACATGCATGTCCATTTCCGCGAGCCGGGAGACGAGGACTCGGAGACGATCGCATCCGGCGCGCTTGCCGCGGCCCGGGGCGGCTTCACCGAAGTGGCATGTATGCCTAACTCGCCGGTACGCATCGACGGGCGGTCGGTGATCGAATTGATTCACGCGCGAGCCCGCGATGCCTGCGGCACCCGGATCCACCCGGTGGGGGCGATGACGCGGAATCTCGATGGGAAGGAACTCACGGAGATGGCCGAGCTGAAACAAGCCGGGGCCGTAGCGGTTTCCGACGACGGCCATCCGGTGGAGAGCAGTGCGGTCATGCGACGGGGGATGGAGTACGCGCGGATGTGCGGTCTGCCGGTCCTGTCGCACTCCGAGGAACGCTCGCTGCGCGGCCAAGGAGTCATGCACGAAGGGTACTGGTCGACGGTGCTCGGACTGCGCGGTATTCCCGCCGCCTGCGAGGAGATCGGGGTCGCCCGCGACCTTGCGCTTTGCGAACTGACCGGGGCCAAGCTTCACCTCTGCCACCTGAGCACCCGTGGGAGTGTGGCGTTGCTACAGCGCGCCAAGGAGAGGGGTCTGCCGGTCACCGCCGAGGTGACGCCGCATCATCTCACCCTCGACCACAGCCACCTGCGCACCTACGACAGCAGCTTCAAGATGAACCCCCCGCTGCGCACGGAGGAAGATGTGGCCGCCTTGCGTGCCGCCGTGAAGATCGGGCTCATCGACACCATTGCCTCCGACCACGCGCCCCACGCCGCGGTTCGCAAGGACGGGGAGCTCGACCTCGCCCCCTTCGGCGCGATCGGCCTCGAGACTTCCTTCGGCGTCTCCTACCGGGCGCTGGTCGAGGAAGAAGGGATGAGACTCGATGACTTGGTGGAACGAATGGCGGTGGCGCCGCGTCGCATCCTTGGCCTTCCCGGCGGGCGGCTTGAGCCGGGGAAGCCGGCTGACTTCGCCATCCTCGACCTGGCCTGGCAGTGGACGGTCGATCCTACTGCCTTTGCTTCGCTGAGCCGCAATTGCCCCTTCTCCGGTTGGACGCTGAAGGGGAAGATCCTGCTCACGGTGGCTGGAGGGACCGTTACCCACGCGGCCGTGGCTCCGCCGGCGGAAGGCGCCCGGGTCCCCGGCGGGCGAGGGTAGGAGCGATCGATGATCCGTAGAGGCACACGCGGAGACCTGGGGAGCATGCCAGTCCCGGTGGTGTTCCGCCTTGGTGTACTCGGCCTCGCGGCACTCGCCCTAGGGACCGCCGGCTGTGCCTACTACAACACCTTCTATTTCGCGAAGAAGTACTTTGCCCAGGCGGAGAAGCTCTCGCTCGCCGCCGGGCCGGACAAGATCTCACCCGAAGCCGGAGGCAAGTACGACGCGGCCATCAAACAGGCGACCAAAGTGCTCAAGTACCACGGTGGGAGCGGCTGGGTGGACGACGCTCTGTACCTCATGGGTGCTTCCTTCTACGGCAAGCGGGAATACGAGGAGGCGCTGCGCAAGTTCGACGAGTTGGCGGCCAACTACCCGGAGTCGCGCTGGGTTCCGTGGGCGCTGTACAAGAGCGGCCTGTCCCACTACGCGCGGAAGAACGATGATCTGATGGAATCGTATTTCCGCCGCGTCCTCACCGAGTATCCGAAGTTCGACCGGAACGATGACATTCTCTACACAGAGGCGCGGGCGGCGGAACGGCGGCGCGACCGGGTGGAGGCTGTGCGCCGCTATCGGGAGTTGGTGGAACGTTTTCCCCGCAGTGATCGCGGGCAGGAGGGGTGGCTTCGGATCGGTGATCTCTACTTTGATGCCGGCTTTGCCGACAGCGCGTACGCCAGCTATGCCGAGGCGTCGCGCCAGGCTCGCGATGAGGACGGTATCCGCAACGCCGAGGTCAAATCTGCCGACGCCCTGGTTCGCCTGCAGCGGGCCCCCGAGGCGGTGGGCCGATTGGAACGGCTTGTTCCGCGCGAGGACGCTCAGGTCCAGGCCGGCGTGACCTGGCCGGCGATGGTTCGTGTCCACCTGGCCCAGGCGTACAACGCCACCACCCGTTATCGCGACGCCTTGACCGTCCTGCGCACCGTGGTCACGAAGTACCCGCAGTCCGGCTATGCCCCGGAGGCGCAGTTTCAGATCGGCTATACCTACGAGGTCTATCTCGATTCACTCGATGCGGCGCGGACCGCCTACGACCAGGTCGGGCGCATCGGCTCAGCCAGCATCTTTCGCGACCAAGCCCAGACGCGCTCTCGGAACCTAGCCCAGTTGCAGACCCTTTCCTCACAGGCACAGTCCGACTCTGCGGCCGGCTCAGACAAGCAGGCCGAGTCCCAGCTCAAGATCGCGGAGCTTTTACTTCTCTCCCAGAACAAAGTGCCCGAGGCGATAGCGAAGTATCTGCAGATTCGAGTCGACTTTCCACAGAGCCGTTCCGCGCCGCGGGCAGCCTACGCGCTGGCCTGGATCCGGCTTCGGCGGATGGAAGGCCAAAGGGACAGCGCGCTGACGGCATTCTCCCAAGTCATCCGCGACTACCCGTCCTCTCCCGCTGCGCGCGGAGCCCTCGATCTTCTCGTGGCCGAGGGGGCGGACACCGTCGGGTTGAGCGGGCTCGTGGTCGAGGCTCCTCCGGACACCGTGGAGGCCGAGACAGCTCCCCCATCGCCGTTGCCTGCGAGTCTGGTCAGTCCAGCAGGCTCGGGGGGGGAGTCGAACGGTGTCGTGCCGGACAGTCTCCGCCGCGGTCGGCCGCCATTTCCCGGTACGCGGGGGCGCCGAGGCCAGACCGTTCCGGGGACGCCGGGTGCTCCCGTCTCCGACACGCTGCACGCGGTGCCCGGTGTTTCCTTCCCCGACACGTTGCGGGCCGTGCCGGGTGTTCCCCTCCCCGACACGTTGCGGGCGACGCCGGGTGTTCCCGTCTCCGACACATTGCGGATGTCGCCGGGAGTCCCGCTCTCCGACACATTGCGGACGCCGCCTGGCGGCTCGTCAACGGACAGTCTGAAGGCGGTGCCGGACACTCTGTATCCCGGCCCTCGGCAACCGTGACCCGGGTGGGCGGATTGGCGGCGTCCGTCGCCCCGCCACGGACCGTCATCGCGCGCGTGGAGTCGAACCGTCCGTTGGTTCCGGGGATCTTCGAGGCTGTCCTGGCGTTGCCCTCCGAGTGGGGTCCCGCGCGACCCGGTCAGTTCGTGCAACTGGAGTGCCCGCCGCCGGAGCTGTTCGGCCTGCGCCGCCCGTTCAGTATCGCCGGCTGCCGCGCGGTCGTCGGTGGCGTCGAGGTACGGATTGTCTACGGCGCCGTCGGCATGCGGACCCATGGGCTCGCGCAGGCGCTGCCGGGCGTTGCGCTCCGGTTGACCGGGCCGCTCGGCCGTCCCTTCGACGCGATGCCGGAGCGACGCGCTGTCCTGCTCGGCGGTGGCCGCGGCCTGGCCCCCGTGCTCATGCTGGCGGAACATCTCGGGCGGAACGCCCACGGCGCGGCGATTCTCCTCCATGGCGCCCGCACGGCTTCGCAGCTCATCCCGATTCCCGACCCACCGTGCGAGGTGCGGCCGGCCACCGACGACGGGAGTGCCGGGTTTCACGGAACGCTCGTCGACCTTCTGCAGTCGATGTCGGATGCGGGAGAACTCCTTGAAGGCCGCGACGCGCTCTATGCGTGCGGGCCGAACCGGATGCTTGCGGCGCTGGCGGCGTGGAGTGCGGAGAGGGACCTGCCTTGCCAGGTTTCCTTGGAGACGCATTTCGGCTGCGGCCTTGGGATGTGCGCCGGCTGTGCCGTGCCGGTCAAGACGACGGCGGGGGCGGAGGTCTCAGCGTTCGAGCGGTTCGTCTTTCTGTGCCGCGAGGGGCCGGTGATGGATGCACAGCGGATCGACTGGGCGGGAGTGCACGAATGAACGGCGACGCGCCCGCGAACGGCGCGGACGCCGGTATCTCCCGATCCATGAGCGGCGAGGCCGTTCCTCGTCCGGTCCTCAAGGTCTCGCTTGGCCCTGTGTCTCTGCCGAATCCGGTCCTCACCGCCTCCGGCACGTTCGGCTACGGTGACGAAGAACCGGAGCTCACCGGCATGCTCGGCCTCGGCGGCATCGTCACCAAGACGGTGACTCTCGAGCCGCGCGCAGGCAACGCACCACCCCGCATCTGGGAGACCCCAGCGGGGATGCTCAACTCCATCGGCCTGCAAAATGTCGGCGTTGATCGCTTCCTCACGGAGAAGCTGCCGGCTCTTGCCTCGCTCGGAGTCCCGGTGATTGTCTCGGTGGGCGGTCGCCGGGCGGAGGAGTATGTCGAGACGGTGCGCCGACTCCAGGGCGCGCCGGGAATCACGGCGTTCGAGATCAATGTCTCCTGCCCGAACGTGAAGGAAGGCGGGCTTGAGTTCTGCCAGGTTCCCTCCGCCGCGGCGGGCGTGGTGGAGGCGGTCCGGAAGGTGACCCGCCTGCCCCTCTGGGCCAAGTTGAGCCCGAATGTGACCAGTCTCGGTACAGTGGCGCGAGCGGTGGCTGAAGCAGGGGCCGACGGCGTCACCGTCGCCAACACCTTCGTCGGCCTGTGTATCGACATTCGCACGCGGCGCAGCCGTCTTTCCGCGGGCTCGGGAGGCCTCTCCGGCCCCGCCATTCGACCATTGGCCCTGGCGCGGGTGCGAGACGCTGTGCGGGCGGTAACGATTCCGGTGGTAGGGTGCGGCGGCATCACAACCGCGGAGGACGCCTTGGAGTTTCTCATCGTCGGCGCGCGCGCGGTGCAGATCGGCACAGCGTCGTTTCGCGATCCTAGGGCGGCGCGGGGCGTCGTCGAGGGGATCGAGGCCTTTCTTCGCGCCGAAGGGCTGACATCGGTGGAGGCGCTTATCGGCACCTACCGGGAGGAAGTATGACGGAAGCACAGATCCCCGGGCCGGACCGGCCGCGCGCGGCACGGGAGCGGCTCATTGTGGCCCTCGACTTCCAGGACGCCGACGCCGCGCTGGCGATGGTGGACCGTCTTGGTGAGGAGGTCACCTGGTACAAGGTCGGAATGGAGCTCTTCTACGCCGAGGGGGGCCAGCTCCTTCATGCCCTCCGCGGGCGCGGCAAGCGGGTGTTCCTCGACCTCAAGCTCCACGACATTCCGAACACGATGGCGATGGCGGTGCGTAGCCTCTCCCGGCTCCCGGTGGAGCTGTGCACGTTGCACATCCCTGCGGGATCCGAGGCGTTGCGCGCCTGCGCTGCCGAGGTGCGACGGATCGCCGAGACGAGGGGACCGGCGATCGGCCTCCTGGGGGTGACCCGCCTCACGAGCCTGTCACCGCCCGATGTCTCGGACCCCTGGCGGGATGTCGTGTCTCTGGCCGGCCAAGCGATGGCCTGCGGTATCTATGGGTGGATCGCGCCCGCCGCCGCGGCGCCCCTCTTGCGCGGTGCCCACGGTCCCTGTCCCGCCTTGGTCTGCCCGGGAATCCGGCTTCCGGAGGGAGCGAAACAGGATCAGGTGACGGTGGGGACTCCGGAAGAGGCGGTCCGGGGCGGTGCCGACTGGATCGTGGTGGGCCGGCCGGTCACCCGGGCCGAAGATCCGTCTGCTGCGGCCCGGGAAATCGTTAGGCGTCTCGTCTGACGGCAAGCCTCGGTCTTCGGGCTTCAGGCTTCAGGCATCGGGCCGGAAGGCGTCGAGCCGGTTGCTTCGGGCGCAACCACTCAGGTAGCCGGAAGCCGGAATTCAGGAGTCAGAATGGAGTTTGCGCAAAGAAACGATTCCCCGTGGAAGCGGCCATACGAGGCCGGTTCGTTCCGCTGGCGACCCAGGAACGAAGTCGTCATTCCTCCGGTGCGCCATCCCGGATCTGACCGCATGCTCCCTGTCCATGGAATCAGCATACGGCCAAGGCCGGAGCGCACCGGCCGAATTGGCGCTTCTGTCCGTGACGAAGGCGACGCTGTCGCCCGTGTCCCTGTAAGGGGGGGCCAAGGTTAATCGGAGCTGATCGTCCGACCGCCTCCGTAGGATGCTCCCCCGATCGCCAGATCGCCGGCCCGCGTGATTCCACGCTGTAGGTGTGTGTCCAACGCTCCGGTTCAGCGGCGGGCCGCGCAGCGGACCGTCCGCTGCGATCGGTTAGCTGGTCGGCCGCACTGGTTCAGGGCTCCGGCTTCGTCTCGCTCGAAGCAGGACCAGCCCTGCGAACAACACGACTGACGCCACTGCGATACCGAGAGTCATCGACCACTGCGGACCTGAGAATCTCACCTTGAATGGTGCATTGAAGGACGTGTTCGGCTTGAAGTACGCCTCGTTGCGCTGGAAGTCGAGGATGGTGTTGAAGCGCTGGAGCACCTCCATACAAAGCACCCCGCCGGGCGGGGCCTCATTGCCGTCAGAGGGCAGTTCGACGTTGATCGGGACGTCTGGGAGGGCGAAGCCAGCGAGCGTCAACTGGGGCAATAGCAGCAAGTGGTTGCGGATGCCCGCGCTCCCAACCCCGCGAGATGTGCTGGTGCCGAGGTTCTTCATCGTGCCGTGCAGGCCGTGGGCCGCCGCGAACGCCTGGTTGACGATCATAGCCCCGCTTCCAGCTGTATCCAGGACGAACAATCCCTTGGCGCGTTTCTCGCCGTTGACCAGGACAGATTCCACGGCCGGCAGCGAACCTGAGAATGGCATCGGCGTCTTGGCGAATCCGGCGGCGTGAGCAGGCAATGTGTCGTGAACGATCATGATCATGCGATCGAAATCGATTTCGACCACCTTCCCCTCGAACACCGCGTATCCGACGATCCCGTCCGCGCGATCGGCCTGCTTTTCCACGTACATGACCGGCTCGTGGTCCCATCGTAGGCCGGCGATTTCGAGCCGGCTATCGCTGCTGGTTTGCCTCAGGGTTGTGCCGCCCGTACCAGAGTTGTTGGTTGTCCCGTCGAACCGGAGCTTGGCCCCCTTGGGTATCGCGGAGGGATAAAGCGCGCAGGTCTCGGCCCCCGTGTCGAAGATGAAGTCGAGCATCCGAGAGTCGTTGATCTTCCCTTCCAGGTGCAGCTTGCCGTGACGGATAGAGATAGGGATAGTGTCCTGCCCCGTCATCTGGTTCGGGTCGACTCGCCGGTAGCTCTGCGTCATCGTCGAGATGCGCGTGTGGCACACGTCCTTATCGTTCAGCAGGATGATGAAGTCGTACATGTGGCCCGGCTTGACATCGAACGACATCGAATCGATGTCGGTGATGAATGTGACCCGCTTCCCTTCGGTGGTTCTTCGCACAACGTAGATGTCGAGCGCAACCGTGGGGTCGATGATCCAGTCCCCCTTCAAGAGCCTGTCGCCATCCCGGACGTCCACGGCTGCGGAATTGGCATTGAGGACGGGCACGGCTTGTTGCGCGAACGCGGCCTGAGCTGCGATGACAGCTACCAGCAGGCATGAGGCCAGGGCGTGTGCGGTCAAGAAGTGCGTCCTCGTGTTTCGTGCGAACCTTCTCTTCATCCGATGCCGCCGTTCAAGCTGGTGAGAAGGTGATGTGGACCAGATAACGAGTCTGTAGGAATACCCGCTCGCTCTTGCACACAGGCCGTCTGTACAGTTATAGATCATGAACTGCGTCCATCCCGACAAGCTCCGCCCGGCCGAGGCCGCGTCGGGCGGCCATCATCTCCTGCGGTCAACGCCCGC
>CAIMUX010000052.1 GCA_903844735.1 Candidatus Eiseniibacteriota bacterium
CATCGACAAGGATACCGACATCGACGGCTCGCCGGTACCGACCGGACCGTTCACGATCACCGGCATCGGTGACCAGTACGACACCACGACGCCGTACACGACCGGCTGGCAGATCAAGCCGCGCATGCTCTCCGACCTGACTATGACCGGCTGCGCGACCGGGTCCTGTTGCTATCCGGACGGCACCTGCGCGGTGACGTCGGTCGGGGACTGCACGGGTATTTGGACGGCCGCCGGTGTCTGCGTCCCGAATCCGTGTCCGCAGCCGACGGGCGCTTGCTGTCCGCCGAGCGGGTCCTGCACCGTTGGGACGGCTGCGGACTGCGCGGCGGTGAGCGGTATCTACCAGGGCGACGGCACAGCCTGTACCCCGGACCCCTGCGTTGTTGCGGGGCTGCTTCTCGACGAGAGCTTCAGCTACACGGCGGGCACGCTGCTGACAGCCAACGGCTGGACGAACCACAGTGGGACCACGAACTTCATCCCGGTTACAGACTCGGGGCTGTCGTATTCCGGATACCCTTCGTCGGGCATCGGGAATGCGGCCTCGATGCTGCCCACGGGGGAAGACGTCAATCGCACCTTCACGAACCAGACGTCCGGTAGCGTCTACTACGGATTCATGGTCAATGTCTCCGCGGCCACCGCCGCCGGTGACTACTTCACGCACTTTGGGACCAATGCATGGACCACCACCTTCCCGGGCCGGGTGTTCTGCCGGAGCACCACGGGGGGCGTAAACTTCGGCGTTTCGAGGGCTGGCACCGGCACGGCGGTGATCTGGGCTCCCGACGTGTATGCACTGGACACGACGCACCTAGTCGTTCTCAAGTACACCTTCGTTGACGGCGTGACCAACGACCTCGTGGACCTCTTTGTGAACCCGACCTGTCCCGGCGAGCCGGCTCCGGTGGTGAGCGCGGGGGTCGAGGCAACCGCCGAGCCCACCGGCGGCATCGGCGGAGTCGGGCTGCGCCAAGGAGGCGCCACGACCGGTTCCACGCAGTGGATCGACGGGCTTCGCGTAGGCCTGACCTGGGCCGACGTCGTGTGCGCGGCCGTCGAGGGCGCGTGCTGTGCCGCCGATGGAAGCTGCTCCGTGCAACTACAAGCGGACTGCATCGGGTCCGGCGGCACGTATTACGGCAGCGGCACGAGCTGCTCGCCCAACCCGTGCCCGCAGCTCGGTACCTGCTGTGCTCTGGGCGGCACCTGCACGTTCGTGCTCCAGGCGAATTGTGTAGGGGCCTGGACCACGGGCGGCGCCTGCGCCCCGAACCCCTGCACCCAGCCGGTCGGTTCGTGCTGCGCGCTCGACGGCACCTGCACGTTGACGACGCAGGCGAACTGCGCCACGACATGGACTGAGGGCGGTGCCTGCGTGCCGAACACCTGCACGCAACCTGCCGGGTCCTGCTGCTATCCTGACGGCACCTGCGCGGTGGCCCTGCTGGCGGACTGCACCGGTACCTGGACGATGTTCGGTGTCTGCGAGCCGAACACCTGTGCGCAGCCGACCGGGGCTTGCTGCCTTCCGACCGGTCTGTGCACCGTGGGAACCGCCGCCGCCTGCGCGGTGGCGAGCGGTGTCTACCAGGGCAACGGCACGAGTTGCACTCCGAACCCGTGCCCCGCTCCGGTCAAGACGCTCTGCGAGGTGGCCGAGGATGACCTCAACGGCGTTGCGGTCCTCGTGGGCCAGCGTGTCACGGTCCAGGGGATCGCCTTGTGTGGCGGCATGACCTGGAGCACGACGATCCGCGAGTTCCAGATCACTGACGGGACCTGCTGCATCGATGTCTTCGGTGGCACCCTGACTCCGACTGTCGCGCCGGGCGACCGCATTGAGATCACCGGCACGGTAGCGAACTACAACGGCAAGACAGAGCTCACAACCCCGGACATGACGGTCACCGTCCTGTCCAGCGGCAACCCGATCCCGACGCCGGGCCTGACGACGACCGGCAACCTGGCGGCTGCGGGTGAGCCTTTCGAAAGCTGCCTCTTCACGATCCGGTGCGTGTCGATCGTCAGTGGCACCTGGCCGGCCGCCGGCCTTGACGGGAACATCGTCATCGATGACGGCACGGGCCCGGTCACGATGCGCATCGACAAGGACACCGATATCGACGGCTCGCCGGCACCGGTCGGCCAGTTCACGATCACCGGCATCGGCGACCAGTACCACACCACTACCAGCGTGCCGCCCGCGCCGCCGTACAACTCGTTCTATCAGATCAAGCCGCGCAGTCTGGCCGACTTCATTCTTGGCTGCGCGAGCGGCGCTTGCTGCAAACTTGATAATTCCTGTGTCCTGACGAACTCGGATGGGTGCTTGGCGCTGAGCGGCACCTACCAGGGTGACGGGACCACCTGCGATCCGAACCCGTGCCAGGAGCCGCAGGGCTCCTGCTGTTACCCGGACGGTACCTGCGCGGTTATGGCACAAGCCCCATGCACCGGAGAGTGGACCCCGGATGGCATCTGCGATCCGAACACGTGTTTCGACCCGGCAGGGGTCGATGGCGTAGAACTCGACAGCGTTCTGGGTGTGCGGGCGACGCCGAACCCGTTCGCGGGTAGCGTTTCTCTTCGGGTCGCCGGCCCGAGCGCGAGCACGGCGCGGGTCTTGGTCTTCGATGCCGCCGGACGGCTTGTACGCACGGCGTGGACGGGAATGTTGACCGGGCGTGCCTTCAACGTGGCGTGGGATGGCCGCGACGACTCCGGTCGTGAGGTCGCGACCGGGATCTACATGGCCCGTATTGAAAGCGGGTCGGGCAGTGCGATCGGAAGGCTCGTGAAGCTGCGCTGACATGGAACGACCCCGGGGGGCGTCCGCACATGACGCTCCCTGGGTTGACCGAGGAGACCTCGTTGGGGGAGACCCCGGCGGGGTCTCGGCTATGTATCGAATCCTGTTGGTCGATCCGCCCCTCCGACGGGCCCGGGTGGGCCCAAGCTCATGTCGTCGCCTAGGCAGTAGGGGCCGAGTGTTTCACTCCAATCAAGCCGTCGATGGATAAGTCCTCATCGAGGCCCGGCCAATGACTCCCATAACCGGAGGGAGACACCTCAAAAGCCGCGCGCTGGGCCTGGGTCGCCGCTGCGTTACGGTCCCCCCTCGAGGCATGAAGGATGAGTGCCCGGCCCGGAAAGCATGATCTTCTTCGTGGAAAGTTCGCTGAGATAGGCGACAACCGAGTGTTCTCCCTTACGGGAATAGCATTTTGTCTCTTTGTGCTCAGGTACAAGGCGTCTTCGCGACCGGGTCGGTCCCGCGATCATCGCGGTGCCCGCTCACCTGGACGCGATCCAGGACCCGGGCCTGAGGCACGCTGACGAAATCGATCCGTGCGCCGATCGCCCGGAGATTTCGCTGCGCGTTGTCCGCGACGCTGAACCACTCCTTGTCGCTCACACAGACCCTTGTGGGCGGGCGTCAGCGCAAGATCCCGCCACTGATCCCGCCGCGGCCGATAAGGTGGTAGCGCTTCTGGGTTCGGTGGTAGATCGTGAGTTGCTGCCGCAGGACGGCGGTGGGCGAAGAAACGAACCGAGAGACTGAGGCGCGTGTGACCGGAGCGGTCGTCAATCGGCCTCGGCAGACTCCGCCCGCGCCCGCGCAGTGTCGCGCATCACCTTCCCGGCCGCACTGAGCACCACCAACCCACCCGCGACGGCCACCGCCGGCAGCACGAATGCCGCCCGCTCAAGCCCGAAGCGATCCGAGAGCATCCCCACCAGCGGAAACGCGATGGCGTCTCCGGCGAGATGAATGAACAGGAAGAACGCCCCGGCCACGGTGGCGCTGATGCGACCGGGGACGACGTCGAAGACCGTCGCGGTGAGCGGACTGTTGTACCAGGACAGGAAGAAGAAGGCGAACCCGAAGATGACGCGGAACGCGGCCGGATCGCGCACCGTCATGAGCCAGACGGCCAGCGGCCCGCCCGGCAGCATTCCGAGGGCGACGGTCAGGACGCGCGCGCGTTGATTCCGCTTGAGCCACCAGGCCGCGATAAGGCCACCGGCGAGCGTGCCGCTGACGCCGGCGATCAGGCCCGTGATCCCGAGCAGCCGGGCGGCGTCGCCCGAGGACATGCCGAGTTTTCGCGTGATGAACGTCGGTCCCCATCCCCCCAGCCCATCCATGCCGAACGAAATCATCGCCCCCGCCACGAACGCGTAGATGAGCGTTGGTGTGTGCAGCACTCGCTGCAGCGCCTCGAGTAGACCCTCCAGCGCGGTGCCCGTTTCGTGGCCGATCGGGGGCGGTCCCGGACTGCCCGTCCGGATCGAGCGCACCCAGCCGACGAGCCGCACCCGACGTTCGGAGAAGTCGATCAGGCGTGACGCGATGATCGCCAGCACGAAGCCCGGCAGGCCGACCATCATGAAGGCGACGCGCCACCCATAGTGCTGCTCGATCGTTCCCCCCAGCAGGAGCCCGAGCACGCCCCGATGGCGAGGCCGGCCGAGAGCACTCCCATCGCGGCCGCCCGGCTCCGGCCGGGGTAGTAGTCGGCCACGAGCGAACTGGCCGCCGGTGCGAACGCTGCCTCGCCGATACCGACCACGGCGCGGCACGCGAAGAGCTGCCAGAAGCTCCGCACGAAGCCGCCCAGAAACGTGAAGGCGCTCCAGATTGTCACTCCGCCGGCGATGACTGCTCTCCGGGACCGCAGGTCGCTCAGCACGCCAGAAGGCAAAGCCGCGAGCGAATAGACGAGGATGTAGGCAGAGCCGAGCCGGCCAAGCTGCGTGTCGGAAAAGCCCAGGTCGTGCTTGAGGGGTTCAAACAGCGCGAAGATGACGTTGCGGTCAAGGTAGTTGAGGAGGTTAATGGCGGCGAGCAGGCCGAGCGCGTAGGCGGCATAGCCGCGCGAAATCGGTGGCCTCGTGGGCGGATCGGCGGATGGCCTCACGGAACTCATCGTGTCGCGGCTGACAAGATCACTAGTACCGTTCCAAGCAGCGGCATGTTCTGATTCCCATCGGTGAGCGTCTTCATTTCGTTGTGGCAGCAGTCATGGTAGCACTGGGCCGCCTCGGAGGTCAGCCCCGTCCGGGACGGCAGGTGCGGATCCCGCCGCCGCCACCTTTCATTCGCTTGTGCGGCGTCCGGCGACTGCTTACATTCCCCCCACCGGAGGGTCCGCCACATGTTCCGATGGAAAGAGGCAACGCCGCGGGATCGCCGCGCCGCCGGTCGCCGTCACGGAGGCGACACCCGCAAGAGCAATCCACCCGCGACGACGACCTCCCCGCACCTTCGTCCGCCTTCGCTTCAGGTGCGTTGCCGCCAAGGAGAGTCTTTCGATGAACAGTAAGCTCATCCTCTACCTGAGCCCCGTGGCCGTCTGGTTGCTGTGGCTACTGTGGCCGACCGTGCGCGGGCGTCGGATCGGACGACCGCGACTGACCGTCGGTCTGAGCCTCCTGGTCCTTGTCTATTTCCTCGCGGTGGTCGGAACCGGGATCTTCTGGGTGGCGGCGCAGGAGCTTCCGGTCTTTGACTGGCACTACGTGGCCGGGTACATCCTGGTGCTGCTGACGCTCACTCACGTGATCCTGCACTGGCACACAGTTACGATGTTTCTCCGCCGTGAGGCTCCGCTGACGCTGGTCGAGCCGGGGAGAGTTCGCTTTCGCCGCGTCATCCGGGTGGCCGCGTGGAGCGTCCTGGCCGTGGCTGCCGGTACGGTCGTCTTCTTCCTCGGCGCGCGGGCTGGTTCCGTGCGCGTGATCTACTCCGGGGCGCAGGCGAGCGCGGTGGCGATGAAGCCGGTTGCGGGGGTTCTGGTTCCCCCGGCGATCCTGGAAGAAGGTGCGCGAAGTATGCCTCTGGCCCGTTTCTACCACGAAGGGAGCTCCTATCCTGCGCGGGTGCGCCTGCCCGGATTGACCATCAAGGCTCGGCCGGAGGTGTACAACACGTTCCCGGGAGACGTGATCCGGCTCCCGACGTTTCAGGATCCCGATACCGCGCAGGTGTTCTCGCTCTGTGAGGCTTGGCGTGCAGGACGGATGTCCGCGGATACCGCGGCTATCAGCATGGAAGAGATTGCGGAGATGCTCTACTGCGCGGCAGGGATCACCAAGACGATCAGCTTGGGCACGCGGACCTTCGACCTGCGCGCCGCGCCTTCGGCCGGGGCGCTCTATCCGATCAACGTCTACGTCGTGGTCTGGCATGTCCGTGGGCTGGAACCCGGGATCTACTACTACCACCCCAAGGACGCGTCGCTCATCCGGGTCCGTGAGGACGACTCGGCCCTCTGGAACCTGTTTTCCGCGTCCGGGAATCCGGGGGCCTGGGGACAGCCCGAAATGGCCGTGGTTCTGACCGGGACGTTCAGCCGCACCGCCTTCAAGTACGCGGAACGGGCCTACCGGTATGTCTGCATGGACGCCGGGCACGTCGCCGGCAATCTGGCGCTCGCAGCCTCTGCGCATGGCTGGCGCGTGCCGCTCATCGCCCGGTTTGACGACCAGGCGGTGAACAGTGTTCTCGGCCTGGATTCCAGCGTGGAGGCCGCGTTGCTCCTGATGCCGGTGACTCGCGGCACAGACCAGGTGATCGAGCCACGCTTCGCGCGGGATGCGTCGACGGCTGCCGGTGCCACGTTCGTCAATCTGATTCACGGCGGGACCTCGCTGCGCCGGGCGGGAGCGGAGGGCGAATACAAGGCTCGCCCAGCGGTGGCGGTGCCCTCTCAGCCGGGTGACGTCGTTCTGCCGCCGCCGGCGACGGGTCAGGGGTTGGTTGCGGCCATCCGCCAACGGCGGTCGGTTCGTGAGCACACCGCCTCTCCGATCACGGCAGCGGAACTGTCGAGTCTCTGTCTGGCTGCGGATGGGGAACGTGCGGGGGTCGCGCCGTCCGAACCGTTGCTTGCGGATACCGCGCCGCTCTCACTCTATGTAGTCGTGCGGGATGTGACCGGCATGGATGCCGGCGTCTACCGATACCTGCCGGCCACGCACGCCCTGCGGATGATCCGTCCGGGCGATCTGTCGCAGAGTTGCATGCAGGCGTGCCTTCAGCAGGAGTTCTGCGGCACCGCGGACGCTGTGTTCGTGAAGACCGTCCGCTGGGACGAATTGTTCATTCCCGATGGTGACCGGGGGTATCGCTACGCCCACCTGCGGGCCGGGGTGGTCGGGGAGGGACTCTATCTGCAGGGTTCGTCTCTGGGTATCGGTGCCTGCGGGGTCGGGGCGTTTGGAGATCCGGATGTAGCGGAAGTTCTGGGGCTCGACCTTGATGCGGAGGTGCCGTTGTATGTGACGGCGATGGGGAGGTAAGAGAGTCCATCGGCCGTTCGGGGAGTTATCCCTCTCCCGACGAGCCGCACCAGCTCCTGGCAGAAGGCGATGGCTCTCATCGTGGGGTCGAATGTCGGCAGGTCCCTCCTCAGCGCGCCGCTGCGCCGCTGCGCAGACGCACGAACCGCGGCCAGTAAAGCGTGGTGTCCATGACCATGACCTCGAACGGGGCGAATGTGTTCGCCGCGTAGGTCAGGATCAGGTCTGCGCCCGCCAACTCCGGGTGTCCTTATCGGGAAGGGCTCCATAGCCCCAGGCGTAGCGCGTGCCGCGATCTACGGGCAAATCCAGACGTCAGGCAATGCTCAGCGGCTTGATGCGATGGACCTTCGCCTTGAGGGCCCGGTTCGCTTCCCAAAGATCTACGGCGCGCTGGGCGTTGAGCCAGAACTCGGGTGTATTGCCAAACACCCTCGAGAGCCGAAGGGCCATCGCCGGACTCACAGCTCTTCGCTCCCGAAGCAACTCATTGATCGTCTGGCGAGACACGTCCAACGCTTCGGCGAGACTAGAGACCGTAAGACCATAGTCCGGAAGAAAGTCCTCTCGAAGCATCTCGCCGGGATGTGTCGGCCGGATCTTTTGTTCCCGTGTGTTCGGTATGCTCATATCGCCCCTCGTTTCAGTGGTAGTCCGTGATCTCGACATCGAAGGCGTCTCCATCAACGAACCGAAAGCAGATCCGCCATCGGTCGTTGAGTTTCCAGAGATCGGCGGGCTGCAACATCATTACCAGCGCGCGGCCCCCCTGAAACGTCAAGGTATATCGCAACACAATCTACAGATGATGAGCATCATGGGGATTGGCGTCCGCAAGGCCGACCTCTCGCCCATGACCCGCGTCATCCCGTACGGTGCCGTGCCCCCTGGGGCGGCCCCGGACAGAACCATGGCGCCCGGGGCGCGTCGGGGAGGGCGGGCTAGCGACGTCTGCCGCGACCCTTGATGCCCCCGGGCGTTCTTCGCCCCACTCCGAGCCGCAGGACAGGACGACAGCCGATCTCCAGGGGCGAAGACAAGGTCTTTCCCTTCAAGAGGCAGACTTCCTGATCCCGGCGGAAAGTGATTCGGCACCTTTTGCCGGGTTTCCAACGGCTACCCGTTCGACAGCGGATTCCGAGTGATGTCCGTCGACGAGCTGGGGAACTGGATCGCGCCCGGCCGCGCCGAATGAAACCGTGTCCCGAATCCTCGTCACCGGCCAGGCGAATGTCTGGCCCGGCGAGATCAACAGCGCGAACGCTGCTCTCGCTGTCACCATCTTGGGCGAAGCCGTGCAACGGCCCGGTCCACTTCTTCAACTCAGACACTCGCCGGGCATCCCCGTCGGCGATGATCGTGAATGCCCAGAGATCCCGGGCAAGCAAGGAGCTGGATCGTCCCAATGACGGATTGTTTTGTGCACACGCTCGTACGGAAATCCGCCCGGGGCTCTGCACAAACGCATCCACCAGTACAAAAAGATGCCGGCCCTCCGCACGGATGCAGCCGGCGGTACAAGAAGTCGCCCGACCCTCCGCACAAACGCGCCAGCCGGTAGAACACTCGCCCGCTCCTCCGCACAAACGCACCCGCCAGTACCAAAAGCTGTCCGACCCTCTGCACGATCACTTCCGTCGTTGCGAAAACTCGCCCGACCCTCCGCACGATCACATACGTCAGTGAGAAAGTCCGACCGACCCCGTGCTCGATCGCATTTCACTTTTTGAGTGTCCGCCCGAGCCGCCCGTCCGCTTCGCTTGTCACGCGACGAAAGGTGCCAGGTGATTTTCCGGAACCCAAGCTGCTTCCAACCCGGGATCAGGAGGGCTGGCGCCTCAAAAGGTGCCGGGAACGAACCTCCACAAACATGGTGTAACGCTTTGAGATAGAAGAGATTCTGTCTGGTTTGGCAGGAGAGTGCCCCGGCACTTTGAGGCGCGATCTCTCCGGGATCCTGCCGATGTCGTGCGCCTGTGGAACAGACGGCTTGGGAAATCCTGCCCCACTACAACAGCCCTCCGGGTGCCGCTGAGTCACGGGTCGGTCAGCCCGTTCAGGCCCGAAAGTACCTCGCCGCCGGATGATGCACCACCAGCGCCGCCGTCGAATGCTCCGGGACCATCTGCCCCGCCGAGGTCAGGCTGAGGCCCAGTTCCGCTTCCGCGGGCAGCAGTGAGAAGACACGGCGGTGTTCCTCGACATCGGGAAGGGCTCCATAACCCCAGGCGTAGCGCGTACCGCGATCTGCGGGCAAACCCAGCTCCCGTTGGATGCGGGCGAACGTGAGCAGCGTCGCCGCCTCGGCAGTCTGGACCGCCAGGCCGTGGAAGTAGTACGCCTCGCTGTACTCGGCCCGGGAGTCCATCGCGTCGAATCGCCCGCTCGCGTTTCCCCCTACGGTCACGACCTGCAGGGCGGCCACGTCGGGTCGAACCGAACCGATGGGCAGGAAATAGTCGGCAAGACAAAGGTGGTCGCCGCCGACTTGGCGTGGGAAGGAGAAGCGGGCCCGGTGCCGCTGCAGATCGCGGGTTTGATCACCGGCTTGATCACCGGCGTCCAGGATGAGCAGGTCATTTCCGTCCGACCAAGCCGGAAAGTAGCCGTACACAGCCTGGGGAGCGAACCATTCGTCCCGCAACGCCGTTGCCTTCATCTCCGTGAGGCGCGCGGAGAAATCCCGGTGCAACGCCTCCCACTCCGCGCCGCGCTTGTCCTTCGCTCCCCACGAAAGCCGGAAGAGCTTCTTTTCATCGAGGTAGGCGAAGACTTCGTCCAGCGGCATCGACGCGATGGTGCGTGCGCCCCAGAAAGGCGGCGTCGGCACGTCGTCGCATCGGGCCACGACGGTTGAACGGGCCCTCGTTGCGGCGATCCCCGTCGGGTCCGGGGGCCGGGCCGCTCCCGTAGGGTCGGGGTGTGGGGCCGCTCCCGCTGGGTCCGGACGAAGGGCTGTGGGCTCCGCGGAAGGCTTGCCCGCGGGCCTAGCGGATGGCTCATCCGCCGGCGGGTCTTTCCGTGAGGCCTGATCGGTCAGCTTGCCGATACATGCGAGCCCCTCGAAGGCGTCTTTGCAGTAATAGACACCCCCGGCGTAGGGCCGTCCCTCCTCGACAAGACCGATCTCCCGGCCGAAGCTGCGGTTGATCGCCGCGCCGCCGACTAAGACCGGGATCGAGAGGCCGCGTCGATCGAGCTCTCGCACTACGAGAGGCATCTGGCGGGAGGTCGAGACCAAGAGGGCCGACAGTCCGATGGCGTCAGCCTTGAATTCCACCGCGGCGTCGACGATTGCGTTCACCGGCACCTGCTTGCCCAGGTCCTGCACGCTGTAACCGTTGTTGGCCAGGATCGTCCGGATCAGGTTCTTGCCGATGTCATGCACATCGCCGTAGACGGTGGCCAGCACGACCCTTCCTTTGCTCAACCCCTCAGCCTTGTCCAGGTATCTCTCCAGGTGGGTCACGGTCTTCCTCATCACCTCGGCCGACTGCAGGACAAACGGAAGGATCAAGGCACCCGACCCGAAGCGGTCACCGACTTCCTTCATCGCCGGCAAGAGCACGTCGTTGAGAATCGCCACCGCCACGGCGGTGGTGTCGGCGTTTGGGTAGTGATAGTCAGGCTTGGCGGTGAAATCGGGGATGCCGGTCCGGGTCTCCACGCTCGCTACCATCAGAGCGTCTAAGTCGAGTTCCGCTCCCTCCGGCCTGCGATGCACGATGCGCCAGTGCAGCCGCTCGGCCGCCGTCAGGCCGGCCGTCGGATCGGAGGCTGCCGTCGATACCGACTTCGTGCCTTCATAGAAGCTGATGAAGCGGGCCGCCGCGTCCGGCCGGCGGTCCAAGAGAAGGTCCTCCGCCAGCTCTCGCGGTATCTCAGGGATCTCCGCGTAGGGGGTGATCTGCTTAGGGTTCACGATCGCCATGTCCAGCCCGACCTTCACAGCGTGATGGAGGAAGACGCTGTTTAACACGGCTCGCGCGGCCGGCTTGAATCCATAGGACACGTTGGATACGCCGAGAGAGGTCAAGACGCCGGGGAGGGCGGCCTTGATGGCGCGGATGCCGTCGAGCGTCTCGACAGCTGTGTGGGCGCTTTCCGGATCGCCGGTGGCCAGGGTGAAGGTCAAAGCGTCGAAGATCAGCGCGTCCGAAAGGAGACCGTATTCCCGCGTGGCGATCTCGTGGATCTTCCGGGCGATCTCCAGCTTGCGGTCGGCCGTGCGAGCCATGCCGAGCTCGTCGATGGTCAGCGCGATGGTGGCTGCGCCGAAATCCCGGATCAGGGGCAACATGCTGTCCAGGCGGACGCGGCCGTTTTCCATGTTCACGGCATTGACGATGACGCGCCCCGGGGCGGCCATGAGTGCCGCTTCCAGGACGTCGGCCTCGGTGGTGTCGATGACCAGCGGCGCTTCCACGGTTTGGCTGAGCGTTCGGACCACGCGGGACATGAGGTATGCCTCGTCCCGCCGCTCGGTCATCGCCACGCAGATGTCGAGCGTGTGGGCGCCGCCCTCGATTTGCTCGCGACCCAACGCCGCGATGCCGTCCATGTCCTCAGCCAGCAGCAGCTCTTTCATCTTCTTGCTGCCCTGTGCATTCAGGCGCTCCCCGATCAACATCGGCGCGGGTTCTTGCACGAGCCCCGCCGCCGTCATGCCGGACGAGACCTGCGACAGAGGCTGGTTGGTCCTGATCCGTGGCTTCCGTCCGGCCAGCCGCTCGACGAGCAGACGCAGGTGTTCCGGGGTGGTGCCACAGCATCCGCCGACCACGTTCAGTCCGAAACGCTCCACGAAATCGGAGAGCTCGCGGGCGAAATCGCCGGGGGCCAGCGGGTAAACCGCCTCGCCGCCGACGTTGACCGGCAGCCCGGCGTTGGGGAGACAGGAGACCGGCCGTGACGAGTTCTCCCCCAGGTAGGACAGCGGCTCGCGCATCTGATCGGGCCCGGTGGAGCAGTTCAGGCCGAGGACGTCGACCGGCATGCGCTCGAGCGATGCCAGCACCGCGGCCACGTCCGTGCCGAGCAACATCCGGCCGTTGGCATCCAGAGTGACCTGGACCTGCAGGGGGATCTTCCGGCCGGTGAGGGCGAAGGCATGCTGCAGGCCCATGATCGCGGCTTTGACCTCGAGCATGTCCTGGGATGTCTCGAGCAGGAGCAGGTCGCAACCTCCTTCGATCAGTGCCTCGGCCTGCTCGCGGAAAACGTCGGCCAGGTCAGCGAACGACGTGTCGGAGAGTGCGGGGTCGGACGAGCCGGGCAGTTTCCCGCTGGGCCCGATGGAGCCGGCCACGAACCGGTACCGCTCGGCGGTGCCGAAGCGGTCGGCGACGCGTCGAGCCAGCTCGGCGGCCGCGCGGTTGATCGCGGGCACCTCGTCCGCGAGACCGTACTCGGCCATGGTGATTCGGTTGGCGCGAAAGGTGCAGGTCTCGATCACATCGCAGCCCGCTTCGAGGAACGAAGCATGGATCGCTTCGATGATCTGGGGCTTCTGGAGGACCAGGTAGTCGTTGCAGCCGGCATAACGCTCACCGCCGAAATCGGCCGCCTCCAGTTCATGTTTTTGGATGCTGGTCCCCATCGCACCGTCGAAGACGACGATCTTCTCGGCCAGGAGATCCAGGTAACGTCGGTCCGCGTACTCTTTCGGCCGATCGACGAGACAAGGAAGGCCTCGCAGGCCGATCGTTCCGCCTGCTCCCCGCCCGTCGGGGAGCGACCCCTGGCCCGCCGGAAGCTCCTTGAGTCCGGCCTCGCGCACGAGGCGAGGGACGATCAGTTCCCAGCCCACGGCCATGATGTGAATGCCGGCCACCCCCGGCAGGCGCCTGACTCGCTCGATGATCTCCAGGGCGATCTGCACCCCTTCTTCCTTAGCGTCAGAGGATCGTTCCAGGCGGGAGACCAGGGACGGCGGAATCATCACCCCCGGCACCTGAGCCATGGCGCGGGCCGCCCGGGCGCTGCGTACCGGTGTGATGCCGACGAGATAGAAGCTTTGCGCCAGAGTGCCGTTGCGGTCCAGCGCCTCCAAGTACCGTTCAAACGCGTCGACATCGTAGACCAGGTTGCTCTGGAAGAACTGAGCGCCCGCGTGGGATTTCTTGAGCTCTCGCATCGCCTGGATCCGGGGCGTCGAGGCAAAGGGCGACGCGGCGGCGCCGAGGAAGAGCCGCGGCGGGATGCGGATGGTCCGGCCATCGAGGTAGTGCCGATCGTCCCGCATCCGGCGCAGGATCCAGAGCATCTGGATCGCGTCGAGGTCCCAGATGTCCATGCGTCCCGGTGGAGCGGGGCCTAAGTTGGAGTGATCGCCCGTCAGGCAGAGCACGTTGCGAATTCCCAGCGCCGCAGCTCCCAGGATCTCGGCCTGCAGGCCCATGCGGGTGCGGTCGCGGGCCGCGATCTGCATCACCGGCTCGACTCCGTTGGCGACGGCGATGGCCGAGCAGGCAAGGGACGACATGCGGGGCGTGGCGGACGGGTTGTCGGTGAAATTGGCGGCGTCGATGAAATCGCGCAACAACTGTAGCGTCCGGATCAGCTCGTCCGGCGCCACCGAGAGTGGGGGAGCGACCTCCGCGGTTACGACGAACTGTCCCGCGGCGAGTTTCTCTTCGAGGCGGGACACCGGCTGGTGCGGTGCGGCGGGGTGCGGTTGATCGTCGCCTTGCCACCAGTCAGGCTGGCGGATCTCGGCGAACAGGGGATCCCAGAACGCCTGGCGCGAGGCCCGGGCGGTGAACAGACTGGCCAGCGCCCGACCGGCGCCGCGCTGACTGGCCTTCGTCACCACTTCCGACCAAGTCTCCGCGCCCACCCGGGACCAGTCGAGCGGCGGCAGGACTTCCATCAGGCGATCCGTACGCCCCATCCGCTCGGCCCGTTCGTAGATCCGGTGCCAGATACACGGACGACTGGGATCGACGTAACAACCCTCGGGAGTCGAGCCTCCGCACGGGCCGTTGCGCAGACCCTTGGGGCACTCCATCGGGCAGATGAACGCGGTCTCCTGCAGCAGGCAGTTGCCGCACATCCGGCAGCCGAAGGCGAGCCCCTTGGCCTGGCGTTCCACGAAGGCCAGGAGGCGTTCGCGCGCGGACCGGCGCCGGAAGCTGAAATAGGCCGGCTGGAAGCGTCGTCCCGGAGTCAATCCTGGCATCGGTACCCTCCGTTCCCGTGGTGGTCCGCCATGTTACACCACGCTCCCGCCGGGCCGGAACCTTGCGGACAGCACCTCGCCGGCAGGAATCACCGAATCCAGGTGCGTCGTGGCTCCCGAACCGACCGGTGCTCCTGTTCAGAATCTCCTGGTTCTCGCCGGAGCGGCGATGCCTGCGTCACGATCGCCGGAAACCACCTGGGGACATGTCGGCGCACGAGCCGCTGAGACCGATCGCGTGAGAGTCCCGCCACCGGTGGCGGCAGCGCATCGCGGGCGATCATTCTTGCGAGCTGACCGGACCGGCCGGCCGTCGGGTCGCCGAGCTGGACGGCGGATGATCAGTTGGGGGAGATGTCTATCCGGAATGGGATTCCAGCCGCATCCCGGCCCCGGTTCGGGGTTCCCACGCCACTCGTCGGACCGATCCGCAGCCTCACCGGACCCGTGACACCCCCGGGGGATGCCCCATACTCCCCGCTGGGGCCCGAAACGCGGATCGTGTTTCTCCTAGGCATCGGGGACAAATGACCCCGGCGTTGCGGGACCGGGTCCGGCGCTTAAGCGCCGGACCCTCCACCTTGCTCAGCGGACGACGATGACGCTGCGCACCACGCGCTCGGCCCCGGCTTGCACGCGGAGGAGGTAGACCCCGGCGGGAAGCTGCACTCCCCCGACGTCGTGCGCCTCCAGCCCCAGCGCGTGCATGCCCGCGGGCATAGATTGTGTGAACGAACGCCAGGCCAGGCGTCCTCCGGTGTCGAACAGCTCCATCGTCACCGGGCTCGGCGCGGGCAGCGCGAAACGGACCTCGCCGCGGCCGGGCAGCGGGTTCGGCACGACGCGCAGATCACGCAAGCTTGTCGGTGTGCCGATCTCCGACATTTCGGGGCCGCCCGGAACCGCCGACGCCGCCGGGGTGTCCACGAACAGCAGACCCGGGTCGGCCATGGCTCCGGTCAGCGCCGTGTTGTTCCCGTCCTGAAGGGTGAGGATGCCGACGGTGATCGGCGTTCCCGCCGGCGGCGTGTTGGCCACACTCTGGAACGTGATCGTGAACAGGTCGCAGGGCAGCAGCGCACCCGGGGCCGCCCCACCCAGCGCTGCGTCCACGACCCTCGTGCCCGAGCCCGGGATCACCACCTGGAAGAGCGCCGCGCTTGCGAACGGACCGGCCGCGGGCCTCGTGACGGTCACGAAATCCGCGTAGGTCGGGTCGACGACCACCTCGAAACTGAAGCCGTAAAGCGGGCCGCTCAGTCCGCCAAGATACTTCACCGTCACGATGTCCTGGTACGGACCGCCCTCCGGACCGTCCTCCACCGTGATCATCTGGGGATCAGGATTGCACACGAGATTGCCCAAGATCCACGGATCGTAGTCGACCCCGTTGGTGACGGGCACCCCGAGCCCTCCCGGGTTGTAGAGCCCACCGGTTGCGGTGTCATCACTGGCGTCCAGAGGGCCGGTGGCATGACCCCACCAGTTGTTGTGCGCGTTCACCAGCATCTCCGTGGTGTGGCGCGCGGTGATGCCGGTGGCGCAGGTCGCGAAGCTGTTGCCGGTGGCCATCACCGAAGTTAGGTCCGTGGCCACGTACCCAACGCTGATGCCACTGCTACAGTTGTCGAAAACACTGCCGGTGGCCGTGGCCTGCGTGCCCAAACCGAAGTAGTCGGTGGCCAGGATGCCGGCCGAAGTCGAGCTGTCGACCAGAGCTACACCCAGGCAGTTGGAGATCAAAGCACTCGTGACACTGCCCGTGCCCCCCCCACCGAACTCCACACCGTAGTCAAGCCAGTCGCCCGGGCCCTTGCCCACATAGGTGACTTCCTCCATCGTTGCCACCGGAAGCGGAGTGTCCACGGCACCGCGCACGTGGATCCCGATCCGCTCGATGTTGTCGAAGGTTGTCCGCCGGATGGTGTTGACGGCGCCGGCATACAGAACGATGCCGCGACCGTAGTACTGGCTGTACCGGATGTTCCGTATGGCGCAGTCCTCGACCGTGAGAGATCCCCGCGACTGCACTGCGTGGTGGACCAACGCCCCGGTGCCGTCGAGCGTCAGGTTCCGCAGCGTGAGGTTGATACCATCGGCGTTGTAGATCCACGCTTCGGAGGGTACGTTCCCCCCCTGCGTCGTGTTCTTCGTGGTCTTCAGGATCGCCTGGGCCGGGCCGGTACCGACGATGGATAGGTCCCGTGCGACGCTGATCTGCGCGTTCTCGGTGTAGGTGCCGGGGAGCACCTTGAGGACCGACGCGGCCGGGGCGACGGCCACGGCGCCGCCGATATGGAAGCCGATCGTCCCGCCCACCGGTGATTCTATGTAGCAGGCGCGGTCGAAGGTATTGGCTGCCACGACGGCGTCGGTGATCGCGTTGTTCATCAGCAGAACGTGACCGCAGAGGGAAGCCAGGCCTGTGGTGCTGAAGGTGTTGCCACTGATCGCCGCCCCCGGACGGCGGCAGCGAAGGCTCACCGCGTACCTGCTGGTGATGCCCGAGAAGGTATTGCCCGTGAAGGCGCTATTGTCTGTATCGATGGTGACGAGGTTGTTACCTTGCTCCAGACCGTCACTGTTCAACCCGCCCGCGGTACCCGTAACGAGGTTGTTCGTGAAGGCCACGTTTGTACCGTTGGTGCTGCTGGCTCCTCCACCCATCACGACCAACTGACGGGGGACATTCGGGACCGTGAACTGGTCGGCGAAGCCCAGCCCCCCCGGCGTTGTCCCAAGGAATGTCTGGCCGGAGAAGGTGTTGCTGTCGATCGTGAAGGTGCTGATGGCTGCGTTGTATTCAGTCAGCAATCCCTCGTCGCCGTTGGCGCGGATTTCGTTGTCGCGAACCACGACGTTCGCATGGGCACCCTGGAAGTAGACCGCAGCCTTCTCGAGGCCGGGCGGGCCGTCGATCCCGATGATCGTCAGTCCTCTCCCTGTGTCGCCGACGACGACGTCATTCACACCCGGATTCACCTGTATCGTCCCGAGCTCGGTGCCCGCCATGAGTCCCTCGATCGTGGTCCCGGTTCGGCCGCCCGCGGAAAGCAGGCTGAGCGGCTTGTTGATGACAGCGTTCTCCGTGTAGATCCCGGTGTTCAAGTTGACCGATCCGCCTGCATTGGCGAGGTCGATCCCGAGCTGGATCTTTCCGGGGCAACCAACGTCGACGCTGTTGCCGCTCAGTCCGGTGACGGCGAAAGTGCCGAGTCCCCAGACGCCCACATCGAAGGTGTGGCCTGCCGCCGTGTGGCTGGACACGGACGTGGTGTTGCTGAAGAACGGCGCAGCTTCATCGGTTTCCAAGTAGAAACCGTAGGCGGTGTTGCTGACCGAGTTGCCGGAGAAAGCGGCGGCCACGTTGGCCTGCCAGGAGGCCCAGTAATCCGGACCGGGGGTGACGTAGATGCCGATGCTGCCGGCCCGGTTCTGGCCTTCGACCGTGTTGCCGGTGAACTGCCCCGTGCCGCCGGCCCCGCCCCACGCGAACAACCCGACGTCCACATTGGTCACGATGTTGGCGTCCACGAACGGGTCTACCGCATTCGGAAAGAACACCCACACTCCGTAGCCGCCGGGCTGGGAGTTGCTGACCTCGTTCCCGTGGACGACATCCGCGATGCCGTCGCCATAGGAGTTGTTGTTGTCTGTGTGGACGCCGCTGCTCGAGGTTGTCACGATGTTATGCAGAAACTGTATGCCGCGAGAATGGTTCGCGGAGATGGCGTCGCTCGCATCGGAGACCGTGTTGCTCTCGATGATTCCCGACGAATGCCAGGCGAAAATCGCGATCGAAGATGGTCCGCCATCGACATTCTGCACGGTATTATCGTAAATGCGGAACGTCGAGTTGTCGTTGCGCGCGTAGATGCCTCGCAGGTAGATGTTCTTGACGTGGCAGTCGTGGACCACCAGGTTGGTCACCGTGGCGGTCGTAATGATGCCGCTCCGCGCATCGATATCCGCCCCGTGCCGCACGATGCCGCTGACCAGGGCTGGATTGTCCCCGTCGAGGGTGAACCCGCTGATCACGACGTCGCTCGCGGAGACGACGATGAGGTGAGAGGTGCCGGGGGGCATTGATCCTCCTCCATCGTCACCCGGTGCGGAGAGCGCCGGGCGGATGACGGTGGTCGCGAACCCGGCTCCTTCCAGGGCGAGCGCCCGGTCGATCGTGAGGTTTTCCACGTAGGACCCGGCGGCGACATGGACGGTCCCCATGGCGTCGACCGCGGTGATACCGGCTTGAACGGTGTCGAAGGCATCTACACCCCAAGTATGCCCGTCGTTCGATCCAGCGCTGGTGTAGTCGTCATCCACCCAGACATCTACGGCTCGGTACCCATCCTTCTCCGCCGGCAACGGCGCAGTGGATCCCGGCAGGGACGTAGTCGACGCCGCACGGTCGGCATCCGCGTTCACGGAAGGGGGTGGGGCGATCGCGGCCAAGGAAAGGCTCGCGACACCGATCAGCGCCACCACGGTCAAGACAGAAGCAAGTAGCCTCATGGGGAACCTCCTTCGCCGCAGATCATTACAGCCTCCGGCCCATTGCCACGCCCGCACGGGCAGGAAGCCGGCACGCCCTGGCCATGGAAGGTGCCGCTCGGGTGGGCAGGCTGTCGGCAATCCAAGCTCAGACGGCCGAGATGGCCAAGCCTCCAAACTCTTGGCGGAACAACTCGCCCCGGAGTATACATCGGATGGGGATGTCGTGTCAATTCAGCCGATTGGCCTCCGTCTCCTCAATAGGCGAAGTCATCCGCTCTCGTTGGCTTATCCCGGACCCGCCAGCCGGGTACGGGAACTCGGAGCCGGTGCGGAGGCTCGCTGCGCGATTCTCGAGGAGGAGCAGTGATAGCGCCGGCCTTCTGAAGCTCGCTCAGGCAGCGATCTCTCCAAAGCTCGAACTCCGGCACATCGTTGACAAAGAGATCGAGATCTTCCGAATACCGATGCTGGTAGTAGCCGCGGCCCAACGCCGTGCCGCCAGTCAGATAGAACTCGTGCCGGACATTCCTGAGCTGGAGATCGCCCAGTCTTGCGGGGAGTAGAGTCGGCCCCAGTCCTTAGACATGGGAGGCCGCCGCCTGCCGCTTCCACTGATACTAGAAGTCCATTCCTTGGTGCCTTGTTCGCGAGCGCATCCGGGGGGCCAGGGCCGGCCACGCCTCCAGAAAGTAGCCGAGGGGAAGCAAGCGACGGATCTCAGAGTAGGGGGCATACTCGATCAGGCGAAGCAAGGCCCACCGGCGATCGTGCGGGAGTGAGCCGGAAGTCCAAGCGAGAAGCGCCTCGAAGGAAGCGGAGTCCAGATCCACACCCCAGAGCCAAGGGTACCGATCGAGCATGCCGTTCAGGGTAGCAGGGGAATCCGCGTGGCCCAACGCCTATCTCCCGGACGAGATCAGGCGTACCCACCACGCCAGCTCTCGTAGAACCGCTCCATTAACATCGAGGTCGAACGGTCCTCCAATATGGACGATGTCATTCCCCCTATCATGAAACAGCGCCGTTTCATGGCTCGCGGAGCCGACGCTTGCGGCGGCATGCGCAACTACTCCCGAATCCGCAACGCCCCCTTGTCCATCTCCACGAGGATCCGCCCGGCTGCCACGTGGGAGAGGAGATAGACCGCCAGCGGGTTGAACAGCCGGTCCTCCAGACTACGATGGAGAATTGCCACCCCGTCGCGCTGGATTTCCTCCTCGGGAAGGCAGGCCGCGTAGACCTCGTCAGAAACCTCGATCCGGCGCCGTCGTCGGCGGAGACGGTTCAGGATCGCCTCGACCTTGTAGCGGGCAATTCGCCGGACATCGTCGGGCGTCAGGGGCGGCACTTCGATGATCTCATTGAAGGCGTCAAGCAGATCGGCCGCGATACCGCGCTCCAGACGCTTGCGCAGCAACTCCGCATCCGGGCTGCCGCCCCGAGTGAAACCGATCTCCGCCGCCGGGGCATCCTCGCGGCGCGGGCGCGTGGTCACAAAGAGCACCGTTCGGGAGAAGTCGACCGACCCAGCCATGTCATCGAGGCGACCCCGTTCCATAACCTGTTGCAGGATCGGCTGGAAGGCTTCATGGGCGCGCTCCACGCCGCGCAGAAGGATCACCGCCTCGGGATTTCGTCGCACCGGCGAGGTGAGCAAGCCCTCCATCGCCTGGTTCGTGGCACCGGGAACCAGGGTGACGCCGAGCTTGGCCAGATCGCCTTCCTCGGCGATCTCGGCCAGATCGATGGAGATCACGCCTTCCTCTGTGTCGTAGAGCGCCTCGGCCAGGGCGAATCCCAACTCGTTCTTGCCCACCCCGCTGGGGCCGACGAGCAGGAACGAGCCGCGCGGCCGATCGGGGCGGAAATCGAGGGATGCCATGCGGACGCGTACAACGCGGGCGATGCGTTGGACCGCTTCGTCCTTTCCGACGACGCGGCGCCGCATCGTCTCTTCAAGCTTGAGCAGACGGTCGGCCCTTTTGGCGCTGAGACGGGGAGCGTTCCCGCGCTGGGTCCGGGCGGCAGTCCGGGGCGCGGGCGATGTCTTGGGAGACGTCTTGGGCGATGCGTTGCTCGAAGCCTTGCTCGATGTCTTGCGCCGAGTCGCGCAACCGCGCGTCGACGGTCTGGCGGCGGTCCGTGCCGGTGCGGATTTGGCGGGCGTTCGCGCTGGTGCGGTTCGTGTGCGTAAGATCTTCGTAGGGGCCTTCGGGACACCTTTCTTCGTGGCCTTCCGGGCCGCCTTCGCCGCAGGCCGGCTGGGCGAGGCTGGGTCGCGATCGGATCGCCGGGCCGTCTTCTTCGCCATCGGAATCTCCTCCAGCGGGACGTCCGGGGCAAGTCCGGATGCTCCAGTCTGGTCGTCGGACCCTACTCCCAGCGGCATCTCCCCGGCAAGCACACGCCGTGGTATTCCACGGGGTCGTCCCCCCGGTTGACGCCTGCCGGTCGCGCCGATAATCTCATCTTGCCCACCCACACCCGAGGGCGTAGGAAAGACGGGACCCGCATGGATGATCGACCACCCCGACCCGGCCAGACCCTGGCCGCCACGTGCCCGCTCTGCGGGAATACATCGGCGCGTGTCTTGCCGTTCAGCTACGAGTTTCGAGGTCGCCCGCTTCGGGGGGTGGGCTGCCCGAAGTGCGATCTGGCCCGGCTCTTCCCGATGCCCTCGGATGAGGAGATCGCTTCGCTCTACTCTGAGGAGTACTTCACAGCGTGCAGCGACGCGGTGGATGCCCACGGAAAGCGCGCCTACAAGGATTTGGCCGCAGACGGGGCAGCGGATCGACGGCGGAAGGCGGTTCGGCTTGACCGGCTCCTCCGCGGGCCTTCCGGCCGCCGGGGGCGATTTTGCGAAGTCGGTTGCGGCCCGGGTTTTTTCTTGGCGGAGATGCGGTCGCTCGGGTGGGAGGTTCGGGGCCTCGATATATCCGGGTTCGCCGCACGGCACGCCCGTGAAGTCCTGAGCCTGGAGGTCACCGAAGGGCCTCTGGTACCCGGGACATTGCCCCGCGAAGCGTTCGACGCGTTGCTCCTCGGGGACGTGCTGGAGCACCTGCCACGGCCACGGGAGGCGCTCACGGCGGTCTGGTGCTCGTTGGTTCCGGGCGGCGTGGTGGCCGTCGCGGTGCCCTCCACCCTGAACCTCCTCTCGACCCGGCTCGGGATGGCGGTGTACCGGCGCCGCGGCCGGAGCAAGACCTTGCGCCTGCCGCCGTATCATCTTTTCGAGTACACCCCGCGGTCGCTGCGGGCGATGCTGGAGACCAGTGGCTTCCAGGTGGACCGGCTGCGACAGTCCGCAGTTCCGCTCGGAAAGATGGGGTTACGGGGTTTGTCGGTCGAAAATGTCGGGAAGGCGGTCCTCCAGCTACTGGCGCACGCGGGCGCCTTTGCCTGCAACCGGGGTGGCGACCGCTTACTTGCTGTGGGGGTCCGTCCCGGGGAAGGGGCGGGAGTACGCGCGAGGCGGGATGATGGCCCGAAGGGACAATGCGGGCGGGAGGTAACGGAGTGAAGGATTCGAAGATTCGCCGGATCGGGATCTTGACCGGCGGGGGCGATTGCCCGGGATTGAACGGCGTCCTTCGCGCCGTGGTGAAGACCTGCCGGTTCGAGTACGGCATCGACGTGGTGGGCATCCAGGACGGCTATGGCGGTCTTATCAACGATCGCATGCGCACGCTCACGAGTGACGATGTCAGCGGGATTCTCGCCCGCGGCGGCACGATCCTCGGATCCTCCAACAAGGACAACCCGTTTCGCGTACCGGTGTCGGAGGGCGGGGAGACGACGTTCCGGGACCTCTCCGACCAGGCGATCAAGAACGCTCAGCGGCATGGTCTGGAACTCCTCGTCGTGGTCGGCGGCGACGGGAGCCTCAACATTGCCTATGAACTTTCGAAGAAGGGGCTGCCGGTAGTCGGCGTGCCCAAGACCATCGACAATGACCTTGACGCCACCGACGTGACGTTCGGCTTTGACTCCGCTCTCTCTACCGCCACCGACGCGGCGGACAAGCTCCACACCACGGCAGACAGTCACCACCGGCTCATGGTCCTCGAGTTGATGGGTCGCTATGCCGGCTGGATCGCCCTTGAGGCGGGTATGGCCGGTGGGGGCGATGTCATTCTCATTCCGGAGATCCCCTTTGACATCGAGAAGGTGGCTCAAGCCGTCCGAGAGCGCGGCTACCGCGGGCGCAACTTCGCCGTGGTCGTCGTCGCGGAGGGGGCGGCACCCAAGGGTGGAGAGATGATGGTGGACCGGCGGATCGCGGATTCCACCGACGCGGTTCGCCTCGGTGGGATCGGTCGCTGGGTCGCGGAGGAACTGGAGCGTCGGCTGGAGTGGGAAGCCCGCACCACGGTGCTCGGACACCTGCAGCGCGGCGGTTCTCCCACGGCTTTCGATCGGCTTCTCGCCACCCGTTTCGGCGTGGAGGCTGTGCGGCTGGTAGCGACGGGACAGCACGGTCGGATGGTCAGCATTCACGGCACGACCATCGACTCGGTGACGCTGGAGGAGGCGGTGGTTCGCCTGCGGCGGGTTGACCCCGAATCGCAGATCGTGCAGGCGGCGAGGGCCGTGGGGACATCCTTTGGGGACTGAGCCTCGGCCTCGTCCGTGGGGACACCCTCGGGGGACGGAGCGCCGGCATATTCCGTGGGGGGCGTCCCGAACGGTTCTGGCGTTCCTCGCGGCGTCGGTACTGGGCGCGACCGGGGTCCCCGCGGCGTGGGCCGGTGGTTTGGATCTGACGGATGTGTCTCCCGAACTGCCGTTGGAGAGGCCCCGCTTCCAGGCCGACGGCGGCAGTCGTCTCGGCCCCACCGGTCCCGAGGTGCTTCTGGCTTTCGAAGCGCCATATGCGGAGCTCTTTTTTCGACCCTCCGGTTCGCGGTTCCGCAGCCGCTTCGATCTGATCTTGATCCTCCTCGATGGGAAGCGACAGGTGGGGGGAGATCTCTTCAGCGAGACGATCGATGTGCTCGACCGTCGCGATACACGCGACCCGGCCGCTCGGGTGCGACGCGTGCTGCCGGTGCGCGCCAAGCCGGGAAACTATGCCGCGGAGGTGATCCTGCGGGAGACCGCGGCCGGGCGGCAGGCGCGTGTGGCGTGGAAGATCGAGGTCCCGGACTACGCGTCGCTGCCGCTTAGTATCTCGTCGCTGTGGGTCTCCGACCCGACGGCCGCGAACGCGGACAGCGCCCTGCTGCCACCTGCCGGCTGGGTGCTGCGCCATCGCTTCGGTGAGCCGCTGGGTCCGTTGGTGGTCTCGGGAGAGGTGTATCGGCACGATGGCGGGAGCGATGCCGTCCGCCTTGTCTGGCGGATCCTTGGCTCGCGGGGAGATGAGGTTCAGAGCGGGGAGATGGTCCTGCCCATGGGCGAGCGGGTGCCGTTCCACCTGCACCCGGAGTTCGCCGCGCTGTGGCTCGGGGACTACACCCTGGAAGTACGCGCGGAGGTCTCAGGCCACGACGCGCGCCGGCGTTTCTCCTTCCAGATGGATGCCACCGCCGGGGCGTTCGAAGCCGACAGTCAACAGAGTCTGGAGCTGATCGAGCTCATCGCGAAGCCGGAGGAGATGCGCGAGCTGCGGAATGCCTCTCCCGTCCTGCGGAAAGAGGCCTGGAATCGTTTCTGGAAGCGCCGTGATCCCACGCCCGACACGTCGGAGAATGAATTTCGCGACGAGTTCTTCGCGCGGGTGCGGCACGCCGATGAGCAGTTCTCCGTGTTGGGTCCCGGTTGGCGGTCAGATCGCGGCCGCGTCTACATCCAATTCGGCCCACCCGACCAGGTGGAGAATAGATCGATGAACCTGGACATGCCTGCGTACGAGGTCTGGACGTACCTCCGCGAGGGGCGTCGGTTTGTGTTCGTCGACTATGAAGGCTTCGGCCGTTACGAACTGTACCGACCCGGACAGTAATGACTCAGGAGCCGGAATCCACCGGTAGTCAGAATTCAGTGGCCGAAATCCAGCAATCGGGATGAGGAGACCGGCGACGAAAGATGACTCGGTGGTTCGGCGGGCCGTCTTGGATTCTGTCTCCTGTCTACTAGCTCCACGCGGTCCGGTTCATTTTTCGACGTTGCGGACGGTGCGGAATCCAATGGCCCGGTCGCTAATCTCCGGTCCGACAGAGCTTCGGTTCCAGCACACGGCGCTGCTGTACGGCTTGTCGAACGAGCCCCCGCGAATGACCTTGAAGTCCCCGTCCCTCGGCGGTCGGTGAGGTGCGCGGTAGGCATCGTACCAGTCCGCGGTCCACTGCCACACGTTTCCCGACATGTCGTACACGCCATAGGGGCTTGCGCCGTCGGCCGTTTGGTACCCCAGGGCGATCGCTCCGTTGTAGAACCCAGGAGGGGTGCTGCGAACCCGCCCGGCGTTCTCATAGGGGTCTCCGGAGTCCCTGAAGTTGCCCCGGTTGAGATCCTGCAGGCCGGCCCAGCCGCCCCACGGGTAGGGATAGCCGAGACCCAGGGTGTCGACGGGCGACGCGAAGACGCGGTATCCCAGGATGTCGCGAGCGGTGCCGCGGGCGGCTTTCTCCCATTCCGCTTCCGTTGGGAGCCGACGGCCTGTGTACTTGGCGTACGCGTCAGCGCCATAGTAGGAAACCTGCACGACCGGGAAGCCCTCCCGGCCCTCGGAGACGATGAAAGCGCTGTCGGCGACGGAAAACATGATGTCGCTGTCGGCATCGCGCGGGCTGATCGTCGCATAGACGTGCTCCCGGGCGTCGTCGAGCACTTGGTAGTTGCTGAGCCAAATCCCCCGGCCGGCGACCCGGGTCAACCTGGCCTGGTTGAGGAAGTCCGCGTACTGCTGGTTCGTGACCAGGTAGCGGTCCATGGTGAACGTCGAGCTGGTGTACACCGGGTTGCCCGGGTGCCAGAGCGGGTTCGCGGCGGTCGTGTCGTTGTCGAGGTACCGCAGGGTGTCGCCCATGACGAAGTAGCCGGCCGGCACGGTGTCCCGGTCGGCCGTGGTGTTGAACCCCCAGACGGGTGACGGAGAAGAGACGCCGGTCGTGTCGTGGGCAACGACGCGCCAGAAGTAGTGCTGGTTGCGGGCCAGGGTCTCGCCGGACAAGGAGTAGCTGGTCCCCGGGATGGGAGAGGCCACCATCGACGCCATCGTGCCGAGAGTGCGTCCGAAGTAGACATCGAAGACGAGCCTTTGCCCGGCGGGATCAGTCCCGGTCCAGGAGAGGGTCGTGACAGTGGTTTCGTCGATATTCGGCGTGCCGGGAGTCGAGGAAACATCCGGCGGACTCGGGTTGGACGGCGGGTTCGGCGGGAGCTTGTTGGTCGCCAGGACGGTCACTTCGTTGGACGGAGCCGCTCCGGCTGTGTAGCGGTAGGCGACGATGCGATAGGTGTAGGTCGTCCCTTCGATCACCGTCTTGTCATCGAATAACATTACATTCGCGCCGACGGTGCTTACCGAGGCCGTGTCCGCGGGTAGCATCGCCACGAACGGCCCCGACGAGCCAACGCGGCGCTCGACGTTGAATCCGGTCTCATCGTCGGAGCTGTCCCGCCAGCGAAGGCTGATCCGCGTAGGCGAGGTCGACGCCGCGTAGAGATCGCGCACCGGCTTGGGGGGTGTGATAGGCGGATCAGTGATCTTCGATTTCTGAGTATCGGAACAACCGTCCGCGAAGACGAGTGCGGCGAGCAAGCCAAGGCCGATCCAACGGCGCGACATGCGGAGCTCCTCCCTCGATCAACCCATACCCGTCAATTTCCTGCCGGTGTCTTTTCCGGCCGGTTCTCCGGTCCCACATCCGATCCCGTCGTATCGGCGACTGCGGACCGACGCCCGACCGTACCGCGGCTGCACAGAACCGGGTCGTGCACCGACTCAGCGGGGGCGGCGACCCGGGGAATGGCGACATCCCACAGTCCCAGCCGCCGCGCCGCCCTACTCTCTCGCAACACCGCCACCGCCGGGACCAGCTTGGTTTCCTCGGCCGTCCACCACACGACGACGGTAGAGTCGGCCGTGATGATCCACGGGAACACCAAGCGGTACGCACCCAGGGAGTCGGAGCGGGTCGAGACGAGAGGGTAGCCGTCTAGGAAAGCCTGCGCCCGGACTCCGGGAAGCCCGCGGCCACTCTCGTTACGAACCGTCCCCAACAGGACCGCCGATACCGATGCCGCCGGTGCCCTCCCCGGCCAGACTCCGAGTAGAGCCGGTCCGGCAAGAAAGACCCAGGCGAGGCACCGCATTCCTCCGTGTCCTCCCCTTTCCTCCACCGGACGCGCCCAACCCGCCGCGCCCGCCCGTTACCGGAGACTAACAGTGCCCGGTAGATCGGTCAAGGGGGCGAACTGCCTCTACGGTTCGGAGTCGGCCCGAAGCCGGAAGCCCGAACCGGAAAGCGTATTCCTTCCCTCCGAGTCTCAGACTGTTTGAAAGGCGTTGCGATGCCACCTGCCTTCTGTTAGCGTACGCGCGCCTCGGGGGCCAGGGTGCAGGGATGCGCTCATCGTCGCTGCCGTCCCGATGGTTCGGATGGGATCCGTAGCCGCGGTGCTCGGGCGCGTGCCTGGGTGATCGCTGATCGGTATGGGGAGGGGCATGGGACTCCGCACGCTCTTCGGTTTCGTCTCCAACGATGTGGCCATCGATCTCGGCACTGCCAATACCCTCGTCTATGTCAAGGGCAAGGGAATCGTCCTCAACGAGCCCTCGGTGGTGGCGGTCGATCGCGCCACATCTCGCGTGCTGGCCGTGGGGCGCGATGCCAAGGAGATGCTGGGCCGCACCCCCACGGGGATCGATGCCGTTCGACCACTGAAGGACGGCGTCATCGCGGACTTCGAGAAGACCGAAGAGCTGCTTCGCAAGCTGATCCAGAAGGTCCAGTCCCACCGGTTCCTTGTCCGCCCGCGCATCATCATCAGTGTGCCGTCGGGGATCACCGAGGTGGAGAAGCGGGCGGTGCGCGACTCGGCCGACCATGCGGGGGCCCGCGAGGTGTTTCTCGTGGCGGAGCCGATCGCTGCCGCCATCGGTGTGGGATTGCCCGTCGACAAGCCGACCGGAAACATGGTCATCGATATCGGCGGCGGCACCACCGAAATCGCGGTCATCACTCTGTATGGCATCGTGACCGCGACCTCCATCCGGGTCGGCGGCGACAAGATGGACGATGCCATCGCCCAGTACGTGAAGCGCGCCTACAACCTTCTTATCGGGGAGCAGACCGCCGAGCGGATCAAGCTGCAGATCGGCAGCGCCTTCCCGCTGAAGGAAGAGCAGGTGATGGATATCAAGGGGCGTGATCTCATCGGCGGGATTCCCAAGACGATCAAGATCACGTCTCAGGAGATCCGGGACTGCCTGCAGGAGCCGCTCAGCGCGATCGTCGAGGCAGTGAAGGACTCCCTCGAGCGCACGCCGCCCGAGCTGTCCAGCGACATCATTGATCGGGGAATCGTCATGACCGGCGGGGGCGCGCTCCTGCGTGGGCTCGACCTGCTCCTGCACGACGCCACGAACCTGCCGATGCGCGTGGCCGAGGACGCGCTCCTCTGTGTCGTGCTCGGCTCAGGAAAAATCCTCGACGAATTGCAGACGTACCACAAAGTACTGATGCGCAGCAGTTGAGCCGCCGCCTCGCACTCTTTGAGCGGGCCGCGGGCCGTCGATCCGGTGCGGTGGGTGGTGCACGGGCGCGGTTGAGCCGGGAGTCGGCAGCATGCGATCCTCTCAGCGACCACTTTCGCGGCGTTTGCGCCCCTGGCTCGTTCCGGGGGCGGCGCTCTTGCTGTCCCTGGGGCTGATGCTGCTTCCGTTTTCAGTTAAGTCGGGGCTGGCCACGGTCCTCGAACGGAGTGTCTTCTTGCCCTATCGCTTCGCCGTCGGCTGGGGGCCGCGCTCCCTCCTCGCCCAGCACCGTGCGATGATGACCCTGCAGGAGCGGGCACGCGGTGAGCTCACGATCGACGCGGCTTTGGAGGCGACTCGGGAAAGCAGTCGACTGCGCGCCATGCTTGGCTTCCGACGCCGTTCGGAAACGGGATTGCTTCCTGCCGTCGTGGTGGGCCTCGGGCGCGGCCGCTTTGGCGATCTGTTGGTGGTCGAGCCGGCTGACCCTGCGCTGGTGGCGCCGGGAATGGTGGTGATCACCTCCGATGGACTCCTAGGGCGGGTCCGCCTATGGGATGGCGGCTACGCGAGGGTGGAGTGCCTCACGAGCCTGGAAATGGCGGTGAGTGTGACAAATCAGCGCACGAGCGAGGGGGGGATCCTGAAGTGGGATCCGGTGCGCGGCGGCCTCGCGATAGGTGCCATTCCTTCACAGTCGGACTGGCAGCTAGGGGACCGCGTGGTTACCTCGGGGCTCGGCTTGACCTTCCCACGCGGGATCCTCGTCGGCTGGGTCCGTGGACACCGGGTCGGGCGCGGCAGTCTGCTGCAGAGCATCGAAGTGCGGCCCGCGGCCCGAGCGGCCCAGGCGCAGGAAGTGTTTCTCCTGCGGACGACCGATACCGCTTGGCCGACTCCCGCGGAACGGTCCGGGACCGGGTTCTCTGCGTTCTTCCCGCCGGAATCTGTGAGGTTTGAAGCGGGGGCAGGACAACCACCGCGCGCGGCGGCGCGACCAGAGCCAGAGTTTTAGGGGGAATCCGTGCGCGCACTCCGCCTCGCCGTGGTGGTCTTTCTCGTGCTGATCTCTCTTGCGACCTGGGTGCCGCGGGTCCGGGTGGCGGGTGTCGGCCCCGACCTGTTCCTCGGGGTGGTCTTCTTCATCGTGCTGTGGCGCGGCGCGGCCTGGGGTGTGTGGGCCGGTTTCGTGCTTGGCCTCCTCGTGGGCGTGGAGGATCCGGCGACGCTTGGCCGCGACAGCCTCGCTCTGGGCTTGGCGGGGTTGCTCGTGGGGCGTGGTCTGCTCGGCCTCGATCGGACCAGCCCGTTTGTGATCGTGGTGCTCATCTTTTTCGCGGCGTTCTCCGCGGACGCGGTGCGGGCGGTCCTCGCGGGACTCTCTGATCCCGGTTCCATTCCACTTCTCCTGCTGCGCTGGGCGCTGCCCGGGGCCCTCTACACGGCCATCGTCCTGCCCGTTCTGGCATGGACCGCCGCCCGCCTCCTCGGGCTTGAGGGATGGATTCTCGGTGCCGCGTGATTTCGGCCCGGTAGTGCGGGCTTCTCGCTTCCGTGACCTTGCCATCGTCGCCGGACTGGTCTTTCTCGCCCTCGCGGGTCGCCTGGTCTGGCTGCAGCTCGTGCAGGGGAATCGTTTTCGTGCAATCTCCGAGGACAATCGAATCCGGCCCGAGATCCTTCGGGCCCAGCGCGGCCGGATCCTCGACCGCAACGGCATCGTCCTCGCCGACAACTCTCCGTCCTACCGGCTCGTCTTCGATCCCGGGGATCGCGCCTTTCGTCGTGATGCGGCGTTCCTCGACCGGACCTGCGTTGTGCTTGCGGAAATCCTCGGCAAGGACCCCGAGGAGTTGCGTCACCAAGCCCAGCGCGCCCGGCGCCGGCAGGAGGCGCCGTTGTCACTGGCGCGTAATCTTTCCTTCGAGCAGCTCTCCCGGATCGAGGAACGGGAGGAGCTGCTTCCCGGGGTCGAGGTGCAGCCCGAGTCGATCCGACGATATCCCGGCGGTACTCTCGCCTGTCACGCTCTCGGCCACCTGGGCGAGATTTCCGAGGAGGAGCTGTCCACCTGGGCGACCCGCGGCTACAACATGGGTGACTTGGTGGGCCGCGCCGGGCTGGAGCGGCAGTACGAGGATGTGCTCCGCGGTCAGGACGGGGCAGACTTCGTGGAGGTCGATGCTCTCGGACGCCGCACGAATATCTTCCCGGAACTCCCCGGGCGCGAGGCGGTGCCGGGTAACGACCTCGTTCTTTCCCTCGATGCCGTCCTGCAGAAGACCGCGGAACGTGCCCTCGACGCATTGCCGCCATTCGGGCAGCCTTACCCCAGAACGCTCCCGGCGTGGGCACAGCGTCCTGACTCGCTGGGGCCGTCGATCCCGGCCGCCCTGGTAGCCCTCGACCCGCGCACCGGCGAGGTGCTGGCGATGGTGAGCCGTCCAGCCTTCGATCCGAACCTCTTCGTGCGTGGTCTCACCAAAGAAGACTGGCGCGTTCTCAATGCGCCGGACCATCCGCAACTGCACCGCGCCGTGGCCTCATCGTATCCGCCCGGCTCGGTCTTCAAGGTCTTCACTTCGCTAGCCGGCCTGGAGTCGGGCGTGCTCATCCCGACCCGCACCTTTTCTTCTTGTGGCGGTGGGTATTTCTACGGAAACCGAACGTTTCGGTGCTGGCGGAAGGGAGGGCACGGCGCTCTGGCGCTGAGTGACGCCCTCGTCCACTCGTGCGATGTCTACTTCTACCAGGTGGGGATAGCCCTCGGCGTGGAGCGGATCGGGGAGTGGGGCGAGCGGAGCGGGATCACCCGCCGCACCGGTATCGATCTCCCCGAGGAACGGGCGGGCCTGATCCCGACTCTGGAGTGGTACCATGCCCGCTATGGGAAAGGGGGTTTCGGCGCCGGAGCTGCGCTGAATCTCGCCATCGGCCAGGGAGAGGTCCTGCTCACGCCGCTGCAGATCGCGCGCTTTGTCGGTGCCGTGGCCGTCGGCGGCCGGGTGATGCGTCCGCACCTCGTGCGGCGGGTACAGTCGGTTTCGGGGGAGGTCCGGCGCGACGCTACGGGTGAGAGTTGGGAGGATGGCGCGCTCGCCTTTTCGCCCGAGAACATCCGGATCGTTGCAGCGGCCATGGAGCGGGTGGTGATGGACAACGCCGGTACCGGCACGCGCGCGCGCGTGGGCAGCTTTAGAATCGCGGGGAAGACCGGTACGGCACAGAACCCGCACGGCAATGACCACGCCGTCTTTGCCTGTTTCGCCACTGTGGACGACCCTCGGCTGGCCGTGGCAGTGATCGCCGAAGAGAGCGGCCACGGCGGATCGGTTGCGGCTCCCGTGGCCCAGCGCGTGCTGCAGGTCTTTCTCACCGGCTCGTTGCCGGACGATGCGGCGGCCGCCGGCGACTGGGAAGCGGTCGGTGGGGAGGGGGACTGAGGTTGCGCATTCCGCGCGTCTATCGGCAGCAGTGGGACTGGTGGCTGGTTTTGCCCGCTCTGGTGTTGCTTCTCGCCGGGGTTCTCGCCGTCTACAGCGCGACCCACCTTCCGGAGAGCCCGCGCCATGGGTACATCTGGCGCCATCTCCTTTCGGTGGGGCTCGGTCTCGGTGTCTTTGCGATCTTCCTTTTCCTGCCTCTGCGACTCTGCGAGGACTGGGCCTGGATCGGCTATGTCGCCTCGTTGGCGCTCCTCGTGCTGGTCATGATCTTGGGCGTGGAGGAGTACGGTGCGCGTCGTTGGTTCCGGGTGGGGCCTCTTCGCTTCCAGCCCTCGGAGCTCGCCAAGCTTGCCCTGGTTGTGGCCCTGGCGCGGTTCCTGGCCGGGAAGCGTACGGACTTGGCGCGCCCTCGGGCGCTCTTCGCCACGCTGGGGATGATCCTTGTCCCCACGCTCCTTGTACTCAAACAACCCGACCTGGGAACGGCGGGGGCGTTCCCAGGCCTGGCCCTCGCCATGCTGGTCTGGGCCGGCATCCCGAGGCCGGCGCTGGTGGTGGCGCTCTCTCCCCTCGTCACCTTGGCCTGCATGCATTACTGGTGGGCCTGGATCATTTCCCTTCTCTTCTGGGTCGTGTGGTTCCGGCGGGCGCAGCTCTCCTGGTTCCTGATCGGCGCATTCATGGCGGTGCACGCGTCGCTCTTTTTCACCGCGCCGCGTCTGTTGACGCGCCTTGAGCCCTACCAGCAGCAGCGGATCACCACCTTCCTGAACCCCGGGGCGGACCCCTCCGGCGCGGGCTACCAGGTGCTTCAGTCGAAGATCGCCATCGGTTCGGGGATGGTGGTGGGGAAGGGGTATCTGCGCGGGACGCAGAACGTGCTCTCGTTCCTCCCGCAGCAGCACACCGATTTCATCTTCTCCGTGGTCGGGGAGGAGTGGGGTTTCCTCGGCGCGTTCTTGGTGATCGGCCTCTTCGCGATGCTTGTGCTGCGGGCCTTCTACCTTGGGCGGACCTGCCGCAGTCCGTTCGGCAGCTTCGCGGCGATGGGTATCGGCGGGCTCATCCTCTACCACGCCGGGCTGAACATGGCTATGACTATGGGCCTGTTCCCGGTCACCGGACTGCCGCTGCCGTTCCTCAGCTATGGCGGGTCGTTCCTGCTCACCATGATGGCCGCGCTCGGCATGTTGCAGAACATCGCCGTGCATCGGTATGAGTATTAATCGGAGGTTGCATGTACCCCGTCGTGTTCCATCTAGGGCCCTTCCCGGTGCGTTCCTACGGGATCGCTCTCGCGCTATCCTTTCTTCTTGGCTGCGGGCTGGCCCTGCGCCGGGCGCGGGCGCGGGGCTATTCCGAGGACCTGATGTTCGGGCTCTTCTTCTGGATTATGGCCTCGGCCATCGTCGGGGCGCGAGCCCATTTCGTTCTCGCCCACCCGACGGATTTTGCGAATCCGGTCGATGCTTTTCGCCTCTGGGATGGTGGGCTCACGCTCTACGGTGGGCTCGGGGCGGCGCTGCTGGCGAGCTGGGTCTACCTGGCGCGGCACCGGGTGTCATTCCTGGCGATGGCCGACACCTGTTGCCCCTCCTTGGCCCTGGGGGAGGGGATCACCCGGATCGGCTGCTTCATCAACGGGTGTTGCTTCGGCCACGCCGGACACGGTTTCTTTTGCGTTAACTACCCGCCCGATTCCTATGCCGCGGCCGTGCTGGGTCCGGGCGTGCCCGCGGTGGCGTCACAGCTCCTGCTCTCGGCGGCGCTCCTTCTCGCCACGGGCGGGCTGCTCCTGGCTGGACGGCGCCTGCGGGGAGTGGGCCGCCTGTTTGGCCTCTTCCTTGTGGTGCAGGGGACTGTTCGGTGGGCGGTCGACTTCACGCGCTACTATGAACCGATCGACCGGCTCCCAAGGTTGGCCCCGGTGATCACGACCAAGAGCCAGCTCATCGCCCTGGTGCTCGTCGCCTGGGGAATCTGGCTGCTGGTGCGCCGCTTGCGTGGTGCTGCCGTTGTGGGGGCCAAGGTGTGAGCCGGCTCTCCGGCTGGCTCCCCAACGGTCGGACCCGGATCCTCGGGATCGTAGGCAGGCCTCTGGAACACAGCCTCTCGCCCACCCTCCAGACGGCGGTACTGCGGGCGCTGGACCGGAACTTGATCTACCTTCCCCTGCCGGTGTCGGAGGATCGACTGCCGGCACTGCTCGCCGAGGCGCCCGGACTCGGGATCCTCGGGTTCAACGTCACGACGCCGTACAAAGAGACGGTGGCTCGTCTGGTACGTCCGCTCGATGAGGAGACCGCCCGAACCGGGATGGTGAACACCGTCGTCATCGGGGATGGTAGACCGGTGGGCTGTGGCACCGATGGGGCGGGGATTCTCCGGTACCTTGAGACCGCCGGGCTCGGCGGTATGCCGTACGGCGTGCTTGGGTTCGGTGCTACCGCGCGGAGCCTCACGCACCGTGGATGGCTGGACGGTCACGCCCCGGCGGTGATCGTGACCCGGCGACCGGACGAGGTTCGGGCGGTGCTGGCGTCCTGGAGTGAGGCGCGGAGCGAGCCGGACATGCGAGTTGCGGGCGATGCGCGATCCACGCCGCCTGCGCAAAACGGGTTGGCCGAGCGGGTCGGACCGGCTGAGCGGATCACTGTGGCGAGCTGGGACGACCTCGGAATGCACTCGGGCCGAGTCGAAGCAAGAATGGCGTCGCTTCTTCGTCCGGAGGTGTGGGTGTCGACCCTGCGACCGAACATACCGACCTTGCCGGACCAGTTTTGGGCTTGGGCTGGGAGCAAGATGGTTCTGTTGGACCTGAACTATGGTTTCGATCGTACGGTGCGAATGGAGGAGGCCCGGACACATGGATGGTTGTCTGCCGATGGTTTGGGCCCGCTTTGCTGCCAAGCGGCACTGTCTCTCTCCCTTTGGCTGGGGGAGGATGTGCCCGTCGGGATGTACGTCCGCGCACTGGGCCGCACCGAGCGGTCATTGCGTCCGGGGTGCTGAACGGGCATGATCACCAGGACGAGTCGGTCGCCGGGCAAGTCGCGGGTCTCTCCGATCGTGGGCATGCTCGGTGCGGGTTGGCTCGCCGGGTTTTTGAGTTCGATCGGGCACGCCGGTTTTCTTGGCGCGATCGGGCACGCTCTCCGATGCGGGGGCGTTTTGGTGGTGCCGCCGCAGTGTCCGGCATGCCATGTGCGACTCCGTCGCGGGCCGGCATTTTGCCGGGAGTGCGGGCGGGACGCGGCTCGGAGGCTGCGCCGGCCCCCGCGGGTCTGGGTGCACAGCGGTGATCACCCGGTGTTCCCGGTCCTTGCTGCCGGGCCGCTGGCGGGGGCATGGGGGCGGGCGGTTCGAGCCTACAAGACGGACCCTGCGCCGGGTGTGGCCGGCGTGGTGGTGTCGCCGATGGTCAGCGTGGCCCGGCGTGCGCGGGAGGGTTTGGGGATCGCATCCGACGAGCCGGTGACGCTGGTTCCCGTGCCGATGGCGGCGGTCCGGCGACGCGAGCGGGGGTTCAACCCCGCGGAGGAATTGGCCCGCGCTCTCGCGGCCGGAACGGGATGGACCTGCGTCCCGGATGGCTTGGAGCGCCGGCAGTATCGGCGCCCGCTGCGTGGCCTATCCGCGCGGCGGCGGCGTGAGGAAGTGGCGGGGGCATTTGTCGCTGGGCCGGGTTTGGCCCGGCTTGCGGGCTCTCGCGTAGTGTTGGTGGACGACGTGGTGACCACGGGTGCGACCTTAGGGGTGGCGATGGAGACACTCCGCGCCGCCGGGATGGCGCCCGCGGGAGCACTGGCCCTCGCGCGCACGCGACGTCCGGGGAGATCTGAGGGAGGCCGTCGTGAAGGCGGCCCCGGAGAACGGGAATGTTCCGCGAAATCGTGATCAACTCCGATCCGCACGAGACACGCATTGCGGTTTTGGAGGACGCCCGGCTCGTCGAACTCTTCGTCGAGCGGGCGGACGACCGGCGTGTCGTCGGTGACATCTACAAAGGGCGGGTCAACGCAGTCCTGCCCGGCATCCAGGCGGCCTTTCTCGAGATCGGCATGCCTAAGACCGCATTCTTGCACAGCTCGGACATGCTCGAAACGATGCTCGATTTCGAGATGTTCGACATCGATGATGTTTCGGAAGGGCGGGACCGATCGCGCGAAGAGCACAGCATCGACCACTACCTGCAAAAGGGCCAGGAGGTTCTGGTGCAGGTGATCAAGGAGCCGATCGGCACCAAAGGTCCGAAGGTCTCCGGGCGGCTCAGCTTACCCGGTCGCTATCTGGTCCTCATGCCGGGGCTTAACCATATCGGTGTTTCGCGCAAGGTTACCGATCGGGACGAGCGGCAGCGGCTCAAGGGGATTCTGCAGGAACTGCGCCCCAGCCATGCCGGCCTGATCTGCCGGACCGCGGCCGAGGGGCGCACACGCGCCGAGCTCGCCGCCGACGTGAAGTACTTAGTCGACCTCTGGAAGGAGATCGAAGACCGGGCTGCCGAGATGGAGGCTCCGGCCCTCATCCACCGCGAGATGGAGCTGACCACCGGCCTCATCCGCGATCTCTTCACTGCGGATATCGATCGCCTCGTCATCGACTCGAAGGAGGTCTACAAACAGGTCTTGGATTACCTGAAGGCGTTTTCCCCGGAGCTGAAGAGCCGCATCAAGGTCTACAAGGGGGACGGGCCGATCTTCGACGAGTACGGAATCGAGGCCGAGATCGAGAAGTCGCTGGAGCGGAAGGTCTGGCTGAAGAAGGGCGGGTACATCGTCATCGACAGCACGGAGGCACTCGTCTCCATCGATGTGAACACCGGCCGCTTCACCGGCAAGCGCAGCCAAGAGGACACGATCCTCAAGACCAACCTGGAGGCGGCCGAGGAGATCGCCCGGCAACTGCGGCTGCGGGACCTCGGGGGGATCATCGTCATCGACTTCATCGACATGGAGATGGAGAGCTCACGCAAACAGGTGGCCGAACTCCTGCGCAACGAGGTGCGCCGCGACCGCTCGCGGACAAAAGTTTATTCCATCAGCGAACTCGGTCTGGTGGAGATGACCCGCCAGCGGGAGCGCCCCAGCCTCGTCAGCCTCTTCAGCGAGGACTGCCCGACCTGCGGCGGGGTGGGGAAAGTGCTGTCCCAGAACTCGGTGATGATGCGGATCGAGCGGTTCCTCCGGCGGGTGGCGGCCCATTCCAAGGAGAAGACGATTCAGCTCCGGCTGCATCCCGACTCGGCAACATATCTATTCGACAACCGGTCGGAGCGGTTTGAGGAACTGGAAAAGCAGCTCGACCTGCGGATCGATGTCCGGGAGGATCCGCGGTTGCGGCGGGATGACATCCGGCTGGTTTTCCCTCGGATGCAGAAGGACGTGACGGCGGAGTTTACCGCCTAGACGGAGGCCGGAAGATTGGTGACCGCCGGGTATCGCCGATCTTCCGACCACAACCTATGGCTCCTGGGGGTCTCTACCAGACCGGTTCGAAGCGGTTGGCGGAGCCCGAAAGGACACGCTCATACTCGTGCACCTCTCCGGCGGCGGTGTCGACTGCGGCGATCACGAGCGTATCGTCGAAAGCGAAGAGACCGAGTTCGACTCCGTCTTCATTGACTGCGGGGAGCAGGCGATCGTCGCCCACGCTCGGGAATAGCGCTTTGTTCGTGGACACGAACACTCCCTCTTGGTCCGTGTAGCCAAGCGGGCGTGGGTGTGGCTGGTAGCGTGCGGCGAAGACCGTGTCCTGGTAGACGATTCGGCTGGAATCGGGGCTCCACACCGTGAAGCGAATCTCGTAGACGCCGGATCCGCCAACCGGATCACGGCCCCCATCGTCCCGGCCGTCCCAGATCGCATCGTGGGATCCCGCCTGCTGCCGGCCCGACATGATCCAGATCGAACGGCTCCGGGGCCGGTCCCGTGCTGTCGCTCGAGCACGAGAGGACGAGCAACAGGATCGTGGGCAGCGACAGCATGCGGAGTGGATGCACCACTCTGTCCTCCTTCTGGATCCTCATCCGAGAGTCCGGGACACATTACCGCCGCGGCGCGAGGTCGTGCCAGCGGCCGAGGGCAAAGCTGAAACGCGCCGCGCCGCTTCGTCGCTCCAGCGGCCACGCCATCTGGAGACGCACGAAGGTCGCCGGATTCGGGATTCCAGGCAAATGGACGAGTACGACGCCTGCGGCACCGCGCCGG
>CAIMUX010000053.1 GCA_903844735.1 Candidatus Eiseniibacteriota bacterium
AGTGGTAGCCGAACCGAGGACCTGACGGGAGCCTGACGGGCTCGCCTATCGATCAGTCAGTACGTGAAAAGTTCGAGCAGTCTGACTTTCAGCAGCGCGACCCGGGATGATGAGTCCCGGGTCGTTCTGTCATCCGTCCGTTCTATGAGCGTGAGCGATCCGAGCAGGACGTAGATTCCCTTCCGGGCCGCCGCGGTCAAGCGGACGAGCTGAGTCAGGGCGAGCATCTCCAGAGAGAAGTCGATGAGGAAAGCATAGAGCAGGTAGCGCGCCATCGTGTCGAGGCAGTTCATGTTGATCTCGACGGATCTCTGGCGACACGACACCATGTAGATGAGAAACATTGCGGCGATGCCCGAGACGATGGCGGAAAAGAGGTCTTGTCCACCAGGACCACGCGGTCGTGACTCTCGAAGGTGGCGCCGCCCGGGGCAGACGTGGACGCACGGAGAGTGAGCACAGTGGTTGCAGAGCCTTGGGACGAAGATGTTCTTGGAGCCGACTCTCACATCAACCCGCCCCGCTACTGCCGCCGCCCGCGGCGCCGGCGCCTCCGCTCGTCCCTCCACCCGAGGTGGCGGTGACGGCGATGACGGAGGTGAGCACGCGCATGTCGCCGGCGACATCTCCCGAAGCAGAGCGGAACCAGCTCGGCGGTTCGATGCCCCAACGCTGCGCCGCCTTGGCCCATGGCGTCGCCACGCCAAGGGCAACTGCGTGCGGGAGCCAGGCGGCGAAGCGGGCCGCGTCGATCGGTGTCGATCCCTTCGACGCGTCCTTGAGGTAGCGGGCGAAACCCTTCCACGCCCGCGCCAACTCCGTTCCGCGCCGCGTGCGCAGCGGAATTGTCGCTGTCGCGATGGCGGCGATGAACAACACGATCATGATCGCCCCGACGGGAGTGAAAGCCGAGGGACCGAACGTGTCGAGCAGCAAGAACCCGGCGATGAGCGCCGCGGCCTCGGGCACGAGGAGCATGAGAAGCCGGCGCTTCATGGCGGAGCGTGCATCGATCCCCGCGGGATCGAAAGAGCCGCGTCGCACCAGCCCAACTTGTACCGACTCGGCGAACATCCGGTAGCGACGACCGAGCCCACAGACGGCGCGACGCCACTCGGCGCTGCCGTCGTCGTTCGAGCGCTCGAAGATGGCATCGAGGACAATCCGCTCCCACGGTTCCAGGTCCGGTGCAGAAGTGCCGCGGCGGATCTTCGGTTTCGGCGAGGTCCAGCGGCTGGGGGAACCACCCGGGTCCAGCCGGAGCGCCCCGCGGCGTGCTAGATCGAGGATGACGGCGAACGCCTGCGGCATGGCGGACTGACCGAGCAGGAGTGCTCCAGACATGGCCGGCGAGACATCTTCCGGGGGTTCGCTCACCAGGGGGCTGGAGCCACTCAGGCGCGCACCCGCAGTGCCGGGGGCGAGCTTCGCCATGACGTCGGACCTTGTGCGTAGAACCCAAAGCAGGCCGAGCAGGAGAAGCGCCGCCGCCAAGGCGAGGACGCCCGGCAGACGCTCTTTCCAGAGAAGCCGCTCCAGCCGCCAAGCCGGTTGGGAGCCGGTCAGCGTCCCTCGAGGGAGGTCGACCCGTAGCACAACGGTTCGGTTGTCACGGAGCCGGATTGGCTCCAGTCGGAGAGTCGGCTCGTCGGCCCGGGATTCCGTTTCGCGGGGCGGCGCTTCGGGCGATCGGCTTCTCTCGTGGAAGACAAGGTTGTCGGGTTCGGTGGCGAAGGCGGAAGGCGGGGGCGTTCCCGCCGGAAAGACCACCTCGGCCGACCCTGCGTCGATGAGGTACGGTCGTTCGTCTGCCGGGAAAGCGGCCCAACGCAAGCGGCGGTGGTCCCCTTCGTCGTAGAGAACCCCGCGCGCCCTATAGTCGACGACGAAGGTGCGCGTCGTGTCGCGGCACGGGACAAAGTTCCAGGTCACCTCCACGCGATTCTTGCGCGCGCGCACGCGGGCCGAGTCCGAGGCGATGATCCGATCGATTCCGTCGGTACGCGTGAACGGGATCCCGCGGTAGAAAAAGGTGAACGGCCCGCCGTTGAAGCGAACGTGGATTTCCTCGCGAACGTTGGCCGAACCGTCGGGTTGCACGCGCAAGGTGACATGGTACGCCTCGGCGTGATATTCCTTGCGGGCGGTCGCGGGTGGTGTGACTGCGGCAAGCAGCAGCGCCGCCACACCGAAAACCCGCGCCACCCGGCCTGTGCGATCGGGTCGAGTGCGCATCCACATGGAAACCTCCTTCGGGATCACTCCTGCCGGGGCGTAGTCTAGCATCGAGGTTTCCGGGGCACAACGCAGCTTGCGAACCCGCAAGATGCCGCCCGTAACCGCCGACAGTCCGCGCGCCGATCGGCTTCCGCTCGGCCGCATCCAAGCCAGGGTGCAAGAACAACTACCCGGAAGGATCACAGACATGAAAGTCTTCCTTGTCCACGCCCACCCCGAGCCGCGTTCCTTCACCGCGGCGATGAAGGATCATGCCATCCAAACGCTGACCCACGCCGGCCACGAAGTCCGGGTCAGCGACCTCTGCGCTATGAGGTTCAAGGCATCTCTCGACGCGGATGACTTCCCCGCGGCCGCGGATCCAGCGTTCTTCAAGGCCCAGGCCGAGCAGATGAAGGCCCACGAGACGGGAGCGCTCGCTGCCGACATCCTGGCCGAGCAGGAGAAGCTGTTCTGGTCCGATGTCTTGCTGCTGCAGTTCCCGCTCTGGTGGTCTTCGGTGCCCGCGATCCTCAAGGGGTGGGTCGACCGGGTCTTTACGATGGGACGCGTCTACGGAGGCGGGAGGTGGTTCAGCGACGGGGCGCTCCGCGGACGGCGGGCCATGTGCGCCTTGACCACCGGCGGACCCGAGGGGATCTACGGTTCTCGCGGTCGCAACGGGTCGCTCGACAAAGTGCTCTTCCACGTGCAGCACGGGATGCTGGCGTTCGTGGGGTACGAGGTCCTGCCGCCGTTTGTGGCCTGGAGCGCAGCGCGGGTTGGGGACGATGGGCGCGCGCGCTATCTCGGGGCGTACCGGGAGCGGCTGCTCACCTTGGACACGACCCCGCCGATCCCGTTCCACCCGCTGGAGCACTTCGATGAGAAGCTGCAACTGAAGGCGGAGTTCCCCGGAGAGGTCTGAGGCCGGAACGGCGCGACGCGGTGGGTTCGAGCGGTTCCGAAGTCGTAGCATAGCGTTCATGCGTAGCGCTCATGCATAGCGCTCATGCGCAGCGCTCATGCATAGCGCTCACGCATAGCTGGGCTGCGGCCTCGGCACTCCTCAGGCCTCCGGGTCGTCCCAGAGCCACGCCGCCCCCCTCACCCCGCCGGAGTCGCCGTGCGTCGCGGGGCAAAGGCGCGTGTCCACCCGATCGGTGAACGTCCAGCTACCCCAGAGACGCGGCACGTCCTCGTAGAGCCTGTCGAGGTTGCTCATCCCGCCCCCGAGGACGATGACATCCGGGTCGAGCAAGTTGATCACGGTGGCGAAGGCGCGGCTCATCCGTTCGATGTAGCGGCCGATGGCGGCTTCCGCGGCCGGATCCCCTCCCCGGGCGAGCGTGGTGACGGCGAGGGCATCGAGGACGGTGCCTGGGGGTGAGGAGTTCGCCGCGTGATCCCGCGCCAACCCCGGACCCGAAAGAAACGTCTCGATGCAGCCCCGGTGTCCGCAGTAGCAGGCCGGCACTGCGAGTTCCTCCGGCCGTGGCCACGGCAGCGGGTTATGCCCCCATTCGCCGGCCACGGCGTTGGGGCCGGTGAGAACGCGACCTTCCACGACCACGCCGCCACCCGTTCCGGTCCCGAGGATCACGCCGAAAACCACCCGCGCCCCCGCCGCGGCGCCGTCGGTGGCCTCCGAGAGCGCGAAACAGTTGGCGTCGTTGGCCAAACGCAGCGGTCGGCCCAGGAGTCGTTCGAGATCCTCGCGCAACGGCCTTCCGTTCAGCCAGGTGGAGTTGGCGTTCTTGATCAGCCCGGTGGCGGGGGAGGTGGCGCCGGGGTGCCCGATGCCCACGGTGCCGATCCGGCCGGTCTCCCGCTCGCAGTCCGACACGAGCCTGGAGATCGCAGCGAGGGTCGCGTCGTACGCGTGGCGCGGAGTGGCGACCCGCCGGCGGAAGATGATCGAGCCGTCGGGATCCAGCGCCGCGCATTCGATTTTCGTGCCGCCGAGGTCAATGCCGATCCTCATGGAGTGCCTCTTCTCTTGGGGACAGGTTGCCCGACCGGCCCAGCCGGGGCAAGGGCCGGAGATTCCATCCGGAGATTCCGGGGCCGGGGGCCCGCGCGGCAGCGCACCTTGCCGATGTCGTCGATGTCGGATAGCCTTCTGCATAGAATCTCCTGCCTTGCCCCCCACGGACACACGCGGGGCCTGGGGAGGGTTCCGGGGATGGAAACGAATCGGGTTGGATGGCAGGGGCGAGCATGGCTGGAGGGATGGTGGCGCGAAGATTCGGTGGGAAGTGGTCTCTAGCGTTGCGGGTTGTGCCGTGGGCGCTGCTGGCTGTGGGCATCAAGTTCGTGCTTCACCGCCTGGGCTGGGAGGTCATCTCGCTCAGTCCGCTTTTTTCGGGATTGCTGGCGGCGACGGTGTTTCTGCTGGGGTTCATGATCACCGGCGTGCTCACCGACTACAAGGAAAGCGAGAAGATCCCCGGCGAGATTGCCTCGGGCCTCGAAGCGATGGGAGACGAGCTCTGGGTGCTCTCCCGGTCGAAGGCCGTGCCGGAGGCCCGGATCGCCTTGGGGAAGGTGGTGAGGCTGGGTGATGCTGTCATGGACTGGTTCTACGGGCGCCTTCCGACGCCGGGTCTCCACGATGCACTCAACGACATTTCCGCCTCCTACCCGGTGCTGGAGGCGGGGGGCATGCCGGCGAACTACCTCGCTCGCTTGCGGCAAGAGCAGGCGGGGCTGCGGCGTCTCCTCATCCGCGTTCAGGTGATCCGTGAGACGCACTTCGTGTCATCGGGATACGCCATCGCCCAGCTCATGGCCGGACTCCTGGTCGCGGGGCTTCTACTCGCCCGGATCGAACCGATGCGCGAGGGGCACTTCTTCGTCGGACTGATCACGTTTCTGGTGGTCTACCTGATCCGGCTCATCGGCGATCTCGACGATCCGTTCGAGTACGAATCGGGGAGTGGCGGTCCCGACGAGGTCTCCTTGCAGCCGATCGAGGACGCGCGGGATCGGCTGCGGAAGAGAGTGGAGACGGCGGGGTAGCCGCGACGTAATTACTCAGGCAGCTAACCACCACCAACCATGGCGGTGGCATCATCCGCCGAAGCTCCGGCCATCGACCGGGTGGGTGGATGCCGAGATCGTGGCTCTGCGACCCCCGCCGGGGTGTCGGCTGGACCGGGCGTTTTGCCTTCCGCACGCTCCCGGCATTGCAGTCTTCGGGACTGTTCTCGCGCTTCCCGTGGTTTCTCTTGCCACAGCAACGAGTTCGACGTGGCACGCGGTCTGCAGGAGCGAAGGTATGCCCAGACTGCTGAAAGCGCTCGTCGTCGACGACTCCGGTTTCACCCGGAAGGTCATCATGAAGTGCCTCGGCGAGACGGGGCTGGCTGACTTTCGGTTCACCGAGGCGGAGGATGGCGTCGACGCGCTGGCGAAATTCCAGCCCGGAGACACGGACATCATTCTCGTCGACCTCAACATGCCGCGCATGGGCGGCGTAGAGTTCCTGCGACGCCTGCGTACGATGCATGCCACTTGCCCGCCGGTGGTCCTCATCACATCCGAGTCGACCCCCGAGCGGCTCGCGGAGGCGGTCAACGCCGCCAACGCGGATGCGCTGCTCCTCAAGCCGGTCGACGCGGCTCGCCTGCGCACGGGGCTCCGCGGTTTGGTGGAGTCGATCCCGGAACGCGGTGGATCCTGGACCGTCTCGCACGGGGAGTGCGTCGCGCTGGCCGCTCAGTTCGTCTTCGGAGAGACCTTCGGCCTCGCCCTGATTCCCGAGACGACTCCTTCGGAATCGGAGGGCGAAAACATCGTCTTTGGCATGGTCACGGTGCTGGGCGATGTCCATTGGTCGGTGGTCTTCGGATTCGACGAGAGCGCGGCGGCGGGGGTGGCCTCGCGGCTGGCAGGCTTCGATATTCCGTTCGACTCGCCCGACATCGGCGACGCCATCGGCGAGGTCACCAACATCGTGGCCGGGCATTTGAAGGGAATGCTGGTCGAGCGCGGGCTGCGCATCGAGTGCTCGCTCCCCACGGTGATCGGCGCCTCGCGCATCCGCTTCCTTGTACAGCGCGGCCGTCGCACGACTGCCGACCAGGTACACTACCGGACACCGGTCGGCCGGCTTTGGGTCGCGGTCAGCGTGGGAGTCACGAGCGGGCTGGTTCTGTAGGTTACCCGGCCGTGATGGTGATGGTGACCACGGCGTCGGAACGATTTCCGGCTGCATCGTGGGCACGTGCCGTGGCGTGGTGCTGTCCCGCGGAGACCGGCGGATCTTGGTGGTTTTCCCACGTACATTCATAGAGGTCGTCGGTCCCCGTGCTGTCTTGGCCGACCACCCGGTCGTCGAAGAGGAACTCTACGAAAGTCACGCCGGTGTCGTCCCTAGCCTGTGCCTGAAATGAAAGGCTGCGTGGGACGCTCATTTCCTGACCGTTGACCGGTGCCAGCAGGGTCACGACGGGCGGGGTCGTGTCAGGCCGGACGGGGTTGTCGTCGTCGCCACAGGAGGTCATCCCCATGACCGACATGCTGGTGAGGATCAGGAAGATCAGGGAGCGTCGCATCACGAGGCCTCCTCTGTGAAAGTGAGAAGGGGCTCCGGAATCGCTTCCGGCGCCCCTTCTCGTGAACCTGCGAAAGATCTACCTCGCTATGACCAACCTGCGGGAGAAGGAACGGCCCTCCGCCTCCAGGCGATAGAAGTAGACACCGCCGGGGACCGGCTGCTGGTTCTGATCGCGGCCGTTCCACGCTGCCGCCTGCTCGCCGGCCGGTCGAGTTCCGTCCAGGAGACGAACCACCTCTCGGCCCTGAACGTCATAGATGGCGAGCCGGGCGTGACCCGCTCTGCCGAGGGAGAAGCGGATCGCCGTCTTCGGAGTGGCCGGGTTCGGCGAGTTCTCGCCCAGCCACGTGCTGGTCGACAGATTGAAGCCCTCGACCCCGGACTCTGCTGTGCAGGGATTCGGCACGCAGACAGCGGACATGGTCCAGGTCCCGGTGCAAGTCGCCTCCGTCGTCGCCGTGCAGGTGTTGTCGGGGGCGCAGCACGAGCCGGTCGCCGCGGTGACGGTGAAGTTCAACTTCAAGTACTTGAGCGGCGCATTCGGATCGTTGCAGCTGATCTCAAGCGAGTCCGTGTAGTACCCGACCGCCAACCCCGTCGCATCGAAGGTGAGGACCGAAGTAACGTTCTGCGCCGGGGGCACGGTGCCGTTTATCAGGCTCTCGCTCACCCAAGCGATCGGCGCGCTCCCTTCCGTCAGGCCGAAGACCAGGCTGTCCACGGTGCCGGTGTTGCCGACGACAAGGTTCACATTCCCTTGCTTGTTCTGTTCCAGGCTGGTGGTGACGGAGGTGGGCGGGGCAAGCGTGATGTTCGGATATGTTGCCGGCACGGTTGCTGCCTTGATCGTGAGGTCCCAGTTGCCGTACTTGGAGTACGTGCCATAGCCGCTCGACGATCGCCGTACGCGGAGCCACAGGTCCTGCGTCGCCAGCGGCGTGTAGCTCAGCGTCGAGCGGAGCAGCTCGAAGGTGTTGTACGTGCCGGGTGAGGGTACCCCGGCATTATCGTTGGACGCCAGCACCGTCTGCGATGCGTTTTGGATCTCGACATACGTGTCGGCTCCATCGCGCATGGTGTTGGTATTCACCTGGTAGGCGACGCCGGCGAGACCCTGGAACTTCACCCAGTCCTCATCACCCTCGGGCCACGTCGTATGGTGCGTCTTGCGTCCGAAGCCGATGTCCTCAAAGGTGTGATACGTCCCGGGGGCCGCGAAGGTATCGTCGTTTTCGTACGCGTCATCCCAGTACTGGATCCCGTGGTTCAGGTACTCGATGCTGCCTAGTTCCGTGGCCTGTGAAGGCACTGCAAGCGCGAGCCACAGATCATGGAAGTCTTCATAGGTCTCCCACCCGACGAACGGCGGCTGGGACAGGTTCGTTTTGATGAAAGACCAGAGCTCCGGGAACGTCCGGTCCATCTGATAGCCTGGCTCATCGTCCACGCCGGGCGTGGCGTCCGGCGTCGCGTCACCGTCTGTCATGTCCCACAGAGAAGCCTGGATGCCCACCTCGCTGGCCGCCCCGACACCGATGGTCGCCGGGGTCGGGGCCTCAAGTGTGTAGGAGAAGCTGATGACACCTGTAGTCGAGTCGCCCGTCGAGTTTAGGTAGACATCCGGGCGGCTGTAGCCCGCCCAGTCGCGGACGTTGCCGCAGAAGAAGGTCGGCCACGCCTCGCCCCAGGACAGGCGAGGATCCTGCGCGTTGTCCTCGAAGTAGTGCCCACCCCCGGGGCTGTCACTCCAAACGCCGTACTGGGAGCAAATGGCATGCCCCGTCTCGTGCAGCAGGATCGTGTCGTCATAGCCGAAGTTCCCGCCGATGTTGACGATGCCGTTCCAGTAGGCCTGGTCCGGGGACTCATCCAGCGTGTAGCGGACCCGATAGCCAAGGGGGCGCACCCCGGCTTGCATCGTTCCGATGCAGTCGTGCGCGTCGAACGTGGCATCGTAAAGGTTGAAGGGCTCGCCGCCGGCGCGGTAGTGTGCCGTGATCGCTCCCATGTCAATATTGGCACCCGGATCGTGGCCGCTGACCAGGGTTCCTTGGTAGGCGTACACCGCTGTCGTAAGCCACTGCGTGATGTAGTAGCCCAGGTTGGAGACATTCGCACTCTGCGTGAGGGCGAGAATCGCGACATCACGCACCGCGGCGTCAGTCACCGCGATGGAAAAGGCCCCGTTCGCATCCGTCGCGCCCTGCGCGAGAATGGCATGGGTCGTATTGTCGACGACGCGCACGTCGACATAGCGGCACGGCCTCGTGGGATGCGGGCTTTGGAATCCGTTGAGGCCGATCGGCAGGTCTTCGTACTGAAACGTCCCGGTGGCTGTGAAGTCGGCGGCAGCCGGCGCGGCAAGGGCCACGAGAACGGCCACGCTGAAGAGAGAGATCAGTCGCTTCATGGTCGTCCCTTCCTTACTGGTTTTTGTAGACAACGACGTCCAGAGTGGAACCATCCGGCTCAATGAGCGTCTGGGGCTCGGGAATCTGGGTGTCCGATACGCCCGGGTCGACGTAGACCGCGGTGGCGTTGCTGAAGACCTGCCCATCCGGCAGGGTGGTGATCACTTCTCCACGAACGAATCCGCCCTTGTCTGTGGGAAAGACCACGGACACCGGAATCTCGGCCACCTGCTGGTAGTCGAGCCGGCCATCCCAACTGGAGCGTCCCATCGAGACGGTTGCTCCCCGCGGCGCCGCAATGCGGGCCTGCACTTCGGCACCCGCCGCGCCCGACGTCACCACGAACTTCAGGTTGGCCGGCTGACCGACACCCGGCAGCCGATCGCCGGTGAACGTGACGTGCACGGTCTGGCGCACACCCGTGTCCAGATTGGGCATCTCCGTCGCCTTGCGGAGCACCACCCGACTGTCAGCCCGATGCTTCAGGGTCGGCGGAAGCCCCACCACGGCCACAAGAGCAAGAGCCACGGCCACGATGGCCGCCCGGCCACGCGGACTGGTCAGAAACGCAACTCGATAAACGTCTTGCGACACCTACCCCTCCTTGCGCAGCGAATGCGCATTCGACGCATGCCAAGTACCCCAACCACGTTCCGGTGGTCTTGGAGAGTATATCACATTTTCTGTGTCGGGGGTGGGAATTGCCAGGCAAGCCGGATCGTGCGGTCCCGGGTGGTCGATGCCTGCGTTTGCGCGAGGCCCTTACTGCGCCTGTCGCCCCAGGTAATCAAGGACCATGCCGGCCAAACGCGTCGAGGCGACCGGCGCCAGCAGGATTCCCTGGCGGTAGAGCCCGAGCCCGTGGAAAAGCCCGCGACGCTGCGAATCGGGCTCGATGAACAACTCGCCGTCCCCCGCCATCGGTCGCAGGCCGCTTCCCGTGGAAAGGAAGGCCCAGCCGCGTGAAGCCGGCACCAGGGCCTGCACGGCGGAGAGCAGGGACTGCACCCCCTCGGCCGTCACGCCGGGGAACGGCCCGACCTCTTCGCTCGTCGCGCCCACGATGACACTGCCGTCGGCGCGCGGCACCAAGTAGGCGTAGCCCGGCACCTGGATGACGCGCCGGATGCTCTCGCGTCGGCACGCCGGGCGCAGGCGCACCGTCTGGCCTCGGATCGGCCGCACCCGGCACCGCGCCTGGTCCTCGGGCAGGAGAAACCGGTCGGCCCATGCCCCCGCGGCGTTGATCACCGCACGGCCGAGGACTACGCCCGCCGTTGTCTCCACGCCGACCGATGCTCCCTGTCGCGCCACAAGGCCGAGCACCTGCAGGCCGACCCAGCGGCCGCCGAGACGATCGAAAGCGGCACGGAGCGCGGTGTGCAGGCTGCGCGGGTTCACATACCCCTCCTCATCGAGCAGGACGGCGCCCGACCCCCGCGCCGCAAGCTGCGGCTCATGCGCGGCAGTCTCGCCGGCATCCAGGTAGCGCGCCCGCGCGCCCAGGTCGATGAACTTCGCGGTGAGCGCCTTCAGCTCGAGCTGGCGTCCGTCCTCGAGGCTCGGAACGAGCGTGCCCGGGAACGCGAGCTCCACGCGCATTCCCGAGTGCTCTTCCACGCGTTGGAGGTAGGCGGGGTAGGCGGCGCGTGCCGCCCGCATCATGTCCTGCAGCGCTCCCGCCGCGACGTGCTCCGCGTACGGCGAGATCATTCCGGCACTCGCCCAGGTCGCGCTGCGCTTCGGGTCCTCCTCGAAGACGGTCACGGAAAGGCCGCGGGCGAGAATTTCGCATGCGGTGGAGAGGCCGAGGATCCCTCCACCGATCACGAGCAAGTCGGGTGGCGCGGCCTGACCGGCGACAGAATAGCGGGCGGGCTGTTCCACGGGGCGGCCTTCCTGAGTCCTCTGCATGGCGAATCCTCCCGGCTGCGCAGCAGCCGGGTGAACATAGTTCTGGGCTGCCGGGGTGTCAACGGAACCAGACCGAGGTCGATCCCCAGTCACACGGTTGCCACCTGTCGGCGGCTGTGGGGGTGCCGTGGCGACGGGTCCTCCGGAAAGAAGACCGCCCGCGCCCCTCAGTGCTCGACTGATGTGTCGTTTCGTTTCACCGCGCCCTGACGAGCTTTACAACCACCTTGCCCGATCCGCTGCGCAGGCGAGCAAAGTACACCCAGGTCGGCACTTCCCGCCCGCCATCGTCGCGCCCGTCCCACTCCAGCTTCTTCGTGCGTCCGTCCAAGACACCGCGCCAGGCGCTGCGCACCCGGCGCCCGGACACGTCGAAGATCAGCAACTCCGCCGTCGTCCCCTTCGGTCCGACGAAGACCAGCGCGGTTCTCTCGGTGAACGGGGTCGGCACGACCCGGAAACCGAGCTTGGTGGCGAGCGGAACATCGTCCACACCGCTGACGGCGCAGGGATCGGGTGTACAGGCGACGCCCTGCCCTTGCCAGGCGTTCGGATCGGTGCACGCCGTCTGCTCGGTGATCGTGCAAGCGCCGTCCAGGGCGCAGCAGGCGCCTGTCGTCGGTTGCGGGCAGGGGTTCGGCACACAGACGCTGCCCGCGAGCCAGGCCCCGATGCAACTCGCCTGCGTGGTCAGCGTCCAGGTGCCGGTCGAAACGCAGCACGAGCCGGTGGAGTCCGGAACCGTCCGGGCCAGCCGCAGGCCGATCCAGTTGCACGTGGTATCGGGAACACCGAGGACGAGGCCGCGGCTTGCCGACCGGCACATCCGCGCCTGTTGTTCGTCAGACCAGCTACCGCCGCGTACGACCCTGGTGGAGCCGGACTCGGGACCGGCCGGATCGGTCACATCCCCGCCATAGGTTCCGGCTCTGTCCCAGCACCACTCGGACAGATTGCCGTGCATGTCGTTCAGATCCCAGAGATTGGCCGCCTTGCCGCCCACGTCGTGCGTCGTGCTCGAAGCGTTGCCGCAGTACCACCCGACCTGATCGAGGTTCGGGTCCAATGGCGAGCAGTCGACGTTCGTGATGTCGCCGTTGCAGAACGCCGTCGTGCTCGTCGCTCGGCAGGCGTACTCCCACTCCGCTTCGGTCGGGAGGCGGTACCCGTTTTCGGCGCGATTCCAGTCGATCGTCGCGCCGATGTAATGATTCCCGCTGGAGGTCGTGTCCGCGATCGTGTGCGCGGGCGTGAGCCGATCGGCCCCGGATACGGGTTCGGTACGCGGACGGTTCACTTCCGCCAACCGGCTGTCGACCACGTGTTGCAATGTAAGCAGATAACCGTCCGACAGCGCTATCCGCGGCCAAAGATGGGCAAACCGAGTAGCGGTGCGGTCGGTTCCTTGGTACGCTTGCTCTAGTCCCAGATACTCTGGCACATCAGATCGCCCTCGCGATCGAAAGATCGGTCGGATCTTGGCCATGGAGTCTCGACCATGAACATCACGGAGAAAGTTGTTTCCGACCCGGAGATCATGATGGGCAAGCCCGTGATCCTGGGCACCCGGATCACCGTCGAGCTCATCCTGGAGAAGCTGGCAGCGGGAGAGTCGTTTGAAGACATTCTTGGGGCGCATCCTCGGCTCACCCGGGAGGGGGTGCTGGCGGCCCTAGCCTTCGCTGCCGAATCCATGAAGGCGGAGGTGGCCCATCCGCTGAAGAAGACCGCCTCATGATCTGGTTGCCGACGAGGGCGTGGATCGCCAAGTCGTCGATCGCCTCCGCTTTGAAGGCCACGAGGTCCACTACGTCGCTGAAATGGAGCCCGGCATTTCAGATACCGCCGTCCTTGAGCTCGCGGGAAGAAACGATGCGGTTCTGATCACTTCGGACAAGGACTTCGGCGAACTCTCGTATCGTCAAGGATGGAACGCCTCTGGGATCATTCTGCTGCGGCTCGCAGAGTTGACTCCCAACGCCAGGGCCGCGGCAGTATCGGGGGCACTTTCCGGTCGTGAGGCGGAGACGAGAGAAGCGTTCACGGTCATCTCTCCCGGCGCCATCAGGATCAGACGTCGGCGCCAACAGGATTGACCCGGCCGGATGGGCCCACGAGTCCGTTCTCGCCCGAAAGAAAGAGAAAGAGGCGATCCTTCGCAGAAGGAGGCCCCCACCCACCCCTCAGCGTTTGCCTGAAGTGCCGCTCCGTTTCACTGCGCCCTGATGAGCTTCACAACCACCTTGCCCGTTCCGCTCCGCAAGCGGGCCAGATACACCCCGGTCGACACTTCCCGCCCGGCGTCGTCGCGCCCGTCCCACTCCAGCTTCTTCGTGCGTCCGTCCAAGACGCCGCGCCAAGCGCTGCGCACCCTGCGCCCGGACACGTCGAAAATCAGCAACTCCGCCGTCGTGCCCTTCGGCCCGGCGAAGACCAGCGCGGTTCTTTGCGCGAACGGGGTCGGCACGACCCGGAAGCCGAGCTTGGTCGCGAGCGGACCGTCATCTACGCCGCTGATAGCGCAGGTCTCGGGTGTGCAGGCTAGGCCCTGACCTTGCCACACATTCGGATCGGTGCACGCCGCTTGCTCGGTGACCGTGCACGCACCGTCCGGGGCACAGCAGGCCCCCCACCAGGAAGGAGACTGCACGGCCAGGCAGGTTTCACCCCAGGTCTTCCCTATTGCTGAGAATCCGGCGTTGGGAGCGGAAATCTCGTAGCCTTGGGGCAAGGTCCCCAAGGTCCAGCTCACGATGCCCCCGTCGGACTTCGGACCAAGACCGATCAGGTAGCCCGCGGCGACTGCAACGAAGCCGGAGTTCGGCTCGGGGACAGCATCAGGCCAGTCGCCTGACCGGTGATCGTGTTTGCGATCAATCGGATCGCGCTGCCGCTGCCGGATCCTCCAACGGTTTTGTTGACGGCCCCATATCCTCCGCGCGCTGAGATCCCCCCCGAACTACTGACGGCGATAGACCGATTCGAAGCGATCAGAATCGCTCCCCCGCCGCCTCCACCGCCGTTGTTTGATCCGCCCCCGCTCCCCCCATCGCCGCCCCCCCCGATCCGCCGATCAGCGGAAGGATCCGATCATTTCCGTACGCAGGCCCCCCGCCTATCCCGACGTGCTTGTAGCTGCCATTGCCGCCGGTACTCGCCGTCAACTGCCCGCCTCCGGGACCGAACCCCGGACTTCCCGTCCCGTACCAGTATCTGCCAATCCCACCACGAAATCCCCCGGGGCCGCCCGCGGAGTAGCTCGCGTTGGCATAAATCCCGGCGGCTCCATTCAGGTTCACCGTGCCCTGGATCGTCACCCCCCGATTCACCAACCACACCACCGGCGCCCCCGACGCATGGTTCGTAAACGTCACGGTCATCCCCGAGGCCACGTACACACATGCACTCTCATCCACGGTAATCCGGGTCGCGATTCGTCGCGTGGCTTCATGCTCTCTGTGGATCGTCTACCCGACAGCTTGTTGCGGGGCAATGCCATGGGCTCAGCCAGGGTCGTAGCCCTGGCGGCCCTGGCCGCCAGGGTCGCAACTCGACGATGGCCCCCGGATCCGGGCCCCAGGACCTGCCGGCGGCGCAGTTCGACCGGCATGACGGCGGAAGTCGGCAAGGCTTACCGCCGACCCACCACCGGAAGCTCAACACCTCAAAGAGCAAGGGCCAGTGGCTTGTCCCCGAGCGCACTCACGCGCATAACGGTAAAACCGAGAGTCTTCCCGTCGTCATCAACCTTTTCATGACCTGGTCGTTCGGCGTTTCCCGGAAGTAGCCCGGCTTCTCGTCGAAGATCACCTCCAGACAGTCCCCTTCCTGGTCATACCGGATCTTTACGGACTTTTCGGCCATAGAGGGAACGCTCTCTTGATTCGGTCCGTCACACCGGTGGGTTGGCGCCCGGACGGCGAGGCGAGCACGCCTTGCCACCGCCGGGCACCGGCGGTCGTCGCACATGTTTTCGCAGGACCACGAACCTTTGCGTTACCCCGACAGAACCCGACCGCCCCCGGACCATATAGACACCCTGCGGCACGGAGCTGCCGGTGCCATCGCCCCCGCCCCAGTGAACTGGTTGATCGCCGCGAATTTTGCAGGTCCACTGCAAGCGTATACCAAGACACGGCGGGACCAACAGGTCAGAAAACCAGGGGCCCCGTTAACCGCTCCTGGCACACCGGAAGCCGAAATGGTAGCCAGGAAGGTCCGGGGGGGCGCTGCCGCGGTAGGCGCACCGGAGGCTGAAGCCGTCGCCCCAGAAGTCGTAATAGGAGCTTCCGCGAATGACCCGGCAGCACGCAGACTCGGACACCGGAGGGCTCTCCCGACCGTCGTTCGGATCATAAGGGTACCCCACGTACTCCGTGCTGCACCATTCCCAGACGTTCCCCGCCACATCATAGAGACCGTAGGGGCTCGGGCCGTCGATCGTCTGGTAGCCGCCGTGGTCGCTCCCGTCGTAGTAGCCCACCGGGGTCGTGTAGCCATAGCTCTCGTACGGGTCGCCGCTCTGGTAGTAGTTGACCTGCGGGCCGCTGATCCCTTCTCCCCAGGGATAGGTCGGGGTATCGGAGGCGTCGCACTGGCCCGGGTCGCCGTGGGTCTCGCAGCCCCCCTTGGCCGCCTTTTCCCACTCCGCCTCGGTCGGCAACCGCGCGCCCGCCCAGCGGCAATATGCGTCAGCCTCCCACCAGGAGACGCCGAGCACGGGAAACTGCTCGTTTCCGGCGATCCCGCCACCGTGGTAGGACGGATTATTCCAGAAGAGCGGCAGCGTGATGCTCTTCGCCACCCTCCAGGCCCAGCCGATCGGGTTCCAATACGCATCGGTTGTGTATCCGCCGGCATCGATGAACGCCTTGTACCTGACGTTCGAGACTTCGTAGCGATCAATGTAGAAGCCCTCGACGTAGAAATCGTTGACGGGCTCGGCATAGGGAACGCCGACCTGCCCCAGGCGAACGTTGCCTGCCGGGATCCAGACCATCCCCGCGGGCGTCGTATCGTAGAAAGTCAGGCTGTCGATGTCGGCCAAAGCCCGTTCCTCGACCGTCGCCCCCTGGTGAATTCGCATTCTCCACTCCCCCCGGCTCACCGACGCACTGCACACGAGAGACAGGCCAAGAATCAAACCGATATACCACTTCATGGTTGCGCTCCTCTCTGCGTTGATTGTCGCTTCCTCGTGCGGATCCCGGATCAAAACGTCCGGATACTCCAGACACTTAGGGCAACAGGATCATCCGCCGACTCTCCTCGACGCCCGGTGCCGTGAGTTGATAGAAATAGATCCCGCTGCCGACCTTCTCCCCCGCATCATCTCGGCCATCCCAGCTTGCGGTGTGGCGACCGGCCGGCCGCTCGTCCTTCACAAGCCTGCGGATCAACCGCCCGTTCACGCTGTAGATCACGAGCTCCACCGGCCCGACCTTCGGCAGATCAAAAGCAATCCGCGTCTCAGGTGAAAAAGGATTCGGTTGGTTCTGAAAGAGATGCACAGCCTTCACGAGTGCCGCGGCGTCCCGGGGATCGTCGACCCCGGAGAACTCCATCAGGAACTCGATCTTGGTGATGGCTGCGGCCCCATAGCGTTCCGACCCGTCGGCCTTCACCACCACCAGAGTGTCGCTCTCGAACACGATCCGTTGCACCTCGCTCACGGCATAGATCGCTTGCCCACCCCCGACCAGCCGGATCGAGACCATCGGGCCATCCGCTTGGGCCACCCGGGCCGCCGGGACGCAGGCCAGAAGCGCTAGACCGGCCCACGCCAGACAACGGACCCGGGAAACGTGCCTTCGTCGCATCTTCACCTCCGTTGGGTTGTCGAAATCCCCAGACGCAGCCCGGACCGGCGCTGCGATCCACGATCAACGGAAAAGACCCCTTACAACTGATCGCAGACCCGTATGAGCATAGCATTCCCCGAGGGGGCAAGCCCTATCGCAGTTTTTCCCCGTCCCCAGCTTGAAGTGTTCGGGCTTCGGGTGAGATTCGTGAGTCCTCTTGCCACACCGCCAAGACCATCCGGTGGTGCGTCGGGCACGCCGAAGTGTGCCGGCGCTTGGTCGGGCTGGCTTGACTGCCCGACCCCAAAGGGCGAGACCGCCGCGTCACCCGAATCCGGGTATCTCCCGCCTGGCGAAACGCAGCCGCCGGCGCGGGCGCCCGGCCCAACGGCATGGTTACGGCGACGTTGACGGCAGCCTGAAAGGCTCCCTTTCCTCACTGGACACAGAGACCCGATCCATGCCACTCTTTCGCCCTGTATGGGTCTCTGGCCACGCACGAGGACGAGCCCACTGGGATCGTTGGAGCGGGAGTCGGCCGGATTGAGCCGGAAGGAACCGGCGACTCGGGGGGCCGCGTCACACATCGCCCTGCGGAACCGGGAAGTAACGACAATTAGGGCAGCAGATTAGACGCGCTTCCGCCCCGAGATCGGGCGCGGCGCTATTGGCTTGCCAACCGCACGCCATCCGTCGCGATGGCGACGGCCCGGCATCATAAGGAAAGCGAGATCATGGACATCGAGGCAACGGGCAAGGACAAGGACAAGGATGGCGCCGGTACCCTCAGGTCCGACGCACTGAGCAGCAAGGAGACGGTGGTGAGCAGGCGTGCGGCGAACAGCTCGATGACCCCCTCCCGGGGGAGTGCCGACAGCGGAAACAACAATCGCAACCTCCACAACGGCAACGGCCGACGCCCGAGCGGCAGCGCCATGGGCGGAACCGCAAAGGATCGCGCAACCTCGCAGCCCGTCGGCGACGCCGAGCCCAAGACCGAGGAGAGGGGACGAATAGCGAAGTCGCCGACGGCGAAGCCCACTGCCTCGAAGTCCGGTTCGAGCGCTGCCACCCCGAAAACCCAGGCCTCGAAGCCCAACCTCAAGGCCGGCGCCCTGAGAGCCGGCGCCCTGAAGGCCGCCGCGCCGAAAGCCGGTGCCACGAGAGTCGCGGCACCGAAGGCCCTCGCCCCGAAGGCTGCCGCGCCCAAGACGGCCGCGCCGAAAGCCAGCGCCCCGAAAACCGCCACTCCGAAGTCAGCATCCCCAAGGGCCATCGTCCCCAGAACGGCCGCTGCGAAAACGGCCGCGTCGAATCCCGCGCGCCTCCCCACGCCGGAGGAGCTGGCCGCCGAGACGATCGCCCGTGCCCTGCGCGGACCGCGGCGGGTTGTGCCGGCGGCCGCGGCCGCGCACGCTGCGCCCGGAACACCCGTGGTCGCCGATGCCGCGGCGCCTCCGGCTTCGCCGGACCCGACGGTGGACGTGGAGGTCCTGATGGACGCCCAGAGCCAGCCATCCTCCCCCGACTATCCCCCCTTCTTCGGCGAGCTGGATCTCTACCTCACCGGGGAAGGGCGGCACTACCGCCTTTGGGAAAAGATGGGCGCGCACCCGCTCACCGTCGACGGCGTGGCGGGCGTGGTCTTCGCCGTGTGGGCGCCCAACGCCGAAGGCGTGAGCGTGGTCGGCGCCTTCAACCAGTGGGACGGCCGCCGGCATCCGATGCGGGGGCTCGGCAGCTCCGGCATCTGGTACGCCTTCGTGCCGGGCCTCAAGGAAGGCGACCAGTACAAGTACGAGATCCGCACCCGCGAGGGGCACCTGCGAATCAAGTCCGATCCGTACGCCTTCTTCGCGGAGGTCCGCCCCGCCAGCGCCTCGGTGGTGTGGGATGTCGACAAGTACGGATGGGGCGATTCCGGCTGGATGGAGTCGCGGCGCAATCAGGACCTGCGCCACGGGCCGATGAACGTCTACGAGATGCACCTGGCCTCGTGGATGCGCGCCCCCGAAGACAACGACCGGTGGCTGAACTACCGCGAGCTGGCCCCCCGCCTGGTCGACCATCTGAGGCGCTACAACTTCACCCATGTCGAGCTGCTGCCGGTGGCCGAACACCTCCTCGACCAGTCATGGGGATACCAGGTGACGGGCTACTTCGCCCCCACCAGCCGCCACGGCACGCCCGACGACTTCAAGTACCTAGTCGACCTGCTCCACCAAAATGGCATCGGGATCATTATCGACTGGGTGCCGGCGCACTTTCCCAAGGACGAGTCCGGGCTGCGCTGGTTCGACGGGACCGCGCTGTACGAACACGCCGACCCGCGCCAAGGCGAGCACCGCGACTGGGGCACGCTCATCTTCAACTACGGCCGGCACGAGGTGCGAAACTTCCTTCTCGCCAACGCCCTCTTCTGGCTGGATGTCTACCACATCGACGGGCTGCGGGTGGACGCCGTGGCCTCGATGCTCTACCTCGACTACAGCCGCGAGGAAGGCGACTGGCTGCCTAACCGCTACGGCGGACGCGAGAACATCGAGGCGATCGACTTCGTCCGCAAGATGAACGAGTTGGTCTACGGAGAGTACCCGGGCGCCTTCACCATCGCCGAGGAGTCGACCGACTGGGGCGGGGTCACCATGCCGACCTACTTAGGCGGGCTCGGCTTCGGATTCAAGTGGGACATGGGGTGGATGCACGACACGCTGCTCTACTTCTCCAAGGAACCGGTGCACCGCGCCCACCACCACAACGACCTCACGTTCGCGATGCTCTATGCCTACACCGAGAACTTCATCATGCCGCTGTCGCACGACGAGGTGGTGCATGGCAAGGGCTCGCTCCTTGCCAAGATGCCCGGCGACGACTGGCAGCGGTTCGCCAACCTGCGGGTGCTCTACGCCTATCTGTTCACGCGGCCGGGGAAGAAGTTGCTCTTCATGGGTGCCGAGTTCGCGCAGAGCCGGGAGTGGCGCAGCGATAACAGCCTCGACTGGCATCTCACCGAATACGCGCCGCACAAGGGGATCGAGCTGCTTCTGGAGGACTTAGGGAGGCTCTACCGATCGCGCGATGCGCTCTGGGCGTGGGACACCGAGCCGCAGGGATACCAGTGGATCGACTGCTCCGACAGCGCGTCAAGCGTGCTCAGCTACCTCCGCCGCGGACCCAACGGTTTCCTCGTGACCGTGCTCAACCTCACGCCGGTGCCCAGAATCGGCTACCGGGTCGGCGTTCCCGATCCGGGCTACTACCGCGAGATACTGAACACCGACTCGGAGTTGTATGGCGGCGGCAACCTCGGCAATGGCGGCGGTCGATCGGCCGACGGCGTTCCGATGCACGGCCAATCGTGGTCGATCAACCTGACGCTGCCTCCGCTGGCGGCAGTGGTGTTCGAGTTGGCAAGGTAATCAGGGCGGGGCCTTCCCGCACGGAGGAAGCTATGAACAACCAAGTGCCGGGACCGACGGATGACCGGGCGGTTCAGGAAGAGGCTGTCTTGCGGCAGTTCGCACTGCGATGGGCCGTGCTCGCGGCCTGGGGAGACGCCCTCCGACTCCGGCACGTCTCCTTGCCGGCGAACCTGGGCTCCCTCCTGGAGGGCGCCCGCATCAAGACGGCATCGGGCTGCTTCTCGGTCTGCGAGGTCGGATGTGATCTCTCGCGCATCGAAGCGGAGTTGACCAGCGCGGACAGCTCGACCGATCACAACTGGGTCGACTTCTGGCTCGACCTCCTGGGCCACGCGATGTCGGAGGGCGAAGAGACGGAGCGGCTGCTGAAGGTGCCCACCGTGAAGTTCCACTATGCGAACTGCGGGATCAAGGGGTGCTCGTGCTAGACCGCATCGTTCAGGTGCTGCGAGGCTAGGAGCTACCGGTCGCATGTGCCCGAGGAGTCGCTCATGGCATCTCTGCTTCCAAACCTATCGTCACCGGCGGACTACCGCCGTGTCCATACGGACAGTTCCACATGGCTGCCGACCGTGACCGCCATTTGCGCCCGGCATGACCTGGACGCAAACAACTTGGAGCGACAGCCCGCCGGCACCCATGTCGTCTTTCGCACCGGCTCCCACATCATCAAGCTCTACGCGCCGTTCTGGCTGGAAGACTTCGCGGCAGAACGGGCAGCCCTCCAACCCCTGCGCGGTCTGCCCACACCGGAGCTGGTCGCACAGGGCGAGATCGAGGGCTGGCCGTATCTGGTGATGACCGTCGTACCCGGCACGCCCGCCGAAGAGATCTGGCCGGATCTCACGGGCAGGGAGAGGATCGACATCGCGCAGCAGCTCGGCGAACTGATGCGGCGACTCCACCGGCAGCGGCCGGTGGCGGAACTGGCGCTCGACTGGGATGTCTTCCTTGGGGAGCGGATCTCCGGGGCTGAGGAGTTTCACGCAGCCATTGAGCCGTGGCACGGTTGGATCCGCGAGCGGCTGACCGACTTCCACGAGCCCCCGTTCTCACCCGTCCTGCTGCACGCGGACATCACCGCCGATCATGTCCTGCTCTCGCGGACCGCTCAAGAGTGGCGGATCACGGGACTCATCGACTTCGGCGACGCCATGATGGGGCATCCGTTCTACGAGTTCATCGCGCCGCTGGCATTCTACTGCTTCGGCGACCCGCCGGTGTCGCGGGCGCTGCTGGAAGGATACGGACTCGATCTGACGCCGGAGGTTACCGACCGGCTGACGACCTACTGCCTGCTGCACAAGTTCGGGAGGATCGGGGTCTTCCTCGCGCGCCACGCGGTCGAGGACGGGGCGGCGTTTCATCGGGCTTTGTGGGGGTAGGATCCTAGGTCTTCTCGGAAAGTGAGGCGGGGCGGCGCCACACGACCGGAAACCAAGACGAGAAAGGGATATACCATGCCCACCGGCATCGAGACCGCGACCCGGAGCTTCCTCTCATCTCGGCGCATCGCCGTAGCCGGCGCATCGCGCCAGTCCGGCCAGCCGGGCAACGCCATCTTCAAGAGACTACGTGCAGCCGGCCTCGACGTCGTCCCCATCAACCCCGCGGCGACGGCCATCGACGGCGTCCACTGCTATGCGAACCTCAAGGCGATCCCGGGAGGCGTGGAAGCCGTGGTCATCGCCACCGCCCCCGCCGCCGCGTTGCAGGTCGTTCGCGACTGCGTCGAGCTCGGGATCAAGCGGGTCTGGATTCATCGCGCGTTCGGTCAGGGAAGTGGTTCGCCGGAGGCGTCACGGCTTTGCCGGGAGAACAACATCTCGCTCGTCGACGGCGCCTGTCCGCTGATGTACTGCCCACCCGTGGATATCGCCCACCGCTGCCTGCGCGGCGTGTTCGGACTCTTCGGCAAGCTGCCGAAGCCGGAGGGAACGTGGTAGTCCCGGTCCAGCCGGAGTCGCCCAGAGCCGACCCACCGGACACCATCCAGGCAGTGACCCCCACGCTCTGCCACCTGCTGGGCCTCGACCTTCCCGCGCTGTGTACGGTCCCTCCCGTGGACTTCGTCCTACGGGCCGCGCACGCCGGACTCGGCGGCGCGAGAATCGATCGCTGCTTGGTCTACGCGCCGGATGCCATCGGGAACCACCTTCAGGCGGGATATTCCGATCTCTTCGCAGAGATAGCCCGCCTCGCGCCAACGACGGTGGCACTGCGGGCCGTCTTCCCGCCGAAGACACCCGTCTGCTTTGCCTCGATGTTCACCGGCGCTCCGCCCGCGGATCACGGCATCAGGAAGTACGAGCGACCCGTGCTGCAGTGCGACACCCTGTTCGATGCGCTGGTAAGGGCAGGTCGGCGCACCGCCATTGTGGCCGTCACTGACTCCAGCATGGACCAACTCTTCCGGGGACGGGATGTTCACTACTTCTCCGAAAGCGATGACAAGGACGTGACCGCTCGTACCCTCGCTCTCATCGCGGCGGACCGGCACGAGTTCATCGTCGTTTACCACCAGGAATACGACGATCTCCTTCACGAGACGACCCCATTCTCGGACTCGGCCATCAGGGCGTTCCGGAACCATGTCAACGCGTTCAGGACGCTCGTCGATGCCACAGAAGAGTCATGGTTGGGCCACGATCGGGTGATCGTCTTCGCGCCGGACCACGGGGCGCACATCGGTCCAGAGACCATGACCGGCACGCACGGAGATGACATTCCACAGGACATGGAGCTGAGGCACTTCTACCGCTTCGGCGCGAATGGTCACACCGCCGGGAATCACCCGGATGCCTCCGGAGGCGCTCGGACGACTGATCAGGCCGGAGGGCAGATATAACCATGGCCAGGGAGGGAGAACCGATGATCCACATGCCGATGATCCGCTGGGTCGACAAAGCATTCGATTTCGGGTTTCCGGTGGAAACGGCACCGCTGCTGCTCGAGCGGCTCCGCGGTACTCCGGCGCGACTCGATGACCGCGTTCGCTCGCTCCCCCGCGAAAGACTGATCCAGCGGGATGGCGCCAAGTGGTCCATCCAAGAGCACGCGGGGCACTTCGTCGACGTCGAGACGCTTTTTTCGGGACGGCTTGATGACTACGATGCGGGGGCGGCCCGGCTGCGTCCGGCTGCTGTCTCGGGTCAGAGGACCAACGCGGCCGACCACAACCGGCGGGAGCTTTCGACGATCCTCGCCGAGTTCCGGGTGGTCAGGGGGAACCTCGTCACCCGCATCGAGGCGATGGACGAGGCCGGCTTCGCCCGCACGGCCATCCATCCCCGTCTCGATCGCCCCATGCGCGTCTGCGACATGATGCTGTTCGAGGCGGAGCACGATGACCATCACTTGGCGTTGATCACGGGGCTCATCCGGCAGTGGCGATAGAGCCGGCAAGACCCTCGTGCCGAAACAGCGAGTGGCATTCTCACCGATCCCGTCGGCAAGCTCTGCATTCCCACTGGAACCTGGATGAAGTGACGATGTACTGGATCGCCGCCGTCGGCTTGAAGGCATCTTCTTCTGGGGAGTCTCTTCGGTGCCACAGACCCTGGAGGTCATGACATGTACCCACCGATCGAATCGCTTCTCGCGGAACTGACCATGGAAGCTGCGGCCACCCGGCGCGTCCTCGATCGCGTCCCCGCCGACAGGCCGGGCTGGCGTCCACACCCCAAGTCCTTGACCATCGGCGAGCTCGCCACCCACGTGGCGACCATCCCGGGGAATATCGCGAAGCTCCTCGGTTCGGACGAGGTTGACATGGCAGCCATGAAGTTCGAGGGCTGGGTCGTACGCCCCGCGGAGGAATTGCCCGGCGCGCTTGACGAGTCGGTTTCAGCCGCCCGCGCGTGGCTGTCGGGGCTGGACGCGACATCCGCCCACGCCACTTGGCGGGCGCACCGAGGGGGCAAGGAGCTCTTCAGCGCCCCGCGGCTGGGGTTCGTACGTTCGCTCATGTTCAACCACTGGTATCACCACCGCGGACAGCTCACCGTCTACCTGCGCGAGCTGGACATCCCGCTGCCGTCGGTGTATGGACCAACTGCCGATGAGAACCCGTTCGCAGCCTAGCTCCGCACGCGCACGTACATTGGGAGCAGATCGATGGACGAGGCCGGACGCGACACGCTATTCTCGGGTGCCATGCAAATCGACGATTCGATCGGCAACCCCATCAAGTCAGATCCTCCGCGCTCCTCCGACTTCAAGGCTCTGTACCGCAAGCTGGAACGTACCCTCGACAGCATCGAGCGAGTCGAGGAAAGCACCGCGATCCTTGAAACAGTCCTGCAGATCCTGGTGCGCGACTTTCGCGACGACCTCGGGTTCGAGATGGGCCGTCTCTACCGACGCGAGGGGCTGGACTATTTTCTCTGTTGCGCGTTCGGAGGATCGCACCCGGTACCGATCGGCTTCCAGGTCCCTCGCGACTACCCGCCGCATCTCCGGACCCTGGCGGAGGGGTTGCTCATCATGCGAAGAGGCGACCCCGGCTACAGCGACCAGATCGAATGGGCCCTCGGTGTGACCGACACCTTCGCGGCCATCGCGATCGGCCCCGGCAACACACATGTCATAGCCTTCTCTGTGGATGGCGAGATCCTGGAGGAGCAGATCCTCTATTCCCTTTCCGCGGTCCGACACGTCATCAACCTGAAGTTGCAGCGGTGGAAGCTCGCCGGGATCATCGAGGAAGCGCGGATCATCCAGGAGAGCCTCCTTCCCTCCTCCTCTCCTCAGTTTCCGGGGTACGAGGTACATGGACACTCGCGACCCGCCGAGATTGTGGGCGGCGATCTCTATGACTATCTCCCGCGCCCCGACCGGCTCCTCGGCGTCGCCATCGCCGACGCCTCCGGACACGGCCTGCCGGCGGCACTCCTAGCACGCGACGTCATCACCGGCCTGCGAATGTGCATGGACGAGAAATCCAAGGTGACCCGAACCGTCGAGCGACTCAACCGCGTGATCCACCGAGCCGCTCTTTCCAGCAAGTTCATCTCGCTCTTCTACGGTGAGTTCGGGCCCGGCGGGGCTCTCACCTACTGCAATGCGGGACACAACCCGCCGTTGCTCCAGCGCGGCACCACCCTTCGGCCGTTGGAGAAGGGAGGACTGATCCTTGGTCCGAACCCGGCCGCGCGCTACACGCAGGGGCGCGCACACCTCGACGCCGGGGATGCCGTGGTGTTGTACACAGACGGGCTGGTGGAGCTGACCAACCCGCAAGGCAAGCAGTACGGACTGGCGCGGCTGAAGCGTCTCCTCCGCGGACTGCAGACCATCGGCGCGCGGGAGCGGGTCGAGGCGATTCTGACCGATGCTGACCGGTATGCCGGCGGCATCGCCCCGATGGATGACATGACGGTCGTTGCCGTGCGGAGGATCTGAACCGCTGGATTTCCGAAGCGTTGTCGTCAGCTACACGGCCACCGGCATGTGTTGTTGCGACGCTGGTGCAATCAATCCCCGTCGAGTCAAATGCGATTGACCCTACCATCGAGAATCCGCCATATTCGCAGCTCGCGAGCCGTAACCCCGCGCCACTTGGGAGGAGCGTCTTCATGCTGCACGAACCTGCCGCCCAGTCCGGCCCCGACCACGCCACTGAATACAAGAGGCGTCTCGGGGTCTGGATGTTCATTCCCTATGCGCTCATTTACGCAAGCTTCGTCATCATCAACCTCGTCCGACCGGTCGCCATGGAGAAGCTCGTCCTCCTGGGCCTGAACCTGGCGGTCGTCTACGGGTTCGGTCTCATCCTGCTGGCCCTGGTCCTCGCCCTCATCTACAACCACCTTTGCGCCCGCCAGGAGAAGATCGCCTACTCCGCCGGAACCAGGAAAGGGGGTCAGTAGATGGAACCCCTAGCCGTGGTGGTCTTCGTCCTGTTCGTCGTTCTCGTCCTGGGCCTCTCCTTCCACTTTGCCCGCCGCTCCAAGTCCGCGGCCGGCTACTATGCCGCCGGGGGCAAGATCCACTGGTCCGTAAACGGCATCGCGTTCGCCGGCGACTACCTGTCGGCGGCCTCGTTTCTCGGGATCTGTGGGATGATCGCGACCGCCGGGTATGATGGGTTCCTCTACTCGATTGGGTACCTGGCCGGCTGGATCGTGGCGCTCTTCGTCGTGGCCGAGCCGATGAAACGCCTGGGCAAGTACACCTTCACCGACGCTCTGGATGCGAAGTTCAACTCCCGCGGCATCCAGTTGGCCGCCGCCATCAGCACGCTCGTGGTGTCGGTCTTCTACCTGATCCCGCAGATGGTGGGCGCCGGTGTCCTGGTCACACCCCTCCTGGGTCTGCCTCACGCGGCCGGCGTCATCCTCGTCGGCGCCATCGTGATCACGATCGTAGCCACCGCGGGCATGACCTCGACGACCTACGTCCAGTTCATCAAAGGCGGCGCGTTGATCATCTTCTCCCTGATCCTCGTCATCGCCGTGCTGCACCGGGGACTGACCACGGAGCCCGACCAGGGCGGCCGGGCTCCCTTTCGGCCCCCGGTGACCCTGACCTTGTCCACGGGCGACCAGGGACCGGTCGTCAGCGACCCGGCGTATGCCGTCGCTGGCCGTGTCGAGTCCCACGGCAAGACCATGGTGAAGCTTACCCGGGACCAGGCCACGTCGTGGTGGATCCAGAAGCCGGGAGCGGACGGGACCTTCACCCTGCAGGAGACCCAGTACACCGCCACTCTGGGTGGCGGGCACAAGATCGTGAACGGGGCACCCGCCTCTCCGCAGAACCAACTTCGTCCTGTCGGGAATCTCACGAGCCTGCAGGGTGCCGGCGGCCCGGGCGTGCGGACCGGTTCCCTCGGGCCGTTCGACTTCCTGGCCCGGATCGGGGATCCCCGCAGCCGGATCAACCTTTGGAAGAAGGACAAATTCGACGACGGCAAGGACAATGTCACCGTCTACTACGCGACCCCCGTGGAAGGAAACCGGGTGATGCGGCCCGGGCTGAAATTCAAGCTGGACGGCTCCGTGACCGAGAAGGTCAACTTCGCATCGCTGATGCTCGCCCTTTTCCTGGGCACCGCCGCGCTGCCGCACATCCTCATCCGTTACTACACCGTTTCGAGTCAGGCCGCCGCCCGGAAGTCGACCATCGTGGCCATCGCGGCGATCGGATTCTTCTACATCCTCACTCTCTTCATGGGGCTGAGTGCGATGACCAGCGGGGTGGTCAACCTACTCGATGACAACATGTCCGCCCCCCTGCTTGCGCGATCGTTCGGAACGCTGCTTTTCGCGGTGATTTCCGCCATCGCCTTCGCCACCGTGCTCGGCACCGTGAGCGGTCTCATCGTGGCGGCCTCGGGGGCGGTCGCCCACGACTTCCTGGATCGTTTTCTCGGGCTAGGGTACGACGACCGCCAGAAGGTGCGGGCCGGGAAGATCGCCGCGTTCAGCGTCGGGCTGATCGCGATCGTCCTCGGCATCGCGTTCAAAGGGATGAACGTCTCTTTCCTCGTCGGGTGGGCCTTCGCGGTGGCGGCTTCCGCCAACCTGCCGTCGATTATCATGGTCCTCTTCTGGAAGAAGACGACGGCACCCGGCGTCGTTGCCTCCATCGCGACGGGAACGATCAGCGCACTCGGGATCATTCTACTGTCCCCGGATATGTACGAACGATACGGACTGGACAAGACGGCCGCGCCGATGCCCTTCGGCAACCCGGCGATCATCTCGGTGCCGATCAGTTTCCTGGCCCTGGTCATCGTCTCCCTGCTCACGCAGAAGGGAGCGGCGAGACCGGCCCCAGCCCGGAGATAGAGAGTTTGTGGACCGGACAGCTCCGGTCCATCCATCGCGTCGGGCGCGAACGGAACCGGCGAGGTCGGGTCCGGTTTGCGCCCGCCCCGTTCAGGCCGATCCAAGAAAGTCGTAGCTGACCTTCTTGATCAAGAGCGAGATGCGCGCCGAAGCCTGCTTCAGCATGGCTCGATCCAGGTCGGTCAACCCCTCGGTCGGCAGGTGGTTGTCGGGGGCCCGCCCCTCCCGCATCGCTTCGGCCTGGTGCCCCAGGCGCAGGCGCATCAGGTACTCGTAGACCTGCACCACTTCTTCATGGCTCGGGCTCCGCAGGACCCCCTGCTCGTGCAGGAGGTGAAGCCGTTCCAGGGTGTTCGTCGCCTCCACGCCATGACGCAGGGCATACAACCGCGCCACGTGCACGACGGGCGCCATCGCCTCCTTGATGTTGAACGACTTGTCATGCGCGCCGGTCGATTCCGTGACGATCCGGCCGAAGCTCCCCATCGGCAGGCGGAACTCCAGGGCGTGCCGCGCGAGATGGAGCAGGAAGGGCGGGTTGCGGCGCAGCACCGTAGCGATCGCCCCTCGCAACGATCGGACCAACCCGGCATCCCCGACGACCGACCGGAAGTCAAAGAAGACGCTGAACTCGAGCAGGTCCTTCGGTTCCGGCGCCTCCATCCAGTGTGTGTACAACGCCACCCACGCCGAGAGGGAGAGCCTCCAGCGCGGGTTGGAGGCCATGATCTCGCCGGGACAGCGCGTGTACCCAGCTCGATCCAAGTCCCGGCAGACGCGCTCCCCCAGGGCCTGGAAGTACGGTTCCACCGCGGCACGCCGATCTTCCGGAGAATCCGCATAGATGATCGCGTTGTCCTGGTCGGTGGCGAGGGTCTGCTCTCCGCGGCCATCGCTGCCCAGGGTGATGAAAGCGAACGGGACCGGAGGCGGCCCGAGCTCCTTGATCGCCAGGGCGACAAGAGTCTGGTGGGTGACATCCGCGACCGCGGCCATGATCCGGTTGATGCTGCGCGGGGGACTTCCTGTGTCGATGAGCGCCGCGACGAGGCGCGGCACCCGCTCTCGCAAGTCGACGATTTCGTCGGCCGAGCGGGCTTGGCTGATTTCCTGCACCAGGGTGGCCGGAGAGAACCGATGGGCCGCGGTAATTTCCCGGTCCCGGACAAGCCCCACGACCCGGCCAGCCGCATCGTGAACCACGAGGTGCCGCACGCGGCGTTCGAACATCCGCAGCAGCGCTTCTCCCGCCAACCCGCTTTCCGGAAACGCATGAAGGGGTGCGCTCATGATCCGGTGGACCGGTTCGGACGCGTCGAGGCCTGCCGCCACCACCCGGTCCCGCACGTCGCGGTCGGTGATGATCCCGACCGGGTCGTCTCCCGGGGGCCCCACCAGGATGGCGCTCGCCTCACAACGCCGCATGCGCTCGGCCGCCCGCCGAATCGGTTCGTCGAGCGTGCAATGAACCGGCCGCTGCATAAACCGGCGCACCGGTTCCTGGAGGAATTGCAGCCACACTTGCAGCTCGACCGCCAGCTCTTCCCGGCCGCGCTGGGCCCTGTCCCGTGGGCCAACCTCGCGGAAGGAGAGGATCAGCGCCTCGCGCGGTCCCAGTTGGATCTTGGACGTGGTGACCACGACGTCGGTGTGCTTCCCGTCCGGCCTGAGGATGCGCGCCTCGCGGGAACCAGGGATCGATCCACGACCCGTCGGAGCGGGGCCAACCACGTCAGCCGGGACTGGCAGGCCGGAGCCGTCCCTACCGGCTGGGACCACCAGACCGGCGCCATCCCCGCCGACTGGGACCGCTAGGCCGGAGTCATCGCCGCCGGGCGGGGTCGCCGCCCCGACGGGATCTTCGAGGATTTCTTCGGGCCGGAGCCCCTCAACCTCCCTGTCGGTCCGATCCAGCATCCCCAGCAGGACCGGATTGGCGAATGTGATCCGCCCCTCGATGACCAGCGCGATCCCCTCCGTAGCCGCATCGACGAGCGCCCGGTACTTTTCCCGGGACTCCACCAGAGACGCCTCCGCCCGGCTTCGCCGGAGCTCGATGGAGAGACTTTGCTGCAGGATCAACAGCAGGAGCAAGGTGAGCAGGCCCGCTATACCAAGCGAGAGTCGCACCAAGTGCCCGGTCAACCGGGAGATCTCGTGGCGAACGTCCTCGAGGTAGATCCCGGTGCCCACCACCCAACCCCAGGCCGGGAATGCCCGGATATGGGACAATTTCGGGACGATGCGCGCGGGATCGTCCTTCCACTGCCAGACGTACTCGACGAACCCGTCCCCCCGGACGCTAACGGTTTGAACCATTTCCACGAAGAGGAGTTTCCCCGCGGGATCGGCGAACGCGGAGAGATCGGCCCCCTCGAGGTCCGGGCGGTAGGGGTGCATGATCATGCGGGGCCGGCGATCGGTGACCCAGAAGTAGTCCTTCCCATCCTCCCCGTAGCGCAGGTACCGGAGCCGAGTGATCGCCTCGCGCTGGGCCTGTTCCCGGGTGAGGGTTCCCGCGCGCTCCTCGCTCTCGTACTCGACCAGGATGCTCACCGCTGAGTGGGTGAGCTCCCGGATCATCTCCCGCTTGCGGTCAAGGATCTGACGTTCGTAGGCCGGCAGGATGATGGCGAAAATCGCGATCACGAAGAGACCGATGGCGAGCAGCGTGGGCAACAGGATGCGCAAACCAAAGCGCAACCGCGGATGTCGTTCGGTCGTCACGGCAGCGTTTCCTCCGTGCTTCCGGGGAGAACCAGGGCCCGCCGAAAGCGGTTCCAGTGCCACAGGGGCATGTCACATCCCGGCCGGGAAGCGCCGCGCTGCCCGTCTCCGTGAAAATCACTCCCTCCACTCACCAGGAGATCGAACCGGCCGGCCAGGCCGGCCAACCGGGACCGCATCGCTCGCGGGTAGGGTTTGTACAGAGCTTCGATCCCGTCCAGTCCTTTCGCCTTCAGGTCGGCGAGCAGCACCTCTAGACGTTCCACCGTCTCGAACGGCTGAAGCGGGTGGGCGAGAAACGCCAGGCCTCCGGTGCCGTGGATCCGTGCAAGAACCTCATCGATCGGGTCGGGAGAGGAGTCGCGCACGATCCCTCGCAACATGGTGTCCATAGTCGACCGCAATGAGCGCAGCGAGCGCGGGCGAGAGGCGGCGGGAACCGAAGGCTGCCGTCCGGGCGACACCGACAACCTCCGATGGCGTCCGCCTTCGACGGCGATTCCGAAGGCGAGCAGATGGACCTCGCCAAGCGGATGGGCGGCTTCAACCTCCATGCCGGCCAGAAAGCCGATCCCCCGGGCCCCCAGAGCTTCCTCGAAGCGGAGCAGGCCATCCACGGTGTTGTGGTCCGTGAGGGCGGCGCAGGTCACGCCGGCCTCGCCGAGCATCTGCGCCACTCCCTCCGGAGGGAGCGCCCCGTCGCTGAAAGACGAGTGGCAATGGAAATCCACCCGGACCAAGGAAGACAAGGCGTGTGCGTCTCCTGGGTTCTGCACGTGACGCGAGACCGTGGTCGTCCTGCCGCGGCAGAACCGGCGGCGTTGCGACCGGAGCCGATGGTACCCCATTCGGAGCACGGCGAAACATCAGATCGTACCCTTGGGCGACGCACCGACCGGCCACGGCTGATCGAGCACACACCACTGGCGGGGGAAGACGTGACACCGCCGGCAAGGGACGATGTGCCGCAGCAGTCACAAGCGGGTGGTACGATGCGGTCATGGACGCCACCCGACATCCCCGAATCAAGATCTGCTGCATCATGTCGGAGGCCGAGGCCCGGCTGGCCGTGCAGGCTGGCGCGCACGCGATCGGCCTCGTTTCGCACATGCCGAGCGGTCCCGGGGTCATCCGCGACGAGCTGATCGCCAGCATTGCGGCAGCCATGGGGTCCGCCGTGCCCCCGCAGGGGGGCGCCCCCCCCATGGGGGCCGTCGCCACGTTCCTGCTCACGAGCCGCCGGGGCGTAACCGAGATCATCGCCCAACACCACGCCGTGCGGACATCAACGATCCAGCTTGTCGACCGGCTGGAGAGCGGCACCTACGCGGAGCTCCGCGAAGGCCTGCCGGGCATCCAGCTCGTCCAGGTGATCCATGTCACGGGTCCCGATTCCGTGACCGAGGCGCTCGCGGTGTCCGCCGAGGTCGACGCCCTGTTGCTCGACTCGGGACGCCTCGATCTCCCGGTGAAGGAACTGGGCGGCACGGGCCGGCGGCACGATTGGTCGCTCAGCCGACAGATCCGCGAGGCATCACCGAAGCCGGTTTTCCTCGCCGGCGGGCTGAATCCGGAGAATGTCGCCCAGGCAATCGCGGACGTCGGGCCATTCGGCCTCGATGTCTGCTCGGGGGTGCGCACCGGCGGACAGCTCGATCCACAGAAGCTTCGGCGGTTCATGCTGGCTGCGGACGTCCGGAGAAAGCCGGGCGGCTCCTGACCGGCAAACCTGCTGACCGGCGGCCCCAAGATCAAACCGGCGATCCTCTTGCCACACTACCAAGTCCCCAAATCTCGTCGAGGAGCGTCCTCATTCTGAATCCTGAATTCTGACTCCTGGATTCTGACTCCTGGATTCTGACTTCCGGCTACCTGAATGATTACCACCCAACCAAGGAGGGCCCCTCTCATGCCAGAAAAGATCATCTCACCCACGGTCATCGAGGCCGCCGGCAACGTGCCCAAGCGGATCGAGGAGTTCATCGGCCGGGTCAACACCAGCACCACAGCGCTGAGCATCGCGCGGATGCAGAGCCCCGCGGGCTGGCTGGAACCGGGGCAGACGCCGGAGTTCGACGAGTACACCGTCGTCCTCCGCGGCTTCCTGCGGGTGGCCTGCCGTGAAGGATCGATCGATGTGCGGGCCGGGGAGGCGCTAATCGTGCGGGGCGGCGAGTGGGTGCAGTACAGCTCACCCGGACCCGACGGCGCCGAGTACGTGGCTGTCTGCCTGCCGGCTTTCTCGCCTGAAACGGTACACCGGGATGCTTGAACCAAGGCTCGACCATGTGCCCGACCATGTGCCCGACCATGTGCCCGACCATGTGCCCGACCAGGTGCCCGACCAGGTGCCCGACCGGGTGCCCGACCATGTGCCCGACCAGGTGGCCGCAACCAGACACGCAGTCTCTTGAAGAATTCCACGATGAACGCGATCTTCATCCTTTTTGTCCGGGACCAGGAGCGCAGTGCCATCTTTTACGCGAGCGCCCTCGGATCCGCCCCGGTCCTCGATGTCCCCGGGATGACCGAGTTCTCGCTCTTTGGCAGCGCCGGACTTGGCCTCATGCCCGAGACGGGTATCCGGAGACTGCTCGGCCCGGGTCTCCCCGATCCCGCAACCGCGCATGGAACGCCGCGCTCCGAGTTGTACCTGGTCGTTGACGATCCAGCCATCTGCCACGCGCGCGCGCTGGCCGCAGGCGGCAAGGAGCTGAGCCCACTCACCGAAAGGCCGTGGGGTGACCTCGCGGCGTACTGCCTCGACCCCGACGGGCACATCGTGGCGTTCGCTGGCAAGCGGCCTCTCCGCTCTCCTGCGCCTCCGGAATGACGGCGCGGTGATGCGGTGGGTCGGTTTCCCCGATGGACTCGGCTACGATCCGGAGAAGATGCGCGTGGGGCCGGCGCGACTCCAGGCCAACCGAGACTAGCCGAAGCTGCGGCCGGGGCCTCGAAGACGGTCCGGGCGGGCCGCATGATCCTCGTTGACACATCGGTGTGGGTAGACCATCTCCATCGCCGATGCAGCAAGGTGGTACACTCTCGCTCGGCACCCAATCCGGCCACGGAGGCAGCGTGATCCGAGACCCGGAACAGTTCACGAAGTGGGAAACCGAGTGGCTCCGCGACCACCCACTCGACCTGGATGCCCGTTTTCGTCTCATGGAGGCTATGATCGAGCACGCGCGGGCGCTGGGCGTCTTCCCGCCCCCGGATCCGCTGGAGGGGATCGACGTGGATATCCGCATAGCCAGAGCACTCAATGTTCGGCCCTCTGCTTGAGCGCATCGCCACGGAGTTGGACCGCGGCGAGATCCCCTACATGGTCATCGGGGGACAGGCGGTACTGCTCTACGGCGAGCCCCGGTTCACCCGCGACATCGACATCACGCTAGGAATCGACACCGATCGCCTGGGGGATCTGGACCGGGCAGCCCGGTCCGCCGGACTCGAACTGCTGGTCGACGCCGAGACGTTCACCCGGCAGACCATGGTCCTGCCCTGCCAGGATCCCACGTCCGGCATTCGCGTCGATTTCATCTTCTCGTTCTCTCCGTACGAGGCGGAAGCGCTCGGGCGGGCTTGCGCGGTAACGATCGGCCATACTTCGGTCCGGTACGTCGGCGTGGAAGATCTCGTGATCCTCAAGGTGGCCGCCGGGCGACCGCGCGACCTCGAGGATGCGCGCATGGTCATGGCAAAGAATCCCGGGATCGATCGAACGCTCGTTGAGCGATGGCTCGGCTTGCTCGGAGACTCTCTGGGAACGGATTTCACGGGCGTGTATCGCGGGCTCCTGCCACGGGGTGAGTAGCTGCCGTCGCCCGACGGAATCGAGTAGGCCGGGCAGCTCTCCGTCACACTGCCTGTCAGCGTCCGGTTCCCCGTGTTCTTGATCGTGCACGCACACATCGAGCGGGAGAACGGCGAGCTCATCGCCACGATCAGTGTGGTCCACGCCGTCCCGCTTCTCACTCGAGACCGAGTGATCCGGCGCTCCAAACTGGTGCCGCCGACGCGGTGAGCGTCCGGCCACGGCCCGAATCTGCCCGACCCGGGACCGCCAGTGCAGCAAGTGCCCGGCACCGCTCCCACCGAACCCTCTGCAACCCCCCCGCGTCCGCCTCCGTAGATAAGCGTCGTCGGCCGTCCCCCGGCCGCCGCAAAGGAGGGTGTCCCGATGAAGCGCTGGATCATTCTTGCCACGATCGTGCTCGTAGCCGCGTCGGTTCTCTATATCGGTCGCCGGGGGAAGGCCAGGGCCGCCAACCTGCCCAAAACGGTGACCGTGGTGAAAGGTAACGTCGCCCAGGAGGCGCTGGCCCTGGGAAGCATCGTCCCGGAGCAGGAAGTCTCCGTGAAATCAAAGCTTCCGGGGATTGTCGACAAGGTGCACGTCGCCATCGGGGACTTCGTCCACGCCGGTGATCCGCTCATCGAGATCCGCCCTGATCCCACGCCACTGGAACGGGCCGAGGCCGAGCGCAGCCTCCAGATCGCCCGTGTCACGGAGGATGGGGCAACGAAAGACCTAGAGCGCGCCCGGGGGCTCGCGGCCAAGGGACTCGCCTCCGACAAGCAGGTCGAGCAGACCCAGCAGGACTTTGACCGCGCCCACCTGAGCGCCCAACTCGCTTCCGAGCGGCTCCAGCTTCTCAAGAGCGGCAGCGCCCGGATCGAAGGGCAGGAGATCAGCTCCCGCATCGTCGCCCCCGTCACCGGCACGATCCTCACGCTCGACGCCAACCCCGGCGATCCGGTGGTCCCCCTGACCTCCTATCAGGAAGGGACAGTGCTCATGACCATGGCGGACATGGGCAAGCTGGTTTTCAAGGGAACGGTGGACGAGGTTGACGTGGGCAAGCTCAACGCCGGCCAACCGGTTCGTTTCACCGTGGGCGCCATCCCAGACAAAGAGGTCTCCGGCCTGCTGCGCAGGATCTCCCCGAAAGCACGGAAACAGGAGGCGGCCACCATATTCGACGTGGAGGCGGATCTTGTGCCGGTGAAGGACGGTCCGGTGCTGCGCGCCGGCTACTCGACCACAGCCCGCATCGCCATCGCCCGCGCCGAGAGCGTCCTCGTGCTGCCGGAACGCTGCGTGAAGTACGAAGGCACCGATGCGACCGTGCGCCTGTCCGGCAAGGACGGCAAGCCGGTGAACCAGAAGATCACAACCGGCCTCTCGGACGGCCTGACCGTCGAGGTCAAAGACGGCCTGGCTGCCGGCGACAAGGTGCTCGAACCCGCAGCCTCCAAGCCGGGCAACAAGTAGCGAAGCGGGCTACGACCATGCAATTCCGCATCGTCCTCCTCCAGCTCTGGCGGGACCTGAAAGCCCACCGTCTGCGCAGCGGGCTCACGCTCTTCGGCTTGGCCTGGGGAACCTTCTGCGTCGTGGTGATGCTCGCCTTCGGCAAGGGACTGCAGACAGAGATGTACTCCCAGCAGGACGCCCTCGGTGGGAATATGCTCCTGCTCTGGGGGTCTCGAACCTCGATACCGTTCGAGGGGCTTTCGCGCGGTCGTTACATCCCGCTCGCGGATGCGGATGCCGACGCCATCGCCCGGGATGTTCCCGGCGTCAAGGCGATCAGTCCCGAGTACAGCGGCAATACCAACGCCAAAGGACCGAAGGGAGAGTCCGGCGTCACCGTCTCCGGTGTCCGTCCGTCCTTCGGCGAGATGCGAAGGGTCGAACCCGAACCGGGTGGCCGCTTCATCAGCGACCGAGACGAGGCCGAGCGTCGCCGCGTCTGCGTCCTCGGCTATCTGGTGAAGCAGGAGACGTTCGGCGACCAGCCCGCCGTGGGCCAGACGATCCGCATGGACAACATCCCGTTCACGGTCATCGGCACGCTGGCCAAGAAACAGCAGGACAGTAACTACAACGGCCAGGACGACGAGCGGGTCATGGTCCCGTCGGCCACCGCGGTCGCGTCGCTCGGCCTGCGCGTGCCTGACAACCTCGTCATCGAGCTGGCCGAGCGCGCCAAGGGTAAGGATGTCATTCCGGAGATCCGCCAAGTCCTGGCCCGCCGGCATCGGTTCGATCCGGCCGACGAGGAAGCGCTCAGCATCTGGGACGTCGGCGAAGGGCTGGTCATGTTTCAGAACATCTTCCTGGGTTTTCGGACCTTCCTCGCCATCTTGGGGTCATTCACCCTCGCCGTGGCGGCAATCGGCGTGGCCAACACCATGAGCATGGTGGTGGAGGACCGCACCCCGCACATCGGTATCTCCATGGCGTTGGGGGCTCGACGTCGCTGGGTCTTGGGCCAAGTGCTGCTGGAGACAATCTGTTTCACCGTCGCCGGAGGCGTGCTGGGAGTGGCGGTCGCTTCACTGACCGTATGGGCCGCGTCATTCCTGCCCTGGAAGCAATACGTCGGTGTCCCTCAGATCTCGGCATCCACCGCCATCCTCACCGCCGCGATGCTCGGCATCTGCGGAATTCTTTCCGGCATCGGGCCGGCACGGCGGGCCTCGGCCATGAGTCCGGCCGAAGCGTTGCGGGCGTAGCGAGGTAACCATGTCCCCCTGGCGTCAAGGCCTCTTCCTCATGTGGCGGTTCCTCGGTCGCGGCAAGAGCCATCCCACCGCTGTGGTCTTGGCCGTGGGCTGGGGCACCCTCTCCATGATGATTCTGCTCGCCTTCGGTGAAGGGTTGAAGCAGGCGTTCGCCGAGGGGCGGGGGGCGCTCACCGAAGCCAACCTCGTGGTGCTCTGGTCCGGATCGACCACCAAGGCGTGGCAAGGGATGAAGCCGGGACGCGCCATCCGCTTCTGGGACGAGGACCTCCAGGCGCTCAAGCGTAGCATCCCCGAGATCGACGAGGTGGCCGCCGAGAGGAGTTCCTGGTCCACGAGTCTCGCCTGGGGCCGCAGCGCCATCACCGCCCGCGTCAACGGGGTCTTCCCCTGCTACGAGAGGATACGCTCCCACATCCCGCAGCCGGGCGGACGGTTCATCAACGAGGAAGATATGCGACTGCGGCGGCGGGTGATCTTCCTAGGGCCGGAGCTGAAGACCCGCCTGTTCGGTGACAAGGAGGCGGTCGGGCAGACAATCATGGTGCGGGGCGTGCCGTTCAGCGTGATCGGTATTATGATCGAGAAGCGCCAGATGGGGATGTACGGGGGGCCGGACATCGCCAAGGCCACGATCCCGATCACGACCTACGCGGCGATGTTCGGCGACAACCCCTACCACAATCTCGTGTACACGGTGAAGGCGCCGGCTCGACCCGCCGACATCGAGACCCGGGTGCGCGAGACCCTGGCCGCCCGGCAACGCTTCGACCCTGCCGACGAGGGGTGCGTCCGCTTCTGGGATACGGTGAAGATGCGCGAAATCTCCGACAAGATCGTCATCGGCCTCCAGATCTTCCTCGGCATCGTCGGTGGCATGACTCTTCTCGTCGCCGGCGTCGGACTCGCCAACATGCTCTTCGTCCTCGTGCACCGGCGGACCCGCGAGATCGGCATGCAGATGGCCATCGGCGCCAAGCCCACGGTTGTGATCGCGCGCACAGTGGGCGAATCGCTGATTCTGGCGGGGATCGGCGGCTACGTCGGTATCGCCCTGTCCTGGCTCATCGTCGAAGGAGTACAGCGCTTGCCGATCCAGAACGAGGCGATGCAGTTTCTCGGCAAGCCGACCCTATCGATCCCTCTCGGCGTCATCACCGTTCTCGTCTTAGTCGGCATCGGCTGTCTGGCCGGCGCACTTCCCGCGCGTCGCGCATCCCGGCTCAACCCGGTGGAGGCCCTGCGTCATGAGTGAGAATCCGATCATCCTGATGGAGCGCGTCACGCGTGTGTACAAGTCCGGCTCGGTGGAGACACCGGCCCTGCGCGAGGTGAGTATCCGGCTCGCAGCCGGAGAGATGGCCGCCATCATCGGTCCGTCCGGTTCCGGCAAATCGACCCTCATGAACCTGATGGGTTGCCTCGATGTTCCCACCAGCGGACTCTATGAGTTCGACGGCCGCGAGGTGGGCAAGCTCTCCTCCGAGGAAATGGCCGAATTGCGCAACCGCTCCATCGGGTTCGTCTTCCAGTCGTTTCACCTCCTGCCCCACGCCACGGCCCGCGAGAACGTGGAGATGCCGCTCCTCTTCGGCGGGATGGCGGCCAAACCACGCCGTGAGCGGGCGATGGAGATGCTGGAGCGGGTCGGCCTCGCCCCGCGCGCCCATCACCTGCCGACGCAGCTCTCCGGCGGCGAAATGCAGCGCGTGGCGGTAGCCCGGGCCCTCGCCAACCGACCGCGGGTCATTCTCGCCGACGAGCCGACCGGCAACCTCGACAGCCGCAGCGGCCGCGGCATCATCGAGCTCTTCCGGGAGCTCTGGAAGGAAGGGGTGACCGTGGTCCTCATCACCCACGACCTCGGCCTGGCGCGGGTCTGTCCCCGGATCATGAAGATCCAGGACGGGCGTATCGTGCATGACGGGGCGGATGTGCCGGTCGAGGATGAGACGGTGGAGGAGGCGATCCGCTCGGATCCGGTGGCGGTGACGTCGGTCGTGGACTCTGAGGCACGGCTCTCCGGTTGGACGAAAGTGCTGCGCTCGGTCCGCGGCGGCCGTGGGGTACGCGGGACGCGGGGGCTTGAGCCGGTGCGGGGATGACGGGGCGACCAGGGCCCAGTGGCATGGCGGCATGGGCGAGCGCCCGGCTCGCATGACTGTGGGCGGGACTCAGAGCCTGAGCGTGTACAACACCGTCTGCTGCACACTGCGGAGGCTCACCTTATGCTCGCTCCGAGCCCCCAGACACGGCGTTGGCGATGTAGCAAGTCGACCTAGAACCCAAGTCCGGCCGAAAGCACGAGGGTGCCGTTTTTCATGTCCGCGCCCTGGGACGAACCGTCGACGGACGAGAGCCCCCAGGTATACCTGCCTTCGAGGGACATCCTGCTGCTGCCGGCGGGGATCTGCAGGCCGGCCCCCACGACAGCGCCGACTTCGAGGCGATTGATGTCGGCCCAGAGGTCCTCTTCCGTGCTCACACGCAGGCTTGGGTCCGGCACAAATGGGGTCGTCGTCTCGGTCGTGAGCTTACCCCCGAGATTGAAGGCTAGAGCTGGGCCGCCGATTAGATACGGGTTGACGGAACTCCCCGCATGGGGCGTGATGCGGAGCAGGAGCGGGCTCTCAATGTAGTTGATCCTTCTGGTGGCGGTCCAACCGCTCGCCTGATACCTGACGTTGCCCGTGGTACTATTGAGGTCGATTTCGACCGCATCGGAGCCGGAATACTTCGCACCCTTCGTGACGTACCAGAGCTCCGACTCCAAGCCGGCCTTGGGGTTGAAGGCGTAGAAGAGGTAGGCGGCGGCGGCAAAGCCGGTCCGCTTCGCCGGAGAAGCCGTGGAAGCCCCGTTGTTGTAACTTCCCTGCCACGGCACCGGCAACCTCGCATCGTCTCCTCTCAGGGTCGAGAGATCTATCCCCAGCCTGAACCCTTTCTCGACGTGCCCCGTGGTTTTGCCGAATGCCACTGCCGCCAGACAAGAGAGCAAGACCGCGACGACAACCAAGACCGAATGCAACTTCATGATCGTGATCCTCCTGTCCGACTCGATGCCCTTAGAACCCGATTCCTGCCGAGATCACGAACGTCCCGCTCTTCACGTCTGTGCTCTCCGACGAGAAGTCGATGGACGAGAATCCAACGTTGTATCGGCCTTCGAGGGAGATCTTGCTGCTGCCGGCAGGGATCTGCAGGCCGGCGCCCACGATGGCGCCGATTTCGACACTGGGGAGGCCCTTCAGGTTCTCGTCTGTGCTCCAAGTCGCGCCTGGGGGGTAGCTGGTTCGGTCGAGGCTCACCTCGGTCGTGAGCTTGCCCCCGAGATTGATGGCGAGGGCGGCTCCGCCGACCAGATACGAACCCCGCGCGGCGGGCGCGAAGCGGAGCAGAATAGGGCTCTCGATGTAGTTGATCTTCGCTGTGCTGGTCCAGTCCGAGTCGACAACAAGGTCGGTCCCGGCCAGACCGACAAGACCGGACCCGGAATACTTCGCGCCCTTCGTGATGTACCAGAGCTCTGACTCCAGGCCAAACTTGGGGCTGACGGCGTAAAGGAGGTAAGCGCCAGCGGCGACTCCGGTTCGCCTCCCCGGATCAGTCGTTGTACCAGGAAATGTCGCAATCTCTCCTCTCAGGGTCGAGAAATCTATCCCCAGCCTGAAGCCTTTCTCGACGAGCCCCGTGGTCTTGCCGAATGCCGCTGCCGCCGGGCAAGAGAGCAACACGACGGTGACAACCAAGACCGATTGCAGCTTCATGAACATGATCCTCCTGTCCGACTCGATGCAGAGGCGCTTTGGTACGGCAGAAAACCTGAACGCCCCGGGGCCGCTCCGATCCACTCCGTAGGAGCGCGAAGAAGCATAACGGAGTTCTGGATGTCAGCCAAGGTTGTTTCTCACAGACATCATCGGGGCTGGGGTCCGCAGGGCATCGCCACCCGCGAAGAGCGGCATGTCGCGCAGCTCATCCGACCGGGTGTGATCGCAGAATTGGCGGTGGGCGCAGACGTCCCGGCCGACGGCGAGACGACGGACGAGGCGATCCACGCGGAACCGGTGGCGGTGGCGTCGATCGCGGGCTCTGAGGCGCGGCTGTCCGGATGGGCGAAAGTGTTGCGGGCGGTCCGCGGCGGGCGCGGTCCGCGGCGGGCGCGGGCTGCGGGGGCGCGCGGGCTGGAGGCGGTGCGGGGATAAGTCCCACCCAGTATTAGAGCGCCAGCGTGTGCACGACCGTCTGCTGCACATCGCGGAAGCCCACTCAGGGCAGCGAGAGAAGCGTCGCTGGGAGAAGGGAGCACAGAGCCCGGCGCGGAAAGGAGGTTTGAGCTTCTCCCGCTCGACCGACCCGGTCACGATGCATGCGGATCGATCGGCGCTCTGGGCTGGCTCCACCGGGACGTTGGGACACGGCGAGTTGGAAGACTGACCTAGCGAGGTGGATGGCGAATATGGCATTCTTCGCCGTGGACTCCCTCTGGTCTCAGGGACCGCAATGCGCCCTGGCCCGATGATGCCGTACGAGCCGCGGGCGGAGTCCGTGTCATCATTCGCGGTTACTCGGAGTCGGTCGAAGAGCGTTCGGGAGCGACGAAGTGCCATACAGGCGCCTGAACATCATCAGCAACAACGTCGGGTTCGGCCTGTCGCGGGACATCGGCTTGGTGCGGTCGATGCTCGAGCCCTGCGGATGGCAGGTCGACACGCATGGCTTCCAGTCGCCGCCGATCGCCGAGCGCACCCGACGGGCCTTGCGGCGCATCGTCGGCCGGCGGCCGGCCTATGACGTCAATCTCTTCATCGAGCTCGTGATCCCGATGTGGTTTCGGCACGCGCGCGCCAACATCCTCATCCCGAATCAGGAGTGGTTCCAGGAACGTGCCAAGCGCCACCTGAAGCGATTCGATCTCGTGCTCTGCAAGACCCGCCACGGAGAGGCGATCTTTCAGGCGCTGGGGTGCCGGACGTCGTTTGCTAGCTTCACTTCGGCGCGACCGTCGCGCCGCGGTTCCTGTGCGCGAACGCCGCGGCCTCCTTCATCTCGCCGGCCGCAGCCGCCAGAAGGGAACTGCGGCCATCGTCGCCCTCTGGGCGGCGCATCCGGAGTGGCCCACGCTGACCATCGTCCAGCACCCCGAGCGCGCAACCGTGATTGACCTGCCGAACGTGCGATGGATCGTCAACTACATCGCCGACGACGACCTGACCGACCTGCAGAACCGACACGGCATCCATCTCCAGCCATCCGAGGTCGAGGGTTTTGGCCACACTATCGGGGAGGGGATGAGTTGCGGCGCCGTGGTCGTGACGACCGACGCGCCGCCAATGAACGAGCTCGTCACACCTGAACGCGGACTGCTCGCCGCCTGGCGCGAGTCGGAGCCGATGCGGCTCGGCACGGCGTATCGTGTCGACCCGGCCGACCTCGCGCGCCGCGTCATCGAGGCGCTGGGCCTTGATGACACGGCGCACGACCGCCTTGGCGCCGCAGCCCGCGCGTGGTACGAGAACAACGATCGCTTCTTCCGTCGTCGGCTCCCGGAGGTGCTCAATGACTTCTGACCTCCCCGAGGTCGGCCGCACGGAATGCCCGCATCGAGTCGCCGAGCAGCACCGGCCCCACGGGGTTGGTGCCGCAACGCATGACCGGTTACGGCTGTTTGCGCGTCAGAATTTCCCAAACTTCAGCGTGATGCCCGTAAGGGTAGAAACCGTCATCAGTGTTGTCCCGGGCTTCGGCCTACTCCACGTCGCCTCCACCGACCAGCGCGGTGACAGAGTAGTGCAACACGCTCTCCCAGAGACCAACGTACTCCAGCTCCAACCCGCCGCAGCTCATCACGATCTGGAGATCACGCTGGCCCCGTCGGGAGCCAGGTAGTACTCCCGCGCCGCCGCGGGGGCCTGAATGTCAACGACCTGCCCGTACGCTCCTCCGCCGACGGAAAAGACGTGGTTGATCAACCAACCGCCGCGGGCGGCGGCGAAAAGCGCAGTCTCTCCATGAATCTGCGAAACCTTGACCACCGGGCCTCCGAAGCCGCCGCTCACGATCGGGCACGATCCCAGGAGGGTCTTCTCATCGGCCCGCGCCGTGGTTGCCACGACAGCTACCAAGAACAGGACAAACGCGGCTTTCATTCCCTTGCATCTCCTTTCCTGCTCTTCTTGAAACAGAATGGCGCCCGACCCGCCCTATTGCGAGTCATACTCAGAGCGTGCGCGTGTACAGCACCGTCTGCTGTACGGCACGGAAGCCCACCCGCTCGTAGACGCCGACGGCGCCGGTGAGACTCTCCGCATCGACCATAAGGACGGCCCACTCGAGCCCGGCCGCGCGGAATGCCCGCATCGAATCGCAGAGCAGGGCCGTGGCCAGCCCCCGCTTGCGCCAGGCCCTGCGCACCCCGATCTGCCCGATCCAGGCCTGCCGCCGGCCCACTCGTTCGTTCTCTTCGGGATCGACGAAATTCATGCTGAAGCCGACAAGCTCCTCTCCGTGAAAGAGCCCGCGGGTGAGATCGGCGCGAAAGGTGCTACTCCCCGACAAGGCCTGCCGCCATTCGTCTGCGCTCACCGGCTGAAAACTCCAGTGGTCGGCAAAGGTCTCGTTGAAAGCCGCGTGAAACGCGGAGTCCAGCTCGGGTCGCCAGGAGACCATGGAAAGATCCGCGGGCGGCAGTGCCGCCGGCTCCGTGATCGGTTTGCGCAGGTCGCGCTGCATGCGAAAGAAGACGCGCTCTAGACGGTAGCCGCGACGGTCGAGGAAGGCCCGGCGGGTCTCGTCTCGGACATCCAGGGGCACCACGATGTGCCTCGGGATCCCCGCGGGCACTGCAGCCAAACGTTCCCGTGCCCGGGCCTCCACGCACTCGAAAAACGCCGCGGAGATTGCCTCCGAGCGGTGATCGGGGTGGGTGTCGAGGGTGAGGTGGAGGCGCGCTTCGAGGGCAGGCGAAGGCTTGAGGAACGTGCGCCCCCAGGCGGCAACCGCCCCGCTCGCATCGCGCGCGACGAAAGCGTCCGTTTGTGGATTCGACCACGGGTCCTCGAAGAGCTCCTCCAACCGGGCCAGAGAATCGGCCCGCTCCGTTCCGTCGGCGAGATCCGCAGCCACCTGGAGATCACGGATGGCGGGCAGATCCTCGCGGCAGGGAGGGCGGATCGAGTAGCCGGCGGGAGCGGGGGGCATGGCCACCCGTGCGAACAACAGCATGTCGCACAGCTCGGCGTTCACCCCGCGCGACTGCCGGAGTAGCATCCCCTCCAACGGGTACCCGGCGGCCCGAGCGACCCAGGCGCTCCGTTCGTTGCGCTGATCGCAGCGGATCTCGATCCGTACGAGGCCCATCTCGCCGAACCCGAGCCGGGTCAGCGCATCGACCGCCTCATGCACCAAGCCGCGCCCGGCGAACCGCGTGCAGGCCCAGTAGCCGATCTCACCGCGGGGCACCTTCCAGTCGATGGTGTGGAAGCCGCCAATGCCGGCGAGTTCGCCGGTCTCCTTCAGGAGAAAGAGCCAGTTCAGCTCCTTCCGCGCAAGAAACGCGGCGTGGGCGCTGCGAGCGAACTCCTCGCTCTCCTCCACCTTGGGCGTCGGGTCGGCCCAGGGCATCCAAGGCTTCAGCTCGGCCAGCGACCCGATGATCGCAGCGTTGACGAGCGGCCCATCTCCGGGGCGCGGCGAGCGGAGCACTAGGCGCGGGGTCTCCAGGGTCTCGGGAATGTCGAGGAGGAGCGGCTTCAGGATCGGGACGCGGGGCGACAGTGCTGTACCGGGAGTCGCGGGGCTCGCCGGCAAGACGGTGTCGGCGGGCGTGGCCGCGTTCCGAGACACGGCTGGATCGGCCGGCGTGGCCGTCTTGGCAGGCGTGGCCGGGGCTCCCGAGGACATAACAGGTTCCGATTGGTTCGACATACCGGTAGAATCGATCGATCGGCATCTTCGGTCAACCCCGGATGCCGTGTTTCGCAGGGAGACGATCCGGCCGGCGGAGGTGTCGTGCCAACCAAGATCCTGCTCTCGGCGTTCTCAGTCCGGGCTCTTTCGGACGGGAACGTCGTCATCGATCGCGCTGCGGAGCCGCGGTGAGCGGGAACCCCGGGCTCACCACGGGAGCGTCGGCCCCAGATCGCGCGGCGGCGCCCCCCCACGTTTCCCGCGGCCTCGTCTACACCGTGATGTTCCTGCTCTTCCTCATCTGGTCGAACTCATTCCACGCGGTGACGTACTTCCGGACCACCGTGCATGTCTCCGCGTTCGATCTGGTGACGATGCGCTTCGGGCCGGTGGCGCTCTTCTGCATCCCCTACTGCCTGTGGCGCTGGCGGGAGACGCGCGCCATTCTCGCGCATGACGGCCTGCGCGTGGTCCTCATGGCGCTGTGCCTGGTCCCGTGCTACAACCTCGCCCTCAACTGGGGGCAGGGACGCGTGCCACCCGCCACCGCCAGCCTCATCATCACGATGAATCCGGTCTTCACGCTCCTTCTCGCCGTGGCGTTCCTGGGTGAGAGGCTGCGATGGAGCAAAGTCCTCGGATTCGGGGTCGCGTTCCTCGGGGTCTACATGCTGGTGCGAACGCAGCGTGGATCCTTCGGCAGCGGCTACGAGCTCTCCGCCCTGGCGGTGCTCTTGGCTCCACTGAGTTGGGCGATCGCCGCGGTTCTGGGCAAGCCGGCGACCACCCGCGGCGACCCGATGCTGCTGAGCATCACCGCCACCGGTCTTGGAAGTCTGCCGTTCCTCGGCACGATGATTCTGGGCACCGGCGGCGTGCATGCCATCATGCGCGACCTGACCCTCACGGGTTGGGCGGCGTTGATGCACCTCTCGATCCTCTGCACCATCGTGGGTTTCGCGGCCTATTTCTGGGCGCTGGGGAAGCTTCCGGCATCCTCGGTGTCAGCGTTCGTGTTTCTGAATCCGCCGCTGACGGCGGCGTTCGGGGCGCTTTGGGGGACGGAGGCGTTTCACTGGAGCACCGTGGTCTTTGGGTCGGTGACGTTGGCGGGGGTTGCGCTGAGCTCGGGGGTCCTTACACGCAGGGGACGCGAGCGGTGAACTCCAGCCACCCGAATCCGGCGGCAGGAACGAGTCGGCGGCGCACTGGGACATGGTCCGCGATACGCGGAAGGAGTTCGTGGTCTGTGGGGACGGCAAGCCGATCGTGAGCAATGGCAGGTGGCGCCGCTAGTGCCGTCGTCCCAACGATGGCGCGCCGGCGGAAGCATCCGGGGACACAGTCCTTCCGCGGCTCAGGGCAGCCCATCTCCGACGGGGGGATCGCCGCATCCGGGAAACAGCGCCGCCACCGGAGCAAGGCTGGGCGAACGGATCACCACGTGCGCGATCGACTCCAACTCCGCGCTCTTGGCGTTGAAAGCCACCGAAAGCCCGGCCACGCGGGCCACCCCGAGATCGTTGACGTTGTCCCCGACGAACGCGCACCGCAGGAGCGGAAGACCGTGGCGCTTGGCCAAGTGGTCAAGAGCCCGCGCCTTGCCATCCATGTCGAAGGGAGTCGCGCGCCAGCCGGTGAGGCGCCCCGCGGCGTCGAACTCGAGGTGATTGGTGTACACCCCGCAGAACGGATGCTCGGGAAAGAACTCGTCAAGGACGACATCGAGTGTGCCGGAGATGACGGCGAGCAGATAGCCCCGATCGCGTAGCTCGTGCAGGACCTCGGTCGCGTGATCCACCGGCCTGAGAGCGCGGACCTCCGTCATGATCTCGGGTCGCGTCGCTCCGGCCTCAATCCAGCCACCGACATCGAGGGCGACCCAGGTGGGATAGTCGATGATCCCGGCCTGGTAGTCGTGATATCGCTGGTGATTCATCCGGTCATCACCCATAAAGCGCCGATTCAGGAGCTCCCAGATGACCTTCCCCTCGGGGTGATCAACGAGGGTGCCGTCGACGTCAAAGGCGATGAGGGCGATCCCTTCGCTGCGTTGGGTGGAGTCCGGGTGCATCGATGCTCCGTTGTGCGATTGCCTGCCGACGCCTGCCGGACGCCGGGCTCCTTGCCCCTGCCGGTTGGTTGTCGAGTAGTAACACCCGCGGCCGTGGATCCCAAGTGCGGAGTCATGCGTCCGGGATAAGGCGCGATAGCCGACGAAGGAGTGCCAAGTTCCGCCGGTCGGCGTCGTGTTCCTTCGGCGTCTCCAGAACCATCGGCACGTGGCGAAAGGCCGGGTCACGGAGGAAAAACCCGAACGGCTTCGCCCCGATGCGGCCTCGGCCGATGTGCGCGTGGCGGTCAACGCGGCAGCCGAGCTCCTTCACGGAATCGTTGAGGTGAAACCATCCGACTCGGGCAAGGCCGATCCGGCTGTTCAGCTCAGCCCGAAACCCGGCGTAGGCCTCCGGCGTGCGGAAGTCGTAGCCCGCCGCAAGGAGATGGCAGGTGTCGAGGCAGACACCGACGCGCCCATCGCCATGGCAGTGATCGATCAGCTCGGCCAACTGCTCGAGTCGGTAGCCGAGGCCGCTCCCCTGGCCCGCCGTGCTCTCCACCAGCAGCCGGGTACGGAACCCCATGGTGGCCCGCAGCGTCTCGCGCATCGCCTCGGCCACCCACCGCAGCCCCGTCGCCTCTCCTTGGCCCATGTGCGCGCCCGGATGAAACACAAGCCGCGGGATGCGCAACGCCTCGCACCGCTCCACCTCGGCGATGAAGGCTCGAAGCGACCTTGCCCGCAGGTCACGGTCGGGCGAGGCGAGGTTGATGAGGTAGGAGTCATGCACCGCGGAAGCGAACGGCCCGAGCCTCGCGTCGGTGTCCAGGTAGAGCGCAGTCGAAACCTCATCGAGCGGCTTGACCTTCCACTGGTTCGGACTCGCTGTGAAGAGCTGCACCGCGCCGCAACGGTGACGCGCGGCGTCCTCCAGGGCGTGGTGCAGGCCGCCCGCGATCGACATGTGGGCCCCGAGGAACGGATGCCACGGGCCTGATTCTGCGATCAAGCGCTCGCACTCCCGCGCAGTGGACGATCGCCTGACCGGCGTTTCTGCACGGCTCTTGTTCTCCCCCCGCATGGATGAATCGTATCGTATCCCATGATTCCTTTCACGCTACGACAGCGGATGTCACACCCGCCGCCGCAGAAGGATCCGCCGCCTCGTGCCGCCGGCTCGCCCCGTGCTATCTTCCCCCGGTCCCCGATGCCCGCCGATTCCGACGAAGAAAGGAACTGCCCTTGGACGAAGCGACGCTACGCCAGGCCACGCGGGATCTTGCAGCCCGCCTGCGCGTGCCCGCACGGGTGACTGCCGTGGAGACCGCTCCGCGGCGACTTTCGCTTCTCTTGGATTGGCCGGAGCCGGGCGCGCGGCGACGGCTGATCATCGATGTCGATCCGGCCCACCCCACACTCCATCTGGCTCCCGCTGGGCGCGAGCCGGCGGTGGCATCCACGGGCGGATTCGGCGGAGGCCTCCCTGGTCTATTCCTCGCGGCAGTGGAAGAGGCGGGCGAGGCGAGGCTCCTGTGTTTCCGCTTCGTCCCCCCACCGCGGGCCGCCGGAACAGGATCGCGCACGCTGGTGGCCGAGTGGACCGGCGCCTCGGGCAATCTGCGTCTTCTCGACGAGGACGGGATCGTCCTCGAAGCTGCCTGCCCGCGAGGGCCACGTCCCGGTGACGCCTGGCGGCCACCGCGCCGGCGTGACGGCCCGCAGCATGGCGCGTTGACAACCGGCGGCGCGGGCAGAGCATTCACCGATCCAGTCCGGGTGCCCGTCACCGCCGTCACGGACTCGACGTCCGGTTCCGCCGACTCGAGTGATCCCCACGACCCAGAAACACTCCACACCGACCTCGCCCGCGTCCACGTTGCAGCCATCGCCCGGGCTCAGGCCGAGGAGCGCCGTCGGCTCGCCCTGCAGAGCCTCCGGGCCGAGACGCGGAGGCTCCTGCGCCTGCGCGACAACCTTCTTCGTGAGCGCGTTGATCCCGAGTTCGGCCCGCGTCTGCGCCGCGGCGCGGAGGCGCTCCTCGGCCACTTGCACGAGGTGAAGAAGGGCGACACTCGGTTCGAGTGTCCCGATTGGGTGCATGAAGGCGAGACGCTGGTTGTGGAGCTCGACCCGGCCAAGACGCCCGCGCGCAACGCCGAGGAGATTTTCCGGCGCGCCCGCCGCTGGGACCGTGGCGAACCGCACCGCCGGCGCCGCCTCGATGGGATCGACAAGACTGCCGCCCGGCTCTCGGCGCTGGAAGTGAAGGTGCGGGATGCGGACGCCCCTCCGGGAGACATCGCCTTCGAACGCCGGCTCGACGAGGCGCTCGGGATCTTTCGGCGACGGCCCGCGGCGGCGGTCGACCGCTCCGTGGCGGGTGACGGCGATCGCGGCGGTTCGCGAGGCACGGGCCGCGCCCGCGACGCGGGGAACGCTGGACGCGCCGGAAACCAAGTCGCCTCAAGCGAGCGGGGTGTACGCGGCGGACAGGCCACTGCCCGCAGTGAAAGCTTTCGCGCCCCCACCTCTGATGCAGAGACACCCCGCGACCGTCGCGAGCGGAAGGACGGTACTCGGTTTCATCCGCGTTCCTATCAGACCAAAGACGGCTGGACCGTCCTGGTGGGCCGCTCCAATCAGGAGAACGACTACCTCACGCACCGGATGGCGCACCCCGAGGATTACTGGTTTCACGCGCATGGCGTGCCCGGCAGCCATGTGGTCCTGCGGCGCGAGGGACGCAAGGACAACCCGAGTGCTAAGACAATCGAGGAGGCCGCAGCCATCGCGGCGTTTTTCAGCAAGGCCCGACACTCCTCCAAGGCGCCCGTGACTTACACACTGAAGAAGTACGTCCGCAAGCCTCGCGGCACGAAAGCGGGCCTCGCCATGTGCCAGCGCGAGAAGTCGATCATGGTCTTGCCGAAGGATCCGGCGGAGGGGCGGGAGCCGGAGTGGATGGAGGAGTAGCGGTCTCGCCGTCCATCTCCGAGCGACGGACATCCCCCGATCTTCCCGGCTCCCGCAGAACGAATCCGCGCAACGCCGAGAGAAAGAGCAGCCACGCCGGCGCCAGAGGATAGAACGGTGCCTGCGTGAGCGGCATCTCACCGACAGCCGCGCGCGTTCCGCCCGGGGCGATACGGTTTCTCCGACGTGTCACCACCCACGACCCTCCGGAGTCACCGTAATCGCTCGACTCACTGATCCCCCGCCAGCTCGACCAGTCTCTCGCAGTTCGTCCGCACGAGGCGCAGCCACGCACCCGGCTCGGCCGCTTCCGGATAGTTGCCAAGGAGCGTCCACGGCACGCCGAGCGCCGCTCCCAGTGCGCGCGCTTCGCGATCTCCCCACGGTTCATTGCCCACGATGGCGGTGACACCGGCCGCGCGGGACTGTCTCGCCAGGCGGTCCATCTCCCGCAACGAAACTTCCTCGGAGCGATCGAAGGTCACCGCTGGGCGCCCCCCGGCCCAAAAGACAAAGTCGGCTTGGAAAGTCGCCACGAGGCAGCAACGTCCGCGCACCACCAATTCCGCGTGTTGTCGGTGTCGTTCCGCGTCCGCCGGAAGCGTCCGTCGCAGGTCGTCGAGCCGCGCCTGCAGCGCGGGCGCGTGAATCGGAAAAGCGGCGGCCAACGCCCGGGCCACCTCCGCGCAGAGGTCCAAGTACGGCCCGGGCAGCGCCTGCGTGCCGGTCGTGGGCAGGGAGCGCCACGGCCTCCCGGCGGCCGCGACCCGGACCCGCAACGGTTCCTGGTAGTCATGGACGAGCACCAAGGCGGCGTCCTCCACGTCGGCCATGGTGCGAGGCGTGAGATCGAAATGCCCCGGGCAACCCGCGGAAGGATAGAGCGGCAACGGCTCACACCAGTCAAAGGCCAGGTCGGCTACGGCTGCGCCCATCATCGTGGTCGTGACGACAACGCGGGCCCGCGGGCTCGCGACAGACGCCGCACCGCGGTTCGCGGCCGCGACCAAGAGAAGCAGAAGCAACCCGATCGCCAAGACCGTCGCGACGCGCTTCCCCGGGAGTAGATACGGCATGGCACCTCTTGGCAGTAGATCCGATTCAGCGGCTGCAACCGAACCGGCGCGACCAGCGCCGACTCGGGGACCGATCCGCCACGGCGCGACCGTCCCGCCCTCGATGGTGCCAGTGTACAGGCCAGCCGCACGATTTGGGAACATGGCCAGTCCGCTTCGGCAATCAACCGAGTGCCACCGATCTCGCGGAGATTTCGCCGACCGTCCGACTCCCCGTGCTCCGCGGAAGCTTCGTGACCCCACACAGATGCGGACTTGCCTCCTGCTCATGATTCGCTTTGTGGTCCCATGGAAACACTTCTGTCGGTCCTACTCAGCGCTCTCCGGGCGGGGCTCCGATCCCGGGCGGCTTTCGCTTTGGAAGACACAGCCGCGCGCCGCGCGCCTTCGACGAGGCCGCGCAGGAAAGCGTAGGCCATGGCGAATGGCCGCGTTCGCACCGCCCTTCCCGGCGGGCGGGAGCGATCGGCGACCTTCTGATCCGATCGGAAAAGATCGTCGGCTCCCGAGCGGCGGTCACCCAGGCGGAGTGGTTCCCGTCGCGATCGGTTGTCCTTGTCGTGGCCCCCCTCTCTCGCGGCGGCGCCGACGATCTTCTCGGGGGCGTTTGGAGTGCTGACGGTCCTTCACAGGTAGGAAAGCGACCGCGGGAGCGCCGCTGCGCACAAGAAGAGTGACTCTTTCCCGGAACAGGACCTACTTTTTGCAGATAACGAGCCCCGAAGGCCTGGGGATGGCCCCTCATCGCGGCGGGAGACTCGTTCCCCCTGAGGCTAGCCGTGACGAGGGGCCCGGGAGCCCGGCGGGCAGGACTCTTCCTACACGCCGCGACAGGGATCGGTTAGAGATCGCAATGGGGGACTGGGACACAAGGGGGCGGGGGAACGCAGACATTCTTCCCGACGAGTTGAAGGACGCCGACATCGAGCAGTTCGCCGTCGACGACCTCCACCGTGATGCTCTTCGTGCCGATCTTCGGCTTGGAGGCCTGCAGGGTATAGATGCCGGGCTCGACATCCGCGAGCGTGAAAGCGCCGACGGCATCGGTGAGCACGTAGCCGACGCAGACACCATCCTGGTGCAGCGAGACGCGAGCACCGAGGACGGGCAGGCCGGCCCGGTCGACGACGACTCCGATGACGCTGCCGACCTGGGCCCACGCAGCGCCGCTGCATAGGACGGCGAGAGTGAGGGCGAGCATGATGACCTTCTTCATGAGTGAACCTCCTGATTCGAAAACCCTGTACCATGGCCCCGTTGCCGGGGCGTTTCTTCCTGGCGGGACGCTACCTATCGCTCGTGCCCCGATCGTTGACCCGGAATGCAGACACCGAAGGGGCAAGTTGTGGATATCCGAGCCGCCGGTTACGATCAGTGGTCGTTGGGACCGGGTGATCTGATACAAGAAACAGTTGTACGCCCGACATATTCCAAGAGCTCGTCGCGAAACAATGGAGATGCCTGCATATACAAGGAGCACGGAGTCCGCCGTGCCCTCGCCGGCGCCCGTCTTGGGGGCACTGCACCCCGCAGGGGTCCGAGGCAGACATGCTCGACGCAGTACGCCCTGGACCGGCATCGATTGTTGCATTGGGGTGTACCGAGGAAGCCGGGGCCGACACGACGACGGCCGGGGCGTCGCCACCCCGGCCGCAGCCGGTTCCCATCCACAACGCGCAGCCTTGAAGAGATGTATTATCTCACGACAACCATGCGGGCCGATTGCCTGGTGCGTGAACCCGTCACTCGCACGAAATAGGTTCCGGGGGGCAACGGTCGTCCTGCGTCATCAAGGGCTGTGAAGACGAACCCGTCGGTTCCGTTGATGCTGAGTCGGCGAACCTGCCGCCCGCTCGCATCGTGCACAAAGAGACAAACCGGCCCCGGAGGTGACGCCGCCGACCAAGCCAGCGTCATCCGGCCTCCGGCGGATACAGGATTGGGCACTACGCGTGCTTCCGCACCGCGTTGCACAACCGGCATCACCCCGGTAAGCAAAGGGCTTGTCAGCAACATCTGCAACCCGTCGAAGCGGCCGGTGCCGAGTTTGGCGATGTAGGGCTGATTCTCGGGAATAGAGTAGATGTTCACGACCCCCTGGGTCGCCCGGTAGTACAACTGGTCGCAGTTGAGCCACGGTTCCAGCGACCAAAGCAGCGCGCACTCGCCGGTGACGAATGGAGTGGCAAACGACGTTCCGGCACCGATGGCATAAGCGCCGTCATAGAATGGCCCGTAGATCCCGACCCCTGGCGCGGAGACGGCGACCTTGGCGTGATAGTTTGAGAAAGGCGCCTTTACGTCCGAGGAGTCGAGCGCCGCGACCATCAGCACCTTGATGTCGCTCGCCGGGTAAAACTGCACACTGTCTACACCGAGGTTCCCGGCCGCGGAAACCATCGCCACCGCGGCGAGGCGCGCCGCAGCCAGTTCATGCGCGATGATACCCGAATGCACGGTCAGACCGAGGCTCAGGTTGATGATGTCGGCGCCCTGGGCCACGGCGTAGCGGATCCCTTTGGCCACCGTGAAGGTGCTTCCGCGCCCTTCATCATCGAGCACGCGCACCGGCAGGATCATCGCGTCCGGGGCGACCAGGTGGATGATCCCCGCCACCAGGGTCCCGTGTCCGGCCCCCTCGTCAGGAAGGCCATCAGCGTCGTCATCGACTTCATTGGCGAGATCGGAGGGATCGGCGTCGTTATCGATGAAGTCATACCCGCCCGGGAGAATCGCGCCCCCGAACACCTCGTGATCCGTCATCACCCCGGTATCGAGCACCGCGACCACAACCCCCGAACCGGTGGCCTGGGTGTGGGCCTCGGCCAGATGCAGTCGCTGCGCGAGTCGCTGGTCGAGGTAGTCCGTGATGGTGCCACCCACCGCGGCGACCACCATTTGTCTCGTTCCCTCGGGTGTTTCGTTCCTCCAGGAGTGCTCGACGCAGAAGAATGTATCTCCCAGTTCGGTTTCCATCTGAACGAGTAGGGCATCGTCGTCCTGTCCGGTTGGCACCTGCAGGAGGTAGAGCGGTGGCAGCGAGTCAACGACGACGGTATTGTAGGCGGCGTTGACTTCGGAAATCGTGTGCCCGGGATTGAGTTGGACCTGGATGAGCCCCGCCTCATACTCCGCGGCGGCGGCTTTCCCGACGACAAAAGCGAGCAGTGCGAGGAAGAACGCACGCAGGACCGGCTTGCTGGATGCCTGGATGTCGAGTCTCGGGATTGTCATGGCGTCCTCCGTGGCGGACATTTCCAACCTAGTGCGTCTAAGTATACCAGACAGCCTCGTCATCCGCAATCCAGGATTCCGGGAGCACTCACTGGGTTCCTTTCTGGTTTCTTTCCCCCCGGCCCAGAACCGCAAGCGAGGCCCAGTGCCAGGGATGAGGCCGAGTGCTCCGCAACCCCGCCATCGCTCGCCGGAGCGCCTCGGCGGCATCCAGCCCGGCGGCCACATCCCGGTAGAAGAGATCCATCAGTTCGAGCGTGGCCTCGTCTTCGATCGGCCAAAGACTGGCGACCACCGCGGATGCGCCGGCCTGAAGAAAGCCCCGGGCCAGCCCGATCCACTCGTCACCCGATGGAGCGGCGCCTCGACCCGATGAGCACGCGGTCAGGACCACGATCGAGCCCGACAGGCGAAATGCCGCCAGGTCGTGGACAAAAAGAGGCCCATCCGCCAACTGGATGAACGAGAAGGCCGGATTGTCCTTACGGAGAGAGCCATGGGCGGCAAGATGGATGAGCCCGGCCCGCGCCCCTTCGCGGCGCAGCGTCTCCCGGGTGGGGGCGAGATCGGTGACGACGTCCCATCCGGAGAGATGCTTGCCCACCAGGGCAACCTCGCGCTCCACTGCGGGCAACTCGGCCGACGGCACTCCGGCCACATACGCCCGCCGCGATGCCCGCCGCGCCCCGCGCGTCCGTCGCTTCTGCAACTCCAGCCAGATTCGCGCGCTCGGCACGACCTGCACGCTGGTTTTGTTCACGAGTGGGCCGTCCGCCCCGAGCAACGCTGGAAACGGCAGGCGGTGCACAGCGCCGTGCGGCGACACGATCCAATGCAGGTCTTCGTGCAGCCCGGCGTCTACAAGCGGTCGCCAAATCAGGGCATGCATCTCCGAAAGGATGGATTCCGCACTCTTTCGAAGCAAAAGTAGAGTGTCGGTGCGCCCGACGCCGACCGTCCCGGCGGCCGGCGCGGCCTTTGGCCCGGCTGCCGGTGAGACATTTAACCCGCCTGCGGGTGCGGACGGTCGCTCATTCGGCGACCCGACCGCCGGCGCAGCCATCATCATCGCCCGCCGGGCGCCCGCCATCGCCGCCGCTGACCACTGGAAGTCGAGCCGATCCGCCAGGGCCGTGAGTTTCGAGGAGAGATCATCGCCCAATCGCAGCCAGCCATCGCCGGCGTGCGTCACCCAGGCGACCAAGGTAAATCGCGGCGCCAAGTGGTAGCTGAGGAAGCCATGGCCTTCGGGCAGCGCGCGGCGGATCGTGGCGGGGTCGGGGACCGGGTCTCCGCCCTGGCCTCCGTCCCGGGTGGCGGACGCCCTGCCCGTCGGCGGCGCCTTCCGGTAGCTGCCTCGCCCGGGGACCGCGCCTGTCTCTCCCCGCGCGCGCAGCGACCTTGACCAGTCCTGCTCAGCGCGGATCAGCACGCGGCGCAGAGATGTTGCCCGTTCCCGTTCCTCCGGGGTGCCCAGCTCGAGTCGCGAGACACGAGCGTGCAGCCACGACAGACGCCGCCGCTCATCGCCGGCCACGCCCTCAACGCCCCCGGACCAGCGCGACGGATCGCGCATCTGATCCCAGAGACTCTGTGCGCGCGACCGCTCCATCCAGCCGAGAAGTTGCTTCACCGCAGGCACGGGTTGTAGAAGTTCCAGCGCCAGCAGACGATCGTAGAGGTGGGTCTTGTCCTGAAGAAACGCGACCTTCGAGTCCTCGGTGGGGACGCGGATCCGCATCGACTCGAGCATCTCCACCGCCCGTGCGTAGGTACGCACCGCCCCCGGAGCGTCACCGGCATCCTCTTGCGCTTCACCCTGGAGCTCGAGCAGTGCCTGCACCTGCACGGGATAGATCCGGCCGGGAACGCGGGCCAGGAGCTCTCGGAGTGTTCGCTGCCTGAGCGAAGGGCTGAGGTCACAGCCGCTCAGACGGATCCAAAGTGCCGCCGCCATCGCTTCCCAACGCACGAGGCCGAGGGCTTGGAACGCCTCCATCGCCTCGTGGGCGCGCCGGCGCGCGTCGGCCCGGCGTCCGCGCCGCGATGAAGCCTCGGCCCAGAGCATTCGGGCGAGCGCCACGCGGGCCGGGTTCTTCTCACGCATGAAGAGGAGGAGTGCCTCACGGATGACCGATACGGCGCCCGCGGTGTCACCGCGGCCAAGCCTCGACAGTGCCCCCTGGGAAAGAGCCAGGGCTCGGTCGTAGCTCAACCCCTCGACGCTGAACAGCTCGGCCGACTCCTCGGCCAGACGCAACGCGTCCTCGTGCAGATTCAGTTGATGGTAGATCTCGGCACGGTTGGTGAGGCAACTGGCCAGAAACGTTGGGTGGTCGGTCTCGCGGAAATAGTCGGTGGCCCGACCCAGTTCGCCGAGGGCGAGATCGAAATCGCCACGGAGTGAGTGGACCGCAGCAACGTTCATCCGCACTTGGGCCTGGAGCAGATCCAGCTTGCGACGACCGCAGTCCCGCTCCAGCCGGTGAAACAGGGTCATCGCTTCGGTGTCACGGTCGAGTTGGGTGAGTGCCACCGCCCGGTTCACCTCCAGGCCGAGCACGGTGTGGTCGCGGACCCCCAGATGCTCGAACAGCTCCCGCGCCTGATCGTACTCGGCGAGCGCGCCGACATACTCGTCGCGCTGAAAGTGGAGGTTGCCGAGGTTCATGGCCAACTTGGCCAAATAGGGGCGATCGCCCGCGGCCTCCAGCCGCTGGCGGGCCTCGCGCGCGGTCGTCTCCACTTGGTCCATGCGGCCGAGAAGCGACAGGACATGAATCCGTCCCACCAGGAGTTGTCCCAACAGCGTGCCCGCACCGGCTCTCTTCCAGGCTTCGGCTGCCTTCGCATAGGCAGTCTCCGCCTCGCGCATCCGGCCCGAAAAGAGCATGGATTCAGCCACCGCGCGGTGGGCCCAGCCGAGAGCAATAGGATCGCCTGTCCGCACGGCCAATACGACCGCGCGCGCCGCGATGCGCCGCGCCTCGGCTGCATCAGAGCCGTAGTGAAGGGCCGCCTCGTTGCGTACCGCTTCCAGCAAACGGCCGGGCTCCAAGGACGACTCGGCGAGCCATCCTTGGAGCTCATTGTCAGCCAACACCAGCGCTTCCTGCGCCGCTCCCGCTGGATCGCGCGCCGGGGATCGATCTCGCACCGGGAGATGGTCCCGCGCCGGGAGGCGATCCTCTCGCGCTCGCTCCGGACCGATCTTCGCCTCTTTTCGTTTCACGGCTCGATGGGATCCAACACGACGCGCGAGACGCCGTTCTCCAGACTCAGCCGAATCGTTCCCCGGGGTACGCCGTCGAAGCGGAACTCTCCCGTAGAGGAGAGATGTACGGACGTTTCGCGATCACCCACATCCATCACCGCCCGAGCCCCGCTCGCGGGACTCGACTCATCGGCAGGCAGAAACTGGCCCTGCACAGTGAGAGATTCAACCCCGGCCGGCTCGACAAGGAGATGTATCGAGCCGGCGGCGGACTCGTAGAGAAGCTGCCGCGCGTTCGCAGTGGCCAAGCCGCGGACTCCCTGCAGCACCATCCCGGCATGGCTGTCCAGCACCAGAACGGCGCGGATCTTATCGAGAAAGCGGGCGGCCGCCCCTAGAGCACCCAGCGTCCCCCCCGTGACGCCGGACGTGGCGGGACGTCTCCGGACAACGGAACGGACGGCATCGGCCGGTGCGCCTTGCGCACAGGCTCTTTCCTGTCCCGAGACCCAGTCGAGGGCCGCTTGAAACATCACCCCGGGAACCTCACACAACGCCGGTGCGGCTAGGGTGGCGAGAACCGCACGCAGTTCATTCACCCGCTCGTCGCACTTCGGGCACCCGGTCTCGATATGACTGCGGGTTTCCGGAGATGCCGGCTCCGCGGCCGCCGCGAGGCACAGCAAGATAATCTCGTTTTCTGTCGGATGATTCTCCATCTTTCCTCCTGCCGACCCATCGGCCGGGTCGTCGTTCCATCGATCCCGTCGCTCAGTAGTCGGGGCAGGCGCCTTTCTGATACGACACGCGCATCCGGCTAGGCCGTCCATCCTCGCTCTCTGAAGAACCCGCGCATCTTCCGAAGACAGCGGGCACGGGTCGGACCCAGGCTCCCGATAGGAACCCCTTCGCGGCGAGCGATCTCGGCATAGTCCAGGGGCGGGTGCTCGTAGAACATCAGGGTAAGAAGGCGGCGGCAACGACCGGGCAACGAGTCCAGCGCCTCCATGGCATGCTGGGCACGCTCCAAGGCGACTCGATCCTCATCCGGCAGGGCTGAATCCGCAGGTGGATCCAAACTGCCACGAAGCACCGAGTCTTCGACCTCCTCCATCCGGATCTCGCGCGATCGCAACCTGATCCGATTCACTGCCTGCCGCCAGGCGATCCCGACGATCCAGGACACGATCTTCTCGCGATCCCGCAACTTCGGAAGTTGCCGGTAGATGGCCATCACCGAAGACTGGAACGCGTCTTCCTGCTCTTCCGGGCCGAGGCCCGCCTTGTTGGTGGTGGAATAGATGAGCCGCCCGTAACTTCGGAGGAACTCCTCCCACGCACCAGGCTCGTGGTCCAGACAGCGGTCGACGAGCTCCCGGTCGGGACCCTGACGCCCCCCGGTACCGGTCCCGGGGCATTCAGGATCGGCACGGTCGGACTCGGCACGATCAGGCCGGTCAGAACCGGGAAAGCTCGCCCTGTCGGTTGGCATAAGCTGAAGGGTAACACAGAAACCCGGAAGCGACGCCGGCGACCCTCCTGCAAAGTTCTCCGGCTTCGGGAGATCGCCCCCCCCCCGCCCGGGCAGCGAAAGACCCCGCAGCCAGTGCCTGCAGGGTCTTCCCTCATCACCGATCCGGGTAGCTTCGGCCCCGACTGGGCCGGAACGCGAATCGTGCGGTGTTACTCCGAACGGCCTAGAAGCCGCTCACATTCAGCCGCGCCCCGCTCACGCACTTGCCGGCCAAGGATGTCGTGGGGACGGCACTGCTCAGTAGCGCGGCCTTGATCGTGGCGACCGAGGCGCCCGGATGCGTGGCTGCGTACAGCGCCACACCGCCCGTCACGTGTGGCGTTGCCATGGAAGTACCGCTGAAGGAAGCATAGCTGGAAGTACCGGTCTTGCTGGGAATGGTGGAGTAGATCGCCGAGCCGGGCGCACCCAGGTCAACGGTGGTCAGCCCGTAGTTGGAGTAAGTCGCCAGGGTCCCGGTAGAGGTAAGCGCCGCCACCGAGATGACATTGGCGTTGGGATAGCAAGAAGGGTAGCTCGGCGTCACGTCAGTGTTGATGCCTTCATTGCTCGCTGCCGCGACAAATACGATGTTCCCCTGATTTGAGCGCTCGATCGCGTCCTGCAAGGCCAGGGAAAACGCTCCGCCGCCCCAGGAGTTGTTGGTTGCCACGATATTCAGCCCGTGGCGACTCTTGAGATCGGTGAAGTAATCGAGAGCGAGAATAGCATTGGCCGAGGTGCCGCCCTTCTTGCCCAGGAACTTGCCGGAGATGATCTGGATGTTCCAGCACACCCCGACCACACCCAGAGCGTTACCACCCTTAGCACCGATCGTGCCTGCGACATGAGTTCCGTGATCATCCGTCGGGCCGTCATAGATGGTGTTGTTGTTGCCGTCGAAATCCCAGCCGTGGATGTCGTCGATGTAGCCGTTACCGTCGTTGTCGATGCCATCGACCGGATCGTAGGGATTCGTCCAGATCTGACCGACCAGATCGGTGTGGGTGAACATGATACCTTCATCGATTTCACCTACCAGGACGGTTGTCGACCCGGTATGCCCAGCCGCCCACGCTTCACCGGCCTGGCTTCCGTACTGATTGGCCGGGGTTGTGGCGTCGCCGTACATGCCCCACAACGATCCGTTGGTGTAATACGTGTCGTTCGAGACTGCATCATGGTAATAGTAGAAGTTCGGTTCAGCGTACTCGACGCCGGCACGAGAGAGCATGGCGCTGACCGCGGACGGAACCGCCATCGGCGTGCGTACTACCGTGAGGCCCTCAGCGTCACCGATGTTCTCCATGGCCCGGGTCCGGATGCGAGCGCCGACAGTACCTTGCACGGCATTCAACGCCGCACCGCGATCGGCGTCCGAGACGCCGGCCGCGAACTTTACGATCAGCTCGCCCGGAACATAGTCAAGGCGCGGCCCATCGTAGCCAAGGCTCTCGAAGGCTGCGGTTTGCGGCACCGCCGACGGCCGGGTAGGCTCGCCATCGGTTTGGCACCCCACAGTCGCCATCATGGCGAGAATCAGAAACGATCCGAGCACAACGCAGCTACAGCGCGCAGTTCTTCTGAACATGGCCAACCCCTCCTGGTAGTATCGCGGCGGCGGATTCCCCACGGGCGCCCACAGACCGGCATACGACGGTCGCGGAACGACCCGCTTCCCGGGTTAGTAGTCGCCGCCGGAGTCGTTCTGATACATCGAACCCGGAACTGCCGTAGTTCGACGGGGCTACCCGGACGGTGGCACCCGAAACCGTCGTAGTCCGACGGGACCATCCGGCCGGCTCATCCCGGGGCCGGCGGCCAAGGCGGTCCCGATCGAACCACCCTCAACCGGCGTGCCCCTGATCGAAGCGTCCGCGGCCGGCGTGCTCCCGAGTGGATGGCCCACAGGCGGACGGCTCTCGATGGGTGTGCTCCTGCGAGTCACCGCCCGCCAGGCGGGCAACCACCGCGGCATCGGGCCCGGCAGGAAGAATGAGCCCACGATGGCCAGGAGAAATCCCACCGCCGTTCCCTGCCCGCCGAGGCCCGGCTTCACCCCGATATCCTGCGGTTGAATCCGCCCGAATGGCGTCCAGACTCCACGAGCCAGCGCATTCGCCTTGAAGACAAAACAAAGCAGACCCAGAACAGCGACGCTGAAAACCACCGCCCGTGCCGACGCGGGGCGCCGTAGTCGTGGCAGGACCACCCCTGCAACCATGACAATCACCGCTAGCGCGAAGATCACCCATGCCGATCCTCCGACGGTGCGACCGCTCGCGGATTTGTGCATAACCAGGAACGAAAACCGCCCCCAAGGCAGAAAGAAGCAGATCGCCGCGATGGCGCCGCCCGCGGGAGCAAGGCAGGGCCTCCAGTTCAACTGCCGCGGCCGTGTTCGCGTCAGAGGCAGCACTCTCACGGGCTCATCCATCCAGTTGTGGCCCTCTCACCCGCAGGTCGCCGCGCCGCTGCGTCCAATGCCGCGTGTCAAGGAACTCCAGCAACGGCACCCCCTGCTTCCGCGTCACCCCGAGAATCTCTTTGAGCCCCGCAACCGTCATCTCCGCGTTCGTCTCGAAGAAGACGCGCACGCGGCGGCGTAGCTCCTCGACGAGCGAGCCGGGGAGAAGGATGTCGTCAGGCAACCGCACCACCGATTCCTCGGAGAGCATGAGCTGCAGCACCTCGGCCGCATTGGCCTGCCGCCCGTACCCCGCAAGAAACTCCTTCTGGGAAGGACCCGTGAAACCGCGGCCCTCCAGGTCCGCCAGCATCCGGTCGCGCACCACCTGCAACTCCGGCGTCAGAGCCAGCGTCGGCCCGCTCCGCCGCAGCCGATCGCCGCGCACAAACAGCGTTCCCGCCGTGATCTCCTCCTGGATCCATGCCTCCGCGACCTCTGGGTGAATCTTCTGCTCGTGGCGGCTCTTCAACTCGCTCTTCATCGGGCCGAAACGGAGCGCTTGGGCCTTTTCCGCCTCGAGGATGAAGTGCGCGAGGGTCTCGCCGGTCTGGCGAAGAACGACATCCTCCACCAGGCGCGCCCGCCCCACGCGGTGCAGCACTCCCTCCGCGAGGAGAGCCCTGACCACGGTGGCGATCTCGGCAGGAGGCTGGCCGAGCTGCTGGGTCAGGTCGGCCTCGGGCAGGCCGAGGCCGCCTCTCGCCCGCACCCGGTCGCGCACGCGGTCTTCCAACGATCCTTCCTCGGCCACCCGCAGCGCGTCGAGATCTTCGCGTCGGAAGCGGCGGCGCCTCGTTCCAGAAACATCGAGCACCCGCCCGCCGCCGATGGTGCGCATGGGCGAGAAGGAGCGCAGGACGAATCGGTCGCCCCGTTCGGCCACCGCCGGTGACTCGAGCTGGATCTGAGCGAACGCCTCCTTGCCGGGCGGCACCTCTTCGGCGTCGAGAATCACCAGCCGCCCCATGATCTCGCTGGCGCCGAGGTAGAAGCGGATCCGCAACCGGTGCGCCACCGGTTTGGCCGCGTCGGGCACCACGCGCAGGCGGACATCGATCTTGTCCACCGGCTGCAGCCCTTCCTCCGCGATGAGCCAGTCGCCATGCTCCACCTGCTCACGAGAAACGTTGTGCAGACAGACCGCCGCTCGCTGCCCGGCCCCGGCCCGGTCCACGCGCTCGCCGTGCACCTCCAGCGCCTTGATGCGCGTCTCGATGCCGCGGGGCCGGACCCAAACCCGCATCCCCTCGGCGAGGGCCCCGCCCCAGAGCGTGCCGGTCACGACGGTGCCGAACCCCTCGATCGTGAAGACCCGGTCTATGGGAAGACGTGTGAAGCGGCCGCGCTGCCCATCGTCAACCCGGTCCAGCGCGTCGTCGAGCAAGCGCAGCAGCTCGTCCTTGCCCTGCCCGGTCATCGACGACACAGGCACAACCGGGGCGCCGCGCAGCGGGGTTGTCTCCAGCCAGGAGATTACTTCCGAGGTGACGAGTTCCAGCCAGTCCGCGTCGACCATGTCCACCTTGGTCAGTGCGACCACGCCGCGGGACACCCCGAGAAGCTCCAGGATCTCCATATGCTCGCGGGTCTGCGGCATCACGCCCTCGTCGGCGGCAATGACAAAGAGAATGCAGTCGATGCCGCCGGCCCCGGCCAGCATCTGGCGGATGAATCGCTCATGCCCCGGGACATCGACAACCCCGCAGCGTCGCCCGGAGGGCAGCGTGATGGAAGCAAAGCCCAGCTCGATGGAGATGCCGCGCTTCTTCTCCTCTTTCAGCCGGTCGGTGTCGACGCCGGTGAGGAGCTTGATGAGCAGGGTCTTGCCGTGGTCGATGTGACCGGCAGTTCCGATGATGGCGGCGCGTGGCATGGCGCGGTTGAGACTAGCAGAGCGGCCGGGGGGTGTCGAGGCGGCGACGGCTCGCTCCGGCTCACGCGCGATCCGCGCGAGGCAGATTTCGGCGCACTCGGTCCGCGACGGCTCTGGCTTCCGGCACGCGCAGGACCAGCGTGAGCAGCAGGTAGCCACCGGCGTATAGCCCGAGCACACCCAGCCCGGCCGGCAGCAGCCGCCCCGTCCCGAAAAGCAGCTTCGCACCAAATGCGATCGCCGCCGCTCCCCCAGCGGCGCACCAGAGCGACACCACCAACCGCCCCGAGTGTCCCGTGCGGCCGATTTTTCGGTTCAACGCCCGGCGCAGGAGCACGAACTCAATCCAACCGGAGACACTCGCCGCCGCGGTCAACCCGGCCACGCCCCAGTGCCGATCCAGGCCGACCCGACCGGGGAGAAGGAAGGCAGCTAGATAACCCAGGACCGCTCCCAAAAGCACGCGAACGAGTGCGAACCGAAACGGTGTCCGCGTGTCGCGCAGGGCCCAAAATGTCGAGGCATATAGGCGCGCCGACGTCGTCGCCAGAAGCCCCAAGCCGGCGCACCCCAGAATTCCCCAGACGAACAGCGAATCAGTATGGCCGAATCGCCCGCTCTGATAGATCACTCCGGTGACCACGTCGCCCAAGGCGAAGAAGGCCATCGCCGACGGCACGATGAAGTAGGCGATCCTGCGGAGCCCTCGATCGAGCCGGTCCCGAAGGACGCCGGCGACCTCCGGTTCGCTTCCAGTGGTGCTCGACATGAGCGGCAGCTCGGCGGCGGAGACCGCCATGCCAAACAGGCTGACGGGGAGCAGATAGATCGTCTGGGCGTTGTACAATGCGGTCACCGCCCCCGCGCCGAGGTAGCTGCCGAAAAGATTATCGATGTAGGCGCTCACCTGGACCACACCACGACTGAGGCAGACCGGACCGAAACTCCTGATGACCTGCCGCACATGCATTGAGCCCCGCGCGAACCCGAGACGGACCCCGCCGGCCAGTCGCAGGACGACCGGGAGCTGGACCAGAAACTGCAGAGCACTGCCGGCCACCGCTCCCCACGCAGCCATCTCCGCCAGGGAACGCTGGCTGCGATGCCCGAACCCCAACAGTGCGGCGATGATCACCGCGTTCCACGCGAGGGGGGCCGCATAAGAGAGGAAGAACCTACGGTGGCTGTTCAGCACCCCGAGGCACCAGGCGGACAGCACCAGGAGGCCTGAACCTGGAAAGATGATCCGGACCAGCCTCACCAGCAGGGCTCGTTTCTCGCCGGTGAAGCCGGGGGCGATGGCGTCGACCAGCCAGGGTGTCGCCAGCACGCCGAAAAGCACGAGCAGCGACACCGCGACAGCCAGGAGGGAGAAGATCGCTCCGGCGACCCGGTTCGCCTCGCGTTCATCTCCCTCGGCCAGGAGTCGCGCATAGACCGGGATGAACGAGGCGGAGAGCACGCCCTCGCCGAAGAGATTCTGCAGGAAATTCGGGATCTTGAACGCGGCCTTGAAGGCATCGCCGGTGTCCGAGAGGCCGAAATAGTGCGAAAAGATCCGCTCGCGGACCAGTCCCGCGAGACGGCTCAGGAGGATTCCGGCCGCCACAAGAGAAGCGTATCCGCCTGCTCCGCGGCCTTTGGTGTGGCTGGTCACGGCGGGAAGTGTACCCGAAACGGGACTATCCGCGCCTTTCAAGAATCTGGTACTGCACAGCCTCCGCACATGCTCCGGGGCGATTTCCTCCGCTCCACTCAGATCGGCTATCGTCCGCGCCACCCGCAAACACCGGTGCGCCGGGCGCCCGCTCGCGTCCGCCGAGCGAGCTGACGCCTTCGCGCGGCGCGCGTTTGCGTCCGCGGGAGAGATTGTGCCATCGCGTGGTGTCCGCAGCAGCTCCCGCGCCGTGACCGCCGGCACTTTCACATGCATATCGATCCTATCCAGCAGCGGCCCGCTCAGCCGCGCTCTGTATTCCTGCACCTGCCGCGGCGTGCACTTGCATGGCTTGCGCGGATGCCCAAGGAACCCTCACGGACACCTCAGGGGTTCATCGCTCCCACCAGCATGAACCGGCACGGAAAGCTCACCGTGCGTCCCACGCGCACGACACAGGCAGCTCCCTCTTCCTGCAGCCGGCGCTGGAGGTTCCGCAGCCGGGTGCGAAACTCGGGCATCTCGTTGGGAGAGCGCACGTCGTCGGGAGTAGGTCATGGGAGTCAGGAGCGACGAAAGGGCTGCGGCGCGTCGGTACGGGAAGCGGTGATCAGTCGCCGAGGCTGCGAATCGGCCGACCTTCCTTCACTTCAGCGGGTTGCGGTGGAGAAGGCCGGCGAATCTCTGATAGTCGTTATCCGCGGAGTAGAGCATCGCCCCGTGCTCAATCGCCATCGCGGCCAGATGTGCGTCGGAAGTCAGGTTCCCCGCGGTGCCGCTGCCGGCCAACAGTGATCGGAAGATCCTCCAGTGGTCCCGGCCCGGAGATATGATCTCCGCGCATGGCTGCTTCAGCCACGACTCTACGTATTCGAGCGCATCCTCGGACGACAACTGGCGACGAAGAACACCCGGACGGGTCGTGATTCGAATGAACGCAAGCAGAACCACCCACGCGAGTCCGACCGTGTCGCCCCGCGACAGTGTTTGTTCCAGCCACGCGAGCGCCCGCCGGTGGTGCGGAGAATCGGCGTCCACGGCGTAGATCAACAGATTCGCATCGACCACGATCACCGGCGCTGCTCCAGTTTCCTGGCGATTTCCAGATCCTCCAGGGTGTCAGCCAACTGCAGCGCCTTGGTCAGGTCCACACCGGGGTTGACCCCGCCCAAAGACGCCGGCTTGAGCCGGTATCGAGCCGGGCGTGGCCGGGGACCTCGGGTCAGGCCGGCCCGAAGGGTCTCGTCAATGACTTCCCGGAAGGACTTGCCCGAGCGATGGGCCAGATCCTTCAGCGCCTGGAAGAGTGAGTCGTCAATCGTAAGTGTGGTCCTCATGATGACATCATAGCACATCGGCTGAAGGCATCAAGATGTCGCCGCTCGCCCCACGGTCCGGTCGGCGGCACCCCACGCCCTAGGCCATGACTCCCGACACGGTGGTCTGGGGGCGGCGTCTCCTATCCGTACCTCTCCGGAGTCTGGTACTGGACCGCCTCCGCGACATGTTCGATCGCGATCTCTCTGACACCGGCCAGATCCGCGATCGTCCGCCCCACCCTTAGGCACCGGTGCGCCGCCCGCGCGCTGAGCGAGAACGACTCCACGGCCTTCTGCAGAATGGCGGTCGATGCGAGATCGAGTCGGCAGAACGCGTCGAGTTCGGCCAGACCCATATCGGCGTTGGCGCGCACGCGGGGACGGTCGACGAACCGCCGCTGTTGGATCGCACGAGCGATCTCCACACGGCTACGGATGGCGGCGGAGTCGTCGCTCGCCGGGGGGAGGGGAGTGCGGCTCTGTGGTCGGTCCGATGAACCAGCGTGTCGGGGCGATGGATGTTCCTGTCCGGCCGGCGAGGCGGCTCCTTCACTCGAAAAGCGTTGGCGCCCAGCGAACGAACCGGCATTTCCGCGTGGCACCCGCAACAACTCCCGCGCCGTCACCGCCGGCACCTCCACATGCATATCGATCCGGTCCAGCAACGGCCCGCTCAACCGCGCTCGGTACAACTGCACCTGCCGCGGCGTGCACTTGCACGGCTTGCGCGGATGGCCGAGGAACCCGCATGGGCACCCCTGCGTTGCCATTTTGCAATCTGAAGCTGAAAGGCCCGAAACCTATTGCCAGAGCGTATCCTACGGAACTTCGGTCTATCGGCGACCACGTCCGAAAACGCCGCTTGGACCTCGGACTCCTCCAGCGGGAGGTTGCGTTGCGAATCGGAGTCGACAAGACGACGGTCTTCAATTGGGAGGCCGGGACGGCCACGCCGAACCTTCGAGCTCTGGCGGCAGTGATCCGATTCCTCGGTTACGACCCCCAGCTGGCCCCTGAGGCCGCCGATCTGGGTCGGTTGGTTCGCCACCATCGTCAAAGACAGGGTCTCAGCATGGACGCCTTGGCCGAAGTGCTCGGTGTCGATTCGAGCACCGTCCGGGGCTGGGAGCAGCACGGGCACAGGCCCGGCCCTCGGCTCTGCGTCCAGCTGGCGGGGGTTCTGGGCCTGCCAGCCGCCACGGTGGCAGCGGAAGCGACAACTGGCCAGCGCCTCCGGGTGGCAAGGCTGCGCGCCGGACTGACGCAGCGGGAACTCGGCGGGCGGATCGGCGTCGAGCAGCAGGTGGTATCCGATTGGGAAACCGGTCGAAAGAAACCAGTCGGGAAGGATCGGGCACGGATCAACGAGACCATTGGAATGGCCTCGCCATGGGAGCGCGGGTCCTGCCCGGTCCCCCCAGTCGCGCGGTTGCAGATCGAGTTTGCCCAGGAATCCTCTGTGGTCGTGTCCCGGGTCCATCCCGGCTCGCTGCGCGTGTGATACGACGCACCTGGGACGGGATTTCCGGGGAGCACGGCCGTAGTCTTCCCCCACCGGCCCGGGGATTCACGACTGTGGCGACGCACAGGTGGTCTGGAAAACGTCATTGCATTCGCCACCGAAACGTGGCCAGACTCACTCGCGTTCACTCGGAGTGCGGCGATGGTCGCGCAGGGTCGACAATCCGTCTGATCAGTGAACCGCCAACCGTTCACGGCCGGCCAAGAAGGAGACTTGCTCATGGCCCTCCCCTCGATGCCCGCTCGATTCGGCTGTCCTGCTTCTGTGGCGTTCGGTTTGGCGCTTCTCGCCATTTGCGGGTGGTTGTTTGGCGCCTCGGTTGGGCTCGCCCAGACAGGCGCGGATTCCGAGACACTGCTCGGGGGGCGGACTGTCCTCGATCGGCCCGGGAAGACCTCGGCGGGGGGCGACGTGGAAACTCGGTCCGCGGCGTCGACCCCGACGGGTTGGAGCCCGCTTGGGGACGGCCTCAACAACCACGTGGCTGCACTCTGGTCCGGATATGGTGACATGCTCATTGCCGGCGGAGAGTTCTCGGCCAGCGGGGGTAGTGAGGTGGACAACATCGCTCAGTGGAACGGAACCGCGTGGGGACCGCTGGGAGCAGGGCTGAACGGGTACGTGTCGGCCCTTGCAACCTACAACGGCGGGCTCGTTGCAGGTGGCCAGTTCTCATTGTCCGGAAACCAGCCGGTCAACCGGATCGCTCGATGGGACGGGAACTCCTGGCTACCACTCGGAGCCGGGTTACCGGAATTGGCCGGCAACGAAAACGCATGGGTAGGCGACCTCATAGAATACGACGGCGACCTCATCGCAGCGGGACGTTTCGCGTACGCAGGGAGCACATGGGCGCAGAGCATTGCGCGGTGGGACGGAAGCACGTGGTACCCGCTTGGTCACATAGGACTTTCCTGCTTCGTCGCCGCTCTCGCCGTCTACAACGGCGACCTCTACGCGGGAGGCTATATCGAGTCTGGAGTAGACAGAGGCCGCGGCGTGATCGCCCGCTGGGACGGGGCAGCGTGGAACGTCGTCGGCGGTGGCGTCGATGGACCTGTGAACGACCTCTTGGTTTCAGACGGTGAGCTGATCGTAGCAGGGTCGTTCAGAATGGCCGGCGGGTCCTGGGCGGACCGAGTGGTGGCGTGGAACGGTACTTCCTGGCGGTCTCTGGCGTATCCCGGCCCCGGGGGGGGGAGCTCCGTGGAGAATGTCTTTGTATATGCCTTGCAGCGCTTTGAGGGGAACCTCTATGCGGGTGGCCATTTCGGTGCGAGCTCGAGCTCGGACTGCAACAACATTGCCCGCCTACGCGGAGGTCAGTGGGAGCCTGTCGGCGATGGCACCGGTGACGACGTCGGGAGCCTGGCGACATACGGGGGCCACCTGATCGCAGGCGGCCGCTTCATGAGCGCCTGGGGCGTGCAGGCCAGCCACGTGGCCCAGTGGGGAGTCTGCGCTTCTGAGGGCGATGCTCCTCCCGCCTTTGACCTCAGCGGTCCGGTGAACGGCTCGTGGACCGCTGCCGTTCCGGTCTTTCGCTGGTCAGGCACGTTGCCCGCGCACTCATTCGAGCTCTTCGTTGACGGGACCTTTCGGGGTGCCATCTGGGCACGGGGCCAGATGAATCTCGATCAGCCTCTGTCGGAGGGCCTCCACACCTGGACGGTCCAGGAATTCGGGAACTGCACCCAGGGGCGGCAGGCGAACCAGACATGGTCCGTGCGTGTGGACGCAACACCGCCGACGATACCTCCGCTGCTCAGCCCGGCTGAGGGAACACTCACGAACGACCGGCGCCCCACGTTCTCCTGGGTCGGGGCGAACGACACCGGTAGCGGCATCGACCACTATAGTGTGGAGTGCGTGGGTGCCCAAACGACGACGGCAACGAGCTATGAGTGGCCGACCAATCTTGCGGACGGCGAGCATGTCTGGACCGTCCGTGGGGTTGACGCGGTGGGCAACATCGGCGAAAGCGAGACCGCTCGGAGGATCATCATCGACGGATCAGCCCCGACGACCCCGCAGGGAATTCAGCCCGCGTCCGGCGCGTGTGTTGGCACCGCTTTGCCGGTCTTCGTCTGGAGCGCCAGTACAGATGGAGGTAGTGGGATCGGGTTCTACCAGCTCGTGGTCGATGGTGCCGTGGTCGTCGACTCGATGCCGGTTGGGACGACAACCGTGCAGATGCCCGCCTCGTCGCCCTTGAGCGAAGGCCTGCACAATTGGTACGCACGAGCTTTCGACCAGGCGGGCAACCCGAGCTATACCTCTTCAACCAGCTTCTCCGTCGATCTCACCCCGCCTGTCACGTTCACGCTCGCGTCGCCCGCCAACGGCTTCTGCGTGGAGCTCCCGACTCCGACCTTCTCGTGGAGTCCGGCGACGGACACGGGTTGCGGGGTGGACCACTACGAACTCTGGATCGACGAGGCCTTGAGCGTGGACAACCTCCACGGGACGTCCTCGGCGCCGGGCCAGCCGCTTGGCGCGGGTAGCCACACGTGGACCGTCCGGGCCGTGGATCGCGGCGGGAACGGCCGTTCCGTGGCCCCAATGTTCACGGTGAACTACGACTCCGTACTTCCCTCCGCCTTCACGCTGCGGAGTCCCACCTCGGGTGCCCGCGTACCCACCGCCCGGCCGATCCTCTGCTGGAACCCCAGTCAGGATGCCGGCTCGGGTATCGTCCGCTATGAGCTGTGGGTGGACGGAGCGGTCTCGGCTGCCGACGTGCCGGGAGACACGACGTGCGCCCGTTGCCCGGTCCTCCTCGAGAACGGCCAGCACACTTGGTTCGTGAAGGCGTTCGATGCGTGTGGTGGGACTGCGTCGTCGCCGATCTGGGAGTTTGTCTCCGAGCGTGACGTGATCCCCCCCCAGACGGCCATCACGTGCCCGGTCTGCGTCGGCGGCACTGAGTTCTCTCTCACAGGGACGGCCTCGGACAACGCCGGTGGAAGCGGGGTGACGCGGGTTGAGGTCAGCGTCGACGGCGGGATCACCTGGGGAGAGGCGCAGGCGACCTCGCCCGAGTTCGCCGATTGGAGTTATGGCTGGACCGGCTTCATGCCCGGGAGCCACACGGTGAAGAGCCGGGCCACGGACGCTGAGGGAAACGTACAAGCGACCCCGGCCGTCTGCACGGCGACAGTCGACCTCACCCGGCCGCAGGTGGCTTCGGCGATCGTCGATCCCGCCTACGCGCGGGCCGGCAGCGCCACGGTCGAGCTGCATTTCTCGAGCGGTCCAAACGGCCTGGAGACCCTCGCCCCACCGGAGGTTCGGGTCTTCCCCGCCTCCGGAGACAGCATCATCGTCAACCAGACGAGCTACTCGGGCACGACCTGGCGGGGCTCGCTCACGGTTCCCGGCGCCGCCGCCAACGGTTCCGCCCGTGTGGCGGTGTGGCGGGTGCGCGACCGCTGTGGAAACACGTCGGAGGCGAACGAGCAGGCCACGAGTTTTGTCATCGACACGGTAGAGCCGCTGGCCTTCGGGCTGGTTTCACCCGCAGATAGTGCGGGTACAGCGTCCGCCTACCCGGCGCTCTCCTGGGGCACGGCCACTGACGCCACCTCCGGGATCGCCTCCTACACTCTGTACGTGGACGGCGGGGTGGACCGGCGCGACCTAGGCCCGAGCACGACGAGCAGTCCGACACAGCACCCGCTGGCGACCGGGGCGCACATATGGCACATCGGCGCCGTCGACCGCGCCGGCAACGAACGTGAGACCGTCGACCGCGTCCTTTTCGTGGACACGATCATCCCGGTAGTCACGATCACCGCACCTCATCCCAGTGAGATGATCGGGCTGGAATACGAGGTCCGGGGTTCCGCCTCGGACATCGGCTCGGCCGTTGATCGGGTTGAGATCAGCACTGACGCCGGCGCCCGATGGTCTCCGGCGGTCAACACGGGCGACCACTTCTCAACCTGGAGCTACGCGTGGACGGATCCCCCGGCCGGACCGTTCACGATGCAGGCCCGAGCCGTCGATCGGGCGGGCAACCTATCGGCGCTCGCCGCGGTCAGCGGCACGGTCAACCGCGCGAGACCCGAGGTTGAGCAGGTCGAGTCGCTTCCCGCGGCCGTCCGGGCCGGATCGTGGCTCGTCCGCATCCGTTTCGTGTCGAACGCGCCGAGCATGGATGAGAGCGCCCTGCCAGAGGTGTCATACCAGGTCAGTGGTCAACCGGAACATGGGATCGAGCGGATTTCCTGGGGCGACAACGTATGGGAAGGCCGCTTCAGCGTGGCCGAGACCGACGCCAACGGCCAGGCCCGCCTGCGGATCGAAGGGGCCCGCAACGTATACGGCAATTCCATGCTCCCCGATTCCTCGCACGTTTTCGCCGTCGACACGCAGCCTCCTCGCCTGCTCTCCGCGCTGACGCATCCGCGCTTCACGACGCCGGACCAGACGACCGAGCTGATCATTGACCTCGAAGAGCAGACCAGCGGCCTCGACCCCGCCATGCTTCCCACCGTCGTCGTGCGGTCTCCCCTGGGCACGGCGATCCCGGTCGCAAGCACGGGATACGAGGCAGCGGCCGGCCGCTGGACCGGCTCCTTCCAGATCCCCTCGGGGGAGGCGTCCGGCAGCTATCGCGTGGAGGTCCAGAACGCCCGCGACCGTGCCGGCAACGCCATGGAACCTTCGGCCCTGGAGGGTCGGGTGATCGTGGATCTAGATTCCCCGGAAGCCTTCGCCCTCGTCTCGCCCGCTGATTCCGCGTGGACCTCGTCCGCGAACCCGTGGCTGTGCTGGCGACCTAGCCGCGATCTCCTGAGCGGCCTGCAGGAATACGCTCTCCGGATCAACGGCGAGGAAGATCACGCGGGCATTCCCCCCGCCGATTCCTGCGCCCGCACCGCCGCGCCGCTCTCCGATGGGGCCTATCTGTGGCACGTGGCCGCTCGCGATAGCGCGGGCAACCAGCAGCTTTCCTCCGCCACCTTCTTCCTGCACAAGGACGGTTCGGCGCCGACGTCGAGTCTTCTCGAAGTCGACGCGGGGGACACCCTGGAGGCGACCGGATCCGTGCTCGCAGAGGCGTCAGACGGGGTTGGGGCCTCCCGCGGGATCGGCGTGCGCGACGTGCGACTCTCCCTGGACGGTGGGGCGACCTGGCGACCGATGGTGCCGGACGGCGGCGGTGCGGGGTGGCGCGGAACTTGGAGCGACGAGCTATTCGGCCCGCGAACTCTCAAGACCCAGGCGGTCGACAGCCTGGGGAATGAGGAGATTCCGGGTCCCGGCACCGCCGTGCACATCCGCGGGTATGGCTCGATTCCCGGCCTTCGCCTGTCCGTCTTCCAGAATGAGGTCCTCACACCGTTCGTCGAGGTGATTTGCACGGCCGACCAAGAGCTATTTGCTGCCCCCGCGCTTACCGTGACGGAGGGCGGATCCCCTGCTGTTCTGGAGCCGGTGCTCCTCGCTCCGCAGACATGGCGAGCACGGCACCAATTCACCGCAGTCGGACCGGCGACGATCGCCGCACGCGCGGTCAGCGCCACGGGCCGGCCGGGGGAGACCTCACGGTCTTTCGGCGTGAACAAGTGCGCTCAAGGGACCGGTACGGCCATCCGGGACGCGCAGGATCACGTCGTGGCCGTCCTCCCGGAGGGGGCCCTATCGACGGATGCCTGGATCCTGGCCTCGTGGGAAGCCGCACCCGAAGCGACGACTTGGGCGACCGACGGGCGACCGGTCCAGATTCTGAGCGATCGCCTCGTTCTCGGCCCCGATCCTCTCGACTTTGAACGGCCGGTCAGCATAGAGCTACGCGAGGAGGGAGCGAAGGGGCGCGCGGAACCGGACGGCATCTACCGGCTGCAGGACGGTCGCTGGGTCTTCACCGGCGGCGTGCGCATGGATACGGATCACTGGTCCGCGTCGATACGTCGAACCGGGTCCTTCGCACTGGGACGCGGCGCGCCGGGTCCTCCGGAAGTCGAGACGCGCTCCCAGGTCCTCCCGCCATCGCCGAACCCGATGACCGGGACGACGCGGCTGGAGCTGCGGAGCACTACGGTCACTCCGTACACGGCACGGATCTTCGACCTGAACGGCCGTCTTCTGCGCGAAGACCATGGGATCCCCGGCGCGGCGGGCGCAGGAGAGTTCATCTGGAACGGCCAGGATCAGCAAGGCCGGCCCTGCCCGAGCGGAGCCTACTTCATCCGACTCGCCTGGGAGCAGCGTACCGTCACCCACACCGTGACCCTGATCCGATGAGGAGAACCACGATGAAATGCCGCGAATTCCGTATGGTGGTCTTGGCCGCCTCCGCGCTGCTCCTTCTCGGCTCGCTTGCAGCCTGCGGGGGCAAGAAGTCGACGGAACCGCCGGAGAAGACAGTCGCTGAATTCATTGCCGAAGGTTGGGGGAAATACCAAGACGGGTCCTATGAGGCTGGGGGCAGATCATTCGACGAGGCCCTGACGAAGGAACCGGGGAACCGTTCGGCCTTGTTGGGACGAGGCTGGTGTCGGGCGAAGCTCGGGGATCCAACCGGCGCGGCAGCGGATCTGACCGGGGCGAGCGCGGATGTTGGGTTGCGGGACGACGCCGAAGCCGGATTGGCCTTCGTGCACCTGGCTGCTGGTGCCTACCAGTCCGCCGTCAGCGCGGCCGCTTCGGTCCTCTCCCGAAATCCCGCGTGGACATTCAGCCACGCGACACGTCCCGATGCGAAGAGTCTCCATCTCCTAACGGCCCAGGCTCACTTCGCCCTGGGAGACTTCGAGGAGGCGCTGAGCGCCGTCGTGGATCACCTGAACTCCTCGTTCCACGCGGTCATCTCGACGCCGGAGGGGCGGGCTGAGCTGGCCGCGGAGATTGAACGGCTGCGTGTCGCGATGGCAGCTTAGGCAAGTAACGAGTCTGAACGCGTACTCCGCGAAAGGCAGCAAGGCAGAAGGCGCTGGGGGTGCTGCTTCGGGAACGGAACACGACGAATGTCTTGTTCCCAACCGGCAGGGTGAACCCTGACTGGTGCGGGCCACCGTTGGTGGGCATTTTCGCTAGAATCACAATGGTGAGCCGGCGCGGACTGCGCGGCATGTAGCGAGAACCCAGCCACGGATGCATGCAGGGGTCCTCTATCCACGCCTTTCCAGAGTCTGGTACTGCACAGCTTCGGCGACGTGCTCCAACGCGATCATCTCCGCTCCCGCCAGGTCGGCTATCGTCCGCGCCACCCTCAGGCACCGGTGCGCCGCTCGCGCGCTGAGTGAAAACGACTCCACGGCCTTCTGTAAAAGCGCTGTTGACTCGGCATCGATATAGCAGAAGCTGTCGAGATCCGACAGTCCCATGTCGGCATTCGCCCGTATAAGGGGACGGTCGTCGAATCGGTGCTGCTGGATCGCGCGTGCCGCTTGTACACGACTCCGGATCGATGCCGAATCGTATTCCGCTGAGGATGCGGGCACGGATGAGTTCCGCGCCGCGGATGTAATCGCTCGCCCATGTGACTCTGCTTGAATCGCTGGCTGCCATGCTCCCCGCAGCAACTCCCGCGCCGTCACCGCCGGCACCTCCACATGCATGTCGATCCGGTCCAGCAACGGCCCGGAGAGTCGAGCGCGATAGACCTGCACCTGCCGCGGCGTGCACTCGCAGGGCTTGCGTGGATGCCCAAGAAATCCGCACGGACACCCCTGCGTTGCCATTTTGCAATCTGAAGCTGAAAAGCCCGAAACCCATTGATAGAGCGTATCCTACGGAACTCCGCTCGATCGGCGACCACCTCCGAAAGCGCCGCCTGGAGCTCGGCCTTCGCCAGCGGGAGGTTGCGTTGCGGATCGGGGTCGACAAGACCACGGTCTTCAATTGGGAGGCCGGAACGGCCTCCCCCAGTCTCCATGCACTGCCGGCGGTGATCCGATTCCTCGGTTACGACCCCCGGCTGACCCCTGAGGCCACCGGTCTGGGCCGGCTGATCCGCCACCATCGCCAGAGACAGGGGCTCAGCAGGGACGCCCTGGCCGACATGCTCGGTGTCGACCCGAGTACCGTTCAGGGCTGGGAGCGCCGGGGCCACAGACCCTGGCCAGGGCTCCACGCCCGGCTGGCGGGGGTCCTGGGCCTGCCGACCGCCGCCGCGGAAGCAGGGACGACCTTCGGGGAACGCCTCCGGACGGCGCGACTGCGCGCCGGGCTGACGCAGCGCGAACTCGCGAAGCGGGTCGGCGTCGGACAGCAAGTGGTGTCCGAGTGGGAATCGGGTAAGAGGGCTGCGACTGGGAAGCAATGCGATCGGCTCAGCGGGATGCTGGGGCACTGCCCTGAATGCCCCGGCCATCCTCCGACGACACGGTGAAACGTGATTCTACCCGTCTCGCCTCGCGGCGATTCTACTCCGCTGGATGGACCATCAATGCGGGCGGCTCCGCCGACCAGGAAGCGATCGCGGGCTTGAGAGGGGAAACAGACAAAAACTACCCTCGAACCGGCCCCCAGGAGGGATCATGGTCGTGAGAAACCCCTGGGCCATGACCGTGAGAAACGACATGACAGTCGGCAACCTCGGGGGGACGACGAAGTCAAAAAGAAAGGCCACGCTACAGGTGCTGCGCGGCCATGGAATCGAATCTTGGTTCACCTCTCCCCGAACACCTACAACGACGACCTACCTCCCGTGTTTCCTTTGCGGGTCTGTGTACCCGCCCCAATAGGCCAGTGACAAGTAGATGGCGAGACTGATAAGAGGGACTACAATCCACATGCGGAGGCCTCCTTTCGCATTACATTCGGCGCAAAAGGCAAGGAACTAGTGAGGATTCGCGCGCTCAACATGTCGATTGTAGTTGAGTCTCTATCGCATGTCAACCTCACAGGGCTTGTTGCTACGTCCCATTAACCCAGCCGTCCGACCGGGCATCGCACACACTCTTGACCAGCGGTGCAAGGTGTGCGACCTGTACCTAACCGAAAACATCAGCGTGGAACGCAAGGGGAAACGCGAGATTTCATCGCACCAACTGCAGCATCTCAACTAGACCGCCGCCCGATCTGGGCAGCCGAGTAGGCCAGCCAGATCCGGGCTGAACTTCCCTGGGGTGAGTTCGACGCCAACTCCGCCGCCCGGCTAGAGGCCCGGACGGTCGTATGTCGCCGTCATGATCGGCGCCCGGCCGCCCGTTCCTTGCGAACCTTGTTCGCATGATAGACTCCACCACAGTAGGTGATCCCCAGATAGGAGACAAGGCTCGCCAGTACGACGAGGATCGGTAGCAATGACATGGACCTACCTTCCTGAAACGACCCCTAGTCCGCCCGCGTCGGTCTTTCTTCTCCCTTGCGATAGCAGATCGGAACGACCACCCGGTGGATCGCTAAGAACACAAGTACGTAGCTGCCATACCACCACAAGGTTCGCTGATTGTCTAGGGTCAGCGGCTGGGTTAGCCACGCCGACCCCTCCTTGAGGCTAAGGCCAAACACGAAGCCGAACCACAAGATTATCGCGCCTGCGTGGTCTGCAATGGCGACGCGCAAATCCCGTGCCGCGCTCCTTAAGTCTTCTGCTTCGGGAACGGTGGCACCTTTGACCTGCCGGTTTAGTTCATGTCTAGTGAGAAGGAGCCACAGCAGACCGAGAATCAGAACTCCGATCAATGAGAGCGCATAAATGCCCCAGCCCGAAGCTCCGGCGATGATCCCGAAGAACCCGCAGCATGCGATGATCACATCGAGGTAGAACCGTCCGATCGTCCATGCAGGAATATGCCGGACGTACACGACCTTGGCGATGATCCTGCGGCTGCCCAGCCAGTCGTCCACCGTGAATAGGAGTGCGCCTCCAGCGAGAAAGACGCGACAACAAAAAAGCGCATGCTCCCAAGGCCTCGCCACCCCCTTGAAGTCCAATGCCAACTCACCATAGGAGAATGCAAAGCCGAAAGCAATCAGCGATGCATAGAGACTTGAGGTGTAGCGGAGAATCTGTCGACAGAATCTCGCCTGCCAGGACCCGGAATCACTGTGTCCGGCTCCGTCGGTAAAAGCCTTACTTCCCCCGTGATCCGGGGGCCCGTGCCCCGGAAAGTGATTTGCCGGCCCCTCTCCGTCGTGCCCTCCGATGCTCGAGGAGGCGTTCCCTCCTTGCGTCGTGGCCACCAGAGCCGCGGGGGCCGGTCCGCTAGGACGCTTGCGTCCGCTCCTGCCACTCGGCTTTCGCGTCATGCCCCCGCCTCCCCACTTCATGCACAATAAGTCGCCGGATGATGGAGGATACAATCATGTCATAGCTGCGCAATCAAGCGGAAAATCTTGTGGATTTCTTGCGACAAACTCGCGTCGCTCTCACTCGGCGTCTCGCCCAAAATCCGGGTACCGGTCGGCCCGATTACGATTCCAACGCTTGGCCACCCAGTGTTCAGCATCAATTGGCCTTCCCGACGAAAGGACCGGGTTGGGGCGCCGGTCGCCCGGCACCCCCCCCCGCACGGATCCCAGCGAGCGGTCGACGAGGGTGGCGCGTACCGGAGAGGTGCGGGCGTGGCGGAAGACCAACGATGTGACGGTGGTGTCATCGGGCGGCTGAGCGTCTCCCGCGGGAGGTTGGAGGGGTGACAGCGTCCACCCCGTAGTCGCCACCATGTTCACGGATAGGGAGCCACCCGGGCGGTTGGCTGGGGCGAAGCAGAGCCTCCTCACGGGCCCGCCCCTTGGATCTCGGGCGCACGAGATGAGGAGGCCCACCGGGGACGACCGGAAGCGGTCCTTCCTACCCAACGGTAAACCTTGGCCATTCCATCCAGGAACCGAGGAGGACATCCCATCGCCGGAAGGAGATCCATGCCCCCCGGCCGGGCCCCGGGGCCACGGATCTGAGTCGGCCGATCCGTCACCTCCATCGGAGACAGAGTCGCAATATCGGCGCCGTGACCGATCAATGCTCGGTATCGACCGGAGTACCGTCCGTGGCTGGGAGCAGCGAGGACACAGACCCGGGCCTCGGCTCCACGCCCGGCTGGCGGAAGTCCTGGACCTGCCACCGGCCAACGCGGACGCCGGAGCGCCCTCCGAGGCGTCCGGGCGCCAGCTCACTCGATGCTCGGCGGTCTCTCAGCTTCGCGTCGCATCTCAACATCCAGTACTAACTTATGGTCCGCAACTTCCAGCGCGCCCGCGAGCGACACTAGCGTGTCGCGATAGCCGGCTCTGGCGAAGCGGATGGCCTCCACGACGTCGCGGCTCATGCCCAGGATCGCGTGATAGGCGCCTGAGCTGTCCGACGTAGACTGCTGATAGCCGGAGACCCACACCTGAACATCCCGCAACCGTTCGGCGGCATCATCCGTCACGACCCCGTCGCAGATCCAAGGCGGCCGTTCGATGATCGGATGCCCGTCGTCAGAACACGACGGGCAGAGGCAAACGACGAGACCGGCCAGGACAAGCAGGAGATACCAACACCGCATGTCGGAACCGCGGGCATGACCATTCTCGCACGCCATCATCCTATGATCCTTTCTGAACGAATGCCATCAGGCACGCTCACGGCTCAAGAGGAGTCGTGAGCGTGCCTTCATCTCGTGACGCGCGAAGGTGCGTACAATGCCTTAACGCGACCCCAGCTGGTCTGGCTCACCGGAGTCGGATCCGGGAAGCCCACAAGCTGATACATATCCGAGGTGCTATATTGGACTATACCGACCTGATCGGCCCACCAAGAGTATGCCTCGCTATGCTTGCCGTCGCCTATCCACTGCCCGGCGATATCCCGCGACGTATACGGCCGAGTGAGACCTTCGGTGAATCCCACTCCGTAGACGTGGAACTCGCCTGCGGGGACCGCTAAGTCGAACTCCTCATATACCTTGCAGTCGAAGTCGAAAACACCGATCAGCGTCATGCCCGGGAGGTTATAGACCGCACAGGACTGCTCCCAGATCTTGCCGAGCCACAGCGGCGCCTCGATCATCTTGATCGGCGGGTCGTATAAGATGCCGTAACCGTCAGACAGCACCCATCCCCAGAGATTGACGGTCCCGTCCGAAGGCGCAGTCCAATACTGGGTCAGGCCTTCGTTATGGGTGCTCTCCCGATAGACGATGCAGTAGACTTCCTGGCCGGACACGATCTCGGTTCGTTCAACGCGTTGGATTTCATGCTCTCCGAGATACGACCCCAGATATTCCCACCAATTGCCGACCCAGAGGGGGAGATACTGGTCGGCCTGAGCACGACCGACCGACGCGGCCAATAGCAGGATCGTACAGGCGACTTGCCAGCCTGCGCCCGAGCAGACACTTCGGCGGGAATCAGCATTCCGCCATCGGCGAACGACATCCGAAGGTAATCGTCGCACACCGCAAGCGCCTGCGCCACAGCCCGTTGCGGATCGAAGGAGCACTGCGTCTTTCTCCCGCTTCTCCACCGGAGGCGGCGGACCAGAACCACCCGGCCCGCCGCCCCGAACAGCCTTCTACGATTCTAGCAGAAGTCCTCGGTCAGTGTACGACAACGGCTTCGCCGAGGACCGTCGAGCCGTGCGCGGTCCTCGCACGCAGGAAGTACTTGCCCGCCGGGACGTTCATCCCCGACTGATCCTGCCCGTCCCAGACGACGGACGTTCGGCCAGGCGGCACCTGCCGTTCCTGCCACTCCCGGACGACCCGACCGTCCACGCCAACGACCAATAGATCTACCCCACCACCGAAGTCGCCTTGGATCTCCCAGGTGACGGCCGCCCGCGCGGGGTTCGGCACTCCCGGACGCAGCCGTAGCCCCGGGACATACACCGACCCGGGGCTTACCCCAGAGACCGGACTGGTGGCGAAGTGCAGGCTGCTCGACGCTGAGTGGCCGGATCCATCCCAGCAGGTGAAATCGAGGTCCCATCCGCCCGACCTCGGGAGATAGAAGTGCTGCTCGATAATGGGATTCCCGGCCAGACAGGAGCCATTGGTGTAGCGGTCGAACACCACGGGGATGTGCTCGGGGGTCGGGATGTCCGAGGACCTGACTCGCGCCCGCGCCAGCCCAGTGCCGACGTTCGGGTCACGGAACCGGTAGGAGAGAAGGTGCGGACCCGGGTACTCGCTCGCGGCCGCAACCGTCAGGTCGCAGATCTCGGGCGGTGTCGAGTCGCTACCGAGATTGACCGCCTGCATGTTGCCCTGGTTGTTCCGCCGGTAGTAGTACTGCCCGATTGCGCAATCATCGCCCTTGTAGTCGATCCCGTCCCAGGGAAAGCGTCCGTACGGTGGCGGACAGTTCCAGTCGCTGAGCGCAATCGTCTTCACGAACGCTCCGTTCACCGCCTGCATGTAGATCCAGTCGCCGGGGGAGAACGTGTATCCGCTGGTCCCCAGCACAGCTTTTCGGTTGAGGCCGAAGTGATTGATCGGATCGTAGGCGCCGTCGCCATTCGCATCCCTCCATCCGATCTGGCCCATGGTGTACGGACACAGGCAGTCGCAATACTGCTCGTTGGCTTCGCTCATGAGGCAATCGACGTGGGCAGGCGGAGCCGGGCAACCGATGCAGTTTTCGTTTGGGACGTGGAGGTAGCCGAAGGGCTCACCGCAGTGGTCATCGCAATCGCTGGCCGCGTATTCGTCATCGGCTCCAAATACATGACAACTCTCATGACGGAACACCATGTCCATGTTCGAGGTCGACCACCCATCGTTCTCGTAGGTCTGGACGAGATATGGCGCATGCAGGTAGTCGACGAAAGCGAACCAGGAATCGTTCGCGTCGCTGTCTGCAAAGAGGTTGTCAACGTCGCAGACATCACGAATCGTGAACGCGATGTAGTACCAGTTCGTGGCGAACTCACGCCGCTTGTCGTTGCAGAACGCGTAGCACCGTTCCGCAAGGTTGCCGTTCCCATACCCGAGCCAGTACAGCGCCTCCTGGCCCCACAATTCGCTATCATGGGCGCCTTGGATCGGCTCGGTGACGGTCGGAGTGACCGAGTAGTTCTCCGGGATGAAGAAGGTGAGATCGGAATCGAGCGAGTAGTCGGCAAGGAAGATCAGAGACTGAGCGATCTCGCCCACGGCGATGGGAATTTCCGCGGTCGCGGTCCAGCGCCAATTTTCGATCCGGTTCACGGGTTCGCACTCGCTTGTCGCGGCGCTTTCGGGGAAGATCAGCTTCACCCCGACATCTCCCATCATGTAGGACGACGTCTGCTTCTCGTATCCGGACGGTATCGCTCCTCGAGATTCGGTTCCTGACGTATCTGGATGAGAAACACAGCTCTGGAGGTACGCTCCGTCAGTCCGTTCCCGCGGCGGGCAGCCGCAAACGTAGTTCCAGACCTGCGCCGTGTTGACCGCCGCCCCGGGCGAGAGGGTGTACCCGAGGGGCGGCACCCCTGGAATCGTCTCCGACGCGACCTGGTCAACCCACGGATCCTCTCGGATTGCGTTCAGTTGCTCGACGTAGCCGCGGCAGAACATGCCGTCGGGGTACAGGGCGAGGAGGACATGAAGGCCGTATTCGCGGCGCAGTTCCTTCACCGCGGTGACGAATTGGCTCGAGGTGGTGGTGTTCAGTTGGACAAACACCAGTTGGGTGAGATCGGTTCGGAAGCACGTCGGTGGGGCGCTGTCGCCCTGCCCGCCTTCCGGGGGCGGTTCGGGATCCTCGCCCCCCTCAGCGCCATCCGGAGATCCCTCGTCGGATTCCGAATCCGAGGAATCGCCGCCTCCGCCTGGACACGCCAAAGACCCGTTGGTCCCGAAGCCCAGTCGGCCGTAACCCGCGATCGTATCCACCTCTGCCGGGAACGCATCGTCCACGAACACGCCATGCTGCAACGGATGTGGAATCAGCGAGACCGAAGTCGAGTCCTCGGCGTCCTGCTCCGAGTACGCATAGCCAGCGAACCAGTAGACTTCGGTGAGCAAGCCGATCTGGGCGCCAGTGGTCCAAGACTGACTGGTACCGGTGCCGGCCGCCGGCCAGGTACCGTCCGATAGCTCGAAGTCAGCGCACGTACTGCGGGCGGCCATCATGAACTTCGTCGGGTCGTAGTCGATCCCGAACGAGAGCGCTTTCAGGCGCGGGCTACTCTCGGGTGGGAACGCCGCGAGGACATGGAAAACGATCTTCTTCCCAGGATCCCAGGCCACGCTCGTGACAGCGGCCGAGCAGGAGTCCAATCCCGCCATCCCGCAGTAATCTGCCGTGTCGCTGGTGAACACTATCGAGGGGTTCGCATGCAATATGAGGGTCCCACCCTCATTGGGACCGGCGAGGGCAAGCACCGGTATGAAGAGAAGGAGCCCCACGTACAGCAGACGGGTCAGGGATCGGGATGGAGTTGCCATATCACCTTCCTCCTAGAACAGCACCGGTTTGTTGCGGTGGGCCCCGTCCACGCGGGGATTCGGCGGCGCAGTCGGCAATCTGTCTCAGACACCGGTGTGGCCGGTCGGAAATCCGCGATGAGCGACCCGGTTCACAGGTTCACGGATGCCCCGTCTCTTCCGCCCTCCTCTATCCGGGCGGGTCCTCAGGACGAGAGCCGGATGTCCCACCGGCTTCAAACCCGGCGGGCATCTTCTGCGCATCGGTGCAACTCTGTCTTGTTTACGTAGCAAGGTCAAGAGAAATCGCATCTATTTGTAGCGTGTGAGCGATGATCGCAAGGAGGCTTAGAGCAGGACGGGCTATCAAGACTCCGTATCTCTCGGGAGGGTCACGTTGGGGCCCACCCCCACTCGCTGCTTCGGTCCGGGGATGCCCAGAGCGCCGACTTGGCCCGATTGGGGGATTTCTTGGGAAAGCGCTCTTCGTGGCTTAGACTAGTGTAGATCGCGACGAGGCGACGCGCGCTCTGCCCAAGGAAATGATGGCCTACGCGGACCGGAGTCTCCAGCCGCTGACCGCTGCAGGAGATTCGGTCGCGGCTGCACCGGAAAGGGGCAAGACGATGGTACCCAGCGAGCAACCAAAGCAGCCGCGCCGCTCTCGGCGTGTCCACCCGCTGGCGGACCTGGCGGAAGCCGAAAGCGCCCTGGAAGATCTCCCAGCACCCAGGGACGCCAAAGTCGCGTACCCTTCTCCCGAACTCGCACCCCTGGCGGCCCTCAAGGGCCAGGCGGTCCAGTGGAGCGCGGAACAGACCCTCCAGACCTTTCGGAGCCTGGCCTGTGCGGTCACCGCCGATCTGGACCTTAGATCCCTCGTCAAGCAGATCCTAGAGGCAGGCGTCCGGACGCTCGGGGCGGAGCGGGGGATCCTTTTCCTGGGCCGAGGAGACAGTGCCGGACTCGTCCCCGTCATGGCGCTCAACATCGAGGGCGACGAGCTGCAGAGCCTCGAACGCGTGAGCCGGACGATCCTGCAGATGGGAAAGGGCGGTGCGATCCTCCTGACCCAGGATGCCATGAACGATCCCCGCCTTCGCGGCGTCGACAGCGTCAAGCTGAACGAGATCCGCTCCATTCTTTGCATGCCCCTGGTCGGCCGCTCCGAGCGCGTCGGAGTCCTGTATCTGGATGCGCCGGCCTCGAACGCCTTCGCGCCCGACGCCGAGCGGCTGCTGGGCGCGTTCGCGGACATTGCCGCCCGCGCGTTGGAGAACGCCCGGGTCCACGGAGATGTCCTGCAGGAGAACGCCCAGCTCCGCCAGCAACCGACCGGTCAGGACCCGTTCGATCGCCTGACGGGGGCGAGCCCCCTAGTGGACGCCCTTCGCCGACGCGCCAGAACGGTCGCGATGATGGATGCCCCATGCCTGATCCGCGGCGAGCGCGGAACCGGCCGACAGCTCTTGGCCCGGGCGATCCACGATGCCAGCTCACGAGCCCTGCAGCCGTTCCTGAGTTGCGATTGCTCAACCCTGTCCCCAGAGGAACTGAAAGGCTTCCTGCTCGGCCGAACCGGGGTCGCGGCCAAAGGCTCCCGTTCCGAAGAGACCGGGCAGTTGGAAAGGGCCCACCGAGGCACGTTGTTCCTGGGCGCAGCCGAGACTCTCGGGGTTGAGAACGGCGACCAGATTGCCCTGATTCTGGATTGCGGCACGGTTCGACCGATGGGAGCAAGACATGACGTCCGCGTGGACGTTCGCTTCATCCTCGGTACCAGCAATGATCTGGAGGAAGAGGTCCGACTCGGCCGCTGGTCTCGCGAGCTCTTCCGGAAGGTCCGCAACCTCACGCTTCTGGTTCCGTCCCTGCGGGAACGCCCAGGAGACATTCCCGAGCTCGTGGCCCATCTTCTACGAGTCCATCATGGGCAGGACCTGCCCGGTGCTCCGCCTGTGACCCTCACGGCCGAAGCGTTACAGCGGCTCCAGACACACTCATGGCCGGGCAATGTCGAGGAACTCGAACACGTTATTCGCCGTGTGCTGCTCCTGAGCAAGACGGACACCATCGACGCGGCCCTGATAGAACAGGCGCTCCTCCCACCAGCGGAGCAGGAGGCTAGAGCCCAGGGGCCATGGTCCGGCTTGGTCCTGCCCCTGCTCGAGTGGGAAACGGAAGCCATCCGACAGGCCTTGGCCCGGACCCGCGGGAACAAGTCCGAGGCGGCGCGGCTTCTGGGAGTGCATCGGAACACCCTCGTTCGGAAGGTCAGAGAGCTGAAGATCTGAAGGACCCGACGATCGGGCGGATTGTGACTGCATGCGGATTCCGCGGTCACGACTCCCACCAAGCCCGAGGTCGCCATTCTGACTGCCCGACGGGCCCATGTGTGTCCCGTCCAGGGGATGGGGACTGGGGACGCATACTTCTTCGGCTTCATCCCCGTAGCAGCCCAGCAATCCATCCCGAGGACGGAATCTTGTTGGCCATGATCCCGATCAGAATGCACCCGAACTCATGTGTGCCCAGGACTCGCGCCGGGACACAGCCCCGGCGCGAACCGACGATGCCTCTCCTACTCGTACAGGCACTCGAAGATGCCGTTGTTCTGGTCGTACCACCCATCTGAACAGAGTGAGTCTCCAGTGATGCCGAGATCCCAGACGCCGCCTGCCGAATCACCTGACCCCATCGCCCAGACATACGTGTGGCCACTGTCCGGGCTCTCACCTTCGGGGGTTACGGTCGTCCGTGCTTCATCGCCGATCTCCAGGTCCGTGAACGTGAACTCCACGTACCCGGAGCTGTTGGTGTACGCCGTAGCTGCATCCACCTGGCCCACGCCCGGACGGTAGATGATGACGTCTACCTGCGCGTTGTCGATCCATTTCCCGCCCTCGCAGCGCGCGACCATCAGCTTCAAGTCGCCCGTGTCGGCGGCCAAGCTGGGCCTAGCCGTCACTGTGAAACCGAGCAACGATGCACCCAGCACCAGAAGCCGCAACATCGTGGCTGCGCGTGGAACGGTCATCCGCATGAATCCCTCCTCCTCCCCGTCTCCGGGGTGACCCGTACATGTGTGCCCGACGAGGACTGGGACCAAAGTCCTTCACTCACCGCGGCACTGTCCTGCGGTCCCGCCTCGGCTCGCGTCATGGCCCTTCCATGTGCATCCGAGCGCGGGTCTGCAGACATTTTGCAAGGATCCCACGGCTCCCTATCTCTCGGGCGCCGGCAACCGCCCGGTCGAGGGCCGCCGAGGCACCCCCGCTATCTCCCGCCGCACGTCGGGCTCCGGCCAGACCGAGCAGCGCCTGGGCTCGGTAGTAGCCGTTTCCCGGCGTGGTCAAGATCTCAATGGCTTCCTGGAACAATCCCGTCGCCCGTTCGCCTGCTGCTGCATCGAGGCGCCCCAAGCTCTGGGCCACATGGACAATGCCGAGGTGGTGAAGGTAGCGAGCCCGTGCGTGCAGGTTTTCCAGAGCTGGTACCATTTGGCGCCGTTCTTCCAGCAGTTCGGCCGCGGCAGCGAGATGACCTTTCTCTTGTGCCACAAGGGCATTGGCACGAGCGGTGGTCGTAAGCGCCAGCGGATCATTGCCGTCGGTTGACTGCGAGATGCTCGCTCCATGCTCATGCACGCGATCCCACGCCTCCAAGTCGAGCAACGTGTCGACAAGGAGGCGAAGGCTGTCCCACCACTGGGCGGCCGGCGAACCGTGGGAAGCGTCCTCCCACGCCTGCGCCACCTCCTGGATCGCCTCAAACCCGGAGCCGTGGTGCAAATGGCAGTACCCAAGCAAGAGACGTATCATAACGACGTGCTTGGGACTGCTTCGGACCGCAGAGGTCCTGAGAAGCGCGCGAGCCTCCTCGCGGGCAGGCTCGATCCGGTCGAGGTCGGCCCACGCCCAGGCACGCCAAGTGCGTAGACCGAGGCGTCGCAGCCTGGAGAGCCCGTCAGGAGCCGCGCGAATTCCTTCGTCCGCACACGCCGCCGACAACTCCAGCTTCCCCATCAGGTTGTACATCAAGGCCAAGTTGTAGCGCATCTGGGCCGACATCTCCGCGTCCCCGGCGGTTGCGATGGCCTCGCACAGGGTGGTTGTCGCGGCCTTCTGATCACGAGAGAACCGAAGAACGGCCAAGAGTTGGAGGTTCAAACTCTCGTAAAGAAGCCCGCTGCCCCGGAGCGATACGGCGGCTTTTTCGGCCGAATCTGACGCAGCCTCCATCTTGCCGGCGGCCATGGCCCGTCGTGCCTCGATGAAGTCGAGAACCCCCGGAGACGGCCCTCTCGACACTTCTGCCAACGCGCGGAGCCGTTTCAAGTGACGTTCGCAGGTAGTATCGCCGGGTTTGCCAGCAATCCGATCTACGAGCTGGAGCAGAGCGGCGACGGTGGCCTTTGGATCGGATCCGCTGGCGGCCTCCTCCAGCAGCGGCAGCTCGATCGTGGCGTCGGCCGTTTGTCCGCCCATGGCCGCGATGACGAGAAGGCGCTCCCGGGACCATTCCGAACCGAGAATTTGCGCGAGCGTATCGACCTGTTGACGGACGAGCTCCACGGTCCAGTTCCGGGGAGGAAGATCCGGATAGGCCAGGAGGCGGAGACCGTCCTGCCACCGGCGCTGGGCGTCAGCCCGTTCGAGGGCTGCGGCCAGATAGCTGGACTCTCGCGCCACATCGCCGATTCGTCGCGCCCGAAGACAGGCCCCCAGAACCTCGTCTACCAGGTCCGGATCCGGCACGTAGTGGGTGTTCAACCAAACATCGATGTCCGTGGAGCGTTCCCCTCCGGCGGCCGCCGGCTCCTGGAAGAGGCTCTTCGTCACGAAGCGGAGGCGTTCGTCATTCTCGGCCACGAGATAGCCGTGCTCTTGCAGGAGCGCCAGATCGCCCGGTTCCGCGAAAGACGCGAGGAGACCCTGAGCCACGCGCTCGGAAAGTGATCTCCCGGCCCGCGCGCACAACCGCAGCGGATCAACGAGGTGAGCGGGTATGTCGGCGAGGCGCGGCTCGGGCGGAGTCGGGCTCCAGGTGGCCAGGGCCTCGTTGACCAGAGCGGGATCCACATGCCAACCCAACCCATCCTCTTTGCCAGCCGTACGGACGCAATGGAGAAACCCGTCGGCGCAGCGCTGAAGATCTCCTTCGGCCCGCTCATGAAGCTCCAGCGCCAGTTCTCTGGCGGCGCGCCCCTCTGGACCAAGACCTGCGACCACGATCTCGAAGAGGCTCTCCCGGTCGAGAGGCGCCAGGGTTAGCCGCTGCCATTCCGGATGAGACAGCGCAGCCCGCAATCGATCTCCACACCCCCCGCCAGACCACCGCAGGCCGGGCGAAGGATCCGCGACGCCGCACAGAATCGACTCTCCCTCGCTTCGCCGTCCCTCCAGGAAGTCAAGAGCTCCCGCGAGATCCCGGTCCCCATGAAAACTCGGCACGTCGATGATCCGGGTGGGTGAACCATTCGCGGAAGCTACGCCGAGCACAGCCTCCTGGAGAAACCGGGTCAGGCCGGCGCCGGGCCTGGCCTGGACCAGCGTGCGTCCACCGGGGCGAGTTCGAAGTTCGCGCAAAAGCCGGTCCAGGGTGTCGTCCCTTCCACGCATGGGACCGGCTCCGAAGCGCGGAAAGCAGTCCGCCCCCGGCGCCGGTCCAAAGGTCGCGGAGAGTTCCTCCCGCAACGCCACCGCGTGGGGACAGCGCCGAGCGGGGACTTCCTCGACGAGCTTGTCCAGGATGGGCGTCCACTTAGGGTCCTCACGCAACCGCGGAAAGAGCTCTGGAAGAATCACTCCCAGGGAATACAAGTCGGCGCGCCCGTCGAGAATCCAACCCCGTCGCAACTCAGGCGCCAGGTAGGAAGGTGTTCCGCCCAGTTCCTGTCCCTGGAGGTCCGCAAACCGATCGATGGCGAACCCGAAGTCGAGCAACCGGACGGCGAGACCACCGGAATCCCCCAGCACGAAGATGTCTTGGGGCTTCAAATCGGCATGGATCCAGCCGATGCGGTGAACACTGACCAGGCACTGACAGATCGCCTGCGCCAGGTGTGCGACCTGCATCACAGAAATCTCCGGAGCCGCTTCCTGCAGCGATTTCCCTGGAAGCTTCTCGAGAACGAGGATCAAACGGCCGGATCCATGCCACACCAAATCCAAGACGGCCGGAGCAACCCCGGGAGGAAGAGCGAGCAGACAGAGCGCTTCGCGCCGGATTGTTGGAAGGGGTCCGGTCTTGACGACCACGGTGGCCCCGGTAATGCTGTCCTGGGCGAGATAGGTACGGCGGCCCCCACGTCGGCTGATCTGACTGAGCTCGCGGTAGCGGTCGTCCAGTTTCTGGCGCACGCGGATCCTTCCTCCCAGCTCGTACACCCCGCAACCTCTCGTGAGATCGGGAGTGCTTCCATCCATCCGCCGATCTCATGGAGCCCTATTTTACAGCACAGTTCGTGAGTATGAAAGCGAAATAACGCACCGAATTGAAACAATACGCAGTCGCAACGAACGTCGGCAAATTGGGAGCCCCGGGATCAAATCGACTGCCGGCGATTGAAGCCTGCACCTCGGCAAAGACAGGCAACATCTTGACCCACAGCTAGTTAGAAGATTGAAAGTCTCCACCCGGAGATAATGTCTTGAGACTCCCGAGGCTCACTCTTGAGACGGGAGGAGAGCTAGGGCGTTCCAGATGGTCGCAAACTCTGCTCTTCCAGCCGTCTCAGCTTCCGGTCCAAGGTGTTTCGGTGGATCTGGAGCAGCCTGGCCGCGCCGGATTTATTTCCCTCCGCTATCAGGAGAGCATGCCGGACAGCCGCTGCTTCCCAATCCGAGAGCGAGGGACTTGTCCCTCGCCGTGGTCCCCAGTCCTTCTCCTCTGTTTCAGGTCGCAAATTCATGCACCGGCGGATCTGACTGGCATCTAGGACCGACTTGGTGGAGAACAGAATTGCCCGCTGCACCACCTGCCGAAGCTCCCGGACATTGCAGGGCCACGCCTCCATCTGAAGGGCTCCAAGAGCCTCAGGAGAGAAGGTCACCCTTCTTCGCTTTCCCCGCCACCCCGAGAATGTCCTCTCGAAATGGACAACGAGATCAGGGATGTCCTCGATGCGCTCGCGCAGGGGCGGAATGTCCAACCGGAACCAGTCGTTCCTGGGGAAGCGATTCCGGGAGCGTCTTGTCGGCTCCTTCACCTTGTCGGCCCACTCTCCATCTGAGGCAAGGATCAGGCGCACGTCAACCCGCGCGTCGCGTCGAGTCCCGTTGGGGCGAAAGATCCCGGATTCTGCCATTAGAGCGAGAGCGCTGCCCAGACTGCCCCCGAGATGCTGGGCGTTCGTGATGTACAAGGTGCCTCGGTCCGCCAAGCGGATCAGGCCCGGTTCTCCCATCCCAGCACCAGCCGCGCGACCGAAGAGAAGCTCCTTCAGCAAGCGAGGCCGCACGACCGAGCTATCACCAGCCACGAAGGGTCTTCCCGCCCGGATGCTGGCGTCGTGAATAGCACGGGCCAAGAGCCGGCGACCGCTGCCCGGCTCGCCCAGGATGATCAAAGGCCGCTCCGTGTTGGCCGCGATCGAAGCCTGTCGCCGCAGGATCTCCATGGCCGAACTTGACCCAATCAGGCTGCCGAACGGCTGGGCCATGGGTCCTGACTCGCGGCGCAGGTGGGCATTCTCCCGGACCAGTTCCTCATGGATCTGCGCACTTTCGAGGGCGGCGGCCGCGGTAGCGCCAACCAGTCTCGCGAGAGGAAGCACACGCTCCTGAAAAGCACCAGGACTCGGGGAGTCGAGATAGAGAGCCCCGAAATATCCTGAAGTAGTGACCAAGGGGACCCAGACCATCGATCGCATGGGGGCGGTCAGGGTGGTCGCGGCAGGTCCCAGTCGTGGGTCGGAACGTGCGTCTTCAACGGCGAGGGGCATGTCGTCCGCCCCCTCGATCCGGATCATCCCGCAAAGCTTCTCTGCTATGGAGAGATCCTCACGGGAAACCCTCATCGCGACGATCGGATCGAAGCTCGTAGGACCTGTCTGACCTAGAAGCAGGGCCCCGCGTGGGACTCCGAAGAGATTGAGAGCAGCGTCCAGAATGGTCTCCGCGATTTGTTCCAGCCCGACTGACGGCCGGAGGACCGACATGCGCCTCAGGAATACTTCGAGACCATCCTGAGCAGTTGTCGCGGTCGCGTAGGAATCAGGCTGGTCGGTGCGGGGGTCGGGCGGCGACGGCTTGGTTTGGGGACTCTCAGTCTGTTTGGATGCCCGGAGGGGTGACGCGCCGAGCATCGACGGTTGAAAGGGAGGCTCAACTCCTGCCGCAACGTGCGACCCCTTTCGGGGAATTCTCTGCGATCTCAGCATCTTCCTTCATCCGGCGTCTTCTCAAGGTGGCGGACAACTTCCAAGAGACAGACGAGAGTCATGATTCCGGCAGGCCCGATCAGAATCTGAAGCCTCTCGGGCCTGGCGATCGTGAGCGAGCGGGGCGCCGCCCTTCCCTACCTCGATCCAGTCGCCGCGTCTTGCTGCTACATAGGCCGCATATGACGGGCGATCCACCCTACTTTGTTGTCACATCTGGACGAGGGACCACATAGCGACACGGCCTCATAACTTCAAGCATGCCCGCCTGTCCGCGCGGTCCCGATCCGCGGTCCGGTCACGAAGACGGGATCAGATCATCCAGGAAGAGCATGGCCGGTCGACCCTTTGGGTCCCTGAACCTGTGACCGAGGGCCCATCCGAATCCTAGCACATTGTACAACTCGATCGTCTTCTCTCGCCTCGCCGGCTTCTGCTCAACATCACCCTGGCGGGCGACCGCGACGTGCAGCTGTGCCATGAAGTCGTTCTGCCCCGCCTCCGCTGGCTCCATGTCCTTTCGGATGCACTCTTGGGGGTCCATCGCCAGAGCAATCCCGACCTCTGCCATGTACCGGTGCGTCAGACAGAACGCCGCCGCTCGGAGGGCGTCATGGGACCAGGCGAGACAAATCGACCATTCATTGTCGCCCGTGGGTACCGTCTGCGTGACGTCAGCGGGGAGGGCCTGGTCCTCCATGACGACTTGCCGCGCACCGTGCTCGTCGGACTCGATCTCGAACTGCCGCGTGAGCTCCCAGGAAGCCGGGCGAACCAGGACCCGCGCGATCTGCGCCCCGGACGCCCCCGATAGGCGAATCCGGTTCGCAGGAAAGCAGCTGCCCTGGATTCTCACGCCGGCCGACACGGAGGTGACATGGTGGTCCCACTGCTTTCGAAGCACCTTGGGACTGACATACGTGGACTTGATCTCGGCAAGGAGAGAAACCTCGACGCAGTCTTCCCCACACTGGCGGAAGACAAGTGCATCCGGTCCCTCGATCCCAGGTCGATCGGGGTCGCGGGAACGAAGGCTGGAGTCGGCGCCGGCGACGCATCGGATGGCTCCTCCAAAGACGAGTTTCCCCTCCAGAGGAAGCCGACCGGCACCCTTCAGAGCCTCGACCAGATCGGACACGGGTTCTGCGGCCAGAAGCTCTGCTAGTTTCCCCTGGAACTTGATGACCATATGCCCGCAGATGAAGTCGATGCATGCGGCCAATTCCTCGTCGTCGAGTGGATCCCTCGAGTTAACAGACTTTGTGTCCCATGACGGAAGCAGCGAGCCATGAGCAATGAACCGCTTCAGAAGTTGAAATCTCCGGCGTGCCTCGATCCCGCGGATGACATCAGTCATGGCCTCATCGAAGATCGCCTCGACGCTGGGGATCGAGCCCGTCGTTCTGGCGTGGCACTCCCGCGTCCGCTCCAACGCGGCTCGCACATCGCGCGCAAGCTCTTCGCAACAGATATCATCAAGAGCGATCGGACAACCCATGACTCTTTTCCTCGTTCGAGGGGCATCGGGCGGCCCCACCGGCCCCGGCCTATGCCGTTGTCGTCCAGTCCATCCAGAACTCCCCCTGCGTGAACCCCTTGGGCAGCCGTCCGGCGCGGCGGACATTAGGTCCAGCCGACACCGGCACCCAGTCGCTTCGAGCAACCCGTCCCCGAGTCTGCCTGCTGAGAGCATCCAGGAGTCTCACATGCGGAATGGAAGACCAGGGTTTCGTCTGGGTCGAGACCAGGGCCGTCAAGCCTTGACCGGTCATGGCCCGAAGCGCTCTCTTCGGGGTGGCGTTTCCGCTCCCATGGTGAGGGACCTTGAATAGCGTCACCCGGTCGAGGCGCTCGTCGGCCCCATCTGCCTCGAGCCACGCCTGCCAATTCCCCCATTGGGCATCCCCAGGGAAAAGCAGGCACTGCCCGTGGAAGCTCAGAAGAAGCACCAGGCTGGTGTTATTCAATACCGAATCAAGAGCGAAGGCCAAGCCCTCCGTATCGAGGGCGACGGCCTTCCTCATCCGCTTTTCCTCATCCGGAGAGAGCGCATTCTTGCCGTACTCGCGACGGGTCGCCTTGAAGGTGCTGGAGAAAGGTTCGACCCAGTGTCGGTCCGCCACCCCGTGAGCAGGGGGCGTCAAGAACCGCTCCCCCGTTGGCAGATCCATGCGGCTCAGGAACGACTCGTCGTCGGGTGGGCCGAGGACTTCTACGCTCAGCCCCGCGACGCCAGCCGGGGCGCTGAACCTCTCTCCGGCCCTGAGGTAGCGCATCTCAGGGCTTCCCCTAAAACCTCGTCGCAGCACGCGCAATGCTTCGTCGTTTCCAAGAAGGTTCTGTACAACCGAGAGGAGTGCTGGATTCTTCTGGTTCGTTGCCAAGAGATGCTCGCTAAGGGCTTGGATAATCGCTAGGTGTTTCTGCCGAAGGCGAACAGCCGCGCGATCGTGCGGGTCCTCGCACCAGGGCATCCAGACTTGGCCCACCTTGATTTTTCCGAAGAGGTCGCGCCCTTCGGCAAACCCAGAGATATGATCCTGGTGAGTGTGACTTGCCACGACCACGGCAAGGCTTCCTTGGCACTCCTCAAGAACGTTCTCCACGACTTGGCCCAGCGTCCCCACCTGGCCGGCCGCATGCACTCCGCAGTCCACCAGGATGTGGTGATGCCGGCCTTCGTCTGGAAAGGAAATCAGAAAGCAATCCCCGAAGCCAACACGGTACATGCGGACTCGGAGCGCGTTCGGGGCTAACGAGGTGTGGTTCATGTCAGTACCCCCGATGGAGGAGGTTGAAATCTAGGCACAACATGTCTTCCAGCGGAAGCGGTTTAGTTGAACGAGCATAGGGGGCACCCGCCCACCCAGAGAGCACGCGCTCGGCGTACTGCCGCAACCTTGATAGCCGTACAGCGTCATCCAAGCGCTTGGGGATCGAGTATCGGACTCGGCCGGCCTCATCAAGAATGATCGTCGCGCCACCTCGAAAGACGAAAGGGGGTGAGGCTGAGTCCTTGGGATCCAGTGCTTCCACCCGACTCTGGTGCACAAGGAACACATACTCTTGTCGCACCCGCCCGTTCTGTTCGACCCGACAGCTCGGGGCAAAACCCCGGACGTAGAGGGAGCCGGACGTCAATCCTAGCGCCCTGGCATTCTTGGCGACATGCCCATGGAGGAACCGCCAAGCCTCCGGCCCCAGTGACCGGCGATCGGCAGGGTACCGGGGGCCGAGCACTTCAGCAAGGCGGACCGGTGCGGCCGACGTGGAGTCGAAAGGTTCCCAGGCGAGCGCGCCTTCGGAAACTGAGGTCACGTCTTCGGAACGGATGCCACGCGACTGAAACGCCTCGATCAGGGTATCGCGATAGCGGTAATTGTCCTCAGGCACCAAGTCCCGATCCACCGTCACGAGAGCACGAAGGAAGTCACCGAAGGTGATGTCAACAGGTGGGCAATAGTCGAGAGCGCGGATGCACATCTTGAGGAAGTGGGACGCGACCTTTGCCGCCTCCCTCGCCAGCCGCTCGGCTAGATCAGGATGCAGGTCGCCCGGAGACAGCCCGCTCCCGCCGGCGCGAGCAATCCGCATGAGATCGCGCGTGCGTCGGAGGTAGGATGAGAAGAAAGCATCGAACACAGCGGCCACAAGGATCGCCCCGCGCTCGTGAGGTTCGGAAAGCCGGGCGAGCAAATCTGGTTCCGGAACTCTTCCGAGCGCGGATCGGAGCGCCTGGCGCATCCCCATGGCCACGCCGAACTGCCGGGCAAGTTCGATCAAGGGGTTCTTGGCGTCCCGTTCAACCTGGATCCGGGGACCGGCCGCCCCAGGCTTCGCCTCGGGCTCGAGATCGACCCGGTGCAGGAGGCCGCCGGTCCTCTGGATCGTGTCGAGGAGCGCTTCCTTGACCGAGAAGTGCTGGAAGAGGGCAATGATGTCCGCGAAGGCCTCGTGGAAGGCGGCGGTGTCCGGTCCGCCGGAATAGACATAATGGCTTCGGAGAACATCTACCAGAGCGTGGGTCGTTTCGTGCGCCACGATGTCGTGGGACAGGCAGGTGAAGACCCGCTGCTTCGGGCCGTCGATCGCACCGTCCGGCCGCGTCTCAAAGTACCCAAAGAGCAGCGCCCCCAGTTCGCGGCTGTAGTAAGCGTTGGCCGCCTGCATCCCGTGCGGGAAAATCCGAAGGTGTGTCTTCTCATCGACGGCGCTTTCGGGCGGTGTTTCTTTCCGGCCCTTTCTGAACCGTCCCTCCGCCGGACGCGGGAATCTCCAGCGGACCTCGCGACCAAGAGCGTTCTCGAAGGCCGTTACCGTTTCCCAGGCCACCGCGTAGACCATTTGCTGATGAAACTCGGGGTTGACCGCGCTCGGATCTAGGCCATTCTGCAGAAGGAGCTCGACCGCATCGAGGTCCACGGGCCGGTAGTAGCGCCCATTGCTGGCGTCGTAGTCGATGACCGCAATCCGCTGGCCGATGGGGCCAGGCCGAAGCGTCTCATAGGGCACCTGCACTGTCATGTGGTTGCCGAGGTTCCTCCCCTGGCTAGGATCAAAGGCGTAGACCTTCAACGAACGGTTCATGTGGCGACTCCTCCTCTCACACACTCCCGCTAGCCTGTCCTCCGAATCGTCCTTCCGGTGCGCACGGCATAAGCTTCGGCTAGGAACGCCTTCCGGCAGGGATCAACACCCGCAGAGCCGCGGCCGAAGGTTTCCAGCCTCGTCCGAGACGGGAGTTGAGGTGAATGCCCACAACGTTTCCGAAGCGGACGGCCTCACCCGGCCGCGCTCTTCGCTGCGACCACCACGGAGCTCGGATTCGACCGTTGGCCTGGCCCCGGAGGGCAGGCAAGCGTCGACTTAGGGAGAAACCGGCCGCCTTTCCGATCCACAAGTGCATCCCAGCAGCTCCCCACCGAGCCCCAGGCTTCGACCTCCTTTTCGGCCGCAACCCATGACAGGACCTCCCGCGATCTGAATGTCCCGAAGTATCCGGGGCCCCCGGCTCGTCTTGGTCGTAGCTCCGCGGGACACAGACGAGACGTCGCGCGTTGACGTCCGGACGCTCATGTGGCGTACCAGCCTTCGGCGCTCCCCTCGACGCGATGCTGAGACTGACTATACCACTTGGCTCGTGGCGCGCATTCAGACGGCGCGCCCTCGTGTCCAACATGCCGGCTCCGCATTCGTTTCCCCCCCCCCTTGCTCTACTCTCCGCGCGAGCGGCCTCCCGAGCACCACCTCGACCTTATACGACCTTTTGGGCTCACCCCCTTGACACCGCGCCTCGGGCCATTGTACACTCAGCCTGCCCGCTACTGTATCCGGCCCGCCCATACCCCTGTCAACGCTTCACCCACGCCCTCGCGGCCGACGGCGCATGACTCGGGGCCATCGTGGGTGGCTGGCTCTTTCGATGTATGACTCGTGCATTCACTTCACCTCGCCGGTTTGACCGGCGCACGGAGGACTCGCATGACCGTCCAGCATCCACATCCCACACCCCGCATTGACCGCCGCCCTCTCTCCTGCCGCAGCGTTACAGATCTCGATCTAATCGCGTACATCGGCGATCGCTCCCTTACGGCACATGGCCGAGCAGTACAGGAACACATCGACTCGTGCAGTTACTGTCGTTATCGTCAAGGAGTGTTCAACAGAGCACTCGTTCTACGCTCCACTCGTGCACCACACCACTCCTAGTGTCTCCGCAGATCGAGCCCAGCAGGCTCGATCTTCTTTTGCTCCCTGGCCACGCCCTGGTTCCCCAACCCACCACACCCCATCCGAGTGCCGTCCTCCCGCGCGTACCGATCGCCGTGATCGAACAGCCAAGCACCGCGGCCTCTGTCGGGAACCATGTGAACCGGACTCAGCCCAGAACCATCGGCCTCACGGAGCACCAGGCCAGCACCTTCCTTGCCCACGTGGTTGGCGCTCCGCGCATCGCGATGGATCCCCGTGCTGCCGTCAGTAACGGCAGGCATGTCAACATCGATTCGCCACCCCCCCCCGATCCGCGCAGGCGACTCTCTGTCAGAATCCGGCGATGCAGCCTGGGGGCATCTCAGGGCGGCCTGACGAATCGCCGTCTATTCACCCTTCCGGCAACTGCCGTCCACTACTCGCCGCAGGCTCCCATCTATGACTTCGAGTTCTCTCCACTTCCGCTCTGGTTTGAGCTGCTCCACCAGTCTCTCCACGAGTGTTAGCAGAGCCGCACGTGCAACCTCACCCTCCTTTCCTCTCATCGCGTCTCTTGTCGCGGTTAGGAGTTGGTCCTCACTGGAACGCCCTTCTAGAAAGGACTCCACCAGCTGCCGCACGTCCAACAGCAGTGTCTCAATCTCCCCGCACCAGTCCTTGAGAGTGCCCTCGAATCTCTTGATGCTCTCGCGCAGCCCTTCCTTCCACTTCATAGTCTCATCTATCGCCTCCAGCATCTCTCGTTGGATTCGCTGCAGCGATAGCTCCACGCCCGTCACCCGCTGGCGCAACGCCGCGTCGCCACTATTCCCGAATTCGGCCAGCGTGCTCGCCAGCTCGTCTATTCCTTTCAGTCCACGATCGCCAAGCGTCTCATCCTCCGCATCCAAATCGTCGCGAAACATGAAGCTCCCGCCCCAGAGTCCAATCTCCTTCTTGACTCCAGCCAGCACGTCGCTCACGAGATCACGACGGATCTCCTCCTTCGCCCAGAATGTCTCACCCGTACTCACGCCAGAAGGTGCCGCGAGGAGACCACGCAGCTTCTGCTCAGCATCCATGAGCCTCTCGCCGAATTCCTTCGTTCCTAGGCGCTTGTGTCCCATAAACGTTCGTTCGACCGCGAGCGCATGCACCGTCCGGCATGCGCTGTAGTCCCGATCCAATTCCATCCAGCCGTTCGTGCCGATCAGAGTCGGCACAATTCTTCCGTCGGTGGCATTGCGGAACACGCTGCGCCCGCCGGCGTTCCGGCTGGCTCGATTCAGCCACACACAGGTGGCATACACATTCGCGTCGGCGGAATTCGGACCTTTCCGATCAGGCCGCACTTGCTCGAGCCCACTCAATACCGATAGTGCAGTCTCCCTATCCGCCAACAGCTGTCTCGCATTCAGCGAGGACAGAAATGTCTCTTCCTCCCGGATGATCCGTGGATCGCTCTTTAGGAACGCAATCATGTCCCGATAGCCGGGCATGATTGTCTGTTCAAAGTCGGCAACGAAGCTGACCATGCTCACATAGCTGCGGGTGGACTCATCCTCCATCAGTGTTCGGAACGCCCGCCGTGTCTTCGCACCATACGGCGCCCGTACGAAGGCGCGGACGGCGGGGTGGTTCTTCAGGCCCTCGAAGGCGTCCGCGGACCTGCCGATCGATTGCGCCCGCAGCAGGTACTCCTGGTGTCGGTGTGACAGCTCCGCAAGTGATGGTGGAAGCAGCCACAGCCGGTCGGATCGTGCTACCGGCCACTCGTTTCCCACGTCCAGGGCAAAGGCAGCCACGGTTGCGTCGTTTCGCCGCCCCTTTTCGAGAAAGATACAATGCAGCAGGAAGTAGTCCAATATCGTGACTATCGACTTCCCCGCCGCCCGCGCCTTCGTGTCGACTCGCAAGAGACGCACAACATGCAGCAGCCGCTGGAACTCCTCGATCGTCGCGGGTCGCTGGATAAACGAGTTTACCAACATGGCTTGTCTAGGCTCCTCCATCGTTGCCATCGCGAGTCGGCCGGCTTGTACGCTTCCCGTCTATTCCTCCTACATCCGGCGGCGCAAACTTGTTGAGACTCAAGATGAAAGCAGATAAGACCCGCGCGCTTCGCTGATCGGTCACGGGCATGCCGAAATATGCATTTAGGAACGCCAGGAAGTCCGCTTTCGACCTGGTGACATCGAGGCACACTGTTCCCTCGCTGAGCAGCGCCCGATACCTATCGAGCAACGCCACGTCCAGCTCCGGCTCGGCGGTGATTTGCCAGATACGATTCCCAACGTAGTCGGCGACGTTGGTGTTGACAGCGAGCGCGCCTCCGCTGCCCTCCTCCACCACGTTGAATTCCGCCGCGAGAAGTCGCTTGTAGTTTCGCTTCGTCAGGAAATTGCAGACAAATTCGTCTGACGCTACCCTTCGCGTCAGCACATCGCGTACCGCGACCGCCCCGGTCTGGCGACTCGATTTCGCGAGCCCGGAATCTCGCAACCACCGACCGACTACCCGCAACCCAGCCGCCCACATCCACGGGCTGTACTTCCACATGGGCAGTCGGACCACGATCGGCACACGATCCTCGAGCCCCAGCCCGTATAGCTCGGATGGCAGGTCCGCTTGCCCGCCGGGGCTCCCGCCGAAGCATACGAGGAAAAGAGGAACTGCGGCGGCCGCGCGTCGCTTCTTACCTCCGCCGTCCTCCGAGTAGAATCGGAAGCACTCGGTGAGTAGTGCCTCACACGCAATGACAAGTCGCTGCTCGCCTCCATATTGCTCGTATAGCCCATGCAGCCGACCCATGAATGCTCCTACCATCGAACCCTTCAGACGCTGGTGCAACGCAGATCGGAGTTCAGACATAAAATACTGTAGCGATACATCCGTGATCCCCTTTTCCCGGTACTCCTCAAGAAGTACCGCGATCGCGCTTTCGAGTTGGATGGGCACTGCCTGGGGCACCTGGGGATTGCCGGCAGCAGAGCGCAGTTGGCTGGCTATGGCACGCAATTTCCGCACGGCCACCTGCTCTGTCCGCCTCGTCTTCCGCGTTGCGCGGAACCCTTCCCAATCTTCCTTCGGTGGCAATGGGACCTGTAAGGGCTGATCCGAGGATTGCTGCTCACCGCACGCCTGAGGAAACAGCAGAGCCGTCGAGTGGGCGACGCGGGGCGCCATTTCATCAAACGTGATGACAAAGCGCATGGCGTCGACGACGGAGACCGTCCGCACGCGGTACATGTACGAATAGTGGCCAAACGCGAGGCAGGTTGGAGAGAAGCCGTGTTGGGCCGCCCTTTCGATGACCTCATGCTCTCGTGTCGAGGCGAAGCAAATCGCCTCCAGAGGGTGGTCTGCATTCCTGTAGGTCCCCGCGGCCACACCGAAGCCTTCCTCGTCCAGACTCGGCACCGCCAGCACTGGGATCGTGCTCGTACAGGACACCTCGTTCAGACGGGATATCTCTCTTGCGAACGTGAGCGCCGCGGAATGGTCGGTGCCAAAGAGAACGCACAGGCACTCATCCCACCCAAGCCCGCCTAGCACTCGAATGTCGGAGAGTCCGGGTATAGCCTGTGCTGGTCCGGCCACCCAGCTGAGGACCGACTCGGTGAGCAACTTGTCTCTGCGATAGTACTCTGGTCCATCCCTCAGTTTTACGTGGACATACGCAAGCGCGCCCAGAGGCGGCTCCGTCAGAGCGGAGTGCTCGTCCTGCCACACGAAGCCGGGAATTTTCATAAAGTCTACGATCGGCACGGGTGTCTGTCTATTGATGCAGTCAATCAGATCGTAGACAAACCGTGCGCCACCGTCCAAAGTATCGCAGGTTACAGTGAACACTACGTCGTGGTCTCCGAAAGCGAGGAACGGTCCTAGGCTATGGCGAATTGCGTCTTGTCCGCCTTCCGCAGTCACTGCCCGCAGGATTCGACCGGTGGACGCAGCTACGCTTCTCATTTGACCCGGCTGCGCCGTCAGGTAGACCGTAAAGCAGAAGTGATCGCCGACCATCAAGCCGCCTGCGGCCACGCCGGTTGCTGTCGCTCGCTTCTCTCTTCTCCCCATCCTGGCTGCCTCTCCTCTGCTACCGCCCCCGCCGTGTGTCGCCACGGAGTATGGCCGCTTGGCTCTGGTCTCCAGAGCGGACCGAGGCGGCTGCTCCCGCTGGCTGTTCGCTCACTCGAGATGCTGAAGCCAACGAGAAAACTCCTCGTTCGTGAAAGGGACCACCGATGTTCCCCCGATGAAGCCGGCGCGCATCCGGCATTCCAGGGCCCATTGACGGGCTTCAAGCGCCAGTTGGGCTCCGTACCAGAGGAGCGACTCCTCGTTCAGAACTCCGTCCGTCATCGGGATGCCCAGTTCCTCATGCAGGCGAAGGAGCAGGGCGCCAATCTCTACGGTGGACATGGTTACTCCGTTGGTGGCGGGCTGAAGTGAGCGCGCCACTGGAAGATGCCATCCACGCCTGCCGACGGCAAATGGGTCTGCCGAGAGTAGAGGCGGCTGTGAAGGAACCCGAAGAAGCATCCGAGAGCGGAATCTGGCTTCAACAGCTTGTAGACTTCCACGCATAGGAATCCGTCCTTCGGGACCTTTAGAATTACCGGACCTCGAAGGAAGACGATGGCGTCGGGAAATGCCTCTGGTGGGAGCGTGGCGGTAGCCTGTTCGATTGCCTCTTTGAGCACGGCCTCGCCCATAGTGCCAAAGACAAAGAGGGCGGTGCGCCCCGCAGGCGCAGCGAGCTTCGGTTCCACCAGCTGGGTGAGGCCGTCGAGCAAGCGTTCCTTGGAAAGCGATCCTAGGGCAGCAACCGATTTTACCTCAATCATGGCGAGGACCTGTTCGGGAGACACGACAACGATACCCGCGCGGTCGAAGTACACCGCATCGGAATGCCTATCATAGATTAGGATGTCAATCTGTCTGCTGTTTGCGTTGTCAGTCAGAAGGAAACCTGAACCCACGCCATAGCGTCGCCCGACGGTCTCGGATATGAAACCTCTCAGGATCGTCTCGCGGTACGTTCCGATTGCGGGACGGTGGTCGACGAGTTGGGAGAGCTGGTCGAGACGGGCCTCGAATTCGTCGGTGAGCATGTTGAAATATTTCTTCAGGTTCTCAGCGATCACGGCTGAATTCCTCCCATCGCGGATGTCTGCCGCCTTTTGGCGGGAGAGGGACTGCGACCCCGAAGGCAGGATGGGTTCGGGGCGCACAGGTGCGTCTGATCCGTGGCATGCCCGTTCGCTCTTCCATGTCGAGCCTCCATAAGTCGGAGCGACTCACGTCATAGCCGTCCGGACGGTGGAGTTCATCTCGTACCACTCTCTCGGTACTGCCGATCCGGTAGGGGCACCATGTAGCAGTGCGAGGATGAGCGAACCCCACCTGATGGGACTACTGCCGAATCCTTGTCCCCGGCAGCCTGGATACGGATACAACGCTTCCGCGTGAGCATCGAGGTGTGGACCGTCGGCCACACTTGATGCAGGTGTACCTGCTCGCGCCCGAACGCTCCCCGCGGTGGGCGTTGGTGTTCGCTCCTTGTTTATCCGTGGAGCATGGCCGACCAGCCGATCGATGCCCCCCTCCTCCCTTCCGACGAGCCAAGTTCGGCCTGCCCGCGTTCCGGTCAGCGGTGTGCGTTGCGGTTGTGTCGCAACCAGTGGTGCCCGGAACACTCCGCTGCACCAATGCGATTCAGTAGTACTACGATACAGGTCTACATTGCAACCAAAAAGAGAGTTATCATTCTGCAATACGGTCGCTCCTCCCAACGCGACGCGCCCTGCCAAAGTCGAGCCGAACCCAGATCACGAATGTCGCCAACATCCGGCCAGCGGGTGGACTGAGTGAGAACAGCGGTGATGGACGGGAAATGCCGCGCCCAGTTGACGCTAGGCGCGATGCCCCGGCGGCCACCCCGACTCCCCATCCTGTGACCACCCCCAACTCCTTCACCTGCTCTGAGCTGAGGACCGACCAGCCCTGCGGTGTCGACAACGGGACGTTACCCGAGCCTCTTGCCATGCAGACGGGGGAGGGGGCGAGCGTCTTGAAGAGTCACCTGCGGATAACCATCGGGGCCGGCGGACCGGGGTGAATCGCAAGCGGTGCCGGCGCTACGCGGCCAGTACAAATTCCCCAGGGGTGGGCACCGACTCGGGCCCGGTCACCGGCTCCCGACAGGACCACACCCCGACGCCCCCCGGCAAGGCCCCGGAATCGCCGATCTGGCTCGGCTGATTCTCCGCCGGAGACACGGACTCAGCGTGGCGCCTTGGCCGAGATGCTCGGCGTCGACCCGACCACCGTCCGGAGCTGGGAGCGGCGGGCACACAGACCTGGGCCTTGGCTCCACGCCCGGCTAGCGCGGGTCGTGGGCCTGCCGACCGTTCCGGCCATAGGTGCGGGAATGGGGGTAGCCGCCGGGGGCGGTTGGCTGCGATCGCTGCTCTTGCTCTTGACAAGAAGCATACGGCGGAATACACTTCGTATGCCATGGATCAGACTGTCTCAAAGCGGGAGCAGGAAGCTCTCCGATATATCCAGAACCAAGTGATTCGGGGTCGATCGCCCTCGGTCCGGGACGTGCAGGAAGCCCTGCAGTACCGGTCCCCCCGATCGGCCGCCGAGATTATCGATCGCCTGATTGCCATGGGTTTTCTTGCCCGAGGACGGGACAGCCGGCTCCAGCTTAGGCGCACTCCAGAGGGTGCGCGCGATCACGCTCGGACGGTAGATGTTCCTCTGGTTGGGACCGCTCCCTGCGGGGCCCCGCTTCTTGCCGAAGAGAACGTCGAAGCGATGATCCCCGTGTCTGCGGGTCTAGCGACGCCGCCCCACTCCTACTTCTTCCTTCGGGCGGCCGGGGACTCGATGAACCTCGCAGGAATCCAGGATGGTGACCTCGTCCTCGTGCGGCAGCAGCCGGTTGCTGATGCTGGCGACCGAGTCGTCGCCCTCATCGACGGCGACGCGACAATAAAGGAGTTTCGGCCGGCTGGCGATGTCATCGCCCTCCAGCCCCGATCCACAAACACGAAGCACAAACCAATTGTCTTGAACACTGATTTCCAGGTCCAAGGGGTCGTTATCGCGACCATCCGGGACTGGACGAAAGGGTAACCAGAATGAGCAAGAAGCCAGTAATCGTCGGACCAAGCGGCAATGGCCGCTGGACCGTCAAGAGCGGCGGTTCCCCGACACCAAAGTCGACCCACCAGAAGCAGTCCACCGCCATCGACAAAGCCGAGAGAATCGCAAAGGATCAGAAGACCGAGCTGATTGTTCGCGGACGTGACGGAACGATCCGTAGCAAGGACAGCTTTGGGAAGGATCCTCACCCCCCAATTGACAAGGAACACTGAACCTACGGCTATGATCACAAACGAAGACCAGCTGACCAAGTGGGCTCAGGGTCCCGGAGCAACGGAACAGAAGCAGTGCGAGGACACGATCAGTATGATCGCTCGCATCCTTCGTCCTCGATACGGCACTACCGTGTCGATCCTCCCCCAGGGGTCGTTTCACAATCGCACCAACATTGCCGGAGAGAGTGATGTCGATATTGCCGTCCGAAATGATGGTGCCGCCTTCCATGATCTCCATGCTATGCCGGAAACAGCGAGAAGCGCGTTTCTTGCGAAGCTTTCTGATCTCCCGTACACTTTCCAGGACTTCAAGACTGAGGTGCATCAGCTGCTCACGGCTGCCCTCGGATCGGCAAGGGTCGAACGACGGAACAAATGCATCTTCGTCCGAGAAACTGCGGTCCGGATCGATGCTGATGTTGTGCCGTGCTACTGTCTCAACCGCGTGAATGCATCTGGAACCGTCATAGCACAAGGGATCCAATTCCTAACCGATCGCGGACAGCTCGTGAACAGCTTCCCGGACCAGCACTACCAGAATGGCGTAACAAGGAACGATGAATCGCGCCGCATGTTCAAACGAACCGTCCGCATCCTGAAGCATATTGCAGCCGACATCACGACCCGCAACCCGTCGGCGACTGTAATTGCGTCCTTCTTCATCGAATGCCTCACGTATAACGTTCCCGCTTCCGTCCTGATTCACTCTACCTATACCGCAGCCGTCCGTGGTGCGCTCTATCACCTGTGGAACGGGATTGAACAGGGCCAAGCCTCTAGCTTTGTCGAGGTGAACGAGCTCAAGTGGCTATTCTCGGACGGGCGCACAGTAGAGCAGGCGAAGGATTTTATCCTTCAAGCGTGGTCCTATGTCGCAGACTAAGCACCAGGGAGTCGAGCCATCGAAAGCCTCTCACGTGGCCTTCTTCATGTTCGTGCTTCCAGCCATGAGCATTGGGCTCGCGTGGCTTCTGTCGACGGCGGTGTCGGCCATCTTCGGGGCCGAGAGGGCGTTCCTTATCGACTCGGTTGGGGCAATTGGCGCCTGGGGATTCCTCTACACAGCCTTCGACCGCGTACTCTGGAAATTGTCACTATTCCGGTGGGTCGGTGTCGTAGATGTTCCGGTTCTCGGGGGGCGCTGGACGGGGACCATACGGTCTTCATTTGATGGCGGGACTGAGATTTCGGCGGCACTTGAAATCGCCCAGACATTCTCCCACATACGTGCGTGTCTCTACAGCCCGCAATCACAATCGGCAAGTATTGTCGCCGGATTCGTACGTGGCGCCGATCACCAACTTGAACTCCATTACGAGTATAGGAACGAGCCAGCCATCCAAGCCGCTGAGACGATGCACTCGCATCCCGGCACCGTTGTCCTGCGCCATGTATTGCACACGAACCGGCTTGACGGCCATTACTATAATCGCGGTCGTGACCATCGTGGTCACACGGGTACCATGAGTTTCGGGTTTGAAGGTAAGAATCTGCTGGGAGCACATTCGGTGTCTGTACCGGAAGCGCATACCCCCACCGCCTGAGACATCAATAAGCAGGTGGTTCTTCCGACCATAGGCTCAGTTGTCCTGTTGATTCGGAAGTGTGCATCCCCACAGGGAGCTGAGGTGCTTGTGCGAGGTGGTCGGCAGCCTAGCGCTGTGCCATTTCCTGGCTGCGTCGCTCCTCAGAAGCACGCGCAACGACATGCATGAAGCGGAGCAGCCGCACGCCCGTCGCCCCACCTTCCTCTCTACTCAGTCCTCGTCTGTCTCCTCCCTCCAAATGTGCTGCAGCTCCTCGATTGCCTTGGTTGTCGACATGATGTATTGAGTTAGTAGCAAACACCCCCATGTTCAAGTGGGTGGTGTCATGCTACCCTGATGCTGTGACCCGGACAAATGGCGCTAACGTCTCGTCTTCTTGCGCTGTTCGCAGAATGCTGGCCACCGAATCCTGTCCGGATGTTCGCTGAACCAGGTTCGAACTCGTTGTACTATGCCCCACCAAGCTGGAAAGCCACGACCTTCCTCTGCCCAGAGGAAGGGCTTTTCGGCGTGGATATTGAGGATTCCGTCCTTGAGGGTGAGGTTCGAACCGAGCGTCTGGAGGATGTCGCGTTTGACTTCGGTTGATCCGAGGCGGAACTCCTTTTCCGCGAAGGCTAGGAAAGAAAAGTAATGCTGTGCGGGTTCGAACCAAGCCGGCCCATTCGCCGCTCTGCCTCCGCGCGTACGCTCGATTAGCCGCAGTTTCTCATCAACGATCTCCTGGCGCTTGGCTCCGTATTCGTCGTCAGGAAGCAGATCACGCAGCCGAAGATCCGTCAGGCGGCTGAGGCGACCGTCGCACTCCTTCATCGCCGACTCGACAGACACCTGAGTTCGTCGCTGGTCCGCCTCTTCCGCTGACTGTACCTCCTGCATGTTCTTGCCGGCCCACTCCAGGAGGCGGGTTGGGATCGTGATGCGTTGGAGTGCGGCCCGCACCTGGTCCTCCAGCTGTTCCGCGCGGATAGTCTTCTGCTCACACCTGCTGGTCGCGCGGCGTTTCGTGCAGTGGTAATACGTGTACCGATGTCCCTGGCGGTTCGTCTTGAGCTCCGCGGTAATGGCGAGTCCGCACTCGCCGCACCGAAGGAGCCCCGTGAACGCGAAGGACCTTTGAGCGGCCTCGACTCGGTTCGGTCGGCCCAAGAACCCCTGGACCCGCTCGAATTCATCACGGGAGATCATCGGCTTGTGAAGACCGGGGAATGCCTCGCCAGCCCGCACGATGAGCCCGTAGTAGAACGGATTGGACAGCAGCTTGTAGAGCGTGCTCTGCCCCACGGGGCGGCCGCCCTTTCGGCGCGTCTTGCGGGTCCGGAAGCCCCACTCCTCGTCGGCGGTCCGGAGAATACGCGTGAGCGTGAGCACGATAACCGAGGGTGCTTCCCCCACGATATTTGAGGGTCCGGATCATCGGCGCGCCGTCGCGGGTCTGGGCCGCGGCCGTTCGGCCGCGGCGGGAACGGCGAACACCTCAAGGTAGAGCTTCTCGTCGA
>CAIMUX010000054.1 GCA_903844735.1 Candidatus Eiseniibacteriota bacterium
AACAGCACCTCGAGGTTCTCGATCTCGCCCGTTTGGGGATTGAGCCGAGCGACCATCTCGTTGGCCATCTCCTCCGAGTCCTGCTCGGAATAGGGGGGGCAGGCATCAATGTGGAGGATGTCGGCCTCGCGGTCGTACGCCGGCGTCAACCTCGTCGCCATTCCAGGCCTCCTCCGGCCAGTCTTCGGGCCGCTGCGGCGGCCTAGGTCGAGTGGGGCTGACGGCGTGGGGAAGCAGGCTTGCGAACCGGGGACACCGGGGCGTCCGGGTGCTTCTGCAGCCGCGCTATGACCATCAGGGCGCGCAGGGCCTCGTTGACTGTCGCGGCATCGGGGAACACCGCGGCTACATCCGGATCCAGCAAGATCAGATTGGTGCCCTGCGCGTAGGCGGCAGCGTACTTTCCGCGGACACCATCTCGAAAGTCGTACTCCGGAAGCGGCTCCTCATCACGAACGACCCTGGCCCGGGGTCGTCGGGTCGGGACCTTCTTCATATTCCCTCCGTTCCCGGCGCGTGGCGCCGCGCGCGCTGATCAGCCGAACCCACCCTCCCCGGCAAGTATGCACCACCACAACGATCCGACCAATGTTCGACGATCCCACCAGGACGAGCCGATTTTCTCCGGTCGAGTGCCGCGGATCCCGGCCGGACGGGGTAACAAGACCCGCGAAGTGGTCATCGTGTGGCGACGGCGAGCCGTCATTCCTCAAGACCGGGGCAAGGGTGATGCCATCGGAGCGTTCCTTGCCGGGTTCCTACAGGACTTCGGCTAGGATTGCGGGCCGGTAGCCTTTCCGGGGAGTCTCCATGGGGTCCGCCGGGCGCCGCGGTAGGCAGAACGGCGGCAGGCAGAACGACATGGGCACGAGCGAGCAACTCCGGGTACGTGTCAACGACGAGCTGGTGTTCGACGCCGGAACCTGCGAAGAAGTCTCGGGGCCGCAAGGCTCGGAGTACCTCCTCCGCCCGCCCGCGGCGACGCTCTTCCACCAGGTACTTGCCTATCTCCAGGCCAAGCCGGATCCGCCGATGCGCGTCTTCTCCCGCGAGGGAAACATGGCCGGCTCGATGGTCGGCCGCGATGGCGTGGCCGCTGCGGCGCTGATTCTGCGCTGGGGTTCGTACCTCGCCGTCCTCCTCGACCACGACAAGCCAGTCTGGCCCGAGGTCCACGCGGAGAGGACGACCAGGATATCCAAGGCGAAGGTCAGCGCCGACGCCTTCGCCGCTCTCGCGGACCCCACGATGGCCAACCGCCTGGTGCAGGCGGTCGATCCGCAGCGACTCGCACGGGTGCGCGCCGAGGTCGCGGGCCATCCGAGCCGTGTGTTCGCCAACGCGCTGGTGAACGTGGCGTGGCGCAACGGGCCGGTCGAAGACATCCACGCCGGTAGCTTCCAGGGGTACCCGATCACGCAGCGCCGGGTGACCCCACCCGAGGAGAAGGAGCTGATGCAGTCCACGATCGATGGTTTGGCGCTCGGCCTGACGGTGTGCCACGCGCTCGCCTGGAAGCGGCCTCCGCGGTCCTGGCCCGAGCAGGTGCTGCCCTACGGGCTGGCCACGATGATGTTGGTCACACCGTACCGCTGGACCTTGACGGAGACCTCGCGCGAGGTCCGGTTGCCGCTCTCCCCGCCGTAGACTCGGGCGCGCCGACCTGCCCCGGCGTGCCTCGTGTCGGGGGCGTCCGCCCGCCGGGGGCCGTGCCCGCGATGGGGGTAGCTCCGTCCGGCACTGATCCTGCCACTCCCACCGCTCATGGACGTTGTTTCGACATCCCCGGGCGTGGGCGGGAAGGGCAAGCGGAGCCGCCGTCGGATTTCGCGCACCCCGCGCGTTGGCGTCGCTTCTCCGACACTTCCGCCGGTCACCTATGAACGGACCCCCGGTGCCGCTTCCGCGCCGCTGCCGGGCGTGTCCCGTTCCGGGGGCATCTATCGCCGCCACGAGCCTGCCGTGTCCCCTTTAGGGGGAGAAGACGGTCTTGTACGGGGTTGTTCAGGAACATCTCGAGACATTCCTGGATCAAGCGCGCGAGCCTGATGGCGACGGGTATCCGCGGTTTGTTGAAAAGGAATTCCGCCGCTTCTTACAATGCGGTTTGCTTTGTCACGGTTTCGCGCGCCTTCGCTGTGCGGAGTGTGGGTACGAAAGGCTCCTGGCGTAAGGTAGGCATCCGGCGCCTTACCGGCTCTCACCGGCAGGTTTCCGGACGCCCCCTTCCGAACCGGGCATGCACCTTTTCGTTATGCACCCGGCTCTCCATGACGGATCGCATAGAGAGGTGGGCGGGCCCAAG
>CAIMUX010000055.1 GCA_903844735.1 Candidatus Eiseniibacteriota bacterium
CCGACCCTCCGCACGACGGCGCCTGCCAGTACAGCATGCTGACCGACCCTCCGCACGACTGCTTTCGTCAGTACAAATCTCCGACCGACCTCTCGCACGATTGACTTTCACGTTTCAGCACCTCCCCGGGGTCGGATCGCGGACGCCACGGGCTTTCCAGCCGTTCGGACACATCTCCACCCCGCGGAGGGTGCTTCTCTGCCGTGCGAACACCGAACAAGCATGCGGAGGTGGGCCGCTCCGTCACCCTCCCCGCCCCCGCGGTTGTGGGTTCCGCTCCTGCCGGATCGCGCACCGGATACCGCAGGACGAAACTCTACCCGGCCGAGCGGGACCGCGGGCGCTACCGTCCGCCGGGTGCCCATGCGTGAGCAAACCGTTCTCACGCCCCCCCAGCCATCCTCACCCGGTCCTCTCTCATGACAGCAAGCTGACCGACGTGCTGGAGTATGACTTGAGAACGGTGCGGGCCTGCCTGCTCAAGGAATCGTTCGACGGGTTTGAACACGCCCTGAATCTGGCGCGAAAATAGTTCTTGCAGGGGTCAATCCATATCAGGTTTCGGGCTTCAGGTTTCGGGCTTCAGGTTTCGGGCCCTACTCCGAAGCCCGGGATGGCCTCTCAGTTGCCAGCCCCCCACTCCCATGTTAGCCTCGCCGGGATCATGAACCAGTTTGAAACCCACGCTGAAGAACTGCTCGGCCGCGCTCAGGCCGCCGCCGAGATCCTCCGCACGTTCGACCAAGCCAAGGTCGACCGCGTCGTGGAGGCGATCTTCAAGGCCGCTTTTGACGCCCGCATCACCCTCGCCCAACTGGCGTTCGACGAAACCGGCATGGGGCGGGTCGAGCACAAGGTGGTGAAGAACGCCTGGGCGAGCCTCCTCATCCATGAGCACATCCGGCGACAGCGGACCGTCGGGATCCTCTCCCACGACCCCGACCGTGGGATCACCGAGATAGCCCAGCCGATCGGACCGATCTTGGCCCTCACCCCGGTCACCAACCCAACCTCGACGACCATCTTCAAGGCGCTCATCTGCCTGAAGACCCGCAACCCGGTCATCTTCAGCCCGCACCGCGGGGCGCGGAAGTGCTGCCAGGAGACGGTGCGGATCCTCCACGAGGCGGCGTCGGCGTCGGGCGCCCCGCCTCACTGCATCCAGGTCCTGCAGAAGGCGCAGATAGAGTACCTGGACGCCCTCATGCAGCACCGACGGCTGGCGCTGATCCTTGCCACCGGGACCGGCAGCATCGTGCGGCGAGCGCAGATCTCGGGCACCCCGACCCTCGGCGTGGGCCCCGGCAACGTGCCGGTCTATGTTCACCACAGCGCCGACCTGCCCTTCGCGGCGAAGATGATCGTCCACTCCAAAACCTTCGACAACGGCACCGTCTGCGCCAGCGAGCAGGCCGTGGTGGCGGAACCGGAGGTGGACTTCCGCCTGCGGCCGCTCTTCGTTGAACGAGGCAGCTACTTCTGCACGCCCGAAGAAACGCGGGCCCTCGGAACGGTCTGCTATGACCCCGCGAGTGCCGGCATGCGACCCGGCGTCGTCGGCCAACCGGCGGCGGCGATCGCCACCCAGGCCGGATTCAAGGTTCCTGAGGGAACGCGGTTGCTCGTGGCCGAACCCGATGGCGTCGGCCGTGACCATCCTCTCTCCTACGAGATCTTGGCCCCCATCCTCGCCTGGTACCGAGTGCCGGACTACCCCGAGGCTCTCAAGATCTGCCGCGCCATCACCCGCCTCGGCGGCACCGGCCACACCCTCGGCCTCTACGCCAACGACGAGTCGGTCGTCGCCGACTTCGCGGGGATGGACGCCGCGCGCATCCTCGTCAACACTCCGACCACCGAAGGAGCCCTCGGAGGCATCTTCAACCACCCCCCGCCGTCGCTCACTCTCGCTTGCGGCACCGGCGCGGGAAATGTCACAACCGACAACATCACCATCGACCACCTGCTCAACATCCACCGGGTGGCGCGCATGCGGCCCAACCTTCGTTGGCTGGACATCCCGCGCGACACCTGGCTCGATCCCGCGGTCGACGGTGATCGCATTCGCGAGTTGTATAACAGGAACTACTAGAGACAGGCGCGGAGCACCGGATGCGGACAGGTCCGCTCCCGCGTATGAGGTAACCGATGCCATCGACGCGCGCGGAGGCACTCGAACGTTTCCGACGGGAGAATCCAGACAAGTTCGTCCCCGAAGAGAAGATCTTCGCCAACATCCGCCCGGGGGACCGAATCTTCATCGGCTCCGCCTGCGCCGAACCGCAGTATCTGATGACCTCCCTCACCGACTATGTCCGCCGGAATCCGAAGGCGATCTTCGACACCGAGATCCTCCAGGTCTGGACGCTCGGTGTGGCGCCCTACAACGACGACCGGCTCCGCCCGCATATGCGGTACAACTCCTTCTTCATCGGCAACAACACCCGCACACTGGTCAATCGCGGCCTCGCCGATTACACACCGATCTTCCTCTCGCAGGTACCGGCGTTGCTGCGGCGTCGTCTCGTCCCGATCGATGTGGCGCTGGTCCAAGTCTCGCTTCCTGACGAGCACGGCTACTTCAGCTTAGGGCTAAGCGTCGACATCGTGAAGGCCGCGGTGGAGAGCGCGGTCATGGTGGTGGCGCAGGTCAACCCCCGGATGCCGCGCGTGTACGGCGATGGGTTTCTCCATCTCGACAAGATCGACTTCGCGGTGATCCGCGAAGAGCCGCTCTTGGAGTTCGAGGCGAACGTCCCGGATGAGATCTCCCGCCGCATCGGCGGCTATGTCGCGCGCATCGTGGAGGACGGCGACACCATCCAGGCGGGCTACGGCAGCATTCCCAACGCCGTCCTTTCCGCCCTCTCGCGCAAGAAGCACCTCGGCGTACACACGGAGTTGTTCTCCGACGGTATCGCCGACCTCATGCGGCGGGGTGTGATTGACAACTCGCAGAAAACGGTCAATCGCGGCAAGGCGGTCACCTCGTTCTGCATGGGACACCAGTCGACCTACGACTTCATCGACGACAACCCGGCCATCGAGTTTCGCGGCATCGACTACACCAACAACCCTTTGGTCATCGCGTCCCATGACAAGATGGTGGCCATCAACTCGGCCATGGAAATCGACCTCACGGGGCAGGCCACCGCGGAGTCAATCGGGACGACCTTTTACAGCGGGATCGGCGGACAGGCCGACTTCATGCGCGGCGCTGTCCTTTCCAGGGGCGGCACATCCATTCTCGCCCTGCAGGCCACCGCCGAGCAGGGTGAAGTCTCGCGCATCGTGCCGTTCGTCAAGCAGGGGGCCGGCGTGACCCTGAATCGCGGCGACATCCATTACGTGGTCACCGAGTTCGGCATCGCTCACCTCCACGGGAAGAACATCCGCGAGCGGGCCATGGCGCTGATCTCCATCGCTCACCCGCGATTCCGCCCCTGGCTCATCTGGCAGGCCAAGGAGCTGAACCTGATCTACAAGGACCAGGCGTTCATCCCCGGCAAGGCCGGGGAGTACCCCGAACACCTCGAGTCGCACAAGACAACCCGCACCGGTCTGGTCACGACGCTGCGGCCGGTCAAGATCACCGATGAGCCGGCCCTCAAGGAGTTCTTCTACTCGCTTTCCGACCAGTCGATGTACACGCGATTCATGACCGTGCGGCATGAGATGTCCCACGAGACGTTGCAGGGGTACACCGTCATCGACTACACCAAGGAGATGGTGATCCTGGCCACGGTGGAGAGGGAGGGGCAGGAGTTCGTGGTCGGGCTCGCGGAGTACTATCTCGACGAGGAGAGCCTGGGTGCGAATGTGGCCTTCACCGTCCGCGATGAGTACCAGAACAAAGGCGTGGGAACGGAACTCCTGCAGTACCTCGTCTACCTGGCCAAGCGCGAGGGGTTGCATACTCTCACCGCCGAGGTCTTAGTCGAGAACAAGCCGATGATGCGGGTGTTCCAGAAACTGAAGCTCCCGATGGAGGTCACCACCGGTGAGGAGGTTCACGAGCTGGTGATTCGGCTGAAGTAGCCCGCGGGCCGGGGCGTCGCCTCAAAGGGACGATGGCGGACGCACCAAGCAAGCGGCTATTCTATCCTCATGCGCAACCGCCAACCAAAGCGCCGCATCGCGGCACTCCTCTTGTTTTGCTTCGCTTTCGTCTGTCTCGTACCCCTGCGACAGCGGCATGCCGACATCTTCCCGTACCCGTGGGTGCCGGTCGTCCCGGGCGGACTCGCCTGGTTCGGCGTCCTTGCCCTGCTCCTGCGTGACCCGGACGGAGCCTTTCGGCGGCGCATGGGCGTTCTGCTTGGTCTGGTGGTCTTGCTCGCCTGCGCTCCGATCCGAACCAGCACCGACTCGAGGCACATGGCCGTCCTGGGGCTTTTCTTCCTCGCGGTCGTGGTCCTCCCGGGACTCCTGCTTCGGCGGACCGACCCCGGCGTGATCGCCTGGCGGATCCTTCCGCGGCGCTTGCGCTGGCGGGACCTCGTCTATGTGGCGGTATCGGTTCCTCTGGCGATGGGAGTCCTTCATCTCTGGTTTTTCCGGATCAACCCGTGGATGCCGACCCACTGGGTGCTGCCGGCGGCACCCGATCCGGAGCAGACTCGCAGGCTCATCGTGGGCATCAATCTGGTGGGGATTTGGGACGAGATCTTCTTCATCAACACCGTCTACGGGATCCTGCGCAGTCTCTTCCCGCAAAAGCTGGCGAACGCGGCCCAGGCCGTAGTCTACACCTCGGTGCTCTACACCATGGCCTTCACCGGAATGGGACCTCTGGTGATCTACCTCTTCGCGCTGACGCAGGGGGCGATGTACGAGGGTTCACGGTCGCTTCTCTGGGTGCTGATCGTCCACTTGGTCGTGGACCTGTTCTTAGTCGCGGCGATTCTCCACTTCTACTATCCCGGGATGCGCGTGCCTGGATTCTAGACCGTCATGGCTCGGCCCCGATCCGAATGGACCGGGGCCGATCTGTATCCCCAGAGGGTGCCTGCACCCAACAAGGTGCCTGCGCATCACGGAGTGCTTACACCCCAAAGGGTGCTTGGGGCCCGTCAGGCTCAGAGAGCGCCGAGAAGGACCGAACGGCCCGCCCCCTCTCCTCTCATCCGCCTAGCGGAAGCGGTTCTTGATCTGGCCCCAGCTTGCGCGCTCCGTCGGCAGCAGCGGGCACAAGTTCGGCTCGCAAGACGTCAGATCGCCACGCCAAGTCAGTGATGGATCGCAAGTGCTCACCGTTGTCAGGCTGCAGGTGCCATCCAGGGCACAGCAAGCGCCCGTCAACGTCAGACATTCATTCGGATCGCAGGCGGACCATTCCGCGTGCCACTGACTGGGCAGTGCGCAGTCTGCCTGCAGCGTCAACCGGCAGTCGCGCTGCAAGTCGCAGCAAGCACGCGGATCATCCGGCGCGGGGCAGGTGTTTGGCACGCACGCTCCGGACAGGGTCCAGTCCCCCGTGCACTCGGTCTGCGACTGGACTTCGCACGTCCCGTCCGGGAAGCAGCAAGCGCCGGCCGACATCTGGCACGGCATCGGGTCGCAGGAGACGTCGTTGCCCATGTAGGTGCCGCCTGCCGCCGCGCACGCTACCGCGGTTGTGTTCGGGCACAGAGGAGTCGGGCTCGTGCACGGTGTTGCGATGCATCTCCCGTCCGGCAAGCAGCAGGCGCCGGTCGGGACGGGGCAAGGATTCGGATCGCAGACATACAAGTCATCATGCCACACATTCGGCCCCGCACAGTCCGCCTGCGTCGTCACCTCGCAGAGGGAGCCCTCGAGATCACAGCAGGCAGCAAGCGTAGTGGGATCGTGGACCGGACACGGGGCGAAGCCGGGAGTGCCAAAGCCCAGCGTGCCGTAGCCCATGATGGGGTCCCGAGTGACCGGGATCCGGTCATCACCGAAGTTGGCGTCGCCGATCGTCTCCACCAACCTCCAGGTCGGGTTGGCGCTCGCGTCGCCGTTGTAGCCAAAACCCCAGAACATGAAGAGCGGGGTCACGAGAGTGGTCCTGGCTCCCGGGGGGAAGCTCTGCCCGATCGAGCCGCCGCTTGCAGTCGGGAAGCCGCCCACCCCGACGAAGAAAACAGTCGCAGGGGTGATTTCCCCGTTACAGACACTGCCGCCCTCAACGTTCACATACGAATATGCGGAGCTGACGTTGTCCGTGAACTCGGTTCCCCAAGCGACGCTCTTCAACCGCGGGCTGCTTCCCGGGGGAAACGCCGCGTAGACCTTCCAGTACCTACGCACGGCGGTGGTCGGGTCAGGAGACAACGGCGCAGTGACGACGACATCACCGGGGCAATTGACGGGGTCGGCAGGCCAGTCGAGGGGGTCCGAACCCCTTGTAACACCGGTGTCATGCACCCAGAGCACACCGCCCGCGTTCGGGCCGGCCGACGCCGCCGAAGCCGTCAGGCCCAACACCGCAAGAAACCACAGCAGTTGCTTCATATAGCCGCAACCTCCACGGAAGATACGATCTTCCCCGATCGGCGCTCGCCGATCCCCTGCCAATTCCCTTCGGCTGCCGGCCTCATCGTTGCGCCGGCCACCGCATGATCGAAACGCCTTGGATCCCGCAGCTTTGGGGAAGCCCGGATCTCGTCGATGCACTTCGATCTCCCATTGCGCGCGGGTAGAGGATACAGCGAAGCCCCCCCGCCGCGACAAGCACAGATTTCGGCCGCCGCGGAACCCCGGCTACGGCGCCTCGATCTCTTCCTCACGCACGCCCATCGCTTGTCGGCGCGACAGGGCAATCCGTCCCCCCTCCACACCCAAGACCTTCACCACCAGCGTTTCCCCCTCGGCAGCGACGGAGCTGACGTCGCGGATGTTCCCCTCGGCCAGCTCGCTGGCGTGGACCAGCCCCTCGATCCCTTGGAAAAGCCGAACGAAGACACCGAACTCCTTCACGCCGGTGACCGTGCCGCGGTAGATCTTTCCCACCTCGGGTTCGCCGGTCAGTTCCCAGACCCGCCGTTTGGCATGCGGCAGTGATCCCGCCTCCGCGGCGTAGATCCGCACCGTCCCGTCGTCCTGCACGTCGATCTTCACCTTGGCGTCGGCCTGCAGATCCTGAATGTGGCGCCCCCCGGGGCCGATGAGATCGCGGATTCGATGGGGCCGGATCTTCATCACCTCAATGCGCGGGGCATAGGTGGAAAGCTGCTTGCGCGGCCCGGCCAGGGTCTTGGCCATCTCGGCGAGAATGTGGACCCGCCCGCTGTGCGCCTGCGCCAGCGCGCGTTCGAGCAGATCGAGCGGGAGCGAGCCGACCTTGTTGTCGAGCTGCACCGCGGTCACCCCCTCCGTCGTGCCGGCCACCTTGAAGTCCATGTCGCCGAGGTGATCCTCGACGCCGAGGATGTCGGAGAGGATCGCCACCGCGTCCCCCTCCTGCACCAGTCCCATCGCGATCCCGGCCACGGGACGGCGCACCGGCACCCCGGCATCCATCAGCGCCAGGCAGCCGCCGCAGACGGTGGCCATCGACGACGAGCCGTTCGACTCGGTGATCTCCGACTCGATCTTGATGGTGTAGGGAAACGCCTCCGCCGTCGGCAGGATCGCCTCGATGGCGCGCCGCGCCAGGTTTCCGTGACCGATCTCGCGGCGGCCGGGGCCGCGCAGCGGGCGCACCTCACCCACCGAGTAGGGTGGGAAGGCGTAGTGAAGCTGGAAGCGCTCCTTCACGGTCCCGTAGATCGACTCGGTTTCCTGCTCGTCGCGGCCGGTGCCAAGGGTCGTAACGACCAGGGCCTGCGTCTCACCCCGGGTGAAAAGCGCCGAACCATGCACCCGCGGGATCAGACCCGCCTCACAGACGATCGGCCGGATGCCGGTGAGGGATCGCCCATCGGCGCGCACGCCATCCTCGATGATGGCCCGCCGCAGCAACTCGTGTTCGAGCCGGGAGAGCGCCTCGCCCGCGGCGGCAGCGAGGCCGGCGGCGGGACCAGCGGCAGCGGGGTCAGCGGCCGCGCGGTCAACGCCGGCGAGGTCAACGCCGGCGAGGTCGACGCTCGCGGAAGCGACATCGACCCGTGCCGCGTCTTCCGCCACCGCCCGCTTCGAAAGCCGCGCCGACAGCTCCCGTCGGACCGCCTCCTTCACCGCGCCCACCGCCTCTTCGCGCTGATGTTTCCCGGGTGTGCGCAGCGCCTCGCGCAGACGTTCCGTGGCCAACTCGCGGATCGCCGACACTACCTCGGCATCCGCTGCGGGCGGCGCGAACGCCCGCTTCGCCTTCCCCGCGGCGGCACGGGCCTGCTCCATGAGCGCGTGCAGCGGCCCCACGGCGTCGGAGGCGACCCGGATCGCTTTCACCAACTCGGCCTCAGGGAGTTCCCGCGCCTCCCCCTCCATCATGACAAGCCCCTTCGGCCCCAGGGAGATCACCAACTCGGCCCGCGCATCCGTTCGATCCTCGGCACCGGCGAAGACCAGCCAGTGGCCATCCGCCGTGCAGGTCAGGCGAAGCCCCGCGACCGGTCCGTCGAACGGAATCCCGGAAAGGTGCAGCGCCATAGCGCCGCCGGTGATGGCAAGAACCTCGGGGTCGGTCCCCGGCTGATAGGAAAGCACCGTCGCGAGAACCTGCACTTCGCAGCGGTACCCCTCGGGGAAGAGCGGCCGGATGGTCCGGTCGGTCAGCCGGCAGGCGATGATCTCGCGATCGGAGGTACGCCCTTCCTTCTTTCGGTAACCACCGGGAAAGCGTCCGGCGGCGGACAGGCGTTCGCGGTACTCCACGGTGAGTGGAAAGAAATCGGTCCCCTCGCGCGGCCGGGACGCGGCCGTGGCGGTGACGAGGATCACCGTATCTCCCTGGCGGATGAGCACCGCCCCGTCGGCCTGCCGCGCGATCTTTCCGGTCTCGATCGTGATCTCCGTCTCGCCCACGCGGGCCGATCCGCTCCACCGCCGTGCCTCTCCGTTTGTCATCCAATCCTCCGGGTCCCCGCGCCTGGATCGCGACAGCCGCGGCCGGCGCGAATTTTTCGCCGCATCGGCGGCCCGGCGAGGATACACTCTTCCCCCAGGAAGAGGGATCCCCGGATCAGGGTTCCCGAAGCGATCCCTGGAGGGGGTTCCTGAAGCGATCCCCGAACAGATCGCGGGACACGTCTTAGGATGCCCGTGGATCGGCGGCGGTTCGGGCGGCCGGGCCGACACTCCGGGGCACGGGTGGATCGCCGGCGGCACGCACGGGCTGCCCGGCCAGGGGGCAAGAGGAGGAGAGCGCATGAAGATCTGGTGGGTTCCGGTCCTGGTGCTGGCCGTCGCCATCGCCGGATGCTCCGGTGGGAAGAAAGAGAACAAGCAGACGGAACAAACGGGCGCGCAGGTGCAGCAGCACGCGGAGATGCCGCCGCCCATTCAGCCTCCGCAGCCGGCGGAGACGAAGCCCCCGCAGCCGAAGCCCGCCGAGCCCGCGGCACCGAAACCGGCGGAGCCAAGGCCAACACCCAGTCCGGCGGCCCGGCCGGCAGCCTCCGGACCGGTGACGAAAGTGGTGAAGTTGCCCCCCGGTTATGAGTTCCAGGTGGTCCTCGACGAAAAGATCTCCACGGAAACCCACCGCGCGGGTACTCCCTTCCAGGCCAAGCTGGTACGGGCCGCGGTGCTCAAGACCGACGGCGAGATCATCCCGGCCGGGTCGAAGATTCGTGGTGAGGTCACGTTGTCCAAACGTGCCGAACGCGTCGGAGGCAAGGCAGACCTGACGCTGGAGTACCGCGAGCTGGTCACCCCCGATGGAAAGTCGTATCCGCTCTTCACCGAGCCGCTGATCATCGAGGGAGAAGGCACCGCAAAGGGAGACGTCGAAAGGACCGTCGGCGGCGCCGTGGGTGGCGCCATCATCGGCGGCATCCTCGGCGGCAAGAAAGGTGCGCTGCAGGGCGGCGCGGCGGGCGGTGCGGCCGGCGCGGCCTGGGCCGTGGCCACGCGCGGGAATGACGTCGTCATCGACCCGGGCCAGATTCTGCAGGTCACCTTGACCCGGGCGCTGCACGTGACCGCCACGGCGCCACGGTAGAACCTGATTCCTTCGTGAGCCGTCAGAGTCGGAAGCGCACGCCACCGGCGATGATCATGCTCGTCATGTTGAAGTCGTACCGCTGATCCCAGGAGCCGTTGTCCCACCGCGAACGCCGTCACGGACGAAAAGTCCGAGGGCGCCGGGGCGCCGTTCGACCTGCTGTGTCGATCCCGATCGCAGCGTGGTCGGAAAGGGCTCGCCCGTCCGATCCGATCGCGGACAGCGTGACCGGGCGGCCGCATACCTGCAGGTCCCGGATCGCAATCCAGTCGAGCCGCATCCGCAACACTCGACCCGACAGGCCGAACGCGCGATCGACACCGCGGGCCAAGGAAGCCGGGATCGCCGCCAGATCCTCAATCGAGCCCAGATCCTGGGCCACCGTCGGGACCGCCCCGTTGCATGGCGCCACTGCGAACCCCTCCGCCGCCAGAAGGTCGAAAAGAGGCTCGCGGGAGAATGGCGCCACGAGTTGCGCGGCCAGGGTCTCGGCAGGGGTGGTCACCAAGCGCAGGAACTCCACTGCCGAGCGAGCGAGGGTGCCGCGCCGGAAGGTGTTGGTGTTCCAGTCACCGCCGAGGATCACCGGAACACCAGAGGCCGCGACCCCCGCCGCCACCTTGCTCTCTTCGTCGCTCACTCCTTCTTCTTCGTTCCTCTCTCCTCGTTCCTCTTTCCTCGTTCCTCGTTCCTCTTTCCTCTTTCCTCTTTCCTCGTTCCTCTCTCCTCGGTCCTCGTTTCTCAACCTTCCGGAGAGCCCCCTGTCCAGCAGCCCCTCCCTCGTCCACACTCCCAGCGACTCGTCAAGCCCGCGCAGGAACGCTGCGAACTGCAGGGCACGGCAGCGTGGTGTGCGGCGCACTTCCAGGTGAGTCGTGGCAGCCACAAACGGCCGGTCCCCTGCCGCAATCAGCGTGTACAACCCCCGCCTCCCGCCCCATCGCTTCTCGTGAAAGTTGAAATAGTCATGGCACGGCGGCAAGGTGACGGCGCGCGCGGCCATGATCGGCCACCGCGACAGGATGGCCAGCCCGTGGAGGACGAGGGTGTTCTCCCCCTCCGCGGCAAGATCGACGCCGGTCCCCTTGGTGCACTCGATGTAAGTCGGCAGCCAGGCGTGGTGCATCCCCAGCGCCGCCGCGAGACGTCGAGCCTGGTCGTCATTGCCGCCGCGGGCGGTGCCGCGGTCGACCTCGTTGAGCAGGAGCAGGCCCGCTCGGCACATCCAGGGATCATCATGCAGGCGGCGGATGATCCCTTCGAGCTCCCTCCCCTTTTCGATGTTCCACTGGAGGACGCGAAGGGAGGCGGCGCCCGGCAAGCTCTCATCTCCAGGCTCGACCCCGGCGGCACCGTCGCTTCGGTTGCGCCTAGGAGCCGGGCCCGCCTGATCAACCAGAGCAGTTCGATCGACCCGGTCGCCCCGGTCGACCCGATCAGTCCGGCCGGCCGGGTCGCCCACGTTCCCGCTACCCTCCCCATTACCATCATCCGTCGGGGTTTCCACTCGCGGCGTGAGTAAGAGCCGCTCCAGTGCCGCCCCATGCGTGCGGAAGAAGTCCGATCTCCGGAATGATGCCTCGGTGCGGTGCCTCATCGCGGCATCGACCAGGTCGCGGTAGGTCACGCCGGGAACGAGCTGCGAGGTCTCCGACCCTCCATGGTTCATCGCGGGTCGACCATCCCCGTCAGGTGATCATCGTTCCGGTCGACGCGATAGGGGCGGACCGGACGTCGGATCGACGTGAAGGCCGTGAAGGCGATGTAGCGGCCGCACATCACGCCGCGTCCCCACTCGGACCGGGACGGTCCCGGACGGCCCGCCTCAGCACCATCCCGATCAGTCCCGCCACCCCAAGGAGACAGAGCAGGAAGAGCCCGATCACCCCCCATTGCGGCACGACGGCCCCCGACGCACCCCGATTCTCCACCGCCAGGTAGACCCCGCGGAGCTGGTGGCGCGTGATGACCATCAGGACCATCGTCCCGACGGTGAGTTCCATGGCATGCCGCACGAGTCGTGGTTTGGCGAGTGGCGAGAGGCATAGCGCAAGCACCGCGATCGCTCCGACGCCGGTGAGGATCCCGAGCGTGAGCGGCATCATCGTCCCGGGACCACCCTTCATGAACCCGAGCAGCACCTCGCGCGGGAGGGCGAAAAGCATCCAGAACCCCACCGGGAGCTGCAGTGCGGTGGCCCCGAGTGCCGCCTGGATTCCGAAACGAACCTCCCCGTCGAACTCCCCTCGCCGCATCCGCCACCACGCGAGGACACCGCCCGCCATCGCCACGGCGGCCAAGACGAAATGCAGGTAACGAGGAACAAAGACCGGATCACCCAGCACCGACCAGGGGCGATCCGACACGGCACCCCAGCGCTCCGGCCGTTGGTGGAGCACGCTGACCGCCACCTGGATCCCCACGATGGCGAGGAACAGCAGCGCCTGCACGAGAACCGCAAGCAACGGCGTACCGCCATCCTTGAGCCGGCGCTTTACAATGTAGTTCAGGAAGTACGCCACCGTGAGCAGGCCGAGCATCGTCAGCCAGGATCTGCCCAAGAGAATTGTCGCGCTATAAAAGAACCTTCCGTAGAGCAACTGCATGAACAGCAGCGGCGCGATGGCAAACGTGATGGCGAAGGAGATCGCCCATGTGTTGATCGAGGCGACCCGGGCGGCGAGGCGCGGTCCCGCCAACCCCCGCCCCGCTTGTCCCCGTTCGGAGCGCTTTGCACTGCCGAAGCGGTCCGCGTCCGAACCCTGCCGGGCTTGTCCCAGCCCCGCCCGCTCGCGTAGCAGGGCCACCGCGGAAAGGATCGTCCCCCCGAGCACCGCGTTGACCATGAGCAGGTGGATTGTGAAGGTAAGCACCCATAGCAGGTGCAAGAGCCAGATCGGTCCGGGCAGCGGCGTCGGGTCCACGGCCGGCACAAGCGGGTTCATCGCACACATCCGTTTCCGCCGGCCGCCATCGGCGCGAGAACATGCTTCTCCCCTGCGGCCATGCCCCCTCCGGCCGCATGCAACAGGAACTCCGCCAGCGCCGCGGCGTCCTCCTCGATACCCACCAGCGGCGGCATATACGGATAGGTGAGCTTGTCGCGGTCCACCGTCCGCGCGCCCGCGGTACCCCGGGATGGGGGCGTCCCCCCTGTCGGGGCCGTGCCCCGTTGGGGGGAGGCGACCGCTGCCGCCCAAACCTCGGCATCGGCACGCATGAGACCGATCACGCCTGCAATCCGGTCGGGATCGGCCGCGCCGAGCCTTGCTCGGATGGAGTTGTAGCCGTCCCGCGTGTGACAGCACGAGCACTGGATGCGAAAGATCTGCTCCCCAGCCTCGAGGTTGCCGACCTCGGCCGCCCGCGACACCCATCCCGACGTCGCGAGAATCCCCCGCTCGTTCAGCCGCCGCACCTGGTCGAGGCGAATGCCGTTGGAAAACATCCAGTCGCGGATGATGAATGGCTTTCGCGCACCCTCACGCACCCGCTCGTAACCACCGAGGAAGGTGAACGCGGCGAGGAGGGTCAACACCGCCGTGGGCCAGCGGTGCCGGCGCGGCTTCAGCACCGCGAAAAGCGATAGGGCCAACGCCAGGAAAAGCGCCGAGCGGGCCAGCGACACCGTCCACTGCATCCCCTTCAGCGTCGAAGCGGCTCCGGCGAAAACCGCAGCCAATCCTCCGGGCAATGCCGCCCGCTGCCACCACGGGAACGAGGCTAGCGCCACCGCCGCACCCGCCACCTGGAACACCGCCAGCAACCGCACCAGTCGCCCGCGGGCCTGCGCATCCCTTTCCCGCTGCGCGGCGAGGGCCAGGTAACCTCCCGCGAGAAGCAGGCACGTGCCGATCCGCAGAACCAACCCGGGGAGGTAGCTCGGGTTGAGCATGCCGTCCCAAAAAAGGTGCGTCTCCAGCCAGCGTCCCGGGGTGAGCATGAAGGCCAGGATCCCCTGGATCACCACCAACGACAGGAACGCCGCGAAGGCGTAGAGCCAGATGAAAAGGAGATGCGTGCGCGGACGCACCCGGTCCCAGGTCGCGGCCCAAGCCAGTGCCGCGACCATTTCGAGGAGGAAAAAGGTCCACTCGATGGCCCATGCCCAGGCGAAGTTGCGAATGAGCGCGGAGGTCCCGGCCGGAGCGACAAGGCCGATGCTGAACCAGATCGCGACCCCGGAAATGGCGCCCAAGACGGTCGAAATGAGAATGAGCATCGTCGAGCCGCGTCGGGCCAGACCTTCCAGGGAAGCATCGCGCCGTCCCCCAACGAAGGCACGGCGAACGGCCAGCGTTTCCAGCACCGCCAGCGCAATGCCGCCACCCACCGCGAAGTGCGAGACCAGGACATGGACGACGGAGATGATCCCGATGAGAACCCCACCGCCGATCCCGGGTGCCCAGGTCGGGTAATCCATGCGACCTCCCAGGTGGGAAAAGAAGACGGGAAAACCGGATGCTAGGGCTCAGACGCGCGAGTCGACGGGCCGAACGACATCCAGGTCGGCAGGCCGGCCGGATGACCGACCGGCAGGCCGACCGAACAGCCGACCGATCGCTACGCCGACGCCGACGCGGATCGCCCGCACGCGCCGGCGGTCAACCCTCACGGAGGCCGCGGTAGCCACGATAGGCCGCACGGCGTCTTCTACCATCACAGTGATGTCGCCCAGGGACGCCAAGGCTTCCTCGAAGTGGCGACCGACCGACCGGGCGTGCTCCGCGGTCGTCTCCAGCTCGCGCAGAGCGGTTGTAGTCTGATCGAGGACCAACTCGGCGCGGGGGAGAAAGCGATCCTCCAGCCGTCCGCCCAGACGCTCGAACTCGGCGCCGGTGCGGGCCAATTGCCGCCCCATGCGCGCCACGGCGCGGGCCGCCACACCCGCGCAGGCGATGAAGACTACCGTGAAAACCAAGACCGAAACCGGCATGTTCCGACTCCCCCGTGTGCCCCGCTACCCGCCACCCGTGACCCGGGGATTGAAGCGCCGGAGGCAGGGTGCGGTCAAGGACAGCGGAGGAAGGCGAGGTTCGGGGTAGGGAACGACTACCACTGGGCTCGGGCCTCGGGGCTCGGGCTTCAGACTTCGGGGTTCGGGCCGGAGGGCGTCGAGCGGGTCGAGGACAAGGGCAGTGGCTCATGAAAACGATTGTCCACATGCGGATCGTGGCACCGCGTCCGGCGGAACGGGCCGGCGATCGGCTCCCGGCACAAGTTCGGCGCCGGCTCGCGCACCCGCCTATGTGACCGGCGCGGAGCCTGTGCTACGGGCGCGACTGAAAACAAGAGGTGGACTTCGCCGTGGAGTCTGCCGGGTTTCCCACGGCTACCCGCTCGACAGCGGATTGCGAGTGGCGTCCGTCGACGAGCTGGAGAAATCGATCGCGCCCGGCCGCACAGGGTGAGACCGGCTCCCGAATTCCCGTCACCGGTCAGGCGAACTCTCAGCCCATCGAGAGCATCGACGCGGACGCAGCTCTCACCAGTACCACTCCCGCGTGCAGTCGCGCCATGGCCCGGTCCGCTGCTCTGACTCAACGAAACGCCGCGCATTCCCTCCGGCGATGCCTGTGAATGCGGGGAGATCTCGGGCGAGCCGGGAGCTGGATCGTCCCAAGGACGGATGGTTTTGTGCACCTGCCCGTACGAACATTCACAATGTGAAATGCGATCGTGCATGAATGGACGCCGAGTCCCCGAAGCCGACCGGATGGGGACAAAGACCAGTCTGACAATCTGCACCGGCGGGCGCGCCAGTGCAGACGGGTGTTCGGAAACCTGCCTGGTGATCGCACAAATCGCGCGAACCGTTTGGAAATGCCATCCGACCCTCCGCGGAACGGCGCGAGCCGGTACGACAATCCGCCCGAGGTCTTGCCCGGACGCACCCACCGGTACAAGAGGCAGCCGGCACTCCGCGCGAACGCGGCCGTCGGTAGGAAAAGCCGGCTGGCTCCCGGCACGGATGCCTCCCCCGGTGAGAAAAGGCGCCCGACCCTCCGCACAAACGCACGAGCCGGTAGAAAAGTCGCCCGCTCCTGCGCACCAGCGCACCCGCCAGTACCAAGAGCCGGCCGACCCTCCGCACGATCTCTTCCGTCGTTGCAAAGGGTCGCGCGACCCTCCGCGCGGTCTCTTCTGTCATTGGGAAACACCGACCAACACCGCGCACGATCGCATTTCACTTTTTGCAGATCCGCCCGAGCCCGATCCAGCATGCAACCGGCCATCCTAACGCTCGGGCCGGCTGCCGTCAGGCTGGGCAACCCATGTCGGCACAAATGCCTGCACGATCTCGATGTTGATCCGGATCGCGGGGGCAGCGATATAGGTCCGCGGTCTCGTTCAGCGCCCACCTACGATCCGTACCGCTCGCCTCCCTACAGCACCCGTACCAACACCCCCTCGTCCACCAAGCTCTCGAAGTGCCCCTCCAGGCTCGCCGCAAACGAAGGCGAGCGGATCAGAGCCCCGGCCTCGATGTTCTTCACCTGTGCTGCGGGCGTGAAGTTGGCGGACGACACGAACGCGGTCACGCCGTCGATCACGGTGCACTTCGCGTGCAGAACGGCTCGGCGTCCGGCGTCCAATTCGAGCTGTGGAACCGCATGTACGGCCGCCAGATCGCGGCGGAGGCGCTTGCGCGCACGTGGAATCCGGAGGCAGAGCCGATGAACGAGAGCCTTGTGGTCTATGGAGTCGTCAAGATTCTGGAGGATCTCGAAGTCACCTACGCGATCGTCGGGGGTACTCTGCCATCTTCTGGGGGCGTCCGCGCACGACGCTGGATGCAGACCTGGTCATCCAGATTTCTCCGCATCGGATCGACGCCCTAGTGCGGGCTCTGAGCCCAAACTTCGTCGTCAGTCTGAAGGCGGCACAGGACGCGGCGCGACTGCACGGCGAATTCAATGCCATTCACCGCACGGAAGTGTTCAAGGTGAACCTGTGGGTGGCCGGCACCGCCTTTGATCACGAGGTCCTACGACGGGGACGCCGCGAGCAGCTCACGGACCTCTTGGCTCGCGTGCGCCGGGAAGCCGCTCGCGGGGACGAACCGATCGCGATCCGTCCGCCATGCGCCAAGATCATGACCCGGGCTTCTTCCGCGCCAGAATCTCGCAGATCGACTCAATCTGCGCCGGCTCCGTCCGCATTTCTTCTCGATCGAAGATCTGCTCTACCTGCTCCAGGGGACCCCGCTCCGGACTCAAGGCGCATCGTGCCTCGACGAAGCCGGCTCATGGTCTCTCCGCCGGGACTTCGCCCTCGCCCCGCCCCTCAAACCAACCAGGCATACCCCAGCTTGGCAAACAAGGTACGATCCACCGATCGCACCGTGAGGGGATGCCGGCCCTGCTCCCCATCGGAGTACCCGACATACACGACGGTCTGCGCGTTGACCTTGTAGGAGCCGAGCACCTGCAGCAGGAGTCGCGTCGATCCTCTGGGGACATCGGGCTGCAGCTCCGGCCGGTAGGCGCACGGGTTGAAGTCGATGTCGGTGAGCTGAACGACACAGCGCGCGAACGCCCGCGAGGTGAACTGATAGACCAGCCGTGACTGTATGAGGTTGGCGTTGTAGACCCGTTCTTCCTGGCGGCTCATGTACTCGTAGGTGTGATCGATGTAGAACTTCACGTGCCGCCCGTAGTTGTAGCTGAATCCGGGACCACCCCAGTGGCGACGAGCCACGTTCTCATTCTCGTAGTCCACGCCTTCGCCGTAGCCGACCACGCCCCAGACGTTGAACGGGCCGCTGGGGCGCGCGCCGAACCGCAAGAAACCGAAGCTGGTGGTGTAGTCCGTTCCCGCAAAACGCTCGATGTTGTGCTCGAAGCTTGGGCGCAGGTAGAGCTCCCGCGGGCCGCTGATGTTCGCGTAGACCGTCGCATACCGGTCGGTGGGCGTGCCCTCGTGGTTCTCGGTGTAGGTCGGGTCGAACTCCAGGTTTCGGCCCGGCGCAATGCCCCGCAGGCCGGTCAGCTTGCCGTACTGGCAGACCTGGCAGTTTCGATTGCGGTCATAGAAAGTCGAGGAGAGCTGATGCCGGTTTTCCCGCCAGTAGTCCCGGAAGAGAGAGAAGCCCCAGGTCTGCTCTTCACCGGTGCGCGGGAAGCGGAGTGAGGCAAACGGGATGGCGATCTCGACGACGTATCCTTCCGACGTGATCTGCCCTGCGCTGCTCCAGATCGTGTCCCAGGTCTCGTCCTCGCTCTCGTCGCTGCCGACGTCGTTGCGAAAGATGTCGGCCTGCGTGCCGAGCGGGTTGACCATGAACTCGAAGGCCCGGCGCTCATCGTTGAAGGTGTCGAGCATGATGCCGACCCGGTCATCACCCCAGCCGCCGTCGCGGTCGGACAGGCGGGCCCGAATCTCCTCCGGTCGCGGGTCGGTGCAGCGGAAGAGGGCGTAGAGGTTGTCGTCATCGTAGGCCAGGCGGCACTCCGTCGGCACCGGGGCCGGGATGTTCTCGCCGGGCATGACCTCGTAGGGGATCTCGACTAAGAGGGCGCTCTGCCAGGCGGTCTCATCCGGTTTGCCGTCGACGTGAATCGGGGAGGTTGTACGCGCGATGCGGAAGGCGGAAGGAGCGGTCCGCGGCGCGGGGGATGGCGGATCTGAGGGACCGGCGAAGGCGACGAGCGGGGAGAGGAATACCACGAGAAAGGCGGCGGCCAAGGCCCGGAGAATCGGTGCGGTCGATCGACGGCTGCTTGGACCAAGACCCTCTAGCTGAGCGTGCAAGAATGCGTTACGACTGGCCCTGCGAGGGCCTGATGGAGTGTGCGGCACAGAATCCTCCTCTTGCCTGGCAGGCCGAACGGACTCCCGTTCCATCTGAGCGGGCAAGAACTCTACGGAGGCTAACGGAAAGGGTTGCAGAGCACTAGAGGCGTGCAGAAAGAGCCGGATGTAAACGTGATTCTCGTGCGACGGCAGCGCCCCGGGGCAGAAGCATAGGCCACGCGACCGGCAACCCGCGCGTGGTCCGTTCTCCGGGAGTCCCGGGGCAGTTCACTGTTTCGTCGCGGTGAGCGTGCCGAAGTTCGCCGACACCCAGTCCTGGCCATTGCAGTCGTACGCCTGGATGGAAGAGCGGGATGTCAGTGCGGTGCCGGCGCCATTGATATCCAACACGATGGGGAACTGCCGCGTCCCGGTGCACTCCGAACTGAACATGACTCCCGTCCCGGACAGCGCATCGCCGCTGACCGTCCCTGTGAGACTCCGGACTCCTCCGTTTTGGGCGTCCGTCTGCCCCGTGATGGAGTTGCCCGACTGGACGATGTGCACGGTCAATGGTTCGTCGGGAAACGCGGAGACCGTCCATATCCACGTTCCTGTCAGATCCCTCGCGGCCGGGACCGGACTTGTAGACTTGTTTCCGCACCCGGCAGCCATGATCAATCCGAAACCGGCCAGACAGAACAATGAAGCCCTCTTCACAGCACCTCCCATGATCCGTGTGTCTTGTTGGAGCGTCGACCCGGCGTTTTCGATCGACGGGCAGAATACATGCCGCCAGGCATCGCCGGCAAGGTTTCCTCGCTCCGCCGTCTTTCGTCTCGCGGCCCGTCGGCGATCCGCCAGTGGCTCGAAGATACACTGGCATTCGCCCCCAGAACTCGGCTATAGTGTTCGGTGGCTTGGGGCCGGGGGGAGGGCGTCCGGGGGCGTTGGATTTCCTTATCGGCTAGGCTCTTGTCGATTCTTGGGTATGCCCCATCCGTCTTCCGGGGTTGAGAGGAGAATCTCTCGAAGCGTAGCCGAAACAGGTTCCTCGTGGTGGTCGTGCAGTTCTCGGCAGTCACCTCGTTGACTGTGCACTTCATGCCTGTCCTGTTGATGATCGCGCATACGAACGCTGCCCAGTCAGACCTCAACGTCCGCTATGGGAGGAACGCGACATGATGACTCGATCCCGATCCCTGACCCTACTACTGTCCGTCGGGCTTCTCTGTTTCGTCGCGGGGCTCACCTTGGCCGACCCCAACGACGGCGGCGCTCCGCGCTCCGGGGAAGGGGATCTCGGGCCTGCTCAAGGAGAGACCGACAACCAAGATGCTACGGGAGTGCCGGCTACGCCGGACGACCCACCACCTGCCTCTGACGCATCGTTGTTCCCGGACGCGGACACCCTCACGACCATTTCCGTCACGACGACAATCGGCCCCGGATGCGAATTGGAGCTATGGGATGACAATTTCCAGAAGCGTCACTACGGTCCAGGGGAAAGCGTGCACCTTGAGATCCGCAGAGGGTATGCCACCGTGAACGACGTGCGTGTGCACTACCCCTTGTCCGCGCCGACGCCCGACCGGCCACTGGCGAGACTGCAGAGAGACCTATCCTCAATCCCCTTCGTACAGGAATATGTGCGGACGCACGACGGAAGCCCCCACCGTGTCTGGAACGACGCAAACACCGCCTACGATGCCGCCCTGCAATCCCTGCACCGCCGTGCCTGGAGGCTGCATCAGGCACTCGATCGCGCCGGCCTGCCCATCACGCAAGTCGCTGACAGCCTGCGACGACTCTACCTCTCCTCTCCCATCATTACCGACGCAACGGCGTTTGCCTGGCGGGACGCTGTCAGGCTGATTGAGCTTCGCTACAAGACTCACGCGACCAACTGGACGGTCAGCTTCTTCTCGGACCATCCACAACGTCCCCGTGAGACCCCGCCCGTGGTTCTCACGAAAGCGCGAGCCTCCAAGCTCCTTGCCGTCGCTGAGTCCTTACGCGGAGACAACGGTCCCGTCGCATGGCGAATCGCACGCGGTGGCCCCACGCCTCTATACCCCTAGCCCGTCTGGCCGCAAGTCCATGAGTCCTGCTTTACGCGAGAGTCGTACGCTGATGTCCGCGCATCGAACGCCGCTGTCAGGGAGGGTCTTACTCATGTCCAAGTACACATGTCCGCTAATCCATATCGCCGGTGTTGTATTGACACTCGCTACCGCTCGGATTGGTTACGCCGATTGCCAGGATTTCTCATCGGATGTCTTTGTCTGGTCTTCCATGGCGAGTGACTTCTCGAAAGTGAGTTCCTACGTCGAAAGAGTACGGCAAGAGCTGCCCAGCGGATCGGTGCACGGTTTCTTCGGCAACGACACTGGCCAGAATCCGGCCCTCGGCGACACGATCGCCTATGGTCTCAACTCCTGCCGCACGGTCTGGCTGATGGGGCACGGAATGGCAGGACTTGACGGCAGCGGAGACACGGTTCTTACGGGACATCCACTGATGTTCAACACGCTCAACAATGAGACCGCCGTTCAGGAGTTCCTCAACCGAATGTGCCCGACGGCGCGGGAGTACCTCGAGATAGTACCCACTTTCAGCTCTCCGGACTGGACGCTCTACGGTATCCAGCTCAGCCAGGCAGGAATGATCGCACTTGGGGATCGCAACCCTTCCTTTAACAGCCGTCTTGTCATTGGCATGTATTGCGGTAGCACATCTGATGCGGCCAGGACCGACTTGGGCTTCGACGGCGTTCCCGAAAACGCCGGGTGTTCTGATGCCGTGCTCGTCGGGTACAGCGGCGTGGCCACGAACCTATTGGTCGACGCCGACATACCCACCCTAATCGATGGCATGACTTGCTGGTTATGGGACCAATCCGTCAACGCCCCCCTCGCCGAAGCCTTGGGCTACGGCAGGACGCACCTCGGGGAGATAAGCGCGAAACTGGAGGCATATGGCTGCACCGGCAATCAGATGCTGCCATGCTGGAAGGACTGCCAGTCCTGGGCCAGCGGCCTGTCCGCCCATGCCTCAGCGGATAGTGTGCACGTACTCGTGCAGAACGAGGAATCCTCGGATGCATTCGTGGTTCGCGGGTTTGCCTACCCCGACGCACCTCCGGAGACTCTCGCGACATTCGCAGGGAACGGGGCGTGCGGCGTGGGCATGACCCGTTCGCATGTGCTCCCGGTGTGGACGAACTCTCTGATCGGTGGTGACGTCATCGTGAGAGATGAGTCCGGACGTTCCTTGTGGTCAGCGGTGTTCGCATCCGGTGACTCCACCGAATCGGCACCCATGCTCAGGGACGGAGAGTGTGTCCGGACGTATGCGGACTCGGAGAATCTTGCAGCGCCGGCGGACACGGTCTATGAGCTGCGGGGAGATCACTTTGTGCCGCGGTCGCTGAATCCTCCCGATAGCATGATGGAGCCGCCTCACGACGCGGACTGCGCAGACGTGCTGGTCTATGGTACGGTGAGCAACCCGTACTGGTATTCTACCGTGGGCCGTCAGGTGACAGGCTATTCGCAGGGGACCAGGTCACTGAAGGCAGTGTCTTACTCGTCAGGCGGGAACACCAGCCCGGCGACGGCGCACGCGCAATACATGCTGCTAAGGAGCAGGAACATCGCGTACAACAACACCTGGGGCGAACTGGAAGGGAAACAGTACCCGGTTACTCCGATGTTGATCCTCCTGGGTGACCCTGGAGTGGCGCACTATAGTGACACCGACTGCGAGGGCTGCGTTGCATGTGGTGCGAGTGGTTGTCGCTCGTATGCGCTCATCACGGATGTGGACGGTGACGGCATCCAGGATGGTCCGGTATCGCTGATCCCGTGTCGGTCTGATGAGGAGGTTGCGAAGGCCTGCCAGATGGCCGACGAGTGGAATGCCGGAGAGTGGCGGGATCCCGGACGGGGTGTCGCGGTGTTCGCTGGTGACGTCGTTGCCGGGAATCAGGACGTACCCGCGTTTCGGAACGAAGCGGAAGGGCTGTACGCGCGTCTATGCTCCAGTATCAACGCGCCCCGAGGCTTTCTCGCACATAGTGATCTGTTCTACCCGTGGGCCTATTTCGAAGGGGAAGCGGCGGAGGTGATTCTCGACACCGGCGTGAGCGAACTGTGGACGTTCGGGTTGGCCACAGGGGCGAGTGGGCTGCCGTTCATTCATCCGCTTGGTTCCAGCAGGAAGCAGAGAGTCGTCATAATCGCTCCAACCTGCCAGAGCGCTGAGTTGGACGATAACACCAGTCCCAACGACATACAGATGTACATGTTCAGGCCCGCGGACGAGACCGTCGCGGCCGGCGGAATCGGTGTGGAAACAAACGGATATGGCCCGCAGCACAGTGCGTTGATCGAGGCCCTGGCGGACGAAATGATGGTCGTTCCTGCGGGCAGGACGTACGCGCAGATCGCGCTCGATGCGGCCCGGACCGTTGCGGCTCGCTATCCGGGGTACGCGTCGACAGTGACAACGTTCGGGGCGTATCTGCTGTGCCCTGCGGGGCCTTCACCGGCCGGGGTCGAAGGCGCCGAGATGAAGGGGCCCGAAGCTCTGCGAGCGAGCACCGTGCGGGAAGGCGAACGCCTGTGGCTTGGCGTGAGCAGTCCATTCGCCGGTTCAAGCAGGATCGAGGTGTTCGACACCGTGGGGCGGCTGGTAGCAGGGGCGGATGTGGCCGGTCTGAAGGTCGGGTGGAATGCACGCGTTCTCGACTTGGCGCGAGTTAGCAGAGGTGTGTACTTTGTGACGCTACGTGCGGGGGGTGATGGAGGGCGGAATGCCAACAGAGCGAAGTTCGTGATCGTTGAGTGAGTCGGCGCCACGGAGGGAAACCTCGAGAAGGTCTTCAACGTCCTGCACGCTCTGGGGCAGGTCTTCGTCTTCGTCGACGAGGCCGACCAGGCGACCGGCAAGCGCGGTGGCAGCGAAGGGGACGCCGGCCTCTCGGGCCGGATCTACGCGATGCTTGCCGCGGAAATGAGCGACACGCGCAACCGCGGCAAGATCATCTGGATCTTCGCCACCAGTCGGCCGTAAGCGGTCAAAGAACGGAGTCCACACTCGGCCGTTCCCCGGTTCGCTTGTTGCGGTCCAGATCCGACTGCAGCGGATTCCCGGCGAAGTGGTCCTTCCAGAGTCGCGGCGTGAGCAGCGCCACGTCCTTGGCCGGGTGGGTGTCGATCCTCTGCAGGACGTCGATCAGGTACACGTACCCCCGGCGGCCACCCAAACTCCCCCACCTGTGGCCATCCCAAACTCCTCCACCTGAGTTGACCTGAGACCCGATCGGGCCTTCGGTATCCGCGACGGGACGTTACCGTTGCCCCTCACCAACCAGAGGGGGGATAGGAGTGAACGTCTTGAAGAGTCACATGCGCGTAACGATCGGTAAGCGGTCAGTAAGCGATCAACCCTCGGAGCCTTCCTTTCGAGTGCCTTTCGCGATGCAACCCTCCATGGCCACCGCGCGTTTGCGCGTGGGTATTTGCGGCTCGAGACGGAGGAGGGTCGATGCGGGTCATGGCGAACGGACGGGTCCGGCGGACAGAGGGTGAGTGGCAGGAGCACCTCGAGACATTCCTGGATCAGGCGCGCGAGCCTGATGGCGACGGGTATCCTCGGTTTGCTGAAAAGGAATTCCGCCGCTTCTTACAATGTGGTTTGCTTTGTCACGGTTTCGCGCGCCTTCGCTGCCCGGAGTGTGGGTACGAAAGACTTCTGGCGTAAGGTAGGCATCCGGCGCCTTACCGGCTCTCACCGGCAGGTTTCCGGACGCCCCCTTCCGAACCGGGCATGCACCTTTTCGTTATGCACCCGGCTCTCCATGACGGATCGCATAGAGAGGTGGGCGGGCCCAAG
>CAIMUX010000056.1 GCA_903844735.1 Candidatus Eiseniibacteriota bacterium
CTGCTGCCCGAGAGCTGGGCGGCCACCCAGGTGGCAGAGTCCACGGAAGCGGCCCCGGTCAGCTAATCCCCCCTACCACTTGCCGCCATCCACAACGCCGGCCTCATACCGGCCGGGGGATGGGATCCCCGAGTGGATACCTTGCGGTGATTGTCGGCAGTAATCGCCGCAGGTCAAGCGGCGAATAGGCACATGAATCGCGGCAGTCGGCAGGTTTCCCGCGAGGCCACGTAGCGATATTCACGAACGAGGTGATTGCGCAGGCTGACGGTGGCGTCGGGCCAAAGAAGAAGGGGTCGCGGCTCATGAGCGCAACCCCTTGTCCGACAATGTAGTCGGGGTGCGGTGCGATGCCAGACAGGGTTACAGCGAGCAGCAGATCGAGGTGATCTTCCTCGACCTCACGACCCGCGGCACGGCTCTGGTGGGGGTCGTGCGCGGCACTCCCATCGGACGTCCGCGAGTCCGACGATCGAAGTCCCGTCGGGACGCTCTACACACCGCTCAATCCAGCCGCTTGCGAAACCGCGCCGACGCCAGCCCGAGGATCGCCAGACCGTACGCCAAGAGCACCACGGCCTCCGGCCAAAGCGTCTCCAGACCGACCCCCTTGAGGAAGATCCCCCGGATGATCGTGTTGTAATAACGCAGGGGAATCCCGTAGGTCCCGAGCTGGATCAGCCTCGGCATGTTCTCGATCGGAAAGATCAGCCCCGAGAGATAGATCATCGGCATCATGAGCAGGAAGATCGACGCCATCATCGCCTGTTGTTGGTTCTTTGCCAGCGTCGAGGCCAGCAGCCCCAATCCCAGCGTGGAGAACAGGAAGAGCGCTGTCAGGAACATGAGAAGCAGCAACGATCCGCGCAACGGCACACCGAATCCCAGCACCGAGAGAGCGGTCACGAGAAGCGTGGTGGCCAACCCGATGGCGGCGAACGGAAAGAGCTTCCCCACGATGAGCTGCCACGATCGCACCGGCGTCACGATGAGTTGCTCGAGTGTGCCGATCTCCTTCTCACGCACCACGGCCATCGAGGGCATCACCATGGTCGTGAGCAGGAGGACCATGGCCAGGATGGCCGGGATGTAGAACCATCTGCTGCGCAGGTCGGGGTTGTACCAGGCGCGCGGCACCAGCTCGACGCGCCCGGCGGATGGGAAGGACCGCGTGTCGGTGATCGCGGCGATCGGCGTCGTCCCCATGGTGGCGCCGCCGGCCGCGGGTGTTCCCAGCCCACCCGACGCACCCGTCGTTGCAGCCCCCGAGCCGCTTCCGCCGCATCCGCCCCCGCCGCGCCCACCCAGCGCCCGCAGCCGATCCCGCACCAGCCCTGCCGATACTTCCGACACAATGACCGAGGCGTAACTCATGCCCAACACCGCCGAGTTGGCCTCACTTCCGTCGGCAATGAGCTGAACGTCCGGTGAGCCTCCAGAGGCCGCGGCCGCCCCGTATCCCTCGCGGATCACCAGCGCCACCTGCGCCTTTCCCCCCACCAGTGCCCGGTCGATTTCCTGTTCGACCCGCGCCGCTCCCGCGTAGTCGAAGTACCGCGAACCGGTAAACCGCTCCACCAACGCCCTGCTGGCGGCCGTGTGGTCGCGGTCCATCACCAGCATCGGAACATGGCGCACGTCCAGGTTGGCGGCAAACCCGAACACCAGAAGCTGGATGAGCGGACTGCCGATCAGCATCGGGATCATCTTGCGATCGCGCCGGAGCTGGATGAACTCCTTGCGGATGATATGGAGGAGAATCCGCATCAGCGCACCTCGGCGCGGCCGAGACGGATCGCCGCCAGTCCGAGCATGAGCACCGCATAGGCCGCGAGGAAGCCCACCTGGTCGGGGTAGTTCGCCAGTCCCGAGCCCTTGAGGATCACCCCGCGCAGAATCACAAGGTAGTAGCGCGCCGGCACGAGGTAGCTCACCACCTGTAGCGCTTCGGGCATGGAACGTAGAGGAAAGATGAACCCCGAGAGAAAGATCGTCGGCAGAGTCCCGCTCACCGCGGCGGCCTGGAACGCCACCGCCTGGCTCTCCACCACGCTGGAGATGAGCAGCCCCAGTCCCAGCGCCCCCACTAAGAAGAGCAGCGTGGCGCCAAAGAGATCGAAGTAGGAGCCTTTCACAACGACGCCAAAGAGGACGCGCGCCGAAACAAGGATGATGGCGGTCGCGACTAAGGAGATGACAAGGTACGGAAGCGTCTTGCCCGCGAGAAGCTGCAGGGGCCGCAGCGGCGTCACCCGAAGCTGCTCCATCGTCCCGCGCTCCTTCTCCCGCACCACAGAGAGCGCCGTCGAGATGACCGCCGTGAGCATGAGAATGAGCCCGATGAGACCCGGCACGAGGAACTGCGTCGAGCGCAATTCGGGATTGAACCAGACGCGAGGCTGGTAGTTGATGGCGGCCCCGAGTGCCAAGCGCGCGTCACCCGGCGCACGGTCAAGGGCACGGGCGAAGAGTTCGGCGTTCGTTTCCGCGGCCAGGGCGCGCGCGTAGCCGAGCAACGTGCTCGCGGTGTTGCTATCAGTTCCGTCGAGAAGAAGCTGCACAGGCGCCGTGCGTCCTGCTGCGAGGTCGGCGCCGAACCTTTCCGGAATGACGAGAACCGCCTTCACCGCACCCCGGCGCAGCAGCACCTCCGGGTCGTCACCCGGTCCGAGCGAAGCGGTCAGGTCGAAGTAGGTCGAGTTGGTGAACGAGGCGACGAAGCGGCGGCTCGCCGCTGAAAGATCGCGGTCCTGCACGGAGAGTGCGACGTGGCGCACGTCGAAACTGAGTGCGAACCCGAAGATCAAGAGCATCATGGTCGGCACGCCAAGCAACATGGCCAGGCTGATCGGGTCGCGCGAGGCCTGAATGAACTCCTTGTGCGCCACGGCGAGAATCTTTCTCATGGCTGGTCGCCCGCGGCCGGAGCGGTCGGTCCACCCGGGTTCGATCCGCCCGCGCCGGGGGCGGTCGCAATCGCGCCGACAGCGGCGACGGAGCTGGTGACGGATGCGGAGCCGGTCACCTCTTCCGCCTCGCGAATGGCGTGGATAAAGCAGTCCTCCAGCGAGGGCACCACCGGCTCCGCCGAGGCCGGGCCGTATCCGCTGTGTTCCAGCAGCGCCACCACCCGCCCGCGTGCGGCCTCGTCCGCCACCACGAGATGCAGCCGTGTCCCGAACACCGCAGCCTCGAGGACGAACGGCTCCTTCATCAGGAGATCGAGCCCCTCCAGGGGCCGCGCGCATCGCACCTCGAGTAGCAATCGCCCGGCAAAGACCCTCTTAAGCTCCGAGACGCTGCCCATGGCGACCAGCCTTCCCGCGTGCATGAAGGCGATGCGATCGCAGTGCTCCGCTTCGTCCATGTAGTGCGTGGTCACGATGATCGTCACTCCCTCACCCGCCATCTCGTCGATGAGGTTCCAGAAGCGCCGCCGCGAGATCGGATCGACCCCGCCGGTCGGCTCGTCGAGAAAGAGGACCCGCGGCCGGTGCAGCACGGCGCAGGCGAGTGCCAGCCTCTGCTTCCATCCTCCGGAAAGGTCGCCGGTGAGAAATGTCCCCTTGGTCGTCAGCCCCGCCATCTCCAACGCCCAGGCCGCCCGTTCGGCATAGGCTGCACCCTCGAGGCCATATACTCCGCCGTAGAAGCGGAGGTTCTGCGCCACGGTGAGGTCCTCGTACAGACTGAAGCGCTGGGTCATGTACCCGATGCGTCGCTTCACCGCCTCGGGATCCCTGGCTACATCGATTCCCAGCACTCGAGCCTCTCCGGATGAGGGTGCTAAGAGTCCGCAAAGCATGCGGATCGCTGTCGATTTTCCAGCGCCGTTGCTGCCCAAGAAACCAAACACCTCCCCCGCGCTCACCGACAGATCCAGCTCGTCCACGGCGCAAAACGAGCCAAATCGCTTGCTCAGGCGCACGGCCTGGACCGCGAGTGCGGTCGCATCGCCGCGGGGCGCAGAAAGGTTCGGTTCCATCCTCACCGCAACATTCCCATGGCCCGGTCGAGGTTCGCCCGTGCCATGAGCAGCCGCGCCTGCGCGTCGGTCCGATCCAGCGCGGCCCGCAAGCTCTTCACCTCCGCGTCCAACAGATCCGAAGAGCTCACGACTCCCTCGCGGTACCGGTCCCGCGTGACCTTCTCGTTTTCCTGCGCGGCATCGACGGCCCGTTCCGACACCGCCACGGCCTGCTCTGCGGTGCGCCGCTCGATCACCCGCAAGGTAACATCGAGGCGGATCCGCTGGTCGAGGTCGGTCGCCTGATGTCGTAACGCCTCGGCCTGCGCTCGCGCCCGCGCTATCGCAGCCGAAATCCGCCCGGAATCGAAAAGGGGAAGCGAAAGACTCACCGAGGCATCCCAGGTCTCCTTCCACTCTGCCCGGCCCGGCGTAATCCGACGATTCGGGTTGGCGTAGTCGTAGCCGGCCACCGCGGCGAGTTGCGGCCAGCGCGCCCCCTGCTCGGACCGCACGCGCGCCTCGGCCGCGGCGACACGCGACGCGAGCGCCGTCCGCTCCGGCCGGGCCGCGAAAGCGGTGGCAACGAGGGAGTCGAGTGTCGGCGTGTTGACCTTATTTTCTCGCTCGCCAGACCGGCACGGTTCCGCGGTCGGATGCGGAGGCGTCGACTCGCCTTCCGGCGGATCCGCGGCCACGATGACGACGCGCTCGCCCGCGCCCACCAACCGTCGCAGGTTCTCCTCCGCCGCCGCGGCGGCCCCGGTGGCCTGTACCCGGCCGAGTTCGGCGCGGTCGCGTTCCACCTCGACCGCTAGAACCTCGCTGCGTGCGGCCAGACCGACCTCGGCGCGATGGCGCGCATCCACCAGGTGCGACTCATAGGCCGCCAACGCCTCCCCCAGCACCAATGCCGACTCGGTTTGCAGGCGCAGGTTCCAGTAGGCTATGGTGGTCTCGAGGACGAGGTCGGCCCGGGCTGCTGCCAAGTCGCTCCCCGCCGCGTCCCTTTCGCCACGAGCGGCGTCCGTGGCACCCGCGACACGACCACCGGTGAAGAGCGGGACGCTTACCGAGGCGCGCGTACGCCAAGAATCGGGAATATTCGGCGCGATCGGCTGCTGCCGTCCTCCCGGAAGCGTGAGGATGAACTCCGGCACGTCCGAGTACCGCGTGTAACCGGCCGACAAATCCACCGAGGGCAGCCCGGCCGCCCTGGCTCCGCGAGCGGCCGCATCGGTCCCACGCTGCATCGCCCCCATCGCGGCCAAACGCGAGGAGCTCTCCAGCGCTCGCACTATGGCCTCGGACAGGGCGAGGCGAAGTGTGTCGGCCGTGGCGATCATCGCTGCCCCATCAGCCGTGGCGACCGTAGCTTCCAAGGCCGCCGCGCCGGGGGTGGCTGACGTGGCGGACACGACGGCCGTTTCCGCGCAAGCGACCGATGGACCCGCAAGGACCAGCATGGCCGCCATGAATCCGGATCGCGCGGCGAGGAGTAGCACGACCAGGACGCACGATCGCGCGAGGAGATGGCCACTCTGAAGAACCCGGGCGCACCCCCGGCCGCTCCCGGACCGTCCGTTGTCGCTTGTGTACAACCTCGATCGGATCATGACCGCGCCCCTCGCGGTTCGCCCGCCCCGCGGCGAATGCGCGCGATGAAAATGTCCTCCAGCGACGGCGGGATCTCCCGCGCCGCGTCAACTTCGATCCCAGCGGCCCGCAAGCCGGTGGCAAGCCGCTGCGCGATGACAGCGGGTTCCTCCACCGTCTCCCGAAGCGACAGATGGAGCCGCTCTCCGAAGATCTCCGCCTCCGCCACCTCGGGACGCGCGCGCAGCCACGCCAACGTCTCGCGCCGGGGACGAGCGATCACCTCGACCATCCGCTGCCGCTCCATTCCCCGCAGCGCTTCCGGGGTGGCCACTTCGAGAAATCGCCCCTGGTCCATGAGGGCCACTCGTTCGCATCGTTCGGCTTCATCGAGATACGGGGTGGTCAACAGGATCGTGAGCCCGTCACGCTGCAGGCGACCGAGAATCCGCCAGAACTCCCGGCGCGAGACCGGATCGACCCCGGTGGTCGGCTCGTCGAGGACGAGCAGTTCGGGTGTGTGCACGAGCGTGCACGCCAGGGCCAGCTTCTGTCGCATGCCCCCGGACAGGCGATCCGCCAAACGCCGACGAAACTCGGCGAGGCGCAGCATCTCCAATAACTCGTCCCGCCGCGGCTTCCAGCCCCGAACCCCGTGCACCTCGGCGAAAAAGGCGATGTTTTCGTCGATGGAGAGGTCGCCATAGAGCGAGAAGCGTTGCGAGAGGTATCCGACGCGGTCCGAGAGCGCCACCCGTTGGCCCGTGGGGTTGAGCCCACAGGTAGCGACACTCCCGCCGTGCGGCGCGAGAAGCCCGAGGACGAGGCGCAAAGTCGTTGTCTTGCCCGCGCCGTCCGGCCCGATGATCCCGAACATTTCGCCGCGTTCAACCCTGAAGGAGATGCCAGCCACTGCGTGGATATCGCCGAAGCTCCGGAAGAGGTCAATGGCGTGGACCTTGCCATGGGGAGCCGGAGGGATCGCCGGGTCGTCAGAGACCCAGTCGTCCGGAGCCCGACCATCCGAAGCTCGATCGTTCGTAACTCGACCAGCCGGGGATCGACCTTCCAGACCCCGATCATCCGGAACCCGGCCGTCCCGCCCGCGAGGCATCATGGCTTCCCTCCCACCGCGTGAAAGCGCGCTTCCGCCGGCATCCCCGGCTTGAAGAGCCCATCCTTGTTCTCCAGCGACACCTTGACGCGGAAGACCAGCTTCTCTCGCTCGAGACGAGTCTGGGCGTTGCGCGGCGTGAACTCGGCCCGGTCGGAGATGAACGAGATGGTCCCGGTGCGCCGCCGGCCGTCATCCGTCACCACCTCGGCGGTTTCGCCCAGCCGAATGCGGCCGAGATCGCGCTCTCCGATGTAGGCGGTGAGCCACGGGTGCTCAAGATCCGTGATGACGCAGATCCCGGCACCCGCCGTGATGAGTTCCCCTGCCTCGACGAGTCTTTCGGTCAGCACACCCGAGCGCGGGCTCTCGATCGAGGTATCATTTCGCTGCTGTTCGAGTTGCGCCACCCGAGCCTCTGCGGAGGCCAGTCGGGCACGCGCCGCCTCGATCTCTTCCGGGCGGCTGCCGTTCTTCCGCTTCTGGAACTGCTCGCGCGCCGCGTCACGGGTGGCCCGGGCCAGGTCGCGCCGGGTGCGGGCGTCGTCGCGCGTTTTCTCGGTGCCCGAACCCGCGTCAAGGAGCGCCTGCATCCGCACGAGGTCACGATCCGCTCCGTCCAAGTCGGCCTGGGCGCGGTCGAGCTGGGCCGCCGCCTCCCGAACCTCCTCGGCCCGGGTTCCGGCCATGCGCAACCGCAGATCGGCAGCAGCCTGGCCGCGGTCTCCCCGGGCCGCGTTCAACGCCAGGACGACGTCGACGGAATCGAGCCGAGCTAGCAACTGACCGGCTTGTACCCGGTCACCTTCCTCGACGGCGAGGAAAGCGATGGTCCCCCCGACCTTGGTGGAGGCCCGGACCTGCGTTGCTTCGACATAACCCGAGGATGGAATCTCGCCGCCCGGGGAACGCTCGCGGCAGCCGGTCATCCCCACGGTCACCAAGATCAGCAGTATCGTGGCTTGCTTCATCATTCGTCTCCTTGGCTCGGACCGGAATCAACAGGAACGGGGAAACCGGCGACGGGCCGGACGGCCAGACCACCGAGCATCATGTCGCGCCAGTGGCGAATGTAGTCCTCGGCATCCATCGACCCGGCGTCCACGCCGATTTCTCGGACGATCCGCTTGCGGAACGTCTCGGTGGCGAAGAAGAACATCAGGCTGCCCACCAGGCCGATCTGAGTCAGCACGGGATTCACGGGCCGGAATTTCCCCTCGCGGGTTCCCTGCTCGAGAATTCCCTGGAGCACGGTGAAGATCGCGAGGAAATTGGGGAGAATCTTCCGATCCACGTGGCGCCCGCCCGAGATCACCTCACGGAGCATGATCTGGGGCGCGACTGGCTGAACCCGGACAACCTCTCGAAAGGCGGCAATGAACGCGACCATCCGCTGCTCCGGAGGAGCGTCCCAGGCCCGGACCGCCTCCAATCTGGCTGCCATGTTCGTCAGGATCTCCGAAAGAAGCGCCCCGTAGAGGCCTCGTTTTCCCCCGAAGTGGTAGCTGATCATGGCCTTGTTGACCCGAGCCTGCTTCGCGATGGCGTCGATGGTTGTCCCATCGAATCCTCTTTTGGCAAACAGGTCTGCGGCGGCATCGAGAAGCGCCGATCGGGTCGACTTCGGATCCCGTTGTCGTACAGCCACTTTCCAGCCTCCGTCCACTTTGACACATCAACCAACCGGTTGATTCAACCAACCGAACGGTTAAATCATCGGATACATCGCTCCATCGGTCAAGCTTCTTTCGCTGGCTGTTCTCAGAAAAGGTGCTCGATGAGGACCTTGAGGCCGATCCCGACCAGGACGAGGCCGCCCACGACCTCCATCCTCTGTCCGAATCGAAGGCCCAGTCGGCGCCCAAGCCTGATCCCGGCCAAGGTCATGGCAGCGGCCACGATCCCGATGACAATCGCCGGGTACCAGACGCTTACCCGCAGCATCCCGATGCTCAAGCCCACGGCCAGGGCGTCGATACTCGTTGCCACCGATAACATGATCAGCGACATCCCCTTCGACGGATCATCCGGCTTTGACTCCTCCGGGGCGCCCCGGCCCGACTTGACCATCCGCCCCCCGATGTAGGCGAGCAGACCGAAGGCGATCCAGTGGTCGATCGAGGCGATCCGTGAAGCTACGAGGCTCCCACCGAGCCACCCCAGAACAGGCATCAGGAACTGGAAGAGCCCGAAGTGGAAGGAAAGCCGGAAGGCGGCGCGCGCCCCACGGGCCCGGCCGGACGCCCCGGCGGCGAGAGCCACGGCGAAAGCGTCCATGGCCAGCCCAAGAGCGATCAGGATGACCTCAACGACGTTCAAAGCCTGTCCATCCGTCTCGCCCCCCCCGGTGTACCCGTCACCGGTGTCGCCGGAGACAGAAATCCTCGCGTCCGTAGGGGTACCACAGGCGGAAGGAATTCGGAAGCACCGAGGGCGTTGACCAAGGGCATCGCCGAGGGCGCCGGCCCGACGCGCCATTCCGTTCCCCGGAGATCGCCTGATCGAACCCGACGCCGACAGGCTGTCTCGTGTGCCCCCGTCCCCAGGCTGGGTTGTTCCGGTTCTTGCCCACCCCGTTCCCCGGTGCTAGCCTGATCTCGCTGCGATCCAGGCCAACGCTGACCCAGTCGGCAACCTGCGCCAACACGAGGGAGGGACCATGAAGGAGCTGCACAGGATCAGGAGGGAAGACATCCTCTCACTGCTCGACCAGAGCGCCCCCGGAGGCGTACTGAGCCTGTACGTAGGGATCCCGGCGACGGAGCGCCACGACCCGGGCCGTCTGCATTCCGCTGTTCGCTCCGGGCTCAACGATCTACTGCGCCAACATGCCGAGAACAAGCACCTGGCAAGCCTGGTGGAAACAGTGCAGACGGAGATCGGGAAGCTTCCGTCCGAGACGCGGCGACGAAGTCTCGTGTACTTCCGTTCGCTCGAACCTGACTGGACTTTCTGGCGCAGCCTGCACCCGATCCTGCCCGACCTCTTTGCCTATGCCGATTCTCCGCAGGTTTCGCATCTCGTGAGCTTGCTCGACGAGGCGCCGAGCCTTGGCGTGGCCGTCGCCGCTCAGGACCGTGCCCGCATCTTCTCGTGGAAGGAAGGCGTCATTGAGGAACACGCCGAGATCCACGCGGACGAGGACTCTCCCGCACCGCCGGAAAGCCCGGGTCACGGCATTCCCCCCAATCGCGCGGAAGATCGCACGCGGCGCGGCCTCCACCGCATGACGAGCCGAATCGCCCGTATCGGCGACGCCCATCGCTGGCAGAAGCTGCTTCTCGTCGGGCCGGGCCCGATCCTTGGCTCCATCGCCGAGCAGCTCCCCGATACCTGGCGCCGCCAACTCATCCCGTCGGTCGAGCGCAACATGATCAATGCTCCGCTGGCCGAGATCAACGACCTCGCGGGGAAGCGGGTTTATGAGTGGCGACGCCTCGAAGAACTGGCGGAGATCACGGCCATCATCGACGAGGAGCGCTCCGGCGGCCGCGCCGCCACCACCGTCGCGGCCTGCCTCGATCACCTGCACAAGGGGCGCGTCGAGAAGCTCTATGTCTGCAGTAACCTCGAGCTGTCAGGCTACAGTGACGCTTCCGGGCGACTCTGCCTGCACCCGCCTTCCGGTGCAGAAGAGTCACCGATCCAGACCGAGTCCCGTCTCGTGGAGCGGATGATCGTTCAGGCAATCGAGTCGGGGGCGGCCGTGATCCCGATCGAGGGAGAGTCCGCACGCAAACTGGCACTGCTCGGGGGCGTCGCAGCCCGTCTGCGATGGAAGGACGCCGCGGCCTCAACGGACTGAGCGAACACTCAACGGACTGTCAACACACGAGATAGAACGACCGGTCGATGCGTGTGGCTCGCCGCAGAAAAATACAATACATTTTGGTGTGTATTCATCCAACGAGAGGAGAAGGGGGGGCGGCGACTCCACCGCGGACCAACAAGACGACGACGATTCGGGCCCGCAGAGAACGATGGCGAGCCAGGATCAGGAAGAGCCATGAAGATCACGGCTCGGGTATGCCAATGAGAATCTCAGCCCAGGAAGAATACGGCCTCCGCTGCGCGTTGCAGCTAGCCCGCGCCGGCACCGGCGGGTCGCTGACGCTCCCGGAAATCGCCGCCCGCGAGGGGCTGACGGCTCCGCACGCCGGGAAGCTTCTCGCCCTGCTCCGGCAGGGGGGCGTGATCCGCAGCGTCCGCGGTCGGACCGGGGGATACAGCATCGCCCGGCCGGCTCACTCGATCTCAGCCGCGGAGGTCCTGCGAGCCCTCAGCACCCGGTCATGGCCCGAAGGGCACTGCCACCGGCACCGGGGAACGCTCTCGGCGTGCGTCCATACGCAGAATTGCTCGGTGCGCTCACTCTGGGGCTCACTCGACTTCATCGTCGACCGCCTCCTTCGCGGGGTCACCCTCGACGATCTGCTCCACGGGCGATTGCCCGGGGACGAGCGCGGGGACAACGGGCCGAAACTTGTGCAGACCACGGTTACAACCGCCGGGAAGGGCGCATCATGAACCCGAAGGACCACCTGTTTGTCGTCGAGGATCTCCATGTCTCCATCGAGGGGAAGGAGATCGTCAAGGGCGTGAGCTTAGGCATCGAGCGCGGGGAGAAGGTCGCCCTCATGGGTCCGAACGGCTCCGGCAAGAGCTCCCTCGCCGGCGCGATCATGGGCCATCCCCTCTATCACATCACCAGCGGACGCGTCTGGCTCGAAGGCGAGGACATTACCGAATTACCCGTCGACGAAAAGGCTCGCCGCGGCCTCTTCCTCGCCTTCCAGTATCCCGTGGCGATACCCGGCGTGTCGGTGGCGAATTTTCTGCGATCCGCGGTGAATGCACGCCGCGGCGCCGAGATCCCTATCCGCGAGTTCCGCTCTGAGTTGCTGTCGGCGATGAAGGCCCTGGAGGTCGACACCTCGTTTGCCGGCCGCTACCTGAATGACGGCTTCTCCGGCGGCGAGAAGAAGAGAATCGAGATTCTGCAGATGGCCATGCTGAAGCCGGTGGTGGCACTCCTCGACGAGACAGATTCCGGGCTGGACATCGACGCTCTGCGCGTCGTTTCCGATGGCGTCAATCGCGCGGCGGGTGCCGAGACAGGCTGCCTTGTGGTCACGCACTACCAGCGACTGCTCAATTACATCAAGCCCGACAGCGTTCACGTGCTTATGGACGGCCGCATCGTGCGGCAAGGCGGCCCGGAACTGGCGCTCGAACTTGAGGAGCGCGGCTACGAGTGGATCGAGCGCGAAGTCCTGGGTGCCCGCGCCTAGCGGTTCACGGGAGATGACAATGGAACAGGTCACCGGAAAGACGCCTGAGAAACCACCACGGCGCGAGTCGATCGCCTCGGAAACGCCTCCAAAGCCACCGGGATCGAAGCCGGCCGCTGCGGAGACGGCTTTGAAGCCGCCCGGACAGCCGCCAACCACCGCGGTATCGATCGAGAAGGCGGTGAAGCCGGCACTGAACATCCGCGAGGATTACGCCTCGCAGTGGGGATTCCACGATCCCGAAGAGTATTTTCACAAGGGTGCGAAGGGGATCAACCACGAGGTGGTCGAGATGATCTCCCGGATGAAGAAGGAGCCTGACTGGATGCGGAAGGTGCGCCACGAGGCGCTGGACGTCTTCCTGGCCAAGCCGATGCCGCAGTGGGGAGACACCGAGATCCTCGATTCCATCGATTTCGACGACATTTACTACTACATCCGCCCGATGGAGGAACAGGGAAAGTCGTGGGACGACGTGCCCGAGTACATCAAGAAGACCTTCGACCGGTTGGGCATCCCCGAGGCCGAGCAGAAGTTTCTAGGCGGTGTCTCCGCACAGTACGAGTCGGAGGTGGTCTACCACTCCATCCGTGAGGACCTGTCCAAGCTGGGCGTGATCTTCCTCGATCTGGATTCCGCCCTGCGCGAGCACCCGGACATCGTGCGGAAGTACTTTGGTACGGTGATCCCGACCGCCGACAACAAGTTCGCCGCCCTTAACACCTCCGTCTGGTCCGGAGGATCGTTCATCTATGTTCCGCCGGGAGTGCAGGTGGAGATTCCATTGCAGGCCTACTTTCGCATCAACGCGGAGAATATGGGCCAGTTCGAGCGGACGCTCATCATCGCGGACAAGGGTTCACGGGTACACTATATCGAGGGGTGCACGGCTCCGATCTACTCCACCAACTCACTGCATTCGGCTGTGGTCGAGCTGATCGCGATGGACGACGCGTACATCCGCTACACGACGATCCAGAACTGGTCGAACAACATCTACAACCTGGTCACCAAGCGGGCGGTCGCCCACAAGAACGCCACCGTGGAGTGGGTGGACGGAAACATCGGCAGCAAACTGACGATGAAGTTCCCATGCATCTACCTCGTAGGCGAGGGGGCCAAGGGGGAGATCCTCTCCGTGGCGTTCGCCGGACCGGGGCAACACCAGGACGCCGGCGCCAAGATCATCCACGCGGCACCCCACACTACGTCCACCGTCACGAGCAAGTCGATATCCAAGGACGGCGGGCGGTCCAGCTATCGTGGGCTGATCAAGGTCCTTCCCCACGCCACGGGCTGCAAGGCCAGCGTTCAGTGCGACGCGCTTCTCATCGGCGAGAACGCCCGCTCCGACACCTATCCGACGATGGAGATCGACCAGGAACACGTACAGATCGAGCACGAGGCGCGGGTGAGCAAGGTCGGTGACGAGCAGCTCTTCTACTTGATGAGCAGGGAATCGGCGCCGAGCAGGCCCGGCTGCTCATCGTAAACGGCTTCATCGAGCCGTTCACGAAAGAGTTGCCGATGGAATACGCGGTCGAGCTGAACCGGCTCATCGCGATGGAGATGGAAGGGAGCGTGGGCTGAGCGTGGAAACGATGACCCTTCCCGGTACCGTGACCGGCGTGCGCGGTCTCTCGAGCAGGCTCGGCGAGCCAGGCTGGCTGGCCGATTGGCGCGTGCGCGCCTTCGAGCACTGGCAGGCATCACAGCTCCCGATCCGGGCGAATCATCTCTGGCGCTATACCGATCCCGCCACTTTCGATCCCGCCGCCTTCAATCCAGCGGGCGACCCGTTCGCTGCCGGTTCGGACAGGTTGGAGATCGGCCCCGATGTGGGACGGAATGGCCGCGAGGATGGCGGAGTGAGAGGCGGCAGCGGCAACGACGGACAGGACGTGCGGGGCTTGATCCTGACCGACCTGGCCACGGCAGCTCGCGAACACCCCGACTTGGTCCGCTCGACGCTCGGGAGCGTGGTCGGCCCGGAGTACGGCCGGTTTGAGGCGCTCGCTTCCGCCGCCTTCCGAGGTGGTGTGTTTCTCCGCGTGCCAAAGGGCGCCGTCGTGCCGGATCCTATCCATGTCACCGAGCAGTTCGGCAGCAACGTCTTTCAGGCGAGCCGTCTTCTTGTGGTCGTGGAAGAGGGAGCCAGCGTCACCATCGTGGACGAGTTGGAGGGCGGCCTGGACAGGGACGCCAGGATCTTCAGCGTCGCCGAGCTGGTCGTGGGCGCACAGGCGCAGGTCCAGTTCGTGACCCTGCAGCGGTTGGGCCTCAAGGTACAGGCACACATCACCCAGGTGGCGCGCCTCGGGCGCGGAGCCCACTACACGCCGGTCCTCGCCTCTTTCGGCGGCGCACTCGTGAAAACGAATGTCGGCGCCATTCTCGAAGGAGAAGGTTCGCAGAGCGAGATGACGGGGTTTCTCTCGGCCGTCGGAAGACAGCGCTTCGACCACCACACCCTGCATCACCATATCGGGCGACACACCAGGAGCAATCTTGACTACAAGACGGTGCTGAAGGACCGCTCCCGCTCCGCCTACACCGGGCTCATCCGGATCGAGAAGGAGGCGCCGTTCTCCGATGCCTACCAGGAAAACCGCAACCTCCTCCTCTCGGAACATGCCCGGGTCAACTCCATCCCGGAGCTGGAGATCCTCACCGAGGAGGTCCAGTGTACGCACGGGGCAACTGTCGGTCCTATCGATCGCGAACATCTCTTCTACCTGATGAGCCGGGCCATCCCCCGCGACGAGGCGATCCGGATGGTCATCGAGGGACACTTCGAATCGGCGCTCAAGCGGCTGCCCGAGGCGCTGCAGGAGCGGATGCGCATCCTGGTGCGTGAGCGCCTGCGGGAGACGTAAGGGAGGATGGACCCAATGAGAAAACGGTTCGTGAAGGTCGGCCTGGGGACTGAGATCCCCGAGGGTGCGGTCAGGGTCTTCGAGGCGGAAGGCAACGACATCGCGATCGCCCGGGTGAACGGCGAGTTGTTCGCGATCGAAAATGTCTGCACGCACGACGATGGTCCTTTCGGCGAGGGAGCCCTCGATGGGTGCGAAATCGAGTGCCCACGGCACGGCGCCCGATTCGATATCCGCACCGGGGCGGCGACACGGATGCCGGCCGCGGCGGCGGTTGCGATCTTTGCGGTCAAGGTGGATAACGGCGAAATCTTCGTCGAGGTGGAGACGGAGTGATGGCTTCGTCCAGCCCGGCAGGATCGACGAAACCGCCATCGCAGGGTCCCCTCGGCCTCGCCACGCACCCGCTCCGCCCTTCGGACATCCGTTCCGACAGCGTCGAGGGGGCGCGCTCCCCGCTCGACGTGGCGGCGATCCGCCGTGACTTCCCGATCCTTTCCCGGCGGGTGCACGGACACCGGCTTGTCTACCTCGACAACGCCGCCACCACCCAGAAGCCGCTCGTCGTACTGGAGCGGCTGAACCACTACTACCGTTCTACCAACGCCAACATTCACCGGGGCATTCACCGGCTGGCCGAGGAAGCGACGGCGCTGTACGAGGAGACGCGGGAGCACACAGCCCGGTTCCTCGCAGCCACCGACCCGCGCGGGGTTGTCTTCACCAGCGGCGCCACCGGCGCCCTCAATCTGCTCGCCTCCTCTTGGGGCCACTGGCTGCGCCCCGGCGACGAGATCCTCCTCACCGAGATGGAACACCACAGCAACCTCGTGCCGTGGTTCCTCGTGGCCAGGGAGCGAGGCGCCCAGGTCAGGCACATTCCGGTCACGGAGGACGGACGGCTCGATCTCACTCGCCTGGGCGAGCTTCTCACCGAGCGGACCAGGATCGTCTCGCTGACACAGGTTTCCAATGTCCTCGGCACCATCAACCCCATTCGGGCCATCGCCGATGCCGCCCATGCGGTCGGCGCTCTTGTCTCGGTGGACGCCGCCCAGGGGGCACCCCATCACGCCATCGATGTGCAAGCACTCGGTTGCGATGCGCTGTCGTTCTCGGCGCACAAGGTTCTCGGTCCCACCGGCGTCGGCGTGCTTTGGGTGAAGCCCGATTTGCTGGAACGCATGGAGCCCTACCAGGGTGGCGGCGAGATGATCCGTGAGGTACAGATGGACGGAGCCACCTGGGCCGAGATCCCGCACCGGTTCGAGGCGGGCACGCCGAATATTGCCGGCGTCGTCGCCTTGGGCCCCGCTCTCGACTATGTCGAGCGACTCGGGTACGACGCCATCGGCCGGCACGGAGAGGCGATCATCACCTACGCACTCGATCGCCTGCGCGGGCTGGGCGGCTTGCGCATCCTCGGTCCGACGGACCCGACCGAACGCAGCGGCGCCATCGCGTTTGCTGACCCCGTTGTTCATCCGCATGACCTCAGCACGGTGCTCGATCAGGAAGGCGTTGCCATCCGGGCGGGACATCATTGCGCCCAACCGCTGCACCGCAGGTACGGTCTCGTCGCGACGGCCAGGGCCAGCTTCTACATCTATAACGATCGGGATGATGTCGACGCGCTGGTCGCAGCCATCGAGTCGGCAAGGAGATACTTTGGCTGATCGCGAGGATCGGGCGCACCTGCAGTTGGATGACCTCTACCGCGAGGTCGTGCTCGACCACTATCGCCGGCCCCGGGGACGACAACCGCTCTCCCATCCGAGCTGCAGCGTCGAGGGGTTCAACCCTTCTTGCGGGGATCAAATCCACGTAGCACTCACGATCGACGGTGACCGGGTGAACGAACTCCAGGTCGAGTGTCGCGGATGCTCCATCAGCGTGGCGTCCGGCTCGATGATGGCGGAGATGGTTCCCGGCCACGATGTCGCCGAGGTTCGCCGGCTCATCGAGGCGGTCAAGGGGATGATGCAAGGGAAAGAGCCTGATCCGGCCGTGGACCTCGCTGATCTCGAGGCGCTGGCGGGGGTGCGAAAGTTCCCCGTGCGGGTGAAGTGCGCCCTCCTGGCGTGGACCACGCTGGAAGAGGCGCTCCCGGGGATCTCAGGACCGGCATGATGCGCCGGCACGGTGCGGGAATCTGAGTAAGGCTCGACGGAGCGGTCTGCCGGGTACCGGGGAAGGCAAAGAAGCGGCGCGAGGAGGATGGATGGTCACCCAGGAACAGGTACTCGAGGCTCTCCAGTCCGTCACCGACCCGGAGATCAACCTCTCCATCGTCGACCTCGGGCTCATCTACGGGGTCAACATCCTGGAGCACGGCGAACTCGTCGAGATCGAGATGACCTTGACCAGCCCCATGTGTCCGTTCGGACCGCAACTCCTGCAGGCCACATCCGCCGCCGCCGGCGCGCTCGATGGCGTCGAGAAGGTCGACATCAAGCTCGTCTGGGTGCCCCGATGGGATCCGCGGGAACATGCGTCGGAGGAGGCGCAGGCGTACTTGGGGCTCTGGTAGAGACGACCGGCGCCGGAACCCGAGATCCACTCGAAGCCGACGATCGCACCTCTCAATCCCGAATCAATGGGTCCCGTGCTGCCGGATCAGCGCCTCCCGCCCGGCCGCGCCTTGGGGTCCCCCACCGGCAGAACCGCACGCAGCAATGCACCTGCCACCACCCGATAGGCAGGACGATAGTGCTCCACAAAAGCAGCGGAGTGGTGAACGGCCGGATACCCCTGCGCGGCCAGCCCGGCGAACAGAGCGCTGACCGTCGAGCCCGGCCAGGGCAACGCCTTCGCCCGCGCCAGACGGACGGCCACCTCGCCGGCGCGGCGGAGATCCTCGCGATCTCCGGGGTCGGCCGCCGTCCCGATGAATGCCTGGAGGATGGCCTCGGGATCTCCCCCGGCGGCCACGAAGGGACGCAGGTGGATCCTCACCACCCATCCGTCCGCCCGAAGGCTGTCGATCAGCGGCTCGGCCGGCCCCGGCCCCATGCCGGCCAGTTCCCGTTCGAGCCACTCGCGGGCCGCCACGGTGTCCCCCACGGCATGCTCGCTGCCGAGGGAGGCCTGATGGAGGAGCTTGTACAGGTCGTTGGGCTCCATCAGAGGATACCGGACGAGGTGAGCGCGGATGAGGCGCTCCCAGTCGATCGGAGGTTCTACCTTGGGTCCCGACGTCGCGGCCCGAGATGAAATCGCCAGGCCGAAGAGCAGTATGAAGAGCGGCACCAAGAAGGCCGGCGCTGGGAGGAAAGGCACCGGGCGCACAGGCGCCCCGACAGCCCAATTGGAGATCAGCCGGCTTCCGGTCGCACTCGCGGCCACGTTCATGAGTTTCCCTCCCTGGTTTGATGGATTCGCCCTCGGGTCGCGCACAGCACCTTGTACCCTTCGCTCTCCACGATCTTCGTCACGCGTCGAAAGCGTTCGGCCAAGACCGACTCGTACGGCAACGAGCGGTTGGCGACGAGCAGGAGCCGGCCGCCATCGACGAGGGCGTCGGCGGCCGCACGGATGAAGCGGCGACCAAGTTCCGGGTCGGCATCGCGCGGGTCATGAAACGGCGGATTGGTAACAATCCAGTCATAGCCGCCGCACGGCAGACCCCGGGTTACGTCGTGCCAGTGGAATCCGATTGCGGGGCCGCCGGTGGGGCGCGGCGGAACGTGCGACAGGGCGACGTCATCCTGAAGCGCGATGGCACTGGCCTGACCCGCGACGACGCTGTCATCCTGCGTCGCGATACGACCATCCTGCCCCGCAACAACATTCACGCGTGCCGCCTCAAGGGCCCGCCAATCCGCCTCGTAGAGATCCAACTCCATCACCCCCGCGCCACCGCGCAGGACCTCTATCGCCAGATAGCCCCAGCCGGCGCCCAGATCAGCGACACGGCCGCGAATCTCGTTGGGCAGATGCCGGGCAAGAAGCTCCGAGCCGGGATCAATCCGGTCCCACCCGAAGAGGCCCGGGGCTGTCCGGTACGGGTGTCCGGCGAAAGTCTGCAGGTCGATCGCCGAGCTCCAGTCATCCAGCGCCGGGATCGACCCGGCCTGCTTCGCGGTCAGCCAGAACACGCGCGCCTTGTGCTTGACGATGACGTTGCCGACGCCGAGCTCACGCGCGTAGTTCGCGGGGCCGAACCGGTTCTCGCCCACGACGATCAAGGTGCCGTCATCCGCCAAATGCCGCGCCGCGGTCGCGATGAGCGCGCGGTTGACGGTCCGGTTGCGACCCAGCCGGACCAAGGCGACCACAAAGCCGAGATCGCCGTCATCCGGCACCGGACGTGCAGTAACGCCGCCAGCGACGAGGCCGTCATACGCGGGCTTCCACGACTGAATGCAGACCGGGGTGGGCCAGCGAGAGAGGACCGGCGCGACCTCGGCGTCGAACACGATCGCGGTCGCACCGGGAGCCAACGCGTTTCGGTCAAACGCAAACTCCAGCGCCGCAAACGCCGCATCGTCTCTCATGGCGTGCCCTGAGGGTGGCGATCGATCACAGGTTCGTCTCTCATGAGTCCCCCGCGGACCTCACAGGTGAAGCAAGGAGGAGGACGGCGGCGCTCGATTGCCGGTTCGTCCTTTATGAATCCGTCCCCTTCTTCGGAGAATCTTCCATCGCCCTCCGTAGCGCCTCCTCCATCGCAGTCGCCGGGCCCTTCTTCAGCCCTTCGCCCGTCCCGGCCTGGTAGGTCTTAAACGCTTCCTCGGCGGAGCGGTCCTGGAGCTTGGTCATGCTGGCCTTGATGCGCCCTTCGGCGTCGACCTCGATGACCTCAAGCCGGATCTGGTCGCCGATACGGAAGCGTTTGGACAGATCCATGCCGCGCCGCTCCCCCGTCTCCTCGTGCGGAACCAGCGCGCTGGCGCGGTGGCCGTAGATCGGCAGGTCGGCGAAGAGGCCGAACGGCTTGATACCCGCCACCCAACCATCGACGATGTCGCCCACGGCTGGGGCCTTCGGTTGTCCGGCCCCGGCCTCCCCCGCAGCGGCGCCCGCACCTTCGGCGCCCATCCCCTCGGCACCTACGCCGTCGGCAGCCATGACATCCTTGATGGAAAGTGAGATCCGTTTCCGCTCACTGTCGATGGAGAGGATCACCGCCTCGACCTGCTGACCCTGGGTGAGTTTGTCCTTGGGGTGCGCCACCGGCCGGATATCGACCTCCGAGACATGCACGAGACCGTCGATGCCGAGCGCGAGGTTCACGAAGGCGCCGAACTCGGCGAGGCGTACGACCGTGCCCTGCACGCGCCGCCCGACCCAAAACGACTCAGCCACGTCGTCCCACGGGTCGGGCTGGGCTGCCTTGATGGAAAGGGAGATCTTCGGCCGGCCACCCTCCTGCTCCTTCACCGAGAGGACTTTCACGCGCACCTGCTGCCCCAGGCTCAGCACATCGGCCGGGTTGTCGGTCCGTCCATAGCGAATTTCAGAGACATGGACCAGCCCGTCAATGCCACCCAGATTGATGAACGCCCCAAATGATTCCAGGCGGGACACCGTCCCCTCGAGCTCCGTCCCCACGCGCATCCCGGCCAGGACCTCGCGGGCCTTCCCCTCTTCCTCACGGCGCATCAGCGCCTTGCGGGACACCACGAGTCGCCGCCCCTTCTCCGCCACCTCGATGACGAGGAACTCCAGCGTACGCCCGACATAGATCGACGGATCGGGGCAGAATCCGGCATCGACCTGAGAGACGGGGCAGAAGGCGCGCAGACCGGCGATCTCGACCTCAAGTCCTCCGGTATTGATCCCGGTGACGCGACCGCTGATCGGCATCCCGGACAGCCGCGCATCGGTCACCTGGGAGAGAGCCACCGCCGGGTCGGCCTTGACCGACGGCGCGAGCGTGAGCTGGTTCTTGTCGTCGACGACGTACAGCTCCAACTCGTCGCCGATGTGCAACTCCCGGTCGCCCGTCGCCTCGCTGTATGCGCGAAGATCCATCGCCCCCTCGCTCCGGCCGCCGAAGTCGATGAAGCAGGTGTCGTCGGTGATCTGGATGACGCGGCCGCGGACCCGAGATCCGATCGCCGGCGTTGCGGTTTCGCGGCTGGATTCGAACTCCTGGAGGGCGCGGGCAAAGTCTCCGGCGCCCTTATTCTCTTCGTCCCCGGTGTCGAACGGATCATGATTCATATGGATAACCCCGAATTGCAGTGAAAAACCTTGGTGACGCGTTGGTTGGCCCCTCCGGGAGCGGGTCGAGACCAATAGTACTCTTCCGACACGGATCCGGCGAGGGAGACGATGGGGCGTCCCGCGGCTCAGACTGGAGCCGGCCTCGATCCACCCGGATCGTCCATCGCGGCACGCCGAAGGTCGGAAGTCCCGGCTCACCTCCTTGCATCACTTGCTGTTATTATCGGCGATGTGAATCACTGAGCTCGGGTCGGTGGAAGCGCGCGGGCGTCGGCATCCCATTCGAATCGAAGCCCGTCGTCGCCACGGCTTCCGGGAAGACACGGACTCTTCAAGCCCGGCGACCAACGACCCGACAACCAGTAGGGGCACAACACCTTGGATGGTGATGCGGCTTTGACTTCCGGATACCCGACGGCGTCGAGAGGGGAGATGCGCTTGACGATGATGAAACGGCCCTGGTTGTGCGCGCTGGTGTTCTTGCTCGGCCTAGCCTGCGACCGCCACAACACCACGGCGCCTCCCACGCCCGCCCAGAGCCCACAGGCCGCCTACGAGAGCGCCATCGCAGACGCCATCTTCGCCGACTCTACCGAGATCTGTCACCGCCTCGTAGCGATCAGGCCGGATCGTCCGGGCCTGATCTGGTCAAGCGATGGCAGCCACGTGCTCGTAGTCACCTGGACCAAGTACCCGGCGAGCTTCCCGGCCACGGACACCGTTCTCACGAGCTGGGGCGACCTCTGGGTGACTTCGTGCCCGGAAATGGCCGAGAGCCTGAAGAGCGAGGGGGTCTCGTCCACGAACTTCGTGCGCCGGGTTGAGGAAATGCTCGGCCTGCCGCCGAACAAGGGCTATACGCACTTTGCAGCGCTTTGGGTCCGGCCCGCCGACCTGTTCCGCCCCGCATACAATCCGGACATCGCCGACACCGCGTGCGGTCTGAGTTCGTGCTGAAGAAGGCTTCCACCGCGGTTGTCCAGGCAACCTACACGAACGAGGAGTTCTTCATCTCCGAAGTCGTCGCGGCGGACAAGGTCATACGCTAGCGCCCGATCGGTTCCGGCGTGAACCCCGCGCAGACCCCCTACCCCGGCGCGAACCGATGCCCGGCGCCTGTGCTACCATCGGCCTGGTCACGCACAGGTTGGCCGTAACCGGGAAGAGGAGGAGCGGCGATGGAGCAGCGCAAACTGGGAACCCAAGGGCTCGCGGTCTCACAGATGGGCCTCGGGTGCATGGGCATGAGCGAGTTCTACGGCCCACGGGACGATGCTGAATCGATCGCCACGATCCACCGAGCCCTCGAACTGGGGGTGACCCTGCTCGACACCGCCGACATGTACGGGCCGTTCACCAACGAGATCCTGGTGGGTAAGGCCATCCGCGACCGGCGCGATCGCGCAGTTGTCGCAACCAAGTTCGGCAACCAGCGCAACCCCGACGGGAGTTGGATCGGTATCAACGGCCGGCCCGAGTACGTGCGGTCCTGTTGCGATGCTTCGCTGATACGCCTCGCTGTGGACCACATCGATCTCTACTACCAGCACCGGGTCGACACCACCGTCCCGATCGAGGAGACGGTGGGCGCCATGGCCGAGTTGGTGAAGCAAGGAAAGGTGCGCTACCTCGGCCTCTCCGAGGCCGCGCCGCCTACGATTCGCCGCGCCCACGCCGTGCATCCCATTTCGGCGCTGCAGAGCGAGTATTCCCTCTGGACCCGCGATCACGAAATGGAAGTCATCCCCACCGTACGTGAGCTGGGAATCGGGTTCGTGGCCTATAGCCCGCTCGGGCGCGCCTTTCTCACGGCCACGATGAAGAGCATGGACGTTCTGGCAGCCGACGACTTCCGTCGGCGCGGTCCGCGCTTCCAGGACGAGAATCTGGCCAAGAACCTCGCCCTCCTCGCCCCCATCGAGGCGATGGCGAAGGAGAAGAGCGCCACGCCGGCGCAGATCGCTCTCGCCTGGGTCATGGCCAAGGGAGAGGAGATCGTCCCGATTCCGGGGACCAAGCGCCGCACGTATCTCGAGGAGAACATTGCGGCCGCGGAGATCCGGCTCAGTGCGGCCGAGGTAGAGCGCCTCGACCAGGCTGTTCCGCGCGGGGCGACGGCTGGGGCGCGGTATCCGGACATGAGCACGGTCAATCGGTAGGAGCGCCGCGCCGCGACCCGTGGCAAACGGATCCGGCCTATGCTGCACGCACTTTCTTTCCACAGTGAAGGGTGGGAACCGCCCGCGTCCCCGACCCTCACGGACACCGCTTCAGCTCACCGGAGAGCAGCACTCCACGATGCAACGGCCAGGCCTCTGGACCACTTCATCCCTTCGACCGGCAGGTTCATCACACTCCGGTGGGGGCAGATCGTCCCGGCATGGGATCGTCTTCCTGGGGTCACCAAACCGAGACCCGAGAAAGGAGACTCCGTGCCCACCAGCCGGTCATTGTTCTCACGCCTGGAGGTGGCCACTCTGACCGCCGCGGCCATCCTTCTGGTGTCATCCGTTCCCGCATGGTCAGCGGTGACATGAGCCGGACGGTCCGGTTTGTGCGGGTCTGATGAGCGCCATGAGGCCCGACGATCAGCAGCACGGCCAACGGCGAATCGGCGCCGTTCTTGGCCCAAGGCGACAGCGCCCTTTGCTTCGTCTCCCCGTCCACCAGAGGAGCGGACGTGTACACGTGCCCGCTGGTCAACGGCGTCCCCGGTCCCCGAACCAGTGTCGGTCCCCCGATCAACTCCCCTTCACTCGACCGCTGTCCCGTGATCTCCCACGACGGCAGCCGCTTCTACATCTGCTCCGATCGCCCCGGGGGTGGATGGGACATCTGGACGGCGTCTGAGGACGTGACCGACACTCCTACGGCCGGGCCGGACAGGGGCGACAACCGCCTCCGTATGGAGGCGTCTTTGAACCCCGCGTCATCCGGGACGACGCTCTCCTACAGCCCGCCGGAGGAGGCCCGGGTGGTGATCGACACCTACGATGTCCAGGGGCGGGTGATCCACCGGCATCTTGACCAGAGGCAGGTGCCCGGCGACTATACGGCGCGGTGGGGCGCATCCGGCGACGGTGGGTCCGGGGGGCCCCTCGGGTGTGTGCTACGGCAAGATGCAGGCCGGAGAGCGACGGGGATGGGGCAGGGTCGTTCTGCGGAGGTAACCCCCGGGGTCGAACCGTGCGGAGGGATGGTCGATGTACAGGGAAGCGGAGTACCGGGAACGCTGTCGGACGCGCGGGCTGAACGCCGAAGCCACCGACGCCGCGGTCGCGGCGGTGGAAGCTCTCGAGTCCGATGTGATCGACCGCGACGGGAGACCCGTTTCGATCTCGGGGACGGAGGTCGAACGCCACATCGCCTCGTTGACGGCACGTGGAGAGGCCGGCCCTTCGACCATCGTGGCCTTGGCGCGCTACTTCGTTGTCGCCGGCCTCGATGCGATCGCGATTCGTCTCCTGGCTTACCTCTCGCCGATTGGCGTCCTGCCGGCGATGGCGGAGCGGCTTTGTATGCTGGAGGGAGAGGCCGTGCGCAACCGGGTCATGGCCGGCGTGGCCGTCCCGGCTCCGGGATCTCCCCCCGAGGCCTACCCGCCCTCGACCGAAGCCTTCGTGCGCGCGCTTGAGGATGAACTGGGCGAGGCACGCGCGCGCCTGGTGCTCAGGTGGAACGTCCATGGCGTCCCCGCCGAGGCGTTCGCCGAAGAGCGCGAACACTACATCGCCGCAGCCTCGATCGATGATTGGCTGGTCGGTTTCCACCAGCGGCAGGTCGCCGTTCTCGCCCGGCACGCGTCGGACGGAACGCTCTGGTACGAGCAGAAGATCACGCCGCGCGTCGTTGATTACGTGCGAAACCGTCCCGAGGTCCTGGGCGGCGCACGGGACGGAGACCGCATCCTCGTGACCAAGATCCCCTACGACCCAGAGCGCTATCTCCTCACGGACGATCCCGTCGAGAAGCGCCGCCTCGCGTGCCACTGCCCGCTCGCAGCCTCCTCGATCTCCGCGACGGACGCCGGCGTCCCCGCGATCTGGTGCGCGTGCTCCGCCGGCTATGAGAAGTTCCTGTTCGACGTCGTATTCGGCGAAGAGACCGAGGCAGAGGTGCTCGAGTCAGTTCTCGCGGGCGACGGGCGCTGTCGCTTCTCGATCAAGATACCCGCGTCGGTGGCGGCGCGGATACCGGGCACGAAGACGGGAGGGGCGGAGCCCGGCGCCCTCCTCTGAAAAGCTCCACGGAGAGAATGCCGGCGCTGTCAAGCCTGTGCGAGCGGATGGACGTCTCGTTTCTGCACAGCTTCGGCAGCCGGGCCCGCCAGAGTGCGGGGTGGATCAACGGATGCCAGGACCGTGGTCGCTTCGAAACATCCGATGTCGAGATCGGTGTGAGGTCTCGTCTCAGTGTAGTCTGGTCGGTTGCCGACAAGGTGCGACTAGCCCAGGCCCTGGAGGATCTTCTCGGTTGCCCGCGAGTCGATCTGGTAGTTCCGGGTGAAGCCGACCCCTTCCTGGCGGCCGAGATGATCCGCGGCGAGCGTCTCCATGCGGAGGATTCCTATCAGGCCGACGAATACGACCTCTACGTGTTGCGCCGGGCCGGAGATCTGGCGCCGCTCGAACGGGAACGCCAGGCGCTCATTCCGGGTGACCCGTCATGACCCCGTCGCGCATCCACCGACGTGTGGTCACGGACCGGCTAGCCCTGATCGACGAGGCTCTCGGCGACATCCGCGCGCTGCCGCTTTCGGGCCCATCCCGAAAGAACTGATCCGGCGACCTGAGGGAACGCTAACGGCGTTTGCGCACATCTCGTTCTCTTCCCCGCCACCTCGCGAACCTCACTGAAACGGCTGCTCCTACGACGGGTCGGCCGGGATTGGGGAAGTGCGTACAGATCGTCCCCACCCAGTACCTATTCGTCATCGCGGTGGGCGACTCCGTCCCATTTGCCTGTGCCGCAGACGGTCAGGAGAGGATCCTTGCCGGGAGCGCACCGGCTGGGGCAGCGCCCTTGCCCGACCCCGCGGGACGGCGGCGCCCCGGCCGGCCTGGCGAAGTCCTCCTGCCTCAACCACGGAGACCATGCAGCTCAAGCCCAACCGCCCCCATCGGCCCGGCACCCTCACGGCCCTCGCGGCATCGATCATGCTCGCACACTTCGGCACTTGAGTACTTGCTTCCGACCCCGGCCCACGCACACCGCCGGCAATCCCCAGAGTCGCCTACTACTCCCTCCGCTCCGGCAATGCCGAGATCTACCTCATGGACCCGAATGGCTCCAACCAAACTCGCCTCACGACGCACAGCGCCGGCGATCTCTCGCCCGCGATCTCCCCAAACGGCGGCGAGATCGTCTTCGAGTCCACAGGCTTCGGGAATCAGGAGATCCTGGTGTTGGATTCCGACGGCAGTAATCTGCGCCGATTGACCACCACGACGGCCTTCGAGTTCTGTGCCGCCTGGTCGCCCGACGGGGCCGAGATCGCCTTTTGCCGCGCGTCCGGGAATGCCTGCACCATCCACGTGATCAGCGCCAACGGTACCAACGAGCGTCAACTCACGGTCGGTTCCCATTGCGATGCGATTCCGGACTGGTCCATCGACGGTTCCACCATTCTGTTCCACTCCGACCGCAACGGTCATAACGAGATCTACGTCGTGAATGCCGATGGGACCGACCCGCGGCCCATCACGGACAGTCCGGGTGACAAGATCGGGCCGAAGTGGTCGCCGGACGGAACGAGAATCGTCTATGCCCTGACCGACTTCTCCTCGCATCGAGCGGGCATCCACGTTATGAACGGCGACGGGACCAGTGATATCGCGCTGACCGATGGTTCCTGGAATGACGAGGCCCCCGACTGGTCCGTGGATGGCGACCGGATCGTCTTCAACAGCAACCGGAACTCCGTCAGCGAGATCTACTCGATCGACCTCGAGGGCAACGACCTGCTGCGTCTGACCTGGGACCAGGGCGACAGCCGCGGACCGAACTGGGGCGCGGTGCCGGTGCCGTCCGGCGTCAACGAGCCCACGGAAGCCAATACCGGGCAAGGCCTTGAGCTCCACTTCACGAATCCGATTCGCGCGGGCATGCCGATACGCTTCAACCTCGATCGAGAGGCGGGGGCGAGCATTCAGGTCTTCGACTCTCATGGGCGCTGCGTGAGAACTCTGCTCCGGCGGTACCTCGGCGCCGGAGCCCACGCTTCCCTCTGGGACGGAAGGGACGACGCCGGCCGGATGCTGCCGAGCGCCCTGTACCACTTCCGCTTGGTGAGTGGTGCGACGAGTCGCACCGCGGCGCTTGTCCACTTGAGGTAGAAGACAGAGCCAAGCGCCGCCGGAGCAACGGGCTCCCGCTCCACCGTGCGCCACCGGCGGCGCGCGGGTGTCGGACCCCCGCGCGACAC
>CAIMUX010000057.1 GCA_903844735.1 Candidatus Eiseniibacteriota bacterium
CGGCTCATCGCATCCTGGGGCTGGAGAAGGTCCCAAGGGTTTGGCTGTTCGCCAATTAAAGCGGTACGTGAGCTGGGTTTAGAACGTCGTGAGACAGTTCGGTCCCTATCCATCGTGGGCGCAGGAGATTTGAGGGGTGCTGTCCCTAGTACGAGAGGACTGGGACGGACGGACCTCTAGTGTACGAGTTATCACGCCAGTGGTATCGCTCGGTAGCTAAGTCCGGATCGGATAAACGCTGAAAGCATATAAGCGTGAAACCGGCCCCGAGATGAGATCTCCCTCGGTCAAAACCGTCAGAAGGCCCCTTATAGACTATGAGGTTGATAGGCCGGAGGTGTAAGCGCGGCAACGCGTTCAGCCGACCGGTACTAATAGGCCGGAAGGCTTGATCGATATTTTTCGTGTCCGTTCTCAAGTTTCCGTCGTTCGCAGTTGTCATTGTTTTCTCGGCTGACCGGCCAGTGGTGCAGGACACCCGTGGCTTAGGAAAGTCGGGTGACAAGTTTTCCGGTGGTTTTGGCGGAGTGGCCACACCCGTTCCCATTCCGAACACGGTAGTTAAGCGCTCCAGCGCCGATGGTACTGCACGGGAGACCGTGTGGGAGAGTAGGACGCCGCCGGAAATTAATTTGCAGACGCCCTGGGCTTATGGTCCGGGGCGTTTTGCTTTTTGGCGGTCGGCGTGATCTGTGAAGATGCCCTTGCGGGGCGGGCAACCCAGGCGCGCACCTCACCTCCCGCCAAGCACCTTCCGCCCGCCCGAAGCCTACCGGCGGTCGACTCATTCATCAAATGCACATGGCTGAAGGCCGGAAAAGCCGCGTAAACTCGAGCGTGACCGTCGGGAGTCTGATCGTCTTGACGACTGTTCTTCATAGGAGCACAGTCCTGCCGTGGGCTGGCAGGCGCTGCCTGCAACGGGGGGCTGGTGCCGGTTCGACTGATCCCTCCGCTCGAAGAAGTACCGGCGGGCGGTGGGAGGTTTCCGGCGGTTGATGGAACCCGCCACAGGCCGGGCCCAAACCAAGGAGGGATTCCGTGACCGCAAATGTCCACCGTCTTCTCGCTGTGTGCTGTCTTTGTCTCGTTGTCGGCGGTCTCTTCCCACGGGCCGCGTCCGCGACGCTATGGAGCGTGCCTGAGAACGCCAAAGAATGGAGCGATCTGCGGTCGTGCCTGCTCCAGGGCTCGGAGAACGTCGTCCTAGCGAGAATCGATAGCTGCGGAGACTCCTATGAGCAGCCCGTTGCCTGCACCGCTTTGGAGTACTTCAAAGGCGGACCGTATCCGTTGGATCGCTTCTCCTATTTCGACTATGGTCCCAATGCGGTAGTCAAGGGAGAGCGGTATCTTCTGTTCCTTTCGCGATCCGCCAGATACCCCCGTACGCTCACTTTGCCACCGCATCGCTATCACATCGCCGACAATGATCGCAGTATTGAACTACCACTCTACTCTACCTCATGGTCTTCCTATCGGGACTCTATCGTAGTTGAACTGGCATCACTTACGCCAAGTAACCTCGCGTTGACGGCGGACTGCGCGATCCGCGGCACAATAACGGATCCGCAGTTGGTCGGCTCGACCCGGCGGAAGTACGGTTCGTTGGGTATCCGAGTGCGAACCAACTATACAACCCCGGCCGCGGCATCCGACGCCGTGGTTCTCCTGGACTTCCCGTCAGGCCCGGATGCGCGTTGGAAATGGTTGAACCTTCCACCATTGACTCCGGATCAGGACGTGATTCTCTTTCTGGATCGCGAACCATCGGGTCATTTCACTCTTCATGGCGGACTCTACGGAATGTGGAGTGTCGGCGGCGACTCCGCACGAGTCTCTTGCCCGACCCAGGGCGCCGATGGCCCTCTGACCATCCTGGCGGTCATGCTCACCGATTCTCTCCTCACGATAATCAACAAGCGCTAATCGCGGCAGGGGCGCCGGGTGACTGGCGTTCCTACCGCGATTAGAGTCCCGGGAGGTACTCCACATGCGCGCGACGGCGGCTGTCCTTCTGACGGTAGGCGCTCTGGCTCTAATTGTGGTCAGAGTTGGCCCGGCTGGCGCCGACCCGTACTATCTGGCTTCTGATGCTTCGCATTGTCACGGCGGAGGGTCGTACCCAGCTACCTTCGATCAAACGTTGTGTACTTCAAGTGCGGGAACACGGAAGCTGACTGTCTGCAACCGGCGATCGTTACGCTGGAGGTCGTGGAAGGTGCGGGGGTTCGCAAGTACTTCTGCAACACCGCTTCCACGACAAGGTCATTGGTGTATCAAGTCGGAACCGGGGTCCCGGATCCGGCTGGTTCCGGTTGGGGAGTGCAGGGCGTGATCCCGAATCCGACCTTCGGAAACGTCGCGATCCAGTGTCGGGTGCTGGCGGGCGAGCGCAGCCAATTGGAGGTTTGCGATGCCGGTGGCCGTCTGATCCGGCGACTCGTGCTGGAGAGGGCGAAGGGAGCTGAATCCACCGGGCTATGGGACGGGAGAGACGATCTAGGCCACAGGCTCCCGGCCGGCGTCTATTTTGTCACCCTGCGGGGGGAAGGTCGGACTAGCGGCAGCAGGGTCGTGATCCTGAAATGACATCTTCAGTGTTTTCGACGCGGCCTTCGGGAAGGTCGCGTAACCGCCGTGGCTGTTTAGGGTTGTGGCCGTCGTGGAGGCGTTTGCCGCGCGAAACCCGACCCGAGGGGGATGATGATGCCTCTGCGTAACCTACTTCGGGAGCCTCTGCGAAAGTTCAAGCCGTATACCGTTGGTAAGTCGATCGACGATGTGCGTCGCGAGTACGGACTGATCGGCCGCATCGCCAAGCTGGCTTCCAATGAGAATCCGCTGGGCAGTTCTCCCCTGGCCGTCGTTGCCATGCGACGAGCGGTGGAGGACGTCTCGCTTTATCCGGATGATTCCGCCAGGGACTATCGCGCTAAGATCGCTGCACGTTACGCGGTAGCGCCGGAGAACGTCTTTGCTGCGTCTGGGTCCGTGGAGGTCTTGGAGCTGCTGGCGGTCGCTTTCCTGGAGCCGGGTGACGTCGTAGTGAGCTCGGAGAAGACGTTCGCCATGTATGCCTTGGCTGCGGAGAAGGCGGGTGCGGAGTTCAGGGCCGCACCCATGACCGATGGCGGCTTTCGCTACGATCTTGAGGCTATGGCGCGCTTGCTCGACCCGATGGTGAAGCTCGTCTTCCTTGCCAATCCGACCAACCCGACAGGAACCTGGTTCACCGCGGCTGAATTCGACCGTTTTATCGAGCGGGTGCCCGCGGACACCCTGGTCGTCTACGACTCGGCGTACGAGGAATACGCCAGTGTCGGCGACCTGCCCGATCCGATGATCCACTTCCGGGCTGGTCGGCGGATTCTGCTCCTGCGGACCCTGAGCAAGGCCTACGGGCTGGCCGGGATCCGGATCGGCTATGCGGTTGGACCGGAAGAGATCATTCAGGGTCTGATGATGGTGCGGACACCCTTCAACACGAGCTTGGTGGCCCAGGCGGGGGCGCTGGCCGCCCTGGACGACGTCGACTTTCTGCGGCGGTCCCGGGAGCACAGCGACCGAGAGCTGGCCTTTCTCCGGGAAGGGCTGGCTGGACTGCCGGTCACGATTCCGCCCTCGCAAACGAACTTCATTTTCATCGACACCGGGAAGAAGGCCGGGTGGCTCTTCGAGGAGTTGCAGCGGGTCGGCATCATCGTGCGGCCGGTGGGGGGGAGGGCGATTCGCGTGAGTTCCGGGCTTCGGGAGGATAACGAGAGGTTCGTCGAGCATTTTCGCCGGCTCGTTCTCCAACCCGGGGCAGAGGCGTAGCACGCGCCCTTTGAGGACCGACACGTCCCTGCCGGTTTCCGTCGTGTCAGGTGCCGGGATGGCGGGTGTCGCTCACCGTGCCAGGCGACGGGAGAGCAAAGGCCGCTTGCCGCGCTGAACGGTGCGGTGTTATATTTCGGGCGTTGCGTCCGGATCCGCGCGGGCCGCTCATATGCAGACCAAGGCAGAAAGAGACGATCAGGGGGGAATGCCTCGTGAAGAGCTTCGAGACCTCGGACATCAGGAACTTCGTACTCGTCGGGCATAGCGGATGCGGGAAGACCACACTGGCCGAGGCCATGTTGTTCACCGCGGGCGTCATCAATCGCCAGGGGCGGGCCGCCGACGGCACCGCGACTCTCGATTTTACGCCGGAGGAGCAGAAGAAGCACACCGGCGTCAGCCTGGCACTCGCCCAGTTCGAGTTCGAGGGCCGGAAGCTCAATCTCTTTGATGCCCCAGGCTACGCTGACTTCATCGGTGAGGTCTGTGCGGGTATCCGTGCTACCGATTTCGGCGTGGTCGTTGTCAGTTCCACGGCCGGTGTGGAGCCGGACACCGAACGCCACTTTGAGATGCTGGAAGAGGACGGTCGCGCCCGGTTCATCGCAATCAATGGCATGGACAAGGAGCAGGCGGATTTCGGCAAGGTGGTGGCCTCCCTCCGTGCGTCTTTCTCCGACCGCGTGATCCCCGTGTACCTTCCGATCGGAGCCGGACCCGACTTTCGCGGCGTCGTCGACGTTCTCGGCGGCCAGGCCCTTCTCTTCGAGGGAAAAGACGTGACCACTGGCCCGGTGCCGGCCGACCTGCAGGCGGCGGCGGCGGACGCCCGCGCCAAGCTGGTGGAGCTGGCGGCGGAGAGCGACGACGCCTTTCTGGAGAAGTACCTCGAGACCATGGAGCTGACTCCCGAGGAGACGCGGGTCGGATTGCGCATGGGAATCGCCGCGGGGAGGATCTTTCCCGTGATTCCGGTGAGCGGTGAGAGGAACCGCGGCGCGGGCGTGCTCATGCGGTTCTTGGCCGAGTACGGCCCCAGCCCTGCCGACATGCCAGGAACCCCCGTGACGAAGGGAGGGCAGGGGGAGGAGACTTTGATCGCGGCTTCGCCCACCGGACCGCTGGCGGCGCTCATTTTCAAGGTCAGCTCGGAGTTCACGGCCCAGGAAATCGCGCTACTCCGCGTGTACTCCGGGACGATCCAGAGCGGGAACGATGTGTACAACTCCAACCATGACAGCTCGGAGCGCATCGGGCAGTTGTACAACTTCCTGGGTAAGGAGCGCTTCGACCTCGACCACCTGGGGGCAGGCGACATCGGGGCCGTGGCCAAACTCAAGACCACCAGCCTCGGCAACACACTGTCCACCAAGGAGCGACGCTTGGTGGTCCGCCCGATCAGTTTTCCGCCGCCGGTCCACGAGATCGCCATCCGGACGAAGAACAAGGGAGACGAGGAGAAGGTCGGGACCGGCCTCGCCAAACTGCGCGAGGAAGATGCCACCTTCCAGATCGAGATCCAAGGCGATCTGCACCAGTCTCTGCTTCGCTGCATGGGTGACCAGCATGTCGATGTCATCCTGGAGCGGCTGCATCGGCGCTTCAAGGTGGAAGTGGAGACCTTCAAGCCCCGGCTGCCGTACCGGGAGACGATCAAGGGCACGGCAGATGTCTCCTACCGGCACAAGAAGCAAACCGGCGGACGCGGACAGTTTGCCGATGTCTCTATCAAGGTGGAGCCGGTCCCTCGCGGCCAGGGTTACGTGTTTTCCAACGAGATTGTGGGCGGGGTCATCCCCACCAAGTTCATTCCTGCCGTGGAGAAGGGGATCCTCGAGGCGCTGCCGGAAGGCGTGATTGCCGGTTATCCGGTGGTGGATGTGAAAGTCCGCCTGCATTTCGGCGGGTACCACGACGTCGATTCTTCGGAAATGGCGTTCAAGATCGCCGCGATCAATGCTTTCCGCAACGGTCTCAAGGACGCCAAGCCGGTGCTCCTCGAGCCGATCAGCGAAGTGCAGGTCGATGTGCCGGAGGAATTCACGGGAGGCGTCATGGGCGATCTTTCCAGCCGGCGGGGCAAGATCCTCGGCATGGAGCCTGGCCCGAAGTCGCAGCGCATCCGCGCGGCGGTCCCTAGGGGAGAGCTGTATCGCTACTCGACCACCCTGCGCACGCTCACCCAGGGACGGGCTCGCTTCGCCCAGACGTTCTCTCACTACGAAGAGGTGCCGCGGGAGTACGTGGACAAACTGGTCGAGGAGCTGAAGAAGGAACGAGAGGCGGAGGCGTAACCTGGGGAAGCCAAGACCCGAACGGATGGCCGATCTCGGTACGGCCGCCGGCGGGCGCGAGGACTCAAGATGAGCGGACACTCGAAATGGGCGACGATCAAACGGAAGAAGGGCAAGCTCGACGCCGAGCGGGGCAAGACCTTCACCAAGGCGATTAAGGAAATCACGATCGCGGCGCGTGACGGAGGCGGCGATCCGGAAGGGAACCCGCGCCTGCGCACGGCCATCCTCCTGGCGAAGGGGGTCAACATGCCCGCCGAGAACATCAAGCGGGCGATCCAGAAGGGGACCGGCGAGCTCCCCGGGGTTCACTACGAGGAACACACCTACGAGGGGTACGGTCCTGGCGGTGTGGCTCTTTTCATCGAGGTCCTGACCGACAACAAGAACCGCACCACGGCGGAAATCCGCCACCTGCTGGGCAAGCACGGCGGCCGCATGGGCGAGGGTGGCTGCGTCGCCCACATGTTCGACCGGAAGGGTTTCCTGACGGTGGAGAAAGGGAAGATCGAGGAGGACCGACTCATTGAGGTCGCTCTCGATGGCGGTGCTGAGGACGTCAGCTCCGAGGAGCCGGATGTCTTCGAGGTCTATACGGCTCCCGCGGAGTTCTACGCTGTCCAGAAGGCGCTCGAAGCGGCCCAGATTCCGATTGCCTCGGCCGAGCTTTCACGCATTCCCCAGAACACCACGCCGGTTGGGACACAGAGGGAGGCGGAGCAGATCCTGCGCATCATGGAGCTTCTGGAAGATCATGACGACGTGCAGAAGGTCTGGTCGAACTTCGACATACCGGCCGAAATGCTCGAGAAATTGAGCGGCTGAGTTTTCCGTGTCGGGCCACCGGGTCGCGCCACGGTGCGGTGCCAAAGCTAGGGGCCACGCCGCCGGTCCCATCAAGGAACCGTCCTCGCCATGAAGGTCCTAGGTCTCGACCCCGGCAGCCGGAAGCTCGGTTTCGGTTGCATAGAACGCGTCGGCTCCGACTGGCGCCGGGTTGCGAGCGGCACTCTTGTCCTGCGCGCCGCCGATCCTCTCCCTGCCCGCCTCCATGTGGCACATACCGCCGTGACGGAAATGATCCGCACCCAGGCTCCGGATCTTGTGGTCGTGGAGGAGTGCTTCGTGGCCCTTGGGCCGCGGGCGGCGCTCGTGCTTGGTCAGGTGCGGGGGGTGCTCATTCTTGCCGTGCAGCAGGCTGGGATTCAGCTTTGCGAAGTGGCCCCCAGAGCGGTGAAGCTGGCTACGGTGGGCAACGGGGCTGCCGCTAAGGAGCAGGTGCAGTACATGATGCCGCGTTTGCTGCACGACTGCCCCGGGATCCTGGGGCCGGATGAGGCGGATGCGCTGGCGGTCGCCTGGTGCGGTGCGACGCGCAGCGCGACGGGGGTGCCGTCTTGATTGACCACCTGACCGGGACTCTCCACGCGCGCGCGCCTGGGAGCGTGATTCTGCAGTGCGGACCGGTGCGGGTCGAGTTGCGCATTCCGCTGTCCACGTTTCGGGTGTTGCCCGAGCCGGGTGGGTCAGTTTCGCTCTGGACGCACCTGGTGTGGAAGGACGATGGGCCGTTCTTGTACGGATTCGCGGGGCGGGCGGAGCGGGATCTGTTCCGGCTGCTGCTCGAGGTGCAGGGGGTCGGACCCAGCGGGGCGCTTTCACTGCTTGGGCATCTCGCACCTGAGGAGCTCGTGCGGGAAATCCGGGCACGATCGATGGATGGGCTGACGCGGGTGCCGCGGATCGGGCAGAAGACGGCGGGGCGGATTCTGGTGGATCTGGGGCCGAAGGTGGACAAGATGGAGCTTGCGGCGGCCGGCGCGGAGCCGGGGGCGGTTTCGGTGGGGTCGCCGCTTGCTGACGACGCAGTGGGGGCTCTGGCGGCGCTTGGGTATGGGGCGAAGGACGCGAAGAGGGCGGTGGATGGGGTGCTGGTTGAGGAGACGGAGATCTCGCTGGGCGAGTGCATCCGGCGGGCATTGCAGCGGCTGGCCCGGCCTTCTCGCTGAGCGGCGGGGCCATCGAATGCCCTGCGGCGGGAGGCAGTGTAGACCGGCGACCCACCAGGGCAGAGGTGTTTCCGTGGCCGGTGAGCAGTCTGTGCAGCAAGATGGAGGCAGACTGGCATGGTGTTTCCGAGGCAGAAAAGGGATCGCCGACTGGACCATCGCGCCATCCTTGCATCGGGCGCGACCCTGCTCCTGGTGCTTTGGGTTCCCTTGCTGACCGGCCTCAAGTTCCCCTCCAAGATGGACGAACTCGGTTTTCATGTTCCCAACGTTCGCCGCTTCCTAGGCCACTTTCCCGGCCTGCAGGAGATGCGAAACACCGACCTTTCGATGCTCCCCTTGTTCCACGGGCTTCTCGGGTTCGTCCTGCGGTTCACGGGAGATGCGCTTCCCACAATGCGCTTCTGTATGGTGCTGATCGGCCTCTGCACCCTGTTCCTCTACCTGCGGATCGCCCTCCGAATCCCCCGGGTCGACGTCTGGAAAGCGGTGCCGGCCGTGGCCGCCCTACCCTACTTCGGTGTCTGTCACTTTGTGGTCATGACCGACTATCCCGCGCTCTTGGCCCTCTTGGGATCGGTGTTGGGACAACTGGCCTATCTGCGGGCCGGACGGAATCGGGCCGCCTATGCGGCGGGAGCGGCCGGAGCCGCCGCCTGCCTTATCCGGCAGAATCTGATCTTTGCCGCCGGGGTGTTTCCTCTGGTTCTCTGGCTGCTGGATCGCTCGTGGTTCGCGTCGCGAGCGACGGACGGCGGGCCGCCGGCGTCGTCGCGAAGACCCTTTCTGCGCCCGGCCATCGTGCCCGCGCTCTTGCTTCCGTTCCTCGCCCTGGCTTTTCAGGTCTGGCTCTGGAATGGACTGATCCCTCCCAGTTTCATGGCCAAGTCGAGTTACTTCGACACGAGCCCGGCGACGACCCTGCTCTCTCTCTTCAGCATCGGAGCCAACGTAGGTTACTATCTGCTCCCTGCTACTTTCACCTACGCTCTTTGTGAGGGTCGGAGTTACTCGCGCATGGTTTGGGGTGTGGTCGCCATCCTCACTGCATTCGCGATCTTCTGGTGCTTCCACGAGCGTGGACGTGATTTGGTCGACACATACGGAACCTTCCGACACGGGCTCGGCTTTCTCAGCAATCGCGTCGGACTGATCTTTGGGCTGGGACTTCTCGCCCTCTCACTGGCGTCGTTTTTGATCCTCCTCGCCGCCGGGATTCGACGGACGTTGCAGATTCGTTCACCGGAAATGATTCTGCTGGCCGGCTTAGTGCTCGCCTCCCTCTTCGTGACCAGCTTCGGGCTCTTTCGCATCTACGAGCGGCACATCCTCCCGGTGTTTGTCTTCGCCGTGCTCTTCTTCTTGTCCGCCGCACCCGAGGTCCGCAAGCGGAGTTTCACCATAGGCTGGATTGCGACCATCTTTCTTGGCGCCGCCCACTGTGTCATCTACTCGATCAGCGTCTACGAGTTGTTCCGCTAGGATCGGAGTCGGCTGTTTGCTTCGCCCTCGTAGTGCATCGACAAGTGCACTACGCAGAGGGATCGAGCGGAAACACTACCGGCTCGCGCAATCCGCGGCGTCCCGCGGCTCAATCCTCATGCCCCACCGGCCGCACCACGATGGTTTCGCCGTGGATCAACGCAGGGCAGCCACGGGCCAGCTTCGCCGCGGCCGCGAGGTCTGCGGCCTGGATGAGAAAGTAGCCGGTCAGGACGGAGCGGATGACGGTGTAGTCCGACTCGAGAACTTGACCGTCGTCATCGGCATCGAGCAGAACCCCGCCCTCGCCGAGCGGTTCGCCCCCCTCGAAGGCCCCCTTGGCCTTGAGATCCCGCACCCAGTTGCTGTAGAGCACGAGCAGTCGCTGCCGCTCCAACTCGGGCAGGCGGGACCAAGCGTGATCGTCCTCGAACATCAACACCGCGAACCTAGGCATCGGATCGTACCTCCTCGCTTGTCCCCATCGGTTCCTTGCCCGTCCGTTCCGGAACCCGTTCCCGGGATGCCGACGGGCACTTCAGAGTTCGATGATGTCGGCCATCGGTGGGCATGTCAAAACTCGATCATGTCGGCCACCGGCAGGGGCTCCGATTTTCCATTCGAGCCCTTCCTCGGCGCCAATAACCGCCAGGTCCGATGCAAGTGAGGCATTGGCACGCCAGCTCTCCCCAGGATAGCGATTACCGTTCTGGTCGCCTCCTCGATATCGTTGTTGTCCATGCGCGGATCGGAGTGTGGCACGCTCATGTGGCCGAGATAGACATGGCAATTCTTCTTGGTCAAAGCACCGGCCAGCGCTTCGCCGCACTGGTGATTGCTGAGGTGCCCCCAGTCGCTGCGTACCCACTCCAGGTAGTCAGCGCTCGTCCGAAAGTCGCCCCTCTCCCCGCTCAGCTTCTCGACAATCGTCCGGTCGTCGTAGTTTGCCTCGATGACCATGGCGTCGACACCGCGAAGAGCCTCGAGGACAGTCGGTGTCACGATGCCGATATCGGTGGCGATGGCGATCCGTCGCTGGTGGTGTTCAAGCACATATCCGACGGTTCGCCCTTCGTCCACCGGACGGCCGGCTGACGTGAACCCATGATGCGAGATCCCGTGTTGAGTATCGAAGGCCCGGATTCCTAAGTCGCCGATCGCTTCGGGGATGGGGTGCGGATCTTGGATGCGCGGCCATGAAGTCCCGGCACCGCGACGGTAGGCGGCCCATGCGGTTGCGGGATCCACGAATACCGGCACGCCGAACTGGGCGTGGATCGACCCGGCCGACTTGTAGTGGTCGCGGTGGGCGTGAGTGATGAGGATGCCATTGAGATCGGCGGGCCGGACTTGGATGGCGTTGAGTAACGTCACGAGATCACGGCGGGTCGTCCCGCAGTCGACTAGGACCGAGGTCTTGCCTGTGCTGATGTACGTAGCGTTCCCCGAGCTGCCGCTGGCCAGGGGGCAGATTCTCAGTCCCATGGCGAACGGGCACTCCTCACCGGGTTTTGCCGGATTGCCGACCCGAATTGCCGGTTCGACGAGACAGCCGCCGACACCGGGCGCCCTGGCGCCATCGGGTCTCGGCGTTTCCCGCCGCTCCGCTTCCCTGGACAGCCGCAGAGCATCGACCCGGAGGTCATGGTGTGGCCGTCCGGAAACGGGCCACCGGCACCGCCATACGAGCGACCGGCCGAACCAACGTGCCAAGCCCCACGGGCGAGCAGGGCGATCGCGGCAGAACGCTGGAACGACGTGTCATTCTTCTTCCCCCCATTCGATCCGGAAGTCGGACAGGTACGAAACCTCATCCACAGCCTCGATCCGGGGGAGAAGGTATCCCGTTTCACGGAAGGTCGCCAGTGAGGAAAACTCAAGTGCGTGGAGACCGGTTCAATACCGACCATCCGTGGATCGAGCGATCGAGCCCAGGAATCGATGCGGCCGGGGAAACTCCGAGCCGGCTCAACCCGTGCCCGCGCAGAAGCCGAGCGGCCTGGAGACTCCGTACGCCGGCGTGGCAGCAGACGCCTACCGGCGTGCCGAGATCGAGCCCGAAGAGTCGTGCCGGTGCGTCGCCGGAGCTGCGCGCGCCTCGCAACCACGGCCAACTGTGCGGCTCTGGCCTGGGGGCCCGCAGAGTCCGCGGGTTGACCGGGTCGTTGGGCTGCCGGTAGATTCGATCTGTGCGACGCAGAGGAAGAGCACCGGCCTGGGATCAACTGGAACTCTGGCAACCGGGGGAGTGCCCGCCGGGGGTGGGTCTTGTCCCCACCTCGGCGCTGTTGCGGAACTCCGCGTGTCCGAGGGTGCTACAGACGGTGCGGCAGGTTCGGACTTTCTTCCCCGAGCTGGACGGAATCGGCATCAAGGTCGGTCTGACGCGCCGTGCCGCGGGACTGGCGGGTCGCGAGGAACCGGCGATCTGGATCAATCCGTACCGTCTGACGCGCCACACCATTGCCCACGAATTGGTCCATCTCCTGCAATTTCGTAAGCTGCTACCGCTCGGCGAGCGGAGCGCTGATCTGTATGCCCTGGCCCGCCACCGGGTGCTCGTGGATGATTCGCCATGGTACCTGAAGGTGCCCCGCAGTATGACGACTGCTACCGGCCCGCTCTCCGCCAAGGTTCCCGGCCTGTTGCACGACCTCGCGTGCGAAGCCCTCCGTCGCCGCGAGGCGGGGTTGCGCACCTACCTCCAGTGGTTCGAGTTCGAGCTGGATCGCCGCTGGCGCCTGGTGCGTACCTTGTCCATTCGACCCGCGGCGCCGAAACAGGGTGGGCTTTTCGACGCGTAGGGATTCGCGACACCCCACGTTCCGCCGGGTCCGGAGGCGAACCCGAAATCAGCCGCGAGTGGGCGGATCCGGGGCGACACGTCGTGGCAGACCCGGCCGAACGCCGCCACCCGCGACGGTCTTGCGCTCGGCTGGGACTGCCTCTATTCTTCTTTCCGACAGGCCATGCGGCCGGACGGACGAGGGGGATGTATGGTCAGGCAGGTCGACTGGAGTTACCTTCGCAAGGGCTGAACTACCTGCACTCGCACGCAGGGGTTCCTTGCGGCACGCAGCGTGGTGTATAAGCAGGAAGTCTCGGCGAACAACGCAAGACTCGGGGCCGAGGATGCGCTGCGCCTTTCGCGCGAGGTCACCAAGATCGTGGTGGCGAAGGGCAAGAAGATTGTCACCTTCGACATGAAGAAGGACCCGCCTAGCGACGATGCGCTCCTTGCGGCGCTGCTGGGTCCGACGGGGAATCTGCGGGCGCCGACGATTCGCAAGGGGATGACGCTCCTTGTCGGCTTTGATGAGGAGATGTACCGAGGGGTATTCGAGTAGTGGTAGGAGGTCCACGGCCCAAAGCGGGAACCCGGGCGGTGAGCGTGCTACGGGTAAGAACTGACGGCCCGCGCCGGCACCCGGGGGCTGGTGAGACGCGGGCCGCGGAGGAAGATCGGAACACGCTCATGTAGGGGCGGATGACGCCCGTTCGATCATGATTCGCCGTCTGGGAGCAGTGAATCGGCTCTCGGGCCGATCCTGGGCACCGTGCACGGGCTACCGCGGGCCCCGATGGTGGCCCATCGGCCCGCCCACCTGTCGGCCCATCGATCCACCCACAGCATCACCCCTCCGGCCACCCATGGGTCCGCCGACGCGGAGTCCGGGTGGCAATAGGACGAGCAGAGCATCGAACCGTTTTGCCTGGTCGGGGGTCAGTACAGCACGCACCCGTGTGGCAGCGTCTTTCTCGATGGTCATCATCTCGAAGGCGAAGTCCTCGGGCTCGATGGCCCCCTGTGCGCTTCGCTCCGCGACCGCGCTGCGGGCCGGGATGGTCGCTTCCATGAGCCGCCGGACCTGGGACGCTTGGGCGTCGTCCAGGCCGAGGACTCGGACACACATGCCGGTGAAGCGGTCCACGCGCTGTGGCAGCACGTCGACCCGTCGATCGGACTGCCGGTCGCGGCGTTCCTCGCGGAAGGTCTGTACCTGCTTCCACTGTTCAGGGTTCAGGACTCCCTGTGCGCTCTGTTCGAGAGCGAGGCGCAGTTCCTTGGTCCGGTCACGGGCCTGTTCCGGCTTCATGGTGCCCGCCTCGATGCCATTGCGGACCGAACGCATGCCCTCACCGAAGGTCGTGAAGATCGGCTTCAACTGCTCTTGTTGTCTGTCGGAGAGATCGAGCCGCCGTGCGGCAAGACCGCCGAAGGGGCCTTCGAAGGCCGGCGGCGGGCCGTCGGGGCCGGGGCGCATCTCCGCGCGGCGCCCGGCCAGGAACTGTGCTAGGACGACGAACTGATCTCCGCTCAGAGTGGATGAGGCTTTCTCGATGAAACGGACCATCGGCGGCTCGAAGCCGGTCCCGGGATGTCCGGCGGGATCATAGGCGCGTCCCGGTCCACGGCCACGTCCTGGTCCACGGCCGCTGCCTGGTTCACAGCCCCATTCCGGCTGGTGGCCGCCGCCCGGTTCGCCACGGCCGTCCGTCCGGTAGCCGCGGCTCGAATCATCCCCGCGGTGAACGCGAACGCGCGGGCCGAAGTTCCTGTGCCGGCCCGGTCCGGCACTGTCGTGGCTGCGACCGCGACCACCCATGCCGAGCCGACGGCCGATGGCAATCCGGTCGTCCCGCAACTCGGCTAGGGTGGACAGAAGTTGCGTGCGCTGCCCCGCGCTGAGATTCAAACCGGTGGGGAGATCATCGATAGAAAGGGCGGCCATTGAGGAGATGTCGCCCCTGTCGCGCCCCTGGTTCGAAGCGGCCCCGCTGCGATCCGCGCGGCAGGCGGTGTAGGTAAGGCCGAAGGCGGCCGTGAGGCCGAAGACGGTCGCCGCGAGAGAGGCGGCGCGGCAGAGGCGGCGGTGACTGAACAGGCGATCCGGCCCGGCTGAAACGATCGGCCTTGCCGGTTGGGCCGACGCCTTCCCGGCGGCGGCGGATTGGATCGTGTGCATTGTGACACCTCCTGTCATTTGGGCTGCCGCTGCGATCTGGCCGCGGAAGCCGCTGGAGACCAGCCCATCAAGATCGCCCTATTCGTTGGACGATCAACAAGGGCAGTATACCTGTGGTTTATGGCAGAGATGTGGCGGGGGGGTGGGAATCCGGGACAAGGTGGAATGGATCGGCCAACGAAGCCGGGAAACCTCCGAGATGTGGAGCCCTCGGCGGCGGCTGGCGGGCGCCCGGCGAGGGGTGTAGAGTGGTGGCTGACGCGGCCCCTGGGCCGCCAGAGAGACTGAGCGATGCACACACAAACGAGCGACCCGCTGCCAGCGGGCCGATAGGAGGGCTGGGGATGGGAACCAGGGGACGCGACATCGTCGGGATGGACATCAACGAGCTGTTGGGCCTGCTCAATCGCGCTTTTGCCGATGAATGGCTCGCCTACTACCAGTACTGGCTGGGAGCGAAGGTGGTGAAGGGTCCGATGAAAGACGCGGTCATCGCGGAGCTCCTGCTTCATGCTGCCGACGAACTCCGTCACGCCGAGATGCTCAGTTTGCGCATCATCCAGTTGGGCGGGGTGCCCATCGCGGAACCGAAGGAGTGGTACCAGCATACGAACTGCGGTTACGACGCTCCCACCGACCCCTACGTCATGGCCATCCTCGGCCAGAACGTCAAGGGTGAGCAGTGCGCGATCGGCGTCTACAAGAAACTTCTCGACATTACCGCAACCAAGGACCCGGTGACCTACAACATCGCGGTGCAGATTCTCCAGGATGAGGTGGAACACGAAGAGGACCTGCAGTCCCTGGTTGAGGACATCGAGGCAACGATGCACGCGCAGGGGAGGTGAGCCAGTCATGGTGAGCTCTGGGCGTTGAGCTCGGCGTGAGGACCCTCATTCTCTTCTGCGGCGGCACCCTCGTCATGGACGAGAACGACGCGGGTGCTCTTGTCACGCCCCATCGCGAGAAGGCGATCGAAACCCTTCACGGGATGGAGCCGCGCTTGCAACGGACGACGGATCTCTGGGTGTCCTACATCGACAACATTGACAGCACGAACATTCAGCCCGAGCACTGGGATCGCATGGCTCGGGTCATCGCCGACAACTACGACAGCTACGACGGTTTCGTCGTGACCCACGGCACCGACACGATGGCCTATACCGCCGGCGCTCTCTCCTTCGCACTGCGTAACCTGGGAAAACCGGTGGTGCTGACCGGGGCCCAGATCCCGGGTTCGCGGATGGAGAGCGATGCGCGGCGGAACTTCGTCAACGCGGTGCGAGTGGCGACCCTCGACCTTGCCGGCGTCGTGCTCGTCTTCGGAGAGCAGATCCTGCTCGGCTGCCGCGCCACCAAGGTTTCGGAATCGCGTCTCGACGCTTTCGCCAGCGTAAACCGCCGCAACATCGGGGAGATCCGGATCGACATTCGCCTGCGCCGCGAGCGCCGGCATCGAGAGGCCGGGCGACTCGACCTGCAGGGCGGCTTCGAGCCTGACATTGCGGTGGTCACGCTGGTGCCCGGGTTGCCGGCGCAGACCCTCCTCCGCCTCCTTGATGACGGAATCAAGGGGTTGGTGATCAAGGGATACGGCCCTGGAAACATCGGCTATCAGTATCTCGGAGTCCTGCGGGGCGCACGCGACAGGCGCATTCCGGTGGTCGTCCACACGCAGTGCATGGAAGGTGCCACCGCCATGCATCTCTACGATGTGGGCCGACGGGCCCTGGAGATGGGAGCTATCGAGGCGTTTGACATGAGCCTCGAGGGGGCGGTGACCAAGCTCATGTGGGTGCTGCGCCATTGCTCCGGGTACGAGGAAGTCACGACCCTCATGCACGCGAACCTGGCCGGGGAGATCGGTGGCGACGTGTTGCCGGATTGAACTGCAGGAGCCAAGGCACCGTTCGCCGAGATGGGGGCCACGATCCTGAGATTCGGAGTTGGGAACGAATACGACAGGCTTCAGAACTCGGGCTTCAGGCTTCGGGCCTCAAGGGTCGAAAAAAAGACTTGGCGGCCGTCCAGGTGCTGCGTTACGGTTCCACAAGGAGATCGGTGGACGCACGCCAACGACGTGCGCCAAGGATCTAGACCGAAAAGCAGATCAGGAAACCACGGATCCGGCCGATAGATCGAAGAAACACGTCGAAGGACAGCGTGGTTCGAAGGTCCATAGGGGGACGTAGTCAGTGAAAACGGCAGTTCGCGCAAATCTCACCGTCCGGTGGATGTTCCCGTATGGGAACGGCGGTGCAGCGGGCTCCTAGGTTTCCAGCTCATACCTGAACCTGTTAGGCCCGCTCCCGGAACCGAGCGGGCCTTTTGATTTCCCTCCCGGACATCTCCAGGCCCACCCGGTACCGGCGAAACGATCCGGAACCGGCCGTATACGCGGCCACGACGCGGAGACAAAATCATGACGAATCCACAGACCGAGACGACCCCACCCGCGAAAAGATCACGCTGGGTCCTAATCTGGCAGCTTATGGAAGGACAGCGGCTGCGCTATGGCCTGGCCATCGGTGCCCTCGTGTTGGGATCCTGCATCCTCTATCTGGTGCCTCTGGTGCCTCAGGTGGTGTTGGACGGCATCCTTGCCGCGGACCCGACGAAGGCCTCGCCGTTCGTCGGCCGGGTGGTGACGCTAGCCGGCGGCCGGGAATTCCTGCACGGGCATCTTTGGCTGGCCGGGCTGGCGGTTCTGCTCTTGACGGCGGCGTCGGGCGCGCTCACCTACCTGCGCGGGCGCTGGTCAACGCTGGCCAGCGAAGCGATCGCGCGAAACCTGAGGCTCAAGCTTTACGAACGGCTTCAGCACCTGCCCTGCGCCTGGCACGACAAAGCGGCCACCGGCGACACGGTGCAGCGCTGTACCTCGGACGTCGAGACGTTTCGGCAGTTTCTCAGCGGGCAGGTGGTGGAGATCGGGCGAGCCGTCTTCATGATGCTCGTGCCTGTGCCGCTCATGCTGGCACTCGACGTGCGTATGACGCTGGTCTCCCTGGCTGTGGTGCCGCCCATCGTCTTCTTCGCGCTCTTCTTCTTCCGGAGGGTACGAAACTCCTTTCTGAAGGTGGACGAGGCCGAGGGGCGCATGACGAGCGCGCTGCAGGAAAACCTCACCGGTATCCGCGTTGTGCGGGCCTTTGCCCGGGCTGAGCACGAGCAGGGGCGTTTCGACGAGCGCAATCGGCTGCATCGCGACCTCGACAATCGGCTATACGTGCTGATGGCCTGGTTCTGGTCCTCCTCGGACCTGCTGTGCATGGCGCAGAACGCTCTTGTCCTGGGCACCGGCGGGTACTGGCTGGCCACCGGGAGGCTCCAGGTGGGGGAGTTCTACTTCTTCTTGGCGGCCGTCAACCTCTTCATCTGGCCGGTGCGGATGATGGGCCGAATCCTGACGGAGACCGGGAAAGCCACCGTGGCCCTCGGACGCATTGCGGAGATTCTCGATCGGTCGGTGGAAGACGGGCCGGCCGACCCGTTGGAGCTGCCGCGGCAGGCCGGCTCGGCCGGCGCGGAGATCGTCTTCGACCGCGTCCGATTCCGTCACGGTGAGGCGGAGCCGGTGCTCGAGGGGATCTCCTTCCGGGTGATGCCGGGAGAGACTCTGGCGCTGCTCGGTCCGTCCGGGTCGGGCAAGTCGACCATCGTGAACCTTCTGTTGCGCTTCTACGACCCCGAGGCTGGACGCATCACCATCGATGGAGTGGACATCTCTTGCGTTGAACGGAAAGGAGTGCGGGCTGGGATCGCCGTGGTCATGCAGGAACCGTTTCTCTACTCGAAAACGGTGGGGGAGAACATCCGGTTCGGCCGCGCGGGTGCGCCCGATGAAGAGGTCACCGGGGCCGCCCAGGTTGCGGCGGTGCACGAGTCGATCGTCCGCTTTGAGGGCGGATATGGCGCCCTCGTGGGAGAGCGGGGCGTGACCCTCTCGGGCGGGCAACGGCAGCGGGTGGCTCTGGCCCGGGCGCTCCTGCGGCAGACGCCGGTCTTAGTGCTCGACGACGCGCTCAGTGCGGTCGACACCGATACGGAAAGCGAGATCATCGACGCCCTGCGGCATACGCGAGGGCGTCAGACGACGATTGTCATCGCGCATCGCCTGTCGACCCTGGCTCACGCCGATCGGGTCGTGGTCTTGGACCGCGGCCGGATTGTGCAACAGGGGACGCACGCGGAGTTGGTGCTGGAAGCCGGCCTCTATCGCCGCCTCTGGGAGCACCAGGATGCATTGGTGGAAGGGTTCGACAACGACCTGCGGTCGGCCGCCGTCACGGTTGGATAGACCGAGTGGAGGGAACCAATGTCCAGAGAAGAACTACACGAGGAGGAGTTCAAGAGCCGGATCGACCCCGCGCTCTGGCGCAGGATCCTGGCCCACGCTCGCTCGTACCGCAGATGGCTGGCGGCCATGGGCATTCTGGGTGTCGTCATGGCCGCGGGAGACGTCGTCCTACCGCGGGTGACGGGCCTTATCATCGACGAGGCGATGCACGGGGAAGGCGTCGCTGCGGTGCGCGCACGCGTGTGGCAGTATCTGGCGGTCGTGACCGGAATGGGGATCATCGTGTGGGGGTTCATCGTGGTGGCGGGTCGCATCGCCACCGGGGTGGCCTACGACATGCGTCGGGCCGCGTTCGCCCATCTGCAGGAGCTGTCGTTCTCGTTCTACGACCGCAAGCCGGTCGGGTGGCTCATGGCCCGGCTGACTTCGGACTGCGAGCGGCTGGCGAGCCTCCTGCCGTGGTTCATGCTCGACCTCTTCTGGGGGACATCGCTCATCGTCGGGGTTGCCGGGATGATGCTGCATCTCGACCGACGTCTCGCGTTGTGCATCCTGGCGACGATGCCGGTTCTGGCGGTGGTGAGCGTCCTCTTCCAGACGCGGCTCCTGCATACGCAGCGGGAGGTTCGCAAGATCAACTCACAGATGACCGCGTCGTTCAACGAGGCGATCATGGGGGTGCGCACGAGCAAGACGCTGGTTCGCGAGGAGGAGAACCTTTCCGAGTTTCGAGTTCTGGCCGACGGCATGTTCGGCAACTCGGTACGCAACGCTCTGCTGAACGCGATCTACCTGCCGATCGTCATCACCGCGGGGAGCATCGGTACAGGGCTGGCGCTGTGGCAGGGCGGGGTGCGCATCGGCGATGTGAGCCTCGGCACGCTGGTGGCGTTCATGCAGTACGCGGCGTTCTTTTACATCCCGATCCAGGAGCTGGCCGCGCGGTTCACCCAGGTGCAGGTGGCCCAGGCTTCAGCGGAACGGCTGCAGGGGCTGCTTGACACCCAGCCGGAGATCAAGGATGCGGACGATGCTCTCGATGACGGTCTCGCGAGCGGCGTTCATGCGGTGGAGTTCGAGGCGGTCTCCTTCGCCTACGGCGACGGCAAGGAGGTGCTCAGCGACTTCAACCTCCATGTGGGGCCGGGCGAGACGATTGCTCTGGTCGGTGCTACCGGTAGCGGCAAGACCACCATCGTGAGCCTGCTCTGCCGCTTCTATGAGCCGACCTCAGGATCGATCCGGATCAACGGGATCGAGTACCGCAAGTTCCGGCTACAGAAGCTGCATCAGCGAGTGGGGGTGGTCCTGCAACAGCCGCACCTCTTCAGCGGCACCGTGCGAGAGAACCTGCGCTACGGGAGGCTCGACGCTACCGACGCCGAGGTGGAGGCGGCCGCGCAACTCGTGGGCGCGAACGACTTCATCGCCGGGCTGGAGAAGGGATACGAGACCGAGGTTGGTGAGGGCGGCAACCGGCTCTCTACCGGCCAGAAGCAACTCGTGTCGCTGGCACGCGCGGTGCTGGCCGATCCGGCGATCCTCGTCCTCGACGAGGCTACTTCCTCGGTGGATACCGAGACGGAGCGCCTGATTCAGCAAGGCGTCGAGACGCTTCTGGGCGGGCGGATTTCGTTCGTCATTGCACACAGACTCTCCACGGTGCGGTCGGCCGATCGAATCCTGGTCATCGACGGCGGGCGGATGGTGGAGCAGGGCTCGCATGAGGAGTTGCTGCGGTTGCGGGGGCGGTATCACGCGCTCTACAGGAACCAGTTCGTTCGCGAGGCGGAGGTGCGGATGTTGGAGGAGACGGCGGAGGCGGGGCGAGTATCGGCTTGTTCCATGCCGACCGCGTGAGCGGGCGCGGACGGCCTGGTGGATGATTGGTTATGTACCGAATCCTGTTGACCGATCGCCTACAACGGCGCGACCACCAAGGGAATGCACGGCACCATCGACGACCTGTTCGATCCGCCGCGACGAGGGCACAGTTTTCGCTGGTTGTTCTGTGATGTCGAGATCTCAACACCCTGCCCCTCCGACGGGCCCGGCGGACTCTCCGCAGGCCGCCGAACGAACGCCGCACCG
>CAIMUX010000058.1 GCA_903844735.1 Candidatus Eiseniibacteriota bacterium
AAGCAGGGCCGTGCGCAACCTCTCCGCGATGTCCAGCGACTGGCGCGCATCGCTATCCGTCGCCTCCTCTCCCGGGTACCGGTACTCCACCGAGGCTCGCGACAGGTAGATCAGATCTTCTTCCGGCCAGGTCCAAGTCGGTCTCAAGCCATGTAGGGACCTGCCGAGATGGCTCAGATCGTGAGTTCGGTCCGGCCGAACCCCAAGGTTGATGAGAACCGCCTTGAGCAGCTTTTCGGCCCCCTGCTGTGCATGAAAACAGACACCATCGTAGTTGGGATCCTGGACAACGGCGATCTCGCGCCGAGCGGTCGCGAAGTCCCGTTCGGCCTTACGCAGCCACTCCCGCACCGTCTCGTTCATAAAGGACGATTCCTTCTTCGAGTGCTTCGCCGATCAGAGGGTCTCCCTCCGCGTAGCTTCGGCGGACATCCTCGGGACGTCTTGTGATCAGGTCGATCGGGAACTTGGGGGAAAGGCGCACGAGGATCTCGACGGACTTGCGCAAGCCCGACCCATCGAACGGCATGATGACCAGGATATCGGCATCCGAATCCGGTTTGGCGTCGCCACGCGCCTGCGAACCGAAGAGGATGACCCGCTCCGGGGCATAGCAACTCGCAATCTGCGCCGCGAATTCTTCCAGCACCGCCATCGGAATCATCGAGTCCTCCGTCGAAATCCGGACCACACCTGCGCCGGGAACAGGCCACCATAATAGCATGTGGGAACGACTCCAGCGACACTCACTCACTCAGGCAGACCCTGACGCGTCCAGCACTAAGATCCGCTCACTCACGCGAAGCCTCCGAGTCACACGGCAACTCGACGCGCAGACGAGCCCCGCCCCAGTGCCCCTCCTCCACCCGAACCGAACCCCCGTGCGCCAAGACGATCCCCTTGACCAGGGCCAGGCCCAGCCCCAGTCCGCCGGCCGATCCCGACCGGCACGGCTCGAAGACCCGCTCCCGCTCGTCTGCCGGGATGCCGGGCCCATTGTCCTCCACTTCCAGAACCACGCTTTCACCGGCGGCGCGTGTCGCCAGTCGCAGGCAGGGGCTTTCACAGCCGGCGGTGGCGGTCTGCGCTTTGCGCGCCAGGTTCATCAGCAGTTGACGCAACTGGTCGTCGTCCGCGCGGATCGTACCCAGATCAGGAGCGAGGTCCAGCTCCACGCGCAAGTCGCGCTGCCTGGAGCTCGCTGTAGCGCGGTGCCGGCCCAGGTTCACCAGCAGGTTGGTGTCGCGTGCAAACAGAGCGGGAGCGTCGAGGTCGGCGTAGAGTCCCCTGGCTCGCAGCGCCGCTGGGTAGCTGACCCGCGCCGTACCGCCGCCACCGAACAACCCCGTGCGCCGCAGGCTGACCACGTTCCAGTACCCGCCGCGGAAGGCGTCACGCCCCGCTCCGGTCTCCAGGTAGAAGCGCCGGCTTGGGCGAGCGGCGACCGGCGGGACAACGACAGCCAGGACCACCACACCCAGCAGCAGCCCTGCGAGAAGAGTTCTTCGATGCGTTCCCATGTTGGCGCTCCGCTCGCAGGCCACTGCCTGGATCGAGACTCCTGACCTCTGTTCCGGCGAACCGCACGACGCGAAAGATCCTCGGCAACAGCGCCGCGCTAGACGGTGACGGCATGATCAGGCAGTCAGGCAGTGATCAGGTCGTTGCCGACCCGAGGGTTCTAGGCTCGGCCCTCGCGCCCACAAAGCGCAGACAGAGCCGGGAAGCGTCTGCGAGTGCCGCGAGCTCAGTGATCCGGCTGATGGAACGGCCGGATACGAACGCTGATCATGGAGACATTGTGGAGACGGAAGACCCATCGGATGTTAACTCCAAGGGAATCAATGGGTAACAATGCGGGGTCGACGGAGCTTGAACCCGTCGGAAAAGTGAGAGCGGCCCTGTTCGGTTCTCGAACGCGCCTTGGGTTTCCCCCTGCGTCGTGCAGAATGCGCAGGGAAGACCGCCGACCTCGCATTCGGCACTTCCGGCGACAATTCTCGGCCGTGTCCGCGCCCGTTTTTGACCTGGATGGGCAAAGAAACGGCTGCGTGGTTGCTATTGAGAAGACGGATCCCTCTGGTCTCAAGGGAAGAATGGGGCGCCGGGCTGGATCGGGGACTCATCGGTAACCAATGTCAAGACAATAGGTTCAGATGCAAGTGGGAGTCTTGCGGACCCCGGCTTGACACGTCTGGTACACTCACCGGAATGCCGTTGGCAGGAACCGGGCACGATCCTTTCGGTAGGAGTCCGATCCCAGCGGCCAGCCAGGGTCCCGCGCGCACGATGCGCGGGGCGCCGCGCTAGGCAGACGCTCTACACCCAAGGCTCGACAGCAGACAGGCAGCGCGGATGAGGAAGACGCAGGCTCCGAAGATCATAGAGGGAAGCGCGTTCGTGCCGGTCAGAGACCTCAAACGGGCGGACCTTCACCTCCACTCCAACTTCTCCCACGATGTGCTCAATTTACCAGAGCTGTCGCCGCGCGCACTCTATGACAAAGCGGTCGCGAAGGGGATGGGGTTCTTCTGCCTGACCGACCACGACACGACGAAGGGGTACGAGGCGCTGAAAGGCGAACTCCGCACGGAGTTCGACGACCAGCCGCCCATTCCGCTCATCTCGGGGATCGAGCTCAAGGTGAAGGATCCGCAGATCCGTCACACTGTACACGTCAATGTCCTGGGCCTCGACCGCGTCCAGATGGGGCAACTGGCGCGCCGTCGTCGGTGCATGCGCGATTTTCTGGCGTATTGCCGGGATCACGATCTCTACCACGCCTACAACCATCCGTTCTGGTTTGAGCGGGGTGAGTTGGGCGATCTCGGGAGGATCACCGAGCTGATCGCCCAGTTCCCGGTGACCGAGTTGAACGCGGGGCGCATTCCGCAGCTCAACGGCCGGACCCACAAGATCGCGCAGCGGTTCGGGCGCGAGGTGGTGGCCACCTCCGACTCGCATACCGGACAGGTGGGGAAGGCCTGGACGGAGGCGCCCGGCGACACACCCGCGGAATTCCTGCGCAGCATCCGCTCGGGGCTCGGTCGGGCCGTGCCCCACGACGCATCGTTTCACGAGTTCATGCGAGAGGTCGTCGAGACGATCGACTTGGTCTTTGTGAAGCAGAACGCCTTCACGCCGAAACGGACGTTTCTGAGGCAGTTGCCGGTCGCGAGGGCCATCGCCTGCGCCATCTTGCAGAACGAGACCTTGATGGGGCCACGCCCACTGAAGCGCGGCGTCCAGCACGGGCTGGCGCTGTTGGCGCTGACGCCCGCTTATGTCTTTATCCTCCAGCAGCAGGCGATGCACTGGCGGCTGGGCGAGCCGATCGGGATCTGAACGTGATCGATAGAGACTCTCGCGGAATTCCTGTGCAGCATCCGCAAGGCCCTTGCGTTCGCTTTTCGGGCTGGGCCATGCTGATTCGTGGTCGTTTGGAGCGGGCGGCGAGGCCCTGGGGGTGAGGGCGAAACCCTGCCCGGGGCGAGGGCCTTTGGCCGGAGGAGGATTGCCGCTTCGGGGCGCCTTTCTCCTTGCCGCAATTCGGGATCGAGTAACATCAGGGTGTTTTCCGAGGAGCGCTGCGAGATGCCGCCGGGTATCCCAGGCTCGGAACCTGACCTGCGGGTCGGCCCTGAACCCAACCGCGCTCACCTGACAGACCTGCCGGGTTTGGAATCGGGTGAACAACCCCTTTTCCCTCCGGCCTTTCCGTGAAGGAGACCGCCATGGGCACGATGACTCAGACCGAACACCGCGTCGCCGACCTCTCGCTAGCCGCGTGGGGACGTAAGGAAATTGCCATCGCCGAATCCGAGATGCCGGCGCTGATGGTGATCCGCGAGGAGTATGCGGCGAAGCAGCCTCTGAAGGGAGCCCGCATCGCCGGGTCGCTGCACATGACCATCCAGACGGCGGTGCTCATCGAGACTTTGAAGGCTCTGGGTGCTACGGTGCGCTGGGCGAGTTGCAACATCTACAGTACTCAGGACCACGCCGCAGCTGCCATCGCGGCGGGCGGCACGCCGGTCTTCGCCATCAAGGGCGAGAGCCTCGAGGACTACTGGGATTACACGCACCGCATCTTCGAATTCGCCGAGGGCACGCCCAACCTGATCCTGGATGACGGTGGCGACGCCACGCTCCTGGTCCATCTGGGTGCCCGCGCCGAAAAGGATCTCAGCGTGCTCGATCACCCGGACAGCGAAGAGGCCCGTGTGCTCTTCGCCTCCATCAGGAAGCGCCTGACGACGCACCCCGGCTGGTACTCCGGGCAACTGGCAGCTATCAAGGGCGTATCGGAGGAAACGACCACGGGTGTCCATCGCCTCTACGAGATGCACCGCAAGGGCGAGCTGAAGTTTCCCGCCATCAACGTCAACGACAGCGTCACCAAGAGCAAGTTCGACAACCTTTATGGCTGCCGGGAATCCCTGGTGGACGGTATCAAGCGGGCCACGGATGTGATGATCGCGGGCAAGGTGGCCGTGGTCTGCGGCTATGGTGATGTGGGCAAGGGATGCGCCCAGGCCTTGAGCGCCCTGCGTGCCCAGGTGTGGGTCACCGAGATCGATCCCATCTGTGCGCTGCAGGCGGCCATGGAGGGCTACCGCGTGGTCACGATGAACGAGGCCGCGAGCCTGGCCGATATCTTCGTGACGGCCACGGGCAACTTCCACGTCATCACCCACGATCACATGGCCGCCATGAAGGATCAGGCCATCGTCTGCAACATCGGCCACTTCGATAGCGAGATCGATGTCGCGGGCATCGAGAAGTACCAGTGGGAAGAGATCAAGCCCCAGGTGGACCACATCATCTTCCCTGATGGAAAACGGATCATCCTTCTCGCCAAGGGCCGTCTCGTGAACCTGGGCTGCGGCACCGGCCATCCCAGCTACGTGATGTCCAGTTCGTTCGCCAATCAGACCCTGGCCCAGATCGAACTGTGGACCAAGCAGGGCCGCTACGAAGTGGGCGTTTTCACCCTGCCCAAGCACTTAGACGAAATGGTGGCGCGCCTCCAACTCAAGAAGCTCAATGCCGAGCTGACACGGCTCACGGAGAAGCAGGCCGCGTACATCGGCGTGAGCGCGGACGGGCCGTACAAGACGGACACATACCGGTATTAGTCCGATCGGCGATACTCTCCACATGCGCGTCTTCACCTCGCCATCGAGCGCTAAGCACACCGTACCGGCCGGGTTCCCTGAGACGCCGGAGCGGCTCGACCGGGCGGAAGATGCCTGCCGTGATGCCGGAATGTCGCCGGACACGCTCACGGTTCATGAACTTGAGGCCTACGACGCGGTGACGGCCGTGGGCTGGGTGCATACCGATGACCGGGTGAAGCGCCTCGCTGAAGCGGCGATCCCATGGCGGGCCAAGATCGACACGCCCGAGTGTCCTGTCAGTCCAGGCACTCCCGACGCGGCGCTGGACGCGGTCCGCACCACGCTGTGCGCCCTCGACCGGATCCTCACGGGGCCACACCGCGCCGCACTGGCCTTGGTGCGCCCGCCGGGGCACCACGCCACGCGGCGTTCGGCGATGGGCTTCTGCTACCTGAACAACGTCGCCATTGCCGCCCGGCACGGGCAGCGGCAGGGCCGGTCGCGCGTCGCGATCCTCGACTTCGATGTCCACCACGGCAATGGCACCCAGGACATTTTCTGGGAAGACGGGTCGGTCTTTTTCTGCAGCCTGCACGAGGACCCGCGGATGCAGTATCCCGGGAGCGGTTTCACCCACGAGCGAGGTGCCGGCCCTGGCCTGGGAACCACACTGAATCTGCCGTTCGTCACCGGAACGAAGGGTGAGCCGTACCTGCGGGCGTTGGAGGAGCAGGTCGTTCCAGCGCTAGAGGCGTTCCGGCCCGAGTTGCTGCTGGTGAGCGCGGGGTTCGACAGCCATCGGGAGGATCCACTTGGGGGGCTGCTCCTCGTTGGGGCCGATTTCGCCCGCATGGGGGAGCTTCTCGCAGGGTTGGCTGCCAGGCTTGGGGTGCCGGCGCTCTTTGTTCTCGAGGGAGGTTATAGTCCGGCCTGCTTCGACGACGGGATGCGGCCCTTCCTCGAAGCTTGGCACGAGGGCCGGCTGGTCGGGTGATTCTTGCCTAGTCCGGATACTCGAACCGCATCGGCACCTCGATGTCCGGGTGCAGGCTGAGCTTCACCGGACAGAGGGCGGCGCAGGAATCAAACGCCGTGCGGGCCTTGGCCTCGATCCCCGCCGGCATCCGGAAGACTACCGTGAGACGGGCGATGCGGCGCGGCGGCGCCGTGCACATCTCCTTGTCGATCTGCACGGTCATCCCGTCGAGATCGATCCCTTCCCTGTCGGCGTAGAGTCCCATGATGGTCGCCATGCAGGTGCCCAGCGCGGTGGCGACGAGGTCGGTGGGGGAGAACGATTCACCCTTGCCGTGATTGTCGACGGGAGCGTCGGTGGTGAGCGTGCGGCCGGATGGCCCGTGTACCGCCTTGCAGCGCAGGTCGCCCTGGTAGGTTGCCTCGATCCGGACCATCGTGCTTTCTTCCTTTCCTCTTCCTTCTCGTCCCGCGTCGTTGCCGGGCGACGATCGCCTCCCTACGGTGTCAGTTGATGCCGTGCGTGCGCTTGTACTCGGCCCAGTTGGTTTTCAGATCGAAGAACGACTCGAAGTCGGGGCAGAGCAGGAACGGGTTCGTCCGCATTTCTTCGCCCACCGTGGACGAGGGGCGCGTGCCGTAGTCGTGTCCCGGCCAGACCTTGGTCTCGGGCGGCAGGGTACAGATTTTTTCGTGGAGCGCGTGGTACTCAAGGAGGGCGGACTCCCGATCGTGGGTTCCACCGACTTTGCCCACGAAGAGAGTGTCCCCGGTGACGAGGTTCTCGCCGGCCAGGAAGCAGACGCTGTCGGTGGTGTGGCCTGGCGTGTGCAGGATCCTGATCTCAATCTCCCCGAGGTGCAGCAAATCCGCATCCTGGAGCGGCAGGTCGCCGGCGGCGAAGGCGGCCAGCTTGGCTCCCGTGAGCCGTTGCACGGCCGGGTTCCCGCCCGTGTGATCCTGGTGCCCATGGGTGTTCAGGACAAACCGGATCTCCACGCCAAGGAGACCGGAGCGGCGGACCACCAGGTCCGGCCCGTTTCCTGGATCGATCACCGCTGCCTGGCGTGTTTGCTCGTCACCCACCAGATAGGCGAAGTTCCGGTCCCCACCGACGGCGATCTGCTCGAAGATCATTGTGGCTCCTCTCTCATTTGTGGGCCATGACATCGGATCTGCCCGAATCTACCGCGTCGCGCTCGCACGGCAGGTCCTGACTCTGCCGCGAGTCCAAAGCGAACCGGGGTTTCCGAATCCCGCGGCCGGTCCGGTTGCCGGCCGATTTGCGGACCTATTTGCGGACCTATTTGCCCGCCGGGCTTCTACCTGTGGCACGAATCCGCGCATCAATGGAGTCGGCGAGAACTCGCAGGGCGACAGCGATCTCGGGCCTGGCCTCGAAGCCCGTGACCGTGATGTAGAACCTGCTCCTGCGAAAGATGACTTGCATGGCGTCAAGGACGCAGGCTTCGCCGACCGCGGGTGGGATACTGACGGTTGAGTCGGAGCGGACGAAGTTCGAGACGTTTCCGGCGCCAGGCGCGGCCCCGAAGGGGGCGGTGCCCCCTGCGGAAAGCGTCCCCTTCTTGGAAACCGTGCCGCTCTCTGGGGGTGCCCCGCTCCGTGCGTCGAGGATCGCCGTTGCCCCCTTCCTCGTCCCCAGGTCGTAGATTTCGGCCACGACCTCGAGGCTGTCCTTCCGGTAGCCGCCGACGCCAAGGGCGCGGAAACCCTGCGCCAGGAACTCCTCCGCCCCGCCATCGATGTGGGCGAAGAGGGTCTTGCCGTTGAAGAGCCGCGGTTCCTCGGTTCGCATCCAACCGGGGATCGCGCCATCGCCGGGGAGAAAAGGCCGCGGGTCTGGACTCGGGCCACTCCGGAGGGACTCCGAGCCGATCGTGTGCGCGGACGCCAGTACGCCGGATGTACCGGCAGTCTCCGTGGGGCCGGCCCCGGCGACTACCGGCGCCAACGTGATCACGACCAGTGCCACGAGCACGGTGGAAATTTGTGGCATCACTCCCTCAACCCTGTTCGACGGACGCGAGCCCGGTTTCGTTCCATTTTGCTTCCTCCCCTGACGGGTAGGGTCGGCGGAATCTCTCCGGCTCGGGCGAATCCGGCCACGACAAGAAGAAGGCGAAGGTGACGAGGGTGACCAACCAAACCAAAGTCGGATGGTACTGGGGAAGCTGGGTCCGCGCATGATTCCCTTCCTGGTCAAAGTGCCGAGACGCGCAGTTTCTGTCCCGCAAAGCTAGCAGATCCACCCCGGGGCGGATACGCTGGGACCTGGTTTGCGGAGCCATGAGGGGGGGGAGATGGACGACTACCGCCGCGCCAATCAGGCGCTCTGGGACGAGTACACAGGAATCAATGCCGCGTCGCCGCTCTACGAGCTGGAAAAGTTCAAGGCCGGTGCCATCAAGCTGCACCCCCTTGAGCGCGCCGAGCTGGAGGGAGAGGTCGGTGGCAAGGACCTGCTCCACCTGCAGTGCCACTTCGGTATGGATACGCTGTCGTGGGCGAGGTTGGGGGCGCGTGTCACCGGGGTCGATTTTTCTCCGAAAGCGATCGCCCTCGCGCGTTCTCTCTCCGAGGAGCTGTCGATCCCGGCCAGGTTTGTCTGCTGCGACCTGTACGATCTAGAGCGGCACCTGGAAGGCGCGTTTGATATCGTCTTCACTTCGTACGGAGTGCTGGCCTGGCTCCCCGACCTGCGCGGCTGGGCCGAGCTGGTGGCGCGGTATTTGCGGCCCGGCGGGACGTTTTACATCGCCGAGATCCATCCCGCGGGGATGATCTTTTCGGAGAAAGTCACGGAACCTGAATGGAGGGTCGGGTACGACTACTTCAAGGATGGTGTTGCCGTGTACCAGGACGAAGGGAACTACGCTGACCCCGCGGCGAAGGTGGAGAACAACACGTCCTACGAGTGGATGCACTCGCTCGGCACAGTGGTGAGCGAGCTGACCCGCGCCGGGCTCTGCATCGACTACCTGCACGAGCACCCGTTCACCGTCTATCGCCAGTTTCCGTTCCTCGAGCGGCGGGAGGACACCCATTGGTATCTGCCGGAGGGGATGCTGCGGGTGCCGCTGCTTTTCTCGCTGCGCGCGGTGAAGGGAAGAGGAAAGAGCGGAGAGGAATGAGGAAAGAGTGGAGAGGAGTGAGGAGAGAGGAAAGAGTGGAGAGGAGTGGGGAAAGAGCGAAGAGGGAAGAGGGATGAGGGGGAGAGAGACGAAGTGGCTATGAACAATGTTGCGATGGATGGAGGCGCGATGAACCGTGACGATCTCACTCTCGCCGTGATCGGTGGGGGGAAGATGGGTGCGGCGCTGGCCGAAGCGCTGGTGGCGTCGGGTCGGGTGGCCCTTCATCGGCTGACCATCACGGTGCGGCACCCGGCTTCTCTGGAGGCGTACCGAGTGAAGGGAATCCGTGCCTTGCCGGCGGCCGAGAACGCCACCGCCGCGCGCGAGGCGGCGGTGCTCATCCTCGCCGTGCATCCCGACGAGACGGTCGACGCCTTAGACCAACTGCGGCCGTCGCTGCGTGAGGACCACCTGCTCATCTCCATCGTGACCGGCGTGAGTACGGCCAGGCTCGAGGGGATGGCCGGGATGCCGCTGCCGGTGATTCGGGCTAACCCGAACATCGCTGTCCTTGTGGCCGAGTCGGCGACGGTGCTCTGCGGCGGCCGTTTTGCCACCGAGGCGCACCTGGCACTGGCGCGGTCGCTCTTCCTGACCGCCGGGCTGGTGGAGGTCCTCGACGAGCGGCACATGAACGCTTCCACCGGTCTGGGTGGGTGCGGTCCAGCCTTCATCTTCAAGATTCTCGAGGCGATGGCGGAGGGGGGCGTGAAGATGGGGCTCCCGCGCGACGTCTCGCAACGGATCTCGGCGCAGGTCCTGAAGGGGGCGGCAGAGCTGGTCCTGCGTACGGGCCGTCACCCGGCGTCCCTCAAGGACGAGGTCACCACTCCCGGCGGCTGCACAATTGACGGTATCGCCAAGCTGCAGGAACGCGGGATCTCGATCGCGCTGATCGATGCGGTGGAGACCTCGACGCGGAAGGCGGGGGCGCTGTGGGGGGATGGTTGAGATGATGATCCAGGGGACCCGATGATCCAGACGACCCGATGATCGAGGTGATCCGGCGCGAAAGCGTTCCCGAGCCCAGCCTGGAGCGACTCTTTCTTCACCTCACCGGCCGCGAGATGCGGGAGTAATCGTGTCGGTGCTGGGAGAGGTGATCCGCCGCGATCTCTCTCGCCGTCGGCGGGACCCGGTGGGTCTCTTGGTGCAGCTCGCCATTCCCTTGGCGCTGCTGCTGGTCTTCCGGTTTGCCTTCGGCACCTCAGCCGAGGAACGCACGCCGCGCGCCCGGCTCCTGGTGGTCGACGCCGATAGCAGCCTCGTCTCGCGCTTCGTCACCGGGGCTTTCTCGCAGGGTGGCCTCTCGAAGATCATCGACGCGCAGGCGGCCGACTCGGTTTCGGCCATGCGGCTGCTGCGCCGCGAGAAGGCCTCGGGCGCGGTCTTCATTCCGCGTGGTTTCGGGGCGGACTTCCTTGCGGCGCGGCCGACCCGGCTGACCCTGTACAAGAACCCTTCGGAGCGGATTCTGCCGTCGATCCTAGAGGAGGTCTTGGCCACTATGGCGGATGGCGGCGGGGCTGCGCAGGCGCTTCTCGCCGAGCCGATGGGGAGGATCTCTCGAATGCAAAGCGGCGGGAGCGCGCTGCCGGAGTCGGCGGTCGCCGGGGTGTCGGTGTCGGTCCAACGGGCCATCGCGCGATCGGGAAGGTACCTGCTGCCGCCGGTGATCGAGCTGAAGACGGAGGTCCCCACGGGCAAGAAGGGTCCCTCGTTCATGGAGCTGTTCTTCCCGGGGCTCGTCTTCATGGCCGTGGTGTTCCTCTCGCAGTCGATCGCCCTCGACACCGGGGAGGAGCGGCGACGCGGCACGCTGCGGCGCAGCCTCGCCATGGGGGTCAGTCCGTGGCACCTGTTCCTTGGGAAGGTGCTGGCCGGGCTGGCGCTGATCCTCCCCGCCATGGGGCTGGTGTTCCTTCTCGGGCACTGGTTCATCGGAACCCCCGTGGCGCGGCTTCTCGCCGGCTGGGCCTTGGTCAGCGCCACAGCCTTCGCCACGCTTTCGAGTGAGGAACTGCGTGGGGCGCGAGACGGAGGAGATCCAAGGCGATCCGGACGTCGATGCCCTGTTCCTCGCCCTGTCGGTCCCGCAAATCCGAAGAACTCACGAGGCAAAGGGCTGTGGCAGTTCACGGAATCTGAATCCATCGATGGTTGTAAATACTCAGGCGGTGGCCCATGGCCTGCGACGGAGATTGCGCCTCCGCCTGGACGATTCGCCACACTCGGGCCCAAGGGGGAGGCCCCGGTCTGTGATGGGACAAAGACCTCGATCGCAGAGGTGACCGTGATCGACGGTCTGCGCGACAAGTCAAAGTACGTCGTGCCCCCCAGGCTCAAGCAAAACAAGAGGACGATTGTCGTTGTGCACCCCATCCGCGATTTTTCCACGGGAGGTGCCGGCAATTGTGCCGCGGCGAAAGTACGGGCGACTACGGCCGCGAAACTTGTGCGAACGCCGCAACCGCTCGGCTCAGGCTTGCGGACAACCGGCGGGGCCGTTCGCGAGCGACCGCAAGACCCCAAAAGAAGCCTGACGTCGGCCGAATCGCGTGCATTGCGGCGTCTGCTGTGCTGCTCCCCTCGGCGTGCGTGAAAGAAAGGGACCGACGCGAGGGGGCGGTGCTCCGCGCTCCGCCTATTTTGACCCGTGTTCGAGTGAGATCGTCTTTTTGTTCCGGCAGGCGAGGGGGGCACAAGTAATTCTGTCTTTTTTTCGCGCGGTGGCCGAGTGGGGCACCAGAACTCTGCCTCTTGGTGACCGGCGGACGAGGGATGTCCCAGGATGTTGGCCTTCTTGCGACCGCGGGAGGTTGAGGGCTCGAAAACAACCGGCTCTTGGTGAGCGCCCTACGTCGCGAGTAGAGGATAATCCGGCTCTTTCTCCATTGGCTTTGCGGGTGGCTCGGTCTCGCTCGGCCTGGGGTCCCGCGTCTCCCTACGTCGAGAGGCTGCGGGACGATCCCTCGCGACGGTCTCGATCATCCGCGGGCGGATACATCACTGCCAGCGCGTCGCGGCCTGACCCGCCTTCCGCCTTCACATCATTGGGGGACGGCCCAACCGTCGGAACGTGTGCCGTTCGGACACAGGGCCGGGAGATGCCGGGACGGCAAGGCGGTCTGTGACCACGCGACGATGAGCCCGGCGATCCGGGAGGAGACGAGCCGCACGAAGAGCATCCACCACCACGGGGTCCCGATGCGATCCTGGGCGGTCGCCTCGATGATCAAGTTGTGGGCCACGAGAGCCATGGTACCCATCACCGTCATCGCCGTCGGTTCGAGCGGAATCATCGCCATGGCGTCCCGCAGTGCGTAGATGCCGGCCAGATAGCCGGTGACCAGGGGGACCGTCTGTCTACCTGAGTAGTAACTGGAAATCAACGTAGCCGGCCGCGAACTCAGCATAGTCTCGATGTGTGCATAGTATGGCATCTTTGTGAATCGCAGCAAGATGCGCCGATTGCTGCCGCCACCGCCACCCTCCCGGCACGCACTGGAGTCCTGCCCTGATGGCCTCGGGGACATCGCCGGCTTCTCTGATGCCGACCCTTTCAATCTGGAAGCGGGGAGGTCCCGGAGGGCGGGAGAGAGTGGCGGGCTACACCGCCGGACCTTGCTCGGGCGCACTGCTTCCGCCATCATCGTCCTCGATCCCCTCTCTCCCTTGGTTCAGGGTGGGGGGCGTCCGTTGCTTCCCCGATCGCAGGAGGACACGTGAGAGCGTCTCGGGTCTACGTTGACACGTCGGTGTTCGGAGGTTGCCTCGACGAGGAGTTCGCGACCGATTCTCAGCGCCTTTTTGAAGAGGTCCGTCAAGGCCTGCACTTGCTGTTAGTCAGTGACGTCGTCATACGGGAGCTTCAGGCGGCGCCACAGGCTGTTCAATCCATCCTCTTGGGACTCCCTCGCCACTTCGTCTTGCCGGTCGTCGTCACGGCTGAGATCCAGGCATTGTGCGACGAGTACTTGAGGGCAGGGGTTGTCGGCCGTCGTTGGATCGACGATGCAACTCATGTGGCTGCAGCCACGGTGGCTCGAGCTGACGCGATTGTCTCGTGGAATTTCCAACACATCGTCCACCTCGACAAGATGAAGGCGTATAATGTGGTGAACCTGATCCAGGGCTACGGTTTTCTCACCATATTGACCCCCAAGGAGGTGATCGAGCATGGGACAGATGCAGATGAAGAAGACATTTGACTGCATCGCCTTCAAACGGCAGGTCCAATCCGAGATCTATGAAACGATCAAGGGCATGACGGCCGAGGAGCGGCGAGAGTACTTCCGCGTCGAGGCCGAGTCGGGGTCCCTGGGTGATTGGTGGAAGTCCGTCAAGCTTCGATCGGAAGGAAAGGAAGGCGAGTAGGCGGCGCTAACGCGGCTGCGGTCCGGGGTGCCGACGGCGGCATAGCTTCTTCCTCTTCCAGCCCACGCCCGGGGATGTCGAGACAACGTTCACGAGCCGTGAGAGCCGCAGGACGCGAAATGACGACGGTCTGTCTCTGCAGCTCGACGAGGTTCGCGTGCGGCGCGCCGTGATCCGCACCCTCGGAGATTTCGCCGTGCTCGCGATGGCAGACTCGGGTCTGACCGATGCCGGTTTCGGGCGGATGGCGGCCCGTCCGCCCGCCGTGGCTCTCGATGTGCGCCTGGCCTTCTCGGCACCGCGCATTCAGACCGGCATGCAGCAGTCGGTGCCGGGGATCCTCGTCATGTTCATCCTGATGGTTCTCGTCACCGGCGGCACCGAGCGCCTCTTCGTCGACCGGAAGGAAGGGCTGCTGCGCCGTCTGGCCTCCTCGCCGCTCACGCGGGGGGAGATCGTCCTTTCACGGATCATCTCGCGGGCGATCATCGGCATGTTCATGGCGATATTTGCGTTGATCCTGGGCTCGACGCTGTTCCACATCGATTGGGGATCCCGGTGGTTGCTCCTGCTGCTGGTCCTGGCCGTCTACACGCTGGCGGCGGCCGGTCTGGCGGTGCTTCTCTCCACGTTGGCGCGGAGTATCGGGCAGGCGATCGGCCTGGGGGTGGTTTCGACGATTCTGATGGCGGCACTGGGCGGGTGCTGGTGGCCGATCGAGATCGTGCCACGCTCGATGCAGATGCTGTCTCTGTGCCTTCCGACCGGGTGGGCCATGCAGGGGATGCATCGGTTGATGGAGCTGGATCGTGGGCTGACTGCGGCGCTACCGGCGATCGGGGCCCTTGCGGGGTTTGCGCTGGCGTTTGGGGCATTGGCGGCGAGGCGGTTCAAGTTCGAGTGAGGGGTCGGATGTCGACGGCAATCACGGCCTGGATGCGGCTGGGGAGCCAGGCACAAATACAAGGAACCGGGGATCGTCTTCTGGAAGTCGATCAGGACCTTGGCGTTGGTCTCCAGAACCTGCGACTGCAACCGCCTGCCGCTGGGGCCGACCACCGCCACGGCGCGGCTTGACGAGTCGGCATCCAGCCCGATATACCTGTCCATGGGCGTCCTCCCTTCTGGGTAGGGGTAGACACCTAGCCGTGCTCATCAAGATCCTGCTTCCATCCAGCGGAGAACGCCATGGTTCTGTTCGGGGCCCGCCGCAAGGGGGCACGGCCCCCTGCCGGGGGGGCGCCAGGCGACGGGGCGCGGGCCCGGTTTTGCGGACGCCAACCCCTATGGTCTTATCGGCCACCGCCTTCGTGGCGTTTCTGCGCGCTCTCCCGGCGCACTGACCGCTTTCGCGGAAAGGATGGTCTCGCATGGCCCACGCGGCGTATACGCGGAGCGCATCCACCTACGACTTGATCTACTCCTTCAAGGACTACGCCGCCGAGGTGGTGAAGCTCACGGCGATCCTGGAGCAGGAGTGTCCCGGAGCCCAAGAACTGCTCGACGTCGCCTGTGGGACCGCCGAACACGCTCGCCTTCTCGTGGAGACCCCGACCGGCGGCGGCTCGGCCGCTCAGGCCGTCACGACATTCCGCGTGGACGGCGTCGACCTCGAACCGTCCTTCCTGGAGATCGCCCGTGTGAAAGTGCCCTCGGGACGCTTCGTGGTCGGCGATATGGCTGACTTCGATCTCGGACGCCGGTACGACGCCGTCCTCTGTCTCTTCAGCGCCATCGGATCGATAGAGGGAAACGATGCGGCGATCATCGCGGCCGGCGTTATGCCCCGCAGCGGCTGGCGCGGCCACTACTATCTGGGCCTTCTGCCCGCCTACCGCGGTCGAGGGCGTGGCGTCGAAGTCATGCTCCACGGATTTCGCACCATGCGCGCGATGGGCGGCCGTGAGTGCCACGACGGCACCGACGCACGCAACCAGGCCGCATTGTCGCTCTTTCGTCGACTCGGCTGCGCGCCGCAGATCGTGATGGAGCAGTGGAAGCTCTCGGTTTAGGCAGCCCGGACGAACCTGGACCCGATTCTTAAGGAGGAAACCCATGCCCCGATGCTGGTCTTGCGGAGCCGATCTGCCGTTCGCGCGCTACGCCACCGTGCCGCGGGAGGAGGACTGCCCCAAGTGCGGCACGGACCTCCATAGCTGCCGCAATTGCCGCCACCACGACCCCAGTGTGAACAACCAGTGCCGCGAGCCGGATGCGGAGTGGGTGACGGATCGCGAACGAGCCAACTTCTGCGAGCGGTTCCAGCTTGCGGAGGAACGGGTGGCGAGGCCGGAATCGGGGCGCAGTGGCGACGCCCGGCGCAAGCTGGACGATCTCTTCCGCAAGGACACCTGAGATCGCCGACGCGGGATGCCATACGGAGCGCCCTTGAGTCGGAGATGACGGTGGAGTCCCTCCCAGACCTCGGTTACACTTACTCGCGGTCACTTGGAACGAGGTGGCTGCGACTTGGAGTGGGGCGGCGGTCACCTGGAGTGAGGCGGTGGTCACTAGGAATGGGGTGAAGGGATCCCGGAGGCGACGAGATGATTGATGAGCAACGACACGGCCGGCGTCACCATTTCACTTCCGTCCACGTGCCGGAGTGCGCGTACGGGCGATTCGAGCAACGACGTCTCGTCTGGCTGATCACCATCCTCCTCTTGTGCGCCGGTGCGGCGGCGCCCACGCGCGCTACCGTCGGGGCCGCGCCGGCCACCGCTGCCGGCGCGGTGGTCCCCGCCAACGTCGCCGCCACGCCGATCCACACCAACGCTGCCGCCACGCCGCGGCTGGCGGAACTGGCTCTCCCGGGCGATGCGGCGTTCGTGAAGATCGCGCGTGACGTCATCGACGTCGTCTTCGCCATCGATCCCAGCGTTGCCGCAAACGCCGGCCTCTTCAACGACGCGGTGCGCGTGCCGTCGTACAGCCAGGCCGTCGTCGAGCGGCTGGTTGCGCGCCTCGACCATGACCTCGCGGCCATGTGCGCGATGCCCTGGCGCACCTGGTCCGTCGACGCGCAGATCGATTTCCGCTGGATCTACGCCAACGCCGAGACGGCGCGGCACCAACTCCTCGACGAGCGCATGTACGAACATCGCCCCGCGGCATGGCTGGAACCGCTGGCGAACGACCTTGTCGCGTTCGCCAGCTATGTGCCCGCCGACCGGGATTGTCCGGCGCGCCTCTGGGCGCAGGTCCCGGAGATGCTAAAGGAGGTTCGCCGCCTCTCGACCGAGGTGACCGTGCGCGACCAGGCGACCGCGCAGAAGCTGATCGCGGCGCTGGTCGCGATGGCGTTGCAGAACAACTCGGCGAGTGCTACGGCCGCCGCCACGGTCCTCACCGCCTACGGCGAAGAACTTGCCGCGCTACAGCCAACCAGGGAGTTCGCGGTCATCGGCGCCGACAACTACGCGTGGCGCTTGGCCCACACCCTGCTGCTCAGCGACACGCCGGCGGAACTGCTCGCGGCCGCCCAGCAGGAGCTCACGCGCGTCGACGGCGAGCTGGCCGGGCTCCCGCCCAGACCGACCGGGCCCGCCGAGTCGACCAAGGACCAGCAGGATCGGGCCGCCGCGCTCACGCGCGATGGCATGCTCGGACTCTACGACCAGGTCGAGGTCGCGCTGCGCCAGGCCACCCTCGACGGCGGCTTCGTCACGATCCCCGACGGCGTGGGGCCGATCCGCGCGCGTGAGACCCCGGATGTGATGGTGCCGCTGACCGGTGACGGCGGCAGCATGAACCCGCCTCCGCCGCTCGTGCACACGGACGTCGGCTACTGGAACGTCGAGCACTTCCAGGTCGACTGGCCCGCGGCGACGACGCTCGACAAGGTCGTCTCCACAGAAGCCTGGCGAACGAACGGCATGGGCCCCTACGCCGCCCACGAGGGCTTCCCGGGGCATCATCTGCAACTCGCGATCGCCCGTCTGCACGCCGACCCGATCCGCAGCATCCTGCCCGATCCCGTCCAGACGGAAGGTTGGGGCCTTTACGCCGAAGAGGAACTGTGGAGTCACGGCGGTCTCGGCCCGTCGAACAAGGCCAGGGCGGCGATGCTGCGCTCGTATCGCTTCCGGGTCGCGCGCGTGTGCTACGGCGTCAACATCGAGACCGGCGTGTGGGACCTGCAGCAGGGCGCCGACTTCCAGCAGCGTGCCGTGGCCGGCCAGGGCAAGATTAACGAGGACGTGCTGCGCGCGATCCAGTGGCCCACGCAGTTGATCGGCTACTTCACCGGCAAGAGGCAGATCGTCGCGCTTAAGGCGGAATACAAAGAGAAGCTCGGGCAGGCGTACAGCGACCGGGCTTTCAATGACGCGTTTCTGGCGGAGGGGTCGATTCCGGTGGCGCTGATCCGGGCCAAGCTTTTGGGCGAGCCTGTGCCTGGGTTGTGAGGACTCGACGCACACGCCCTGCTCGAACCCCAAAATGCCGTCCGACAAAACTTGCAAGGCCGTATCGAGGACTGAACGTGGCC
>CAIMUX010000059.1 GCA_903844735.1 Candidatus Eiseniibacteriota bacterium
CGTCGGCAGCAGCCCCGGATGCAACAACAGCACCAACCCCGCCACCAGCCAAGCCTCCACCGGGGTCGACCCGAAGCTCTCCCGGTCCACCAACAGCGCAAACAGGATGATCCCCGGCAACACAAGGAAGGTCCCCAGGTGAATCCCCATCGACAGGCATACCAGGTAGTAGAGCACCAAGAACAGGCCGGTCTTCCCCGCCCGGCTTCCCGTCCACCGGGCCCAGCGCAGAATCAGCCATGCCGCCATCGCCATGATCAAAGACGAAAGCGCGTAGACCTCCGCCTCCACCGCGTTGTCCCAAAATGTCCGCGAGAACGCCATGAAGAACGCCGCAGCCAGACCTCCCACGATCCCCGGCCAGTGCTCCACCAGCGTCTCGGAGAGGCGACGCCCCGTTCCCGGACCCGGTTCCCGCCGCATCCGCAGCCAGAACTCCACCGTCATTAGGTAGGTGAAGACCGCCGTGCCGCTCGCCGCCAACGCCGACAACCAGTTCACCCGCGCCGCCACCTGCGGAAAGAAAGGCAGCATCGAGAACAGCCGGCCGATCAACACGTACAACGGCGTCCCCGGAGGATGCGGAATCCCCAGCGTGAAGGAGGTCGCGATAAACTCGCCGCTGTCCCAGAACGGGCACGTCAGCGTCATCGTCTTCAGGTACACCACCTGCGTCACCAACAGCACCAACCCCGCGAACAGCCAGTGCAGCTTCTCCTCCCATCGGGTCATCGATCCCTCATTTCCGTCCGCGCGCCGCGACCCGGCGGATCAGCGCCAAAGTCTCCTCGGCCATTGTGTCCCAATTGAAACGCGCCGCCCACACGAGCCCGGCAGCCGAAAGGCGCCACCAGAGCGCATCGTCAACAAGCAGTGAAAGGAGGCGGTCGTGCAAAGCCGCAAGATCACCGTGGGGGATGAGGAAGCCGGTCTCGCCGTCCCGCACAGACTCACGCAACCCCGGAGAGTTGCTGGCCACGCACGGAAGTCCCGTCGCGTTGGCCTCGATGACCGAAAGCCCCCACCCCTCTTTGGGGGAGGTATACAGGAGCACCCGACTCTTCTGCAGGAGTTCCAGCTTCTCGGCTCCGTCCTTGAACCCGAAAAATCGTACCGCGGCCGCGCACCCCTGCTCGCGGGCGATCCTCTCCAGGTCAGTGCGATAGTCCCCCTCGCCCACGATCCAGTACTCCGCCCCCGGCACCCGCTCTCGCAGACGGGACAGCACTCGGATCGGGTGCTCGATGCACTTGTACTTCTTGAGCCGCCCCAGGTAGATGAGCACCGGTTTGGGCAGCAGGGCATGCCCGTCCGCGGGGGGCCGGTAATAGCCATGGTCGATGCCGCTGCGGATGACGTGGATCCGTTCGGCGGCCACACCACGCCCGCGAAGATCGTCGCGGGTGGAGTCGGAGAGAACCTGGAACTCGCTCTCGCGATAGACCGCGGGCACGAATTGCTCCTGCAGCCAGACATAGAGCGCCAGCGGAAAGGCGGCCTGGGAGAAGACGGTCGTGCCGAAGAGGTGCGGGATGTTGACCAAGACCGGCACATCGCGCTGGAAGGCGGGGCCGTAGAACGGGAGCTTGTTCAGATCCTCTACCAAGACGGTGTAGCCGCGCCGGCGGAGATGCTTCCGATAGTACGATCCGGCCGCGAAGTTGAAGTTGTACAAGTTCCCGGTGCGGAGGATCTCCATGCCGTCGATCGAGTCGTGTTCCGCCCCGCCGGGAAACCGGCCTGTCAGAAAGGTCACTTCGTGCCCGGCCGCGTGCAGTCGCCGATAGACCTCGTGAATGATGATCTCGGCCCCGCCCATCTCCGGGTGGCGCAGATCGCGGTAGCTTACGAGCAGGATCTTTTCATTCATTTCAGGAAGGCTTCCTCGCTATGGTCCCGATCATGGCGCATGTGTACAGCCCAGCCCGGTGCCGACCAAGCCACGCCCGGCCCGCGCGGCCGAGCGGGCCGAAGGGCCAGACCTCCCGCGGGTACTTCGGCAGCCGGGCCACGCGACCTCGCATGAGGGCGTAGCGCAGCGACCGGTAGAAGAACCCGGGGACCATCCACTCCCCGTAGGTGCGCACCACAATGAGCCCCGCGCGGCCCAGGACTCGTTCGAGTTCGGCCGGCGTGAACTCCGTCTCCCACCCGGCGAACCAGCGGCCGATGAGGATCATGGCGTGTTTGGCCGCCGTATAGACATGAAACGTCTGCGGCACATCGACGAGGAGGTGACCGCCAGGTGCGGTCACCCGGGCGTTCTCGCGGACCAGCGGCATCGGGTCGCGGAAGTGCTCGAGCAGTCCCTGGTGAAAAACGAGGTCGAAGGTTCCGTCGCGAAACGGCATGCGGTGCGCGTCCGCACAGACCGGATGCACGGTGAGCCCGAGAGCATCGGCCTGCCGGCGAATGACCCGAAACGATGTGCGCACGTAGTCGAGCACCACGACCTTGGAGCCGCGACGGGCCAACTCCAGGCTATCCCGGCCGGAGCCGGCGCCCACCTCGCAGCACCAGCATCCATCGAGGGGAAGCACCGCGAGTTGCCGCGCGATCCGGTCTTCGTTCGAGTAGACGTCGTCAATCTCCTCGCGCTCGGCCCAGTACCGATCCCAGTGCCCGCTCGTCGATTGCCGCGCACTCATGCGCCCTTCCTCCTCGGATTCAATTCCGCCGGGCGCAATGTAAACGCGATCGGATCGAGCACGCCGTTGACAAATGCTTCCGACCCCGCTTCCCCGTACCGCTTCGCCATCTCGATCGCCTGGTCGAGGACGACCCGCGCCGGCACGTCCGAGGGCTCCCGGAGCTCCGCCACGGCGAGCCGGAGGATGGTGCGCACCACCACGCTCAAACGGTGCATGTCCCAGTTGGCCAGGCGGACCCGGATCTGCTCGTCGATCTCCGAGCGCTCCGCTTCCCGGCGCTCCAGCACGCGCACCACGTAGTCGCGCCCATCCTCGGTGAGGTGGTAGCGGCCCAGGGCGTAGTCAAGCAACTCCCTCGGCTCATCGCCCGCGACGTCCGCCTCGTAGAGGACGCGAAAGAGGATTTCGCGCGACTTACGCCGGCCTCCGGGAAGGTCACGCACCCGGACTACTTCCCGCGGGTCACGCGCGTCGGACGCGGCTTCAGAGACCGGACCAGATCGGCCATCTCCAGGGCGGAAAGAGCGGCATCCCATCCGCGCCCGCTCTGCTTGATCCCGGCCCGCTCGATCGCCTGCTCCATCGTGTCGGCGGTGATGACGCCGAAAACAACCGGCACGCGCGTCTCCCAACCCGCGCGCGCCAGACCGGCAGCGGTCTCCTTGGCCACATAGTCAAAATGGGGCGTTTGGCCACGGATGACGCACCCAAGCCCGAGAACAGCATCGAAACGCCCGGTCTCGGCGGCCAACCGCGCCACCGGCGGCAGCTCGAAGGCGCCCGGCACCCAGAAGATCTCGATCGCCTCGGGATCGCTGCCGTGTTGGACCAGGCAGTCGATCGCCCCCTGCACGAGCTGCTCGGTAATGACGCGGCTGAAGCGACTCGCCACGAGAGCGAAGCTCCGTCCCTTTCCGTCCAGCATCCCGCGATGTTCCTTGGGCATCCTTCCTCCTCCCGGCAAGCGCGCCGTGCTCGGGCTATTCCAGGTTCAGCATGTGACCGAGTTTGTGCTTCTTCGTCTCGAGGTATCTCCGGTTCCGCGGGTTCGGCGTAATCTCCAGCGAGACCCGCTCCACCACCTCCAGCCCGTAGGAACCCAGGCCGACCCGCTTCGTCGGATTGTTGGTGAGCAGCCGGATGGAATGTAACCCGAGGTCGGCGAGAACTTGGGCCCCGATCCCGTAGTCCCGCTCGTCCGGCTTGAACCCAAGTCGGACGTTCGCCTCCACCGTATCCAACCCCTGGTCCTGCAGATGGTAGGCGCGCAGCTTGTTCGAGAGCCCAATGCCCCGCCCTTCCTGCCGCATGTAAAGGAAGACGCCGCGCCCCTCGTCGTGGATCATCTCCATGGCCCGCTCGCGCTGGGCTCCGCAGTCGCAGCGGAGCGATCCCAAAGCATCCCCGGTCAGGCACTCCGAATGGACTCGGACCAGAACCGGCGAGTCGCCCGAGATGTCACCGTGGACCAGCGCGACATGCTCCGCGCCGTCGAGCAGACTTTCGTAGAGGTAGAGCCGGAAGTCACCCTGTGCGGTCGGCAGTATCGTCTCGGTGACGCGGTGGACCAACTTCTCACTTCGCTTGCGGAAGCGGATCAGCTCCGCGATGGAGACCACCCGAATGCCGTGACGCGCCCCGAATTCGAGAAGGTGAGGCAACCGGGCCATGGTCCCGTCATCGTTTAGGATCTCGCACAGCACGCCCGCCGGGTAGAGGCCGGCCAAACGCGCCAGGTCGACCGCCGCCTCCGTGTGCCCCGCGCGTCGCAGGACACCGCCCTTGCGCGCCGCGAGGGGGAAGATGTGGCCGGGTCTGCCCAGATCGTCCGGTCGCGTCTGGGGCCGGATGAGCGCTTGGATGGTGACCGCCCGATCGTGGGCCGAGATCCCGGTCGTTGTCCCCTCGTTGGCATCGACCGAAACGGTGAACGGCGTGCCCAGCTTGGCGGTATTCACCTGGACCATCGGCTTCAGATCCAGCTCGACAAGCCGTTCCTCCTCCATGGGGACGCAGATGAGACCGCGCCCAAAGCGAGCCATGAAATTCACCAGCTCGGGCGTGGCCGCTTGGGCGGCACAGATCAGATCGCCCTCGTTTTCCCGCTCCTCATCATCGACGACGATGACGAGCCGGCCCTGCCGGATCTCCCCGATCGCCTCCTCGGCCGTGGCGAGCGCGGGAGCCGCTCCCGGGCCTTCCGTGCCGCCGTCCCCCGCAGCGGGCACGGCGGAGACCTCCCGGGCCGGGGCCCGCGCGTCATCCGGATGTGTCAACGATCCCCCCGTTCCCACGCCTCGAACACTTCCCGCGCCTGCGGCCTCCATGCGCCAAGACCCTCAGTTCCCCGACCACCTGCAGCTCTCCCACCCTCGGCCATTGCCTTCGCCGCATACTTCGCCAGGATGTCAGCCTCGATGTTTACCTCGTCCCCTGCTCGATAGGTCCCGAAAAGGGTCAGCTCTCGGGTTTTCGGGATGATGTAGACGCGAAAGGAATCGGTTTCGACCTCACCCACCGTGAGGCTCACGCCGTCCACCGCGATGGAACCCTTCTCCACCACGAAGCGCCCCAGGCCAGGGGGCAGGCCGACCCGAAACGAGACGTCGCGCCCCTCATGCCGGACCTCCAGGATGCGGCCCGTGCCATCGACATGGCCGTTGACCCAATGACCGTCCAGTCGATCGCCGACCCGAAGCGGCCGTTCCAGGTTCACGCGCCGCCCCGGGCGGAACGACCCGAGCGTGGTCCGCCGCAGGGTCTCTCCAACGGCGGTGACCGCAAACTCGGTCGGTCCCGGGAGATCCGTCACGGTTTGGCAGACACCGTTGAGGGCGATGGAGGCCCCGGACATCAGCGTCGGCCCGACCCGCGCCGCGCGCACGCGAAGGCTCCGGCCGTCGACCCCGTCGGTCACGCCCGTAATCTCTCCCATCTCCTCGATCAGCCCGGTGAACACGACCGGTCATTCCCCCCTCGAAGCCCGCATGGTTCATGCGTGCTCTGCTGTGAAATCGGATCTGCCCGCATCTACGGCGCCATGAACGCCCGCCACCGCCGCCTCGTTCAACGGCCCGCCGCGCCCTTCCAACGCACCGATTCCAAAAGGCCCGCCCGGCGGAGCAACACATGCCGGTCCGCTCCCAACACCGCGTCTGTCACCGGCTCGAAACGCACCGCGCGCGGAATACCGCGCGCCGCCCAATCGGCCGGCCATCCCAGCGGCCCACCCAGCACAATCGGGGCCAGATACAGGCTCAACTCGTCGACCAGACCGGCGGCGAGAAGCGCACCCGCCAGCCGCGGACCCGCTTCCACCAACACCCTCAGGAACCCCTCCCGGCCCGCCCGGGTCGCCAGAGCCGCGAGCGAAACCCGCCCATCTCCCGACGAGCCGGATCTCCCGAGCGGCAGCTCCCACACCTCCCAGCCGAGGCGGCGGTAGGCATCGAGCCGCCGGGCCGGATGGCCGAGGCGCGTCGCAAGAACCAGGCGCGCGCGGCGCTCCCATTGCGGCCCGCAGTGACCCGCCACGCACCGGTAGTTTCCTGCCACCTCCGCCGAAATTGCCCGACCGGAGCCAGGTACCGACTCCCCCGGCTTTGCTGAACCGGAACCAGGAGCCACCGCCGCCAACGGTGCCGAACCGGAGTCAGAAGCCAACCCCTCCGTCCACGCCCGCCAGGTACGGCACCGAAGGGGCGTGCGAAGTCCCGAATCTAGCACAATCCGCGAGGGATCGGGCCCGCGGACCGCACGGACAGTGAGGAGCGGATCGTCGGCGGCCATGGTCCCCGAACCGACCAGGATCGCATCCGAGGCGGCGCGCTCACGGTGGACGGCGCAGTCGGCTTGCTCGCCGGTGATCCGACGGTCCTTCCCGGCGGGACTCCCGAGGCGCCCATCGAGACTCGAAGCCAGCTTGACCCGGCATAGCGCGCGACCGAGCCGATGCCGGAGATGAAACGGGAGATTGGCGGCCAGGGCCTCGCTCTCCCCGGGGCCGACCAGCACCTCGATCCCGGCCGCCCGGAGACGAGCAACTCCACGCCCTGCCACGCGGGGGTCCGGATCAAGACAGGCCACCACAACGCTCGCCGGACGGGCCGCAATCACCCGATCCGTGCATGGCGGGGTCTTTCCGTGGTGGTCACACGGTTCGAGCGTAACGAAAACGGTCGATCCGGCCGGCAGGGGCGCGTGGGGAGCCACTCGGTCCAGTAGGCGGGCCTCCGCGTGGGCAGCGCCGAATCGGGCATGATAGGCCGCCGCAACGTTCTTCCCGTGGATCGCCACCGCTGCACCTACCATCGGGTTGGGCGAAACGCGCCCGTCTCCCCGCCTGGCCGCGCGCAACGCCGCCTTCATCCCGGGCGGCGCGATCCCAACCTCGCCCCGATCCCCACCGCCCGACCCGGGGGCGCGTGGCCGCTCCCCGGGGACTCTCCCCGCCGCCATCCGTTCCCTCCTCGCGAGCGCATGCTCGACAACGGAGTGTCGGCCGCGCGCGGGAAGCCGTCAAGGAAGGGTGATGCGGACCTGAGACTCGGAGCAAACATCGGGCTTCAATCTTCGGGCTCCGGAATGGCCTTCCCCCCATGCGGGGCGCAGCGGGTGACGAGGAATGGGCACTCGACGACGTCCCCACGCTCGGCAATACTCGCTCACGTTCACTCGGGGTGAGCCGAGGGGCGCTCGAGGGCGAAGACGTGTCTTTCAGCTTTCGGCAAGTTCCCATTCGCGCCGTCCCCGTGCCTCCGCTTCCCGCCTCACGGCTACCCCGGAGATTACCCGACATCGGCGCGGCCGCGCAGCGCGCTTCGTCGTGAATCCGGTGCCGACGCGATGACGCATCGGTGAGGCCCGGCGATCCCCGCTGCGGATGGATCGGTACTCTGCGGCCCGCTCCCCGCACCGAAACGTCGCGCGACGCGTCCTATCCGAGGAGGTGTCCCGTGAGAGTCCGCATCTTGCTTCCAACGGCGATGATGTGCACTGGTCTGACACTACTACTCGCACCTTCGGGCCTGTACGCCAACTCCCCGCGGCCGACTCCCTACGATGAGTTCGGTCAGCGGGACGCCGGAGTATGTCGCGTACTACACCGTCTATCGGGACACGGTCAGCGGCTTCACGCCGTCGCCGGCGAACAAGGTCGCCGACGTAACCCTGGACGTGGACACGGCCATGCCGGGACTACAGTGGTACGACGAGACCGCAGTGGTCCAGCCCGGCTTGTCGCCCGTGTACTACTACATCGTGCGGGTGCATGACGAGGCCGGCTACGAGTTGGAGAACTCCAACTATGCCGTGGTTTCGGATGTCGGCGACGGCCCACCGACGCCGGGGCTTGTCCGGAACGTGACCGTACACCCGAACGCTCCCAACCCGTTCAGCCGCGGTACGGAGGTCCGGTACGACCTGGCGGTCGCCGGGTGGGTGACCGTGTCGATCTTCAGCCTCGGCGGGCAGAAGATTGCTACCCTCGTGGACGGTGAGCAGGCGGCAGGACCTCAGGCCGTCGACTGGGATGCGCGGAACTCCCAGGGAGCAGCCGTGAACAGCGGAATCTACTTCTGCCGCATCGAAAGGGCGGGCGTCATCGCAACGACAAAGATGATCTTGCTCAGATAGAGAGCGAATGACAAGCGAGGGAACAACGGAACGGAACGGAGAGGCCGGCAGACCCGCATCGCCGCCGGCCCTCCGGTCCTTCAGTCCTTGCGCTCGCGGGCGTCCTTCACCAGCCAGTTGAGGAGTCCGGAAACCACCGCCAGCACCACCGCGCCCAAGAGCGCCGGCTTGATCCCTTCGATGCTGAACCTGCCATGTGGAACGAGGCGGGCGGTGAGCCCGAGCATCCCGGCGTTGATCACGAACGTGAACAGACCAAGCGTCAGAAGATTGACCGGGAGCGTCAGGAGAAGGATAAGCGGCCGGATGAGGGCGTTCAGAATCCCCAGGACGAACGCCGCTTGAACCAGCCCGGAAAGCCCCTCGGTGTGAAACCCATGCACGAGCCGGCTGGTGAGACCCAGCGCCATTGCGCTGACGACGAAACGGATGAGTAATCCGAGCATGAACGATCCTCCCTGGAGCAAGGCGCTGAAGAACCCGCCTCGACTCGATCGCGCCTCCCCGGGGACGTACCGCGAAACCCAGCCCACAGTAGCACCTACGACAGACCGCGGTCGCCATCGGAGATTGCGGAGGCCATGGACCGGGCGCGCGGAAGCGACACGGTCCAGGCATGACCATCGATCGGATCAGGTGCCTCCCTTCAGCCGGAGCGAACGTGACGCTTTGGGCTCCGAGTGCGGGCCGGGTACAATGCCGCGGCATGCGCCGGACCCCGTGGGAGCAGCCGCGGAGCCTTGCGCCATGCAGCACGGAATCCGCTCGGCTTCGCTTGACCTCGGTTGACCCCGGTCGACCAGGGCGGGCTGCGGCCAGCTGGGGATGACTCCCGACCGGTTGATCGGCCGCGAACAGGAGGCACGATGCAGCAGGGATACGGCTTCCTCAATCGCCCGGGCGAGCCGGGGCTATTCGGGGCGTTGATGGACGAATACGCGCGGGCGGCGGAGGACTTCTGCCGAGTCGTCGAAGCAATACCCGGGGAGTTGTTTCTCCGCGAGGTGCTCTCCGAAGACCCCGACACGACATCACTCCGCGCCCTCTGCCGTCACGCGGTAGGCGCGGCACACCGCTATGCCGACTACATTCGCCAGGCTCGGGGAGTGCCGTTCATAGACCGGTTCGAGCTGCCGCCGGAAGGGATAGCGGACTCCACCGCGGTGCGCCCGGGGCTCAGGGAGATGCTCCGCTACACCGAGACATCGCTGAACGGCTGGTACGAAGACCCGGCCCCCGCCGAAAAGGTCACCTTCACGGTCCGCTGGGGTCCCACCTACGACCCGGAGATGATCCTCGAACACGCCATCGTGCATCTGCTGCGGCATCGACGGCAGGCGGAGCGTTGGCGTTCCTGAGAGGGGAGAGAAGCGATGATCGACTTCGAGAAACTCGGTGCCTTCTACCTCGGCCGCGTGGTGCCGCCGACTGAACTCGCGGGTGACGGCGCGGGTGGCGGCGCGGCTCCCGCGGCTCCCTCCCTCACCGCCGCCGACCCGGCCTTCCAGCCGCTTCTCCTCGACTCGCGCGAGCTCGTCACTCACGCGGTGTGCGTCGGCATGACCGGCAGCGGGAAGACCGGCCTCTGCCTCTCCCTCATCGAGGAAGCCGCCATCGACGGCATTCCCGCCATCGCCATCGACCCGAAGGGGGACCTGGCCAACCTGCTCCTCACCTTCCCGTCGCTCCAGCCGCAGGAATTCCGACCCTGGATCGACGAGGACGAGGCTCGTCGCGCGGCGATCTCGGCCGACGACTTCGCCACACGCAGCGCAGAGCGGTGGAGCGAGGGGTTGGCTCGCTGGGGCCAGGACGGCGCCCGCATCGCCAGGCTGCGCGCCTCCGCCGACATCGCCGTCTACACGCCGGGCGCCCACCACGGACTGCCGCTTTCCGTCCTCGGCTGCCTTGAGGCCCCTCCGGCCGGGCTCGAGATCGATGCCCTCCGTGAACGCGTCGCCGGAGCCGCCTCGGGACTCTTAGCACTGCTCGGCATCGACGCCGACCCGCTGCAGAGCCGTGAGCACTCGCTCCTCTCGGCCCTCTTCGCGCACGCGTGGGAGAGCGGCCGCGCCCTCGATCTCTCCTCCCTCGTCCGCGAGATCGCCGACCCGCCGCTCACACGCGTCGGCGTCCTCGACATCGAGACCTTCTACCCTGCGCGCGAGCGGATGGACCTGTCGCTGCGGTTGAACAACCTCCTCGCCGCACCCGGTTTCGCCGCGTGGATGGAAGGCGAACCGCTCGCGGCGCGCAACCTCCTCTACACCAAAGACGGACGGCCGAAACTGTCCATCATCTCCATCGCGCACTTAGACGACGCCTCGCGAATGTTTCTCGTCACCATGCTGCTCGGCGAAATTCTCTCGTGGATGCGCACCCAGCCGGGAACAGGTTCGCTGCGGGCGCTGCTCTTCATGGACGAGATTTTCGGCTACTTTCCGCCGGTCGCCAACCCGCCCAGCAAGCAGCTCATGCTCACCCTGCTGAAGCAGGCGCGGGCCTTCGGTCTCGGTGTGGTGCTGGCCACGCAGAACCCCGTTGATCTCGACTACAAAGGATTGTCGAACGCCGGAACCTGGTTCCTCGGGCGGCTGCAGACCGACCGCGACCGACAGAGGATTCTCGACGGCCTCGAAGGATCGGGACAGTCCGGGTTCGACCGTGGCCAAGTCGACCGGCTGCTTGCGGGGCTGGCGCCGCGTCGGTTTCTCTTACACAGCGTCCACGGTGCACCGGTGGTGTTCGAGACGCGGTGGACGCTGTCCTACTTGCGAGGGCCGCTCACGCGGCCGCAGCTTGCCGCACTGACGGCCCAGCGGCTGAAAGCGTCCGGAGCCGCGGCAGGGATGGACACCGCGGAGGGCACGCGCGCGGCCGGCGCAACCACGTCTCGACCGGCCGCGGTCGGCCCCGGCATGTCGGCACCGGCGGTGGGCACAGCCACCGTGTTCGCGACCGACGGCGCTCGCCCGGTTCTGCCGCCGGAGGCGACGGAGTTGTTCGTGTGGCCCGCACCGAGAGATCGAGGGACCGCGGCGTTGCCCGCGGACGTGGTGTACCGTCCGTTCCTCGTGGGCTCGGCGAACGCCCACTATGCTCTCGCGAGGCTCGGCCTCGACGAGTGGCGACGGATCGTGGTGGCCGTCCCACTCGCCGGTGACCTGCCCCCGAATCCATGGGACGGCGAGCCGGCCGACCCGGAGACGCGCGCCCGCATCGTCGCCGCTCTGGCTCCGAATTTCTCCGCCGGAGGCGCAGCGGACGCCGCCACCGTCAGCACAGCCGTGCCGACCGTCCATGAACCCACATCGGGGGCTCGCTTCGCCCCGCTCCCTCCCCTTGCCACGCGCCCGAAGAGCTGGACGACGTGGAGCAAGGCACTGGCAACCCGCCTCTACCAGGCCGAAGCGCTCAGCCTCTGGAGCTGCCCGCCGCTGAAGGAGACGTCGCGCGCCGGCGAGAGCCCGGCCGATTTCCGCCTGCGTATCACCCAGCGCGGGCGAGAGGCGCGTGACGCAGCCGTCGACGCGCTGCGGAGAAAGTACGCCTCCAAGCTGCAGACCAAGCAGGACCAGATGCGGCGCGCACAGGAGCGGGTGGAGCGGGAACAGGCCCAGTACCAGCAACAGCAATTCCAGACCGCCGTCTCGGCGGGCGCCACGCTGCTCGGGGCGCTGCTCGGTGGACGGCGCGGGTTCGGCGGTGTGGCAACGACCGCTCGCGCCGCGGGCCGCACGCAGCAACAGAAGGGCGACATCGGCCGGGCCGCCGACGAGCTCACGGCGCTGCAGCAGCAGTTCGACGCCCTCCAGGCCGAGGTGGAGGCGCAAGTCGGGGCGATCCAGGCCGCCACCGATCCCGCCGGGCTTCCGATCGAGGAAGTGACAGTACCGCCGCGCAAGGCTGACACCGTGGTGGAACGGGTTCTGCTGGCCTGGGTGCCGTAGCGGCTTCTACGCCGCCAGCCGGTCGCCCTCCTCGTCCACGTCCACGTCCTCGTCCGACGCCAGCCGGTCGAGAAGCGCAAAGAGGGTCTCGCTCCGCCGACCCAGCTCCTCCGAGAGGGAGCGCGCCGCGTCCTTGTTCCCATCGTTGTACAAGCGAACGGCCTCCCGCGTCTGGCGATGGAACTCCTGGTGCTCTTTGCCCGTCTGAATGAACTCTGGCACGGCGCGAAGAACGCGGGTGTCGTCGCCGTAGTACCACGTCCCGAACGCGCAGGAGCGGTGGTCCATCACCTCATCGGGCGTCAGCTTGACTTGCCCCGCCAGCATCTGCCAGAGCTTCGTTCGCCACTCGCCGTGCCCCTTCTTGATCGCGACCACGTCGAAGCGACGGCTGCCCACGTGGAACCGGCTCGTCATCGACTGGAGCTCCTCGGAAAGTGTCAGGAGGCTCGCAGCGCTACTGCGAACCTGAGCGCTCCCGTAGGAGATATCCTGCCCCGCTTCGCTCACCTCGGCGATGTCGCTCTCCACCCCGCGGACCAGGGTCGTGGTCTCGGCCATCCGCTCGTTGGCGTGTTGCACGCCGGAGGCCACTTGCGCGATGTTCGCGGCGATGTCTTTCGTGACGACCGACTGTTCCTCGATGGCGCCGGCGATCGCCGTGACGATCTCGCTGACGTCGCGGATCACCTGGGCAATCCGGTCGATGGCGCCTGCCGCGCCCGACGTCGACGCCTGCACCCCGGCGATGCTCCCCTTGATCTCCTCGGTCGCCGTCGCGGTTTGCTCCGCGAGCTCCTTGATCTCATTGGCCACCACGGCGAAGCCCTTTCCCGCGGCCCCGGCCCGCGCGGCCTCGATGGTGGCGTTCAACGCCAGAAGGTTGGTCTGGGCCGAGATGGTCATGATCGTCTCGGTTACCTTGCCGATGCGCTGGGCCGCGTCACCCAGGTCGCGCATGGTCTGAGACAGGGCCTCGCTTTCCGCAACCGCCGCCTCTGACACGCCGCGGGCCCTGTCCGAACTGCCCGCGATCTCGCCGATGGTGCTCGTCATTTCCTCGGTGGCAACCGACACGCTTTGAAGGCCCGCAACCGCTCGCTCCATGTCCCCGGCGACCGAGATGGCGTTTTCGCTCATGCGCCCTGCCGAAGCAACGACCTGACCGGCCAGCCCGGAACTCCGCTGGGCCCCGAACGCCAGCGACTCCGCCACGCCGACGAACTGGGCCGAGGAGGCCGCCAGGGTCCCCGCGGAGTTGATGACGTCTCCCAGCATGCGGCGCAGCGATCCGCTCATCTGGTCCAAGCTGCGCCCGAGGGATCCGATCTCGTCGGCAGTGTCCACGGCTACGCTCTGGGTCAGGTCTCCCGAGGACAGCCTTTGGACCAGACCCGCCACGAGCGGGACCGGCCGCAGAATACGCCGCGTCACGAACCAGAGCGCGCCGATCAGGATGATCATCAGCACGAGGTTTACAACGACGAGCTGGATCCGACTCGTGGCGAGGTTCTTGAGGTCTCGGTCCGCCCACTGCTCGACAAAGAGAAAGCCCGCCGGTTGCCCGGACTTGAGGCCGTCGTGGCAACTGATGCACCCCGCGTCCGCTGGAAGCGGAACGAGAGCCTGCGTGTACGGGCGCCCGTCCTGCGCTTCCGCGATGCGAGTGACGGCGTGGCCGGTCGTCTGGACCGCCGTGACATCCCGTGCGTCGCGCGGTTTGCCAACGTCGGACGCCTGCGAGGATCGCTTGACGATTCCTTGGTCATCAAGGACGGCAAGGGTGCGCATCGTCTCCATCCCTACCCCCCCCACGCGTCCCACCATGTTGTCCAGCGCCTCGAAATCCGCGATCATCATTGAGTGCCGTAGAGCGGCCGCCATCGTCGTGCCGGTCTCCTCGACCTGGGTGTGGAGCTTGCCAATGGTCACGCGCCGGCTGAGCACGAATTGCAGGGCAGTGGACAGCCCCAGCAGAACGATCAACACGGCCGCCGTGGAGACGATGATCTTGGCGGACAGGCTCCGCTTCACCCAGTTCATGAACTCATTCCTCCTCGGTTCGTCATCGACGAGGAAAAACCGGATCGGCGGGCGGCGTTCTTCCGCTCGGGCCCGACGCGCTCGCGCCCGGTCCCGGGTCCGGCCTCTCTGCCCGAAAGATCGGCCGGAAACGCTAAGTCCTTGAGATAACAACTCCCGGACCGACCAGGGAATCGGCCAGGGATCGACCACCTGGTCGCATCGTTCCGGTGGGGTATACGTACCCGTTTTCAGCGAAAACTCCCCGGTAAACGCGGTGGTGATCCCGACAACCCGGGAGGTTGCGGGCCGACATCGTCGCACCCTATGCTCGCCGCGCCTGGGGGCGTGGCGGCCGGGGGGCGAACCCACGCTTTGCACGGGAAGCATCCCGCGCGGGACCCGGGTGCATCCCCGGGCGAGGGAGGTTCATCGTGACCATCCAAGGCGGCGAACGGATCGCGCACTACGAACTGATCGAGAAGCTGGGCGAAGGCGGCATGGGGGTGGTCTGGCGGGCACTGGACAGTCGCCTGGGTCGCGACGTCGCGGTCAAGGTGCTGCCGGAGGAGCTGGAGGCGGATCCCGAAAGCCTGGCGCGTTTCGAGCGGGAAGCGCGCGCGGTAGCCGCCCTGAGTCATCCCAACATCGTGACAATCTACTCCGTGGAGGAAGATCGCGGGCGGCACTTCCTGACTATGGAACTGGTCCCCGGCGCTCCGTTGTCCACGTTGATCCCGCCCGACGGCCTCCCCCTCGATCGCTTCCTGCAGATTGCCATCCCGCTTGCCGGCGCGGTCGGCGCGGCTCACGACCGGGGCATCATCCACCGGGACCTCAAACCGGCCAACATCATGGTGAGCGACGACGTCCGGGTGAAGATCCTCGACTTCGGCTTGGCGCGCCCACGACCGGCCGCCTCACCTCCCGATCCCGAGGCTACCCAGGTCCTCTCCACGGCCGAAGAGGGCCGTGTCTCCGGCACCCTGGCCTACATGCCGCCGGAACAGGTGCGTTGCGCACCCCTCGATCATCGCTCCGACATCTTCTCGCTGGGAGTCATCCTGTATGAGATGGCTTGCGGCCGCCGGCCCTTCCACGGGGACACTCCCGCGGACCTCGCGGCGGCGATCCTCAAGGATCCGCCGTCACCACTGGCAAACCTACGTCCCGGGCTGCCCGAACCGCTGGTGCGGCTCATCCATCGCTGCCTGGAAAAGAGCGTGCGCCTGCGCCTGCAGTCGGCAGCGGACCTGCGGCTCGGGCTCGAGGATCTCAGCCGGAATCCCGGACGGACCGCCAACGCATCCGTGCCGTCCATCGCGGTCCTGCCGTTCGCGGACATGAGCCGCGAGCGCGACCAAGGCTATTTCTGCGAGGGCCTGGCCGAGGAGATCATCACCGCGCTCGCGGGCGTGCGCGGGCTGCGTGTCGCCTCCCGCACCTCCTCGTTCCGTTTCCACGGGACAGCGTTGGACAGCGCCGACGTCGGCAGACAGCTCGACGTCGCCGCACTGCTGGAGGGGAGCGTGCGGCGTGAAGGACGGCGGCTGCGCATCGCGGTACAACTGATCGATGCCGCGGGAGGGCGCCGGCTCTGGTCCGAGCGGTTCGATCGGGACATGGACGACGTCTTTGCCATCCAGGACGAGATCGCCGGAAACGTGGTCTTAGCCCTCGAGGTGACCCTGTCGCCGGGCGAGCGAAGCGCGATGGGCAAGAGCTCGACGGCCGATGTGCAGGCCTACGAGTACTACCTTCGCGGACGGGGGTTCTACTTTCAGTATGGCCGGCGCGACATCGAGTTCGCTCTGCAGCTTTTCTCGCGAGCCATCGAACGGGACCCTTCCTACGCGCGGGCCTACGCGGGAATCGCCGACTGCTGGTCCTACCTATTCATGTACGCCGAGGGAGGACCGGCCGCCCGGGAGCAGGCCGAGGCCGCCAGTCGCCGTGCGCTGGAGCTGGATCCTGGTCTGGCCCAGGCACATGCTTCCCGTGCCGTGGCGCTTTCCCTCAGCCAGCGGGATGCGGAAGCAGAGGCGGCATTCGAGACCGCAATCGGGCTCGACCCGAAGTTGTTCGAGGCGCGCTACTTCTACGCCCGGCATTGCTTCACGCGAAGCCAACTGGAGAAGGCCGCCCGGCTCTTCGAAGAAGCCAACCAGGTGCGTCCCGAAGACTATCAGGCTCCGTTGCTGGTGGCCCAGGTGTACGAGAGGCTGGAACATCCGTCCGCCGCCGAGGAAGCCCGGCGCCGGGGCCTGCGGAACGTCGAGGAATATCTGAAACTCAACCCGGACGATGCGCGGGCACTCTACCTTGGCGCGAACGGTCTCGTCGCCCTTGGCGAAAAAGAGAAAGGGCTCGAGTGGTTGACCCGGGCTCTGGAACTCGGACCTCGGGAATCCATGCTCCTGTACAACGCAGGGTGCATCCGATCGCTGGCCGGAGACCTCAACGGAGCGATCAACTGCCTCGAGCAAGCCGTGGATGCGGGTCTGGCCCAGCGGGGTTGGTTCGCCAACGACACGGACCTCGACCCACTGCGGAGCCATCCTAGCTTCCAGGCCCTGATGCAGCGCCTCGACACCGGGGCGCAGCGGTAACCCGGCGGATTCTCCGTCGCGACGAGGCGATCACCCAGCCCAAAGCAGTCACGCCGAGAGCCGCTCGGACGACGAAGGGCGGACGGTTCGGGTCTTCGGGACGGACCGGTCCGATTCAGCCGATCTTCTCCTCCACCTCGGCCAGAATAGCGTCCGCCCGCTCCACCGCACGCTTCCGCAGCTCCTCGGCCTTCTTCTTCGTCTTCGCCACCCACGCGGCATCCGTCAGGCTTTTCAGGTTGATCCGGACATTGAGGTAGGCCCCCTCGGCGCAGGTGCGCGCGCACAGCGCCGCCACGCCGGCATCCGAGGCCGAGTTGGGATTCCCTTGGCGCACCGTCGCCGCGGCCAGCACCAACACCTCCAGCGAACGTTCCAGCACGGCGAGGGGCACCTCGGCGGCGCCCTTGGTCGCCTCCTGCACCGCCCTTTCTTTGACCGCCGTCTCCTCTGGCGTCTTCCCCGGCAGGCGGAAGGCGTCCATCACGTGATTGAATGCCGCCGTGTCCTCGTCCACCGCGGCGAGGAACCAATCTTTCAGCTCCTGACCCTTCGGCGCCGCCTCGCGCATCGGATCCCAGGACGCCTCGAGCCCCTTCTTGCCGATGGTGAGGTTCGCCACCATCGCCCCGAGGGCTCCGCCGAGCGCGCCGCACAGCGCGGCTACACTGCCGCCACCGGGCGCGGGCGAGTCCGAGGAGAGCTCGTCGGCGAAACCACGCGTGGTCATCTCGACCAGCGATCCTTTGGTGTCGCGGATGGCGTACTCGATGACCTTCTTGTCGACATCGAAGACGCCGAGCTCCGACAGGCCGAGCGAACGAACCGCGGTGTGCAGCAACTCGCGCTCCGGCACACCCGTCGACTTGCCGGTCCGAGCCAGATAGAACCTCCCGGCCGCGAGGAGCGCACTCCGCGGGATCAGCCCCACCAGCTCGCTGCCGGTCACGCGCAGACCCAGCTTCCGCGCCTCTTCCACACACGCCTCGAACGCGACGTGCGGCGGGGTCAACCGGGCGTTCAGAAGGTTGATGGAGACCTGCGCGCATCCGTATTCCTCGATATACCAGCCGACGGCGCGCACAGCCTTGAGCAGTCCGGGGTTGTAGACCTTGGCTCCCTTCTCGTCAACCACCGGCTTGCCCGCCGCGTCGCGCTGCAACCGCCCCATCTCGCGGATGGACAGAGCGATCTCGTTCGCGAGCTTCTTGTCGCGAGTGTTGAGGTTCACGTTGTAGGCGATGAGGAACTCGCGCGCGCCGACCGCCGTCGCCCCGGTCCGCGGGTTGAACTCGGCCGGACCGAAGTCGGGTTTCCACTCGGGGTTCTTGAGCTTTTCGGCCAAGCCTTCGTACTCACCGGTCCGGATGTTCGCCAGGGAGACCCGCTCGGGGCGGGCCGCCGCTTGGTCATACAAATAGACCGGGATCCGGAGCTCTCGACCGATCCGCTCGCCCACCGAACGTGCCATGGCGACGCACTCTTCCATCGTCACGCCCGAAACCGGCACAAAGGGACAGACGTCGGTGGCGCCCATGCGCGGGTGCTCCCCATGGTGCTTCGACATGTCGATCAGTTCGGCGGCCCGGCCCACCGCGCGGAAGGCGGCCTCCATGACCGGCTCCGGCGGGCCCACCATGGTGAAGACCGTCCGGTTGGTCGCGGCGCCCGGATCGACATCCAGCAACCGCACCCCGTCCACCTCGCGAATCGACGCTGCGATGGCGTCCAGGATGCCGCGATCGCTTCCCTCGCTGAAATTCGGGACACATTCGACCAGCTTCTGCATACAATCCCCCCGGAACCCGGCCGTCCCCCGGGCCGCGGGGAGTCTCCCCGCCGACACCCGCCGGAACCGAGATCCGGGCAAGCCGACGGCCGATTGTAGCGATAGGAGGTCCGAGTTGAAACTCCCGCAGAATTCCGGCTACCGTGCCCCCCTGATGGTGCTCGTCAAGGTCGGCTCCGCCGTCCGCCTGGCGACGTCCGTGCTCGCCCTGATCGTCGCCACGCTCGTCCTCACCGGTTCGCTCGCTTGCGGGCCCAAGAGCGCGAAGGCCCCACCGTCCCCATCGAGGCTGACCGCTGCGGCCCAGCGCGACCAGGCCTTTCTGCTCCCGGTGAAGCAGCAGCAACGTTGGACCTATGGCGAGGCCAAGCCGGCACCCTCGAAGACGCCTGTCTATCTCCTCCGCAGCTTCACCTTCGCGGAAGGCGGCAGCGCGCTCGACGCCGAAGCCACCGGGGTCTGTCGCGACTTCGCCAAAGTCATGGCGGAGAAGCCCAAGGTGCGCATTCTGGTTCTCGGTCTGACGGATGCCTACGGCGAGAAGCTCAACGCCGACAACCTCGGTCTCCTTCGCGCTCGGGCCGCCCGCGAATTTCTGGTCCAACAGGGGGTAGCCAAGGAACGGATGGAGATGGCAACGATCGGCGCGACGGGCGCGGTCGCCAAGCCGGAGGAAAAAATCGCGCAGACTCGCGACCGGCGGGTCGAGATCTGGTTGATGGAGGAGTAGAGAGGCCGGGAACCGCGCGAATCACGGCTGACGCCCACGCTCGTCGAATGACCAGCCTGGGCCACGACACGTTCCGGGCGCAGCAGGTATGCCGCGCCCGGAGATCTGCAGAACCCTAGAACGCGAAATCGATCCTGGCCGTGACGAAGGACTCCGTGGCGTCATCGATCGCCTTGCGCACCGATTTCTCGGAGCGGTGCGAGTACTCGCCGTGGATCACCACATTGTCCTCGATGTAGTAGCGCCCACCGACCGTCAGCCGCAGGAGATCACCGTAGTCGCGCCCCCCGCCGGTCAGCCGGAAGCGGTCGCGGCTGTCGATCTTCGGTGCGTCCAGGTAGTCGACGCGCGCAAACCCGACGAACTCGGTGCGGGGCAACCATGACAGTTCCCCGAAGCCGCCGGAATAGATCACATGTTCCTTCTCACCCCAGAACGCCCAATCGTCGCCGGCCATCAGATACTGCAGAGCCAGGTTGGCGTGCCCCAGGTTTAGACACGCATCCAGGCCGACTCGGTAGAAACTCCGGCGGGTCGCACTGACACGCAACGTATCCGCGGGGCGGCACGAGTTGACGGAGAGCAGATCCACGGGGCGGGCCCGGCCCAGGTACCCCATGACGCCGAGACGCTGACCGGCCGTCTGCCCCTCACCGGCCCCGATGACCTGGGCCAGTCGCAGGTAGACGTCCGCGGGCGAATCGATGGCAACGTTGGTTCCCCCGCCGTCGACCAGGCCAGCCGCATACTGGAATCGACTCGGACCGTGGCCGCTGATTTCCACTCCGCTTTGCGCTCCGGACAAAGCCGGGCCATCCTGAAACGTCGCGTCATAAACGGCATAGGGCGAGACGCTCAACTGCCGTTTGACGCTGAAGGGAACGAAGGCCGGTTCGAAGCGGCCAGCACGGACGTTCAGCCAGGTGGAGGCGAGGTTGCTGAAGACGATGCTCGCCATCTCCAGACTTCCCTCCTGGCCAGCCACCCCTCGCGCCGCCGCGATCTGCGGAACGTAGACCATGAAGTAGCCGATATTGCGCCCCAACTGACCGGCCGATAAGAGATCGAGGCCGTTCAGGCGGAAGTCGCTCTCGTCGGACGCCGTCGCGTCGGACAACCCGGCCGCCTCGTTGAACATGGTTCCCACGTAGCCGGCGCTTGTACGCAGGGCGACCGGCGCCGGCGACTCGAGGACCGTCTGCTCCAGGCTGCCCAGGCCCACAAGCTGGTAGCCGTTCATGCGATAGCGCTGTCCGAAGTCGTTGAGTCGTGGCATGTTGGAATGGCACATCGTGCAGTTGAAGCCGTACTTACGGGCAAAGACGGGAATGGCCGAGGCGTCTTGCGGCCGGCAGAAACCAGCGATGGCACCCAGGACGAGCCCAGCCAGGACAACGCGGTTTTTCATCGCAGGCCTCCCTTCGGATCGGCGGTCACTCCAGCGCCATCCGGAAACAGCGGCACATCAACGCGAGCAACGGGACCGGTCAATGCCTCGAGAAAAGCTACGAGGTCGACCTTCTCCCGCTCCGCGAGATGCAGCGGCACCATCAGCGGGTCGAGCTCGGTGTTCGGCACACCACCGCGGTTGTAGTAATTCACCACGTCCATGAGGGTCTTCTCGGAACCGTCGTGGAGGTAGGGCGGCGTCTCAGCGATGTTGCGGAGGGTCGGCACCTTGAATCTGCCGTGGTCAGCGGGATCCTTCGTGTGGTCGAAGCGGCCGAGGTCGGGCTTTTCTTTGTCCATCCCCACGCCGATATTGTGGAACCCCTGGTTGGAAAAGAGGGGACCGCTGTGGCAGGGAGTGCAGTGCGCCTTCCCGTTGAAGAGATGCATACCCCGGACGGCCGCGGGGCTCATAGCCGCATGGTCGCCCATCATGTACAGATCGAAGGGTGACGCCCCCGAGACGACGGTCCGCTCGAACGATGCGATGGCTTTGGCTATGGCGTCGATCGTTACGTCGGTTCCGAACACGCCCTGAAACTGCTCCCGGTATCCGGGGATCGAGTTCAGCTTCCGGACCACGTTCTCGTGCGTCTCTCCCATCTCGATGGGGTTGTGGATCGGCCCTACGGCCTGCCCCTCGAGCGATCCCTCCCGACCATCCCAGAACTGAAAGCGCATGTAGGCGGCGTTGATGACCGTCCCGGAGTTCCGCCCACCTACCTGGCCCCCGATACCCGTGTCGGTGGAATGAGGATTCGCCCAGCCGGTGTGCGGATCGTGGCAGGTGGCGCAACTAATCGTGTTGTCGGCCGAGAGCCGCGTGTCAAAGTAGAGCTGTGCCCCAAGCCGAACCTTAGCGTCGGTCTGGGGATTGTCCGCCGGCGCAACGACCGGCGATAGCGGGCCATTAGCAAAAAGCCGCCCTTGGGCCCAGACGGCGGATTGACCCGCCAGCAGAGCCAGCCCGGCCCACACGAGAACCCTCCACACTCTTCCTGTCACACCACCCTCCTTTCGTCTGTGCTGCGTCCCCTGCCGAACCACCGGCCAAGCAAGGAGATAGGCAGCAATCGGCGGTACCCTAATCCGTTGCAAGAGGCGCTGCAACCCTTCTTCTGACCGGCGAATGAGTCGCAGACCAGGCGGGGGAGACGAAGTCGGAAGGCAGCCCCAGGCCGCTCAGCAAGTGGATGGGGGAATCCGCCCCTGCGAGACGACGAAATTTCGTCGTTGCGTCACGTCCCGCGATGTGGTAAATTCTTCCCCGGGTGGCTGAGGCTGCGTTGCGCGATCTCAGCATCTCAGCGTCGTTCGCCTCGGAGGACGCCGCCCTACGCGGGGGTTCTGCCCTTGGGCGTCTGAGCGGGCCCGTATCTCACGAAGGGGGATTTCTCTATGCGGAACATTGCTAACGTTGCTTCGCCCGTCAAGTCGCAAACGTGCCGTCAGCCTGTGTGGATCGTGCTTTGCGCGGCCATCTGGGCGGCTTCGTTCCTTGGCGTGTCTCCCGCGCTCGCAAGTGACGGATCCTGGACTGGGAGCATCGGTTGCCCGGACGAAACTTGCATCGTGGATGTGAGCCACAACGATTTCACCCCGTTCAAGGGCAACTTCACGGTTACTGTCCAGAACTCCGGGTCGGCCCCCTGGGGCGACTTCCATTTCAGGATCTTCGATCCGATGGGCGGTCAGGACATCTCCAATGTGAGCTTCCTTGACGCGAGCATGGGTGGCTATGATCCGACCAGCTCACAGGCAGGACTTCGCTGGACGATCGACAACGTCGTCGTCGGTGCGCAGATGGCGCTGTACTTCTGCTCGGATCCGGTGATGCCGGGAGAGACCGCCACCTTCGTGGTCTACACCGCGAACCCGGACCACCTGTCGTTCTTTGGCGTCGCTTTCTACCCCAGCCCCGTGCCCCCGGTTGGTGCCTGCTGCTACCCGGACGGGTCCTGCGTGCTGACGTGTCAGTATGACTGCGTGGCGCCGGGCTTCTGGCATGGCGAGCTGACGAGCTGCACTCCGAACCTGTGTCCGCAGCCCACGGGCTCCTGCTGCTACCCGGATGGCACGTGCGCGGTGACGCTTCAGGAGGATTGCTCTGGGGGCGAGGCCCCGAGGAGTGGCATCTGGACGATGTTCGGCGTCTGCGAGCCGAATACCTGTGAACAGCCGACGGGCTCCTGCTGCTACCCGGATGGCACGTGCGCGGTGACGCTGCTGTCTGCCTGCACCGGAACCTGGACCATGTTCGGCACCTGCGCCCCCGGCGACTGCGCGCAGCCGACGGGCTCCTGCTGCTACCCGGATGGCACGTGCGCGGTGACGCTGCTGTCTGCCTGCACCGGGACCTGGACCATGTTCGGCACCTGCGCCCCCGGCGACTGCACGCAGCCGACGGGCTCCTGCTGCTACCCGGATGGCACATGCGCGGTGACGCTGCTGTCTGCCTGCACCGGAACCTGGACCATGTTCGGCACCTGCGCCCCCGGCGACTGCACGCAGCCGACGGGCTCCTGCTGCTACCCGGATGGCACATGCGCGGTGACGCTGCTGTC
>CAIMUX010000060.1 GCA_903844735.1 Candidatus Eiseniibacteriota bacterium
ACTTAGCGAGATCGAGGGCAAAGACGGTATCCTTCATGGCGGACTCCTCCTGGTCCTCAGGACCGTGGTGCGACCTGGCACGATGATGCCGTACGAGTCGCGGGAGGAGTCCATATCATCATGTTCGGCCGCCGTCACGAGTGTGGCGTGGGATCCCGGGAAGAGAACTGTCTTTCATGCCATCGCGGCGTTCCCGCCCGGGAGCAGCCCGCGCCTGAAAGCGCTCTCGTTCGGAATCGACTTCGACTCGACGAAGTTCGTGATGGCCGCCCGCGGGACATGTGCAGACTTCGAGATTCCGGGCGTTGGCTGGCCGGCGCCCGGCAGCGGCACCAGTCAGTCCTGGACCACGGGCACGCGGACCGGCTTGCTTACCGAAATCTACTGGTTCGCGGGGTATGTCTACTCGGAGCAAGAGGCCGAGGATTCGACCTCGGTCGCGCTGATCCCGCATCCGGTTCAGCATGGCGTGTTCGTCGATGATACGTTTCCGTCGGAAGTGGACACAATTTCAGCGTACGGGCGGCTGGGATTTGGGACATCCGGGCACATGGCCTGCCCCGACCAGCCTGTCGAGACCTTCGGGCCCGCCGCCTGCTGCGTGGGCGGAGGTTGTACGCTCCTGGATTACACCGAGTGTGCCGGGATCGACGGCGTCTTCATGGGTGAAGGCGCTTCCTGTGCGCCGAGTCCCTGCGAGGACGCTCTCCCCGCCATCGGCTCGGCAGGCTTCATAGAAAACGTGGGGCAACGCGACCCCAGAATTCGCTACTATTCCTACGGATTGGGTGCCCAGGTGTTCTTTACGGATGACGGTCTCGTCTTCGACGTTACCGGACCCATCGCTTCAGGCTGTCTCCCCGGTTCATCCTTCCGTGGTCGAACTCCCTCCGATGCCAACGCTCCATACGATAGCGTTCTGGTCACCCACCACGCGATCCTGATCCACGTTCCTGGCGTGCCTGCTGGCGCGATCGTCTCTGCGAGCCGCCAGCAAACGCCGCTGTTCAATTTCTTCCATGGCCAGGATCCCGCCCTCTGGAAGACCGAGGTCCACGCCTTCTCCCAGGTCGCCTATGAGCGTTCCGACCACGAAGCACCTGTCACGTTTGGCATTGGGTCCAGCACAGAACGCTTCTTGTCGATGACCTTGCCCACGCCCCTGACAGGCGTGGACGACTTTCAAGTGCAGGGCGCCGAGGATGTCTCCGTGTCGGTCGATGGGAGTCTGCGCATAGCGCTCTCGTTCGCCGAACTCGTGATCTCTCCGGTCGACGACTCCGGTACCAGATACGTGTTCGGGCTCGCGCGGCAGGGGCCGTGGGATGAGCAGTCGCGGAAGGCCAGCGACACCAAGATTCCCACTTCGTGGAGCACGTTTCTCGGAGGTAGCGGGTGGGACTGGATCCTGAGCACCGTCACCAATTTGTCCGGGAAGATCGTTGTCGCGGGAGGGACGACATCGGGCGATTTCCCTTATGTATTGGGGAGCTACGAGTCGTACTACTTTGGTGCAGTGGATGCTTTCGTAACCACGTTCGAACCTGACGGAACCATAATCTGGTCGACGTATCTTGGAGGAGAGGCGCTCGACGAAATCCGGGCCATTGCGCTGGACGAGGGCAACCGCGTCTATGCCACCGGAGAAACTCGATCTCTTGGGTTCCCTACGACACCGGGAGTTTTTCAGTACGATCGCCCCAGTCCTCAATCCTCCTTCGTCGCCAAGATATCCAATACTGGCGCTTCGCTGGTGTACTGCACGTATCTCGGTGGTCCGTCGACCGGTGTCCTTGGCAACGCGATCGCTATTGATGATGAAAGTGACCAATTCCGGGCCGTCGTCGCCGGCCGGACAAGTGGCCCCAGTTTCCCGGTTACTCCGAACGCCTTCGACGTCACCCCCAACTCCGAGGATGGATTTGTCGCCAAGCTGAACGGCAGCGGCAGCTCTCTGGTATGGGCGACGTACTTGGGCGGCTCGGGCGGTGACTATCTCCGAGGGGTGTGTATCGGAACGAGTCATCAGGTCGTTGTAACCGGATACACATCCTCTGATGACTTCCCGGTATGCAACGGGCTCCCGGTGAACAATTGGACCAATCAGGACGACGCAACAGTGACGATCTTCCACGTTTCCGGCGGAAACCTGATGTTCAGCACATATCTCGGGGGATCCGGAGATGATTATGGCCGGGCTATCGCGGTCAATCCCGACAAGACACGATTTGTTGTCGTTGGATCCACTACCTCCTCGGATTTCCCGGTCACGGAGCTCGGCTTCGATCAGACGCGGAACGGATACCGCGATGCCTTTGCTGTGGAACTGACGAATGTTGCATATCCGGCTTTGTACTGTGGGACCTTTTTCGGTGGCTCTGGATATGATGATGCGAACAGCGTCTACTGGAGCCGGAATGGCGAGCAGATCGTCATTGCTGGGTCCACAACATCTGCGGACATTCCGACGATGGGAGACGCTTTTGACGAGTCTTCGAATGGTGGCAAAGATGGCGTGGTTGCCGCGTTCAGTCCGAGCCTGTTTCTGAACTACGGTTCGTACATTGGAGGGAGCGCAGACGATGAGCTCTTCGGCTGCGCGGAGTCTCCTGAGGGCACGTGTGTGGTGGTCGGAAAGACCATGTCGACCGACTTTCCGACATCACCGGGGGCATTCCAGGAGAGCTTCGGAGGTGGCTATGAGGATGGCGCCATCGCCAGGCTCCTGCTTCCGGCCCCGGCGGCGGGCGTGGAGCTTCCGGTGCGCGATTTAGTGAATGTCGTTGCGCGGCCGAACCCGCTCACCACGGGGACGGTGATTGACCTCGTGTTGCCACGGACATGCCACGTCGAGGCGTACATCCTCGGAGTGGATGGCCGCATGATTCGGATGCTGCAGGACGGCGTGGTCGCGAGCGGTCGCCAGCAACTGATGTGGGACGGTAGCGACAATGGCGACCGGACGGTCGAAAGCGGCGTCTACTTCCTGAAGGTGTCGACCTCCGAGGGGCACCTGACCAAGAAGTTGCTCGTAGTAAGATAGGCGGGAACTTTCACTGTAGCGGCCTGGGAGAGCGGCCGAGAGGCCGCTGCTTCGTCGGGAACGACCGGCAGGAGGCAAATGATGAGGTCATCTTCGCGGTGTGAAATGTTTCTCGGCGCTCTGGTCGCAGTCCTGGTGACCGCGGGATGCAACGGTGACAAACCGACGCCGCCGGTGAACACGGCCCCGGTGGGCTGCTTCTCGGTGACCCCTGCAAGCGGCACGACAGAGACGGATTTCCAGGTGGACGCCTCGTGCAGCACGGATCAGCAGGATGCGGTGACTGCACTCGAGGCGCGATGGGATTGGGAGGGCGACGGGATTTGGGACACCGGATTCTCGGCGGCGAAGGCCGCCAGTCATCGCTACGCGAGTGCAGGACCGAAGACGATCAAGATCGAGGTAAGGGATGCTGGGGGTCTGACCGCCGAAGGGACTCGTGGTGTGACGGTGAGCGAAGGACCTCCGGCAGGCATGGTCTGGATTCCCGCCGGCTACGTGCGCCTCGGACAGGCCGGCATCCCCGATGCGCCGGTCCAGGACTTCCACGTCGAGGGCTTCTACATCGACGTCTACGAGGTCTCGAATGCTGAGTACATGGTTTTCATCGCGGCTGGTGGATATCAGGACTCCACGTACTGGAACCCGGTCGGCTGGGCCTGGAAGGTGGATGGCAGCATCGTTAGGCCTGAGGGGTGGGACGAGGACACCTACCATGGCGGCGGCGTCCCCGGCAACGGGCAGTATCCTGTGAGCGGCGTCACGTGGTGGGAGGCTGATGCCTATTGCCGCTGGGCAGGCAAGCGTCTGCCGACGGAGGCCGAGTGGGAGAAGGCCGCCAAGGGGGGCTGTGAGACCGACGGAGACCCGGGGCAGTGCGACGACGCTGACACGCTGTCGTACCCCTGGGGCGAGGACATCAGCGGACCTCGGGCCAACTACTGGGCCAGCGGTGACCCATACGAATCCAACGGTTGGACGACCCCGGTAGGCTACTACGACGGCAGCAACCATGGCGGCTACCAGACGATCGACAGCCCAAGCCCCTACGGCCTCTATGATGTGGCGGGTAACGTCTCCGAATGGTGCAGTACGAAGTACGCGCCTTACCCATACGATTCGAATGACGGTCGGGAAGATTCTCCGGTCTCCATCGGGGGGTGCTGTTGGGTGTTACGCGGGGGCGACTGGGGCAAACATGAGTTCCCTCTCTTCCTCTGCTGTGCTGGCCGCAGCAACCTTTTCCCGAGTAGTCGCAACCAAACCGTCGGCTTTCGTTGCGCGAGAAGCAATTGAATTGAGACACCGGGGATGCCCCCGCGAACAACCGACTACCTGATCTGCCGGCTCCAGCGCTTGAATTCGCGCTTTCCTGTTCCGGTGGCTTTTAGCGGGATCTAGTCTCTGGCCGCCGGGGCAATCTGATCGGCCGACAGAATCTCCCGTGCCGAACGAAATTTCGGTTGACACTGGGAACGATCGTTCGCTATCCTGCCCTCGTTGTCGACGCGGACGGTTGCCCCGACCGTGTCTTTCCCCCCAGGGGTACCCGCTCTCGCCGGCAGCGATCCCGCCTCTGTCCCCCCCGGAGAGAGGCACGAAGCCGCGAGTTGACGGGCCTGGGTGGATCCGCCGGATCCGCTCCCCCTTATGGTCGGTGCGTTTCACCCGGCCCGTCACCCGTGACCCCTGAGCCCGGGAGCCGGTGCTCCGGGAAAGGAACCTGTGTTCCGGGCAAGGAACCGATGTCTTGTGAGAGGTCCGGGTGCGCTATGAGAGGTCCGGGTGCTTCATGAGAAGTAGAGGTGCTTCATGAGAGGTATTACAGACAAGCAGGAGGCGATCCTCTCCTACATCCTCGACTCCATCTCCCAGCGCGGTCGATTCCCGTCATTCCGCGAGGTCGGCAAGGAGTTTCAACTGAGTTCGGTGGCGACGGTGGCCCAGCACCTCGACGCCCTCGTGCGCAAGGGGTTCCTGCGTCGCGAAGGACGGCGGCTCATGCCCGCGCCGGAGTTGCGACGCGACCACGGCATTCCGATCCTGGGCCGCGTGGCGGCGGGGCGTCCCGTCTCGGCCATCGAGCATCAGGAGGGGCGTCTCGAATGGGACTCGCTCGGCGTGGGAGACACCTTCGCCGTGCGCGTCGTGGGTGACAGCATGGTCGGCGAGGGGATCCTGGAGGGCGACTTCGCGGTGGTGCAGCCGACCGAAGATGCGCAGACCGGCGACCTCGTGGTGGCCTACCTCGGCGAGGATCAGGAAGTGACGGTGAAGCGGTTTCACCGCGGCACCGGGCAGATCGAGCTGCGACCGGCCAATTCCGACTACCAGCCGATCCGCGTCTCAACTACGGATCCTCATTTCCGCCTCGCCGGGCGGGTCGTGGGCATCGTGCGCCGCGTCTAGTCAGAGCCGCGAAATGCGTTGGGAGCCGCTGGACGAGCCGGTGAAGGTCCGGGCCGACTTCCAAGGTGGAACGATTACACCCGTGCTGTTTCGCCGCGGCGAAGCGCGCCTGGCGATTCGCGCCGTGAACACGCGCTGGCATGACACGCGCGGGCGCAGCCGGCTCTGCTACTTCTCGGTCACAGCCGACAGTGGTGATGTCTACCAGCTCTGCTTCGACACCGGCGATTTGACCTGGAGGCTCGAGTTCGTGATGTTCGAGGGCTAAGCCGGGGATTGCTCCGATGGCTGCTCATGTGGCTGTTTCGGAGTCTGCTCCGCCGCCCTCGCTGGTTGCAGCTCTGCAGGAACCCGCACGGGAAACCACTCCACCGCGAGCGCCGTGTAGTCGTCGTCGAGAATCATCGTGTCCTGGTGATTCTCCAAGTCGATGCGCAGGTTCTGCAGCATCTCTCCCGGCTGGCCGGGAGGGTTTCGCCGCACTACCGTCTCCACCCGCTTCAGACCATAGGGCTCTCCCGCGCCGCTCGATGCCTCGATGATTCCGTCGGTGAGAAGCAGGAGTCCATCCCCGGGAGCTAGGAGTGTCTCGGCCTCGTCGAAGCAGCTCTCCTCCATGATTCCGAGGATCGGGCCGGTGGGAAGCAGGCGCTCGATTTGCCCGGCGGATGTGTGGCGCAGGAGTCCGGGCGCGTGCCCGGCCGAGGCGTAGCGCAGGCGCCCGGTGACCGGGTCGAGCCAGGCTGCGAGGGCCGTTACGAAATGGCCCGAGTCAAGGGAACGGCAAAGTTCGCGGTGCACCGCGCTGAGGACGGCCGCGGGCCCGTTCTCCCGGTCGGAGTAGACTTGGTAGCCCATTTTGAAGAAAGCGGCCAGGAGCGCCGCGAAAACGCCATGCCCGGAGACGTCGGCCACGAGGAGCCGCACCATGCCGTCGGCCCCCAGGGAGACGTCGTAGAAGTCACCGCCCACACCCACCATCGGCTCGTAAAGTACGGCCGAGCGGAGCGATGGGTGTGGCGTGAGCGTGGTCGGCAGAAGGGCGCCCTGCACCCGACGCGCCGCCTCGAGCTCCAGGCCGAGCATCTCGTTGTTGCGGCGAACCTGCTCCAGGGTGTCGCGCAGAGACTGCTGGTAGCGGGCCATGCGGGCGAGGTTTTCCACACGGGCCACCAGTTCCACTTCGGAGTACGGCTTCTCAAGGTAGTCGTTGGCTCCGGCGCTGAGCCCCTCAGCGAGAAACTGCTCTTTGGCCTGGGCCGAACAGAGCATGGCCGGCACTCCGTCGAGCCCCTCCAGCGCGCGCAGGCGGCGGCAGGCCTCGATGCCGTCCATTCCCGGCATTTCGATGTCGAAGAGGATGACGTCGGGCGTGGGCGAGCCCTGCGCTCGCTCCAACCCCGAAAGGGCGTCGGGGCGACAGTCGACGACATAGCCGTGTCCTTCGAGAATTCGGCAGGCGATGAGTGCGCTCACCGGGTCATCGTCGACGACGAGAACCCAGCCGCGCGGCACCACGGGCGGATCGGTCGCGGTGGAGGGCGATCGTGGCGTCATGTCCATCTCACGCGGCCCGCCGGTGAGGACGCGGCGACAAGTCGGACCTGAGGGTCATGCCCCGCCCATCCGGCGCGATCTCGATCTCGTCCACGAGTCCCTCGATCATGCGCAGTCCGAGGCCGTAAGGATGCAGACGGTGCGGCAGGTCGAAGCGGGTGCGGACCGCGTCCGACGGTCGAAAGCCCGGCCCCTGGTTGCGCAGGCGGATCTGCAGGTACTCCTCGCGGATCTGCAATTCCACACGCACCCGGCGCGCGGCGTAGCGCGGGTCGGCCAGCCGTCGCCCGCGCTCGGCGTAGAAGCGGCCCATGCTGTCATCTTCGTCCTTGAGGGAGCTCGCGAGTTCGAGATTGCCGTGCTCCACGGCGTTGGTCAGAGCTTCCGTGAAGGCCATCCCGAGGCGGGGGAGTTCCTCGTCCAGTCCGCGGAGATCGGCCAGGACCGAGGCGAGGAGGAGCCAGATCCGCTCCCCATCGGCGGCCTCGGCGGTGCTGAAGTTCCACGCGAGGCGTCCCGTGGGAGCGCGCCCGCGGCGCCAGCGGCGCACCTGGGCGCGGCGGGCCGCCGTCACGACTCGCTCCACCTCGGTGACGTCGAGCGTGGGCTGCGCGGAGAGCAGGCCGCAGCATTGCGGGTGTGCCGCCAGGGCGCACCATCCCGATTCGGTGCGGGGAAGAACGAGCGCGGCCGGTGGACTGTCCGTGACGGCGAGCCGATCGAGCCATCCGGTGATCGCCGGCGTGTCGGGTAGAGCGGCACACCGACCCAGAAGATAAAGCAGCGGTGTCCCGGCGTTGCTCGGGTCCGGCCAGGCCGGCCGCGCAACGCGCTCCACCCGCAGAAGCGGCACGAAGCGGAGTGCTTCCAGGGCGGTCCACGCCTCCCCCGCCTCGCCCACGACGACGAGGGTATCGCTGACCGGTCCCGCGGTTTCCGCGGAGCTCGGATGGCTGCGCCTAGGCGTGCGCATGGAGCCGCCGGGAGCTCAAGCGTCCTTCAAGTGGAGCACATCATCGAGGCGGATGGTGTGAAACAACTCCCGCAGGTTCTGATGCATCCCCTCAATTTCGGCAGAACGGCCGAGGCGCGTCTGGCTGCGGAAGAAAAGGATCAAAGTCCCGATCGCGGCGCTGCAAATGCGCGGCACATCGGAGAGGTCGAGGGTGGCCACCTCGCACTCTCTTTGGGTCAGGTCGGCCAGAGTGTTGGAAAACTCCGGCGCGGCGGCGTTGTCGATGGCTCCGGAGACTTTGAGGTGCACCTGGGCCCCCTGCAAGGTCCGCTGGACGATCATAGGCTCCCCCGTTGGTTGCGATGTAATGCGACACCTGTCCCTTCATCGGCCGCCGCGGGGTTGCGCTTGACCCCGGCGTCGGTTTCTTTCGGGACGATGCGGACAGCGGAGCCGCTCTTGCCCCCGGCGTCGATTGCTTTCGAGGTCGGGTGAACGGCAACCAGGCGAACGGTTGTATGGCGCGGGCGATCATCGACCGGAAGGGCCATCCGCGCGGGGATCGGATCGCATCCAACCAGAGTCCGATCACGTTGGAGGCGGCACTTTGAAGAGCGCAGCAGAAGGTTCGATGCCCGCAGGGGAAGATTTGATGAGCGCAGCGGAAGAGCGGTCGACCGTTGTCCGCGGCAAGCGGAAATCCTACGCGCCCCACGGGCAGCGGGTGGCGCGCATTCTAAAAGAATACATCTCCACCGAGGAGGTGCGTTCCCTGCACCGCCGGAGGCCCTTGCTCCATTTCGCTGTCGCCGCACGCCAACTGGTCTTGACCCTGCTCACGGCGATCGGACTCTGGAGGCTGTCCCAGTTCTGGCTCTGGACCCCGCTGGCGCTTCTGCAGGGTTTCCATATTCTCGGGTTCATCATCCTGCTTCACGAGTGGGTGCATGACACCATCTTTCAGCAGCCCCACCCTCGGTGGATGCGCGTGTTGGGCCTGCTTTACGCGATTCCCTCGTCTCTCTCGGCCTCGCAGTTCGCCCGCTGGCACATGGACCATCACTACGAGCTCGGTTCCAACGTCGACGACCCGAAGCGCGCGTATCTGACGCCGAAAATCGTCACCCGCTGGTACAAGGCGCTCTATCTGACTCCGGCGCTCTTTCTGATCTACGCCGTGGCCTCGGCGCGCGAGGCCCGCGGATATCCGCTGCCGTTGCGCCGGCGGATCGCGTTCGAGCGCTCTGTGAACATGTTTTTGCACCTCGGCCTCACGACCGGGCTCTGGGTGGCCGGCGGCTTTGGGCTTGCTCTGCGTGTCCACCTGGTCCCGCTGTTCCTCGCTTTTCCCATCGCTTTTACCGTGAACCGCCTGGGGCAGCACTACGACATCAATCCCGGCGACCCGCTGCAGTGGAGCACGCTCGTTCGCTCGCAACCGGTCTGGAACTTCCTATTCCTCTGGTCGAATTTCCACCTTGAGCATCACTACTACCCGAGAATTCCGTGCTATCGGCTGCCCGCCTTGCACCGCAAGCTGTCGCCGCTCTACCGTGACCGCGGGATGCGCTACCGCGGTATCGGCGAGATTCTCTGGCAGTGGTTCGTGAAGAACCGTGTTCCGCACACGAACTGGCTTGATGGACCTGACGCCGGGCACTCCGAGTCGGCCCGGTCCGCCTCTACGACCTAAAGCGGTGCGGCCGGGGGCCGCCGCGTGCCGGTCAGCGGAAGGTGCCGGATCCTACCCCGTAGCGCGACGTGCGGTAGTCCTCCAGGACCTGCCGGTGGTCGAAGCAGAGGTCGGGCGGCAGCGCGTCGAGGGGAAAGAGCCGCGCCTCGGCCGCATCGTCTCCGGCCATAGGCGTGCCGGACGCGCGTCCCGCGAAGATCACGGTCACGGTAGGCAGGCGCGGATCGCGGCCTGGAGCCGAGTAGGTGTGCATCTGCACCACGTTTCCAAGGGTGAGCCCGGTCTCTTCAAGGATCTCGCGGCGGACCGCCTCCTCGACGCTCTCGCCGACCTCGACGAAGCCGCCCGGTAAGGCCCAACCGAGTGGCGGGTTTTTCCGTCGGATGAGCAGCACACAGCCGGGCACCGGCTCCATGATGGCGTCAGCGGCGAGCACCGGAGTTATCGGACGCCAGGCCGCGGGTGCCGGGTCGACCCGTTCCTCCGCGCCAGCCGCATGCGCCGTCGCGATCAGCTGGGTCGGCCGGATCGGTTCAATCGGCTGGATCGGTTCCTCCGGCGGTCCATCGGGCAACGCTGCTTCCAGCACCTCACGCACGGGGAAAACCGCCGTCAGCGGCGCGCCGGCTTCGGCCAACTTGTCCCTTCCGCCCTGGTCGCGGTCGACGAGGCACCAGCTTCCCATGACCTCAGCTCCCGCCGCGCGCACTGCGTCCACCGCGTTCAGGATCGAGCCACCGGCGGTGACGACGTCGTCGAAGACGAGGGCGCGGTCGCCGGCCCCGAGGTGTCCCTCGACCTGCCGGCCGGTACCGTGGTTTTTCGCCTGGGGGCGCACCATGAAGCCGCCGAGCACGCCGGCCGATGTGGGGACGAGACTTACGGCCGCACCCACGAGCGGATCGGCGCCCAGGGTCGGCCCGCCCACGCGGTTCGCGCCCCGATGTGCCACTTCCGCGAGGAGGAAACGGGCCGCCAGGCGGGCCGCGGCGGGATGCGTCGTGGCCAGACGCAGATCGAGGTAGTAGTCGCTCACGGCGCCGGAAGACAGGACGAAGCGTCCGCGCTTCAAGGAGAGGTGGCGTATCCAACGGAGAAGACGGGCGCGGTCCGCCTCGGTCGGAACGAGGTCCGCCGGAAGACGGAATCGCGCGGCGTGGGAATCATCGAGCGTGCTCATAACTCGGGACTCTAAGCGCCCGGCGAGAGCCGGTCAACGAGGCCCGGAAACGAGCGCGGGCCCCGCGGTAGATCCGCGAGGCCCGGGACAGGAGGGTGCCCGGCAGGCAGGTGGCTGGGCGGGTTGGGTGGCGCCAGGCACCCTCGAGATCAAATCGTGCTACCCGTTCCCGCCGTCACTGCCAGTGTGCGGAGTGTCGATCACCGGCACAGTTGGCTTGGGGGGGGGCGGGGGCGCCGATGGCGTGAGCGGCGCGGGCGCCCAGATTGCCCTCTTCGGCGCGCTCGCACTTTCGTTTCCACCCGCATCCACAGCGACCAACCGCACCCACAGAACCTGGTCGTACTGGATCGGCGGAGATGTCCATCTTGCCTCGGTGAGAAGCTCATCCTCGTTCTGCAGCACATACGACACATTCCGGCGTGGATCCGGATCGTAGACGTACACGCGATAGCCGGCAAGGTCCGGCTCGGTGTTGACGGCCCAGGTCAGAACGCCGACTCCGCTGTTGTCCATCCGGCACGCCATTTCGGTCGGCGCAAGCGGCGGCGCGTCGTCCTGTAGAATCGTGGCCTGGGTGCCCTTGTCGCTTCCACAGCCGGCAAAGAGAAACGCGCCGACCACGAGCGTAAGTACCAGAAGCTTCTTCATGGATCATGACCTCCCGGGTTCGCGGCGGTTCCCGCTGGCGTGACCGCCGATGCAAACCCATGACCTGAAATCCGTCCTTCGCGGGTGCCGGATACAGGAGGATCAATGGCTGTGCCGCCTGGTCCGTAGTCTCGGTCGACGGTCCGGCGGTCGCCGTCAACGTGTTTGCCGACAAGGAGGTGGAGCAGCTCATGAAGTCCTGCCCCCCTCGTGCCTTACGCGTCTCGGCGCGCGTGGCGGCGTGCCGGGTGCCCCGCGTAGGCGTGCATGCTGCATGGCGGAAGCACTTGCATTGCGGTTGGCAAGGCGGAAGGAGCCGTCGAGGCAGAGCGGGTGGAAATCTCGTGTCCGGCAGGGGCGCGCGCGGAACCACCGCGCGTTGACCCGCCCCACGGCCGGTTGCTAGAGTCCGCGCCAGCGCCCTGGCCCGTCCGGGCTGTGCGGTCCCGCGGGAGGCGGGGAAGGGAGAACATGGAGACGTCCTGGCTGGACTTCGAGAAGCCGATCGTCGAGCTTGAACAGAAGATCCGGGATCTACGGGAGTTTGCCGATCGCGAGGGGCTGGAGTTCGGCGAGGCGATCCACAAGCTCGAGGTGAAGGCGGAACGCTTGCGCCGCGAGGTCTACTCCAATCTGACACCGTGGCAGCGGGTCCAACTGGCTCGCCACCCGCGGCGCCCCTACTTCCTGGACTATCTCGATGTGCTGTTCACCGATTTCACCGAGCTGCATGGCGACCGTTGCTTCGGAGACGACGCCGCCATCGTGGGCGGGCCGGCCCGTTTCGAAGGACGGCCGGTGATGGTCCTCGGCCAACAGAAGGGACGCAACACCCGCGAGAAGATGGCCCGCAACTTCGGTATGCCCCACCCGGAGGGCTACCGCAAGGCGCTTCGGCTGATGCGGCTGGCCGAGAAGTTCGGAATGCCGTTGATCACGTTCGTCGACACTCCCGGGGCCTATCCCGGGATCGGCGCGGAAGAGCGGGGTCAATCCGAGGCGATTGCGCGCAACCTCCGAGAGATGGCAGGCCTGCGCGTGCCGATCCTCGTCTTGGTCATCGGCGAGGGGGGATCGGGCGGGGCCCTCGCCATCGCGGTGGGCGACCGGATCCTCATGTTGGAGAACTCGGTCTACTCGGTGATCACGGCCGAGGGATGTGCCGCCATCCTCTGGAAGGATCAGGCCAAGGCCCCGGATGCCGCCGCGGCCATGAAGGTAACCGCGCAGGACATTCTCAACTTCGGCATCATTGACGGCATCGTCCCCGAGCCGTCCGGTGGGGCGCACCGCGATCCTGCGGCGGTGACGCAGGCTTTGCGTGACGAGATCCGCCGCTTTCTCACCGAGCACGCGTCCCTGCCGGTGGACCAGCTCCTCGACGCGCGGCTGGCCAAGTTCCTCCGCATCGGCGTCTACGCGGAGACCGCGTGAGGAAGTCCGGCCCTTGGGCTTGGACCGGCGGCCCCCGGGCGTGCGGTCAGAGGGCGAGCGGATGTGCCGGGGGGCGTTGCGGGTCTTGGCGGAGTCATGCTGACTTATGGGATCGACGGAGGAACTGCACCCTAAGCCCGCTCGGGTGGACTAGGGTGCTGGTTCGGCGGGACCGGCCGGATCCCGGAACTGCATTTCGTACAGCCGGCGGTAGGTTCCGGCCTCCGCCAGCAGCTCCTCATGCCGGCCGACCTCGACAATTCTACCTTCCTCGACGACCACGATCCGGTCAGCGTTGCGCACGGTGGAGAGGCGGTGCGCGATGACGACGGCGGTGCGGTCGCGCAGGAGGTTGTCGATGGCCGCCTGCACCAGCGCCTCCGACTCGGTATCGAGGCTGCTGGTGGCTTCATCGAAGATGAGGATCTCCGGGTTGCGGAGGATGGCGCGCGCGATGGCGAGCCGCTGACGCTGGCCGCCGGAAAGAAGCGCACCGCGCTCGCCGATCCAGGTGTCGTATCCCTCGGGAAGATGCTCGATGAACTCACGGGCATTCGCCGCCGTCGCCGCCGCTTCGACTTCGGCGCCGGTCGCCCCCAGCCGCCCCATGGAAATGTTTTCCCGCACCGTTCCCTCGAAGAGGATCGTGTCCTGCGTAACCAGCCCGATGAGTCCGCGCAGGTGGTCGAGCCGCAGATCTCGCAGGTCAACGTCGTCGAGGGTGATGCGCCCCTCGGTCGGATCGTGGAAACGCGGGATGAGGTCGACGAGGGTCGACTTGCCGCCGCCGGACGGGCCGACGAGTGCTATCACCTCGCCGCGGTGGATCACAAGGTCGATCGCCTGCAGCACTTCCACCCCGGGGCGGTAGGCGAAGGAGACCCGCTCGAACCGAATTTCACGCTGCAGGCCGTGCACGTCATGAGCGGCGGGGCGGTCGGCCACCGTGGGCTCGGTGTCGAGGATCTCAAAGATCCGTTTGGCCCCGGCCAGCCCCTGCTGGATACGGATGTTCACCTGTGCGATCGCCTTGATCGGCTGCATCATGGAGAGCATGCCGACAATGAAGAGCATGAAGCGCCCGGCCCCCTGCCCGTCGACCGAGACGCGGGAGCCGGCGAACCAGAGAATCGCCACCGCCAGGCCGACGCCGAGCATCTCGGTGAGGGGCGTGGCCAGGGAGCCGGCGCGTGTCATCTTCACCATGGTGCGGGCGTAGTCGCTGGACTCGATCTGGAAACGTTCCGCGCGGTCTCGCTCCAGCCCGAACGCCTTGACGATGCGGATCGCCGAGAGAGTCTCGCTCAGCACGGAGGTGAGCCGCGCCATCTTCACCTGCGAGACGCGGCTCGAACGACGCAGGGTGGATCCGATCCGGTCGATGATCCAAAGGTTCGGCGGCAGCACCAGAATGGCCATCAGGAAGAGCTGCCAACTGGCCATCAGCACGGCTCCGAGGTAGACGAGGAGGAGCAACCCCTGGCGCGTGAGATCGGCGATGCCGTTGGCGATCGCCCCCTTGACCAGTTCGATGTCGTTCACGACCCGCGAGATCAGGGTCCCCGAGTGAGTGGCGGAGAAATAGTCCAGCGAGAGCGACTGCAGATGACCGAAGATGTCGTGCCGGATGTCGCGAATGACGTTCTGCTCCACCCGCACCACGAGGTAGCTCTGCCCGTACCAGAACAGATTCTTCACGAGGAAGACTAAGAACAGCGCGAGGCAGAAACGCCCCAGGGTCTCACGGCGGTCGCGTCCCGCCAGCCAGCCATAGAAGCGTGTCTCCAGGGCCCGCCGCAGCGAAGCACCGGGTCCCTCGAAGGGAGTGCGGCTCCCAACGGGGGGGCGCCCCCCTTCGAGGGCACGGTGGGTGAGGTCGGCGACCGGAGCCGGGACTGTCGGTGAGGTCGGGGCGCCGGAGACGTCGTGCGTGACGGTGGGGTCCACCGTGCCCCCCGATGGGATCGTCAAGCCTGGAATGCCGGTGGGGATGCCGCCGCCGTGTCGCTGGGCCAGATCCCGCGGACTCTTCCCCGAGAGGACGATCTCGGTGAAGGGCACGATGAGCGCCAGGGAGAGGCCGCTGAACGCTGCGAAACCCGCCATCAAGATCACCGAGCCGGCGAAGAGTCCGGCGTGTGGGCGCAGGAAGCGCAGGAGTCTTCCATAGAGCCGAAGCGTAGGGAATCTCATGACCGCGCCTCCCGCCCCGCATCCGTCACGGGTGCCCTTCCCTCATGTGGCCGCGCTCCGTCCAGGGCGCGGATGACGGCGTCCGTCGCGGCCGATCCCGTTTCCGGAGTCCCGGCGCGCGATGCAGCTTCACCCATTCTCGCGCGCTGGATCGGGCTGCGCAGCATTCCCTCAACGGGGTTGGCCCACGCCTCGTCGTCCACGCCGAACGGGTCGGCGAGAAGGACGGTGCGGTGTTCGACTCCGAGCGGTGCGTAGTGCCACGGGTTTGAGCGGAAGAACATCGCTGTCGTCGGGGTCCCCACGGCCACGGCCAAGTGCATTACCCCTGAATCGCACCCCACGAAGCCCGCAGCCCCTTGTAGCAGGAGGACGAGGTCGGGTCCGGTGAGGAGAGGCGCGCGCAGCGGTCGTGGCCCGGGCGCGCGCCAAAGGTCGGCCAACCGGGCCTGTTCCGAGGGGCCTGCTACCAGCACAACCGGCCCGGCGACGGTGTGCATCAGTTCCGGCAGGAGCCTGGCCCAACCTTCCTCCGGCCAGGCCTTGGCGCTGCGCCCTCCGAGGTGGATGACCATGTGACCCTTCCCGATCCCCTCGCGCGTTTTCCAGGCGGCGAACGAAGGAGATGGTTCCGCCATCGTGGGACAGCGCATCGGCGCCGCGGGGGCCTCGAAGCCCAGCGCCCGCAAGAGGCGAAGCGGAGCCAGCGAGAAGTGCAGGCCGACCTCGGGCGGGTGCACGATCCTCGTGAGAGCGCGGCGGCTGCGCGGATGGTCGAAGCCGACACGGTCCGGCGCGCCCGCAGCCAGCGCCAGCAAGCAGTTGTAAAACGAGTGCGTGTCCGAATTGCTGGCCTCGAAGACCAGATCCCAGCCTCGGCGGCGCAGGCCGGCGACCCATGGGGGAAAAAGCGGGGGGAATGCCGCATGGCGGCGTTTCGGCTGGACGATCCATTCATCGATCCAGGGCCAGTCGCGCAGTACCGCTGCGTACGCTTCACCCGAGGCGAAACCGAGGTGTGCCGCGGGGAGCGATTCTCGCAGCCGCTGTAGAAACGGCGTGAGAAGGAGGAGGTTCCCGAGCCGGTTGTCGAGTCTGACGACGAGAACGCGCGCGGTCCCGCTCAGGTCGGCATCACCGGACGCTCGATGGCGCGATGGCATCGCGGTGGCTCTCCCCGCAGAAAGCACAGTTCCCGCAGGATGCACGCCCGCTCTCGATGGCACGGCGGGCGGCGCCGTAACCACGAGGGCTGGCGCGCGAGCCCGCGGACGCGCGGCGAGGGTGGCGGCCGCGACTGTGAGAAGGGCCGCCTTCATCGCATGCAAAGAGTCCTTTCGCCAGGCCTGTTTCCTCCGGCCTCTGGGAGGGCCGGCACCCGCCGCCGGCAGTGTCGTGCCGGCTGGCGGCAGCACAGCGTCCTCGGAGAGCCGCGTGGCACTCGCTGACGAACGGGTCAGGACCAACGCCGCTGCCGCCACGAACCACCAAGCCTGCGCCACCTCCTCGTCGGTGGAGAAACACTGTCCGAGCCCTCCCACAAGCAGCGCGGCCACCCCGCATCGCAGCCCATCCACCAGCGGCGAGCGGGCCCGCCGCGTGGCAACGAAGAACGCCACCCAGATCGAGAGCCACGCCGCCGCCCCGAGGACCCCCGTTTCCACCAGATGGTTCAGGATGTCGCTGTGCGGATGGGTTGTCGACATGTACTCACCGGGGAGCCGATAGAGAGGGAAGAGCTTCTTGAAGGCCCCGAGTCCCGCACCGAACAGGAAGGTGATGGTTTCCGGGCGGTTCTGAAAATCGGGCGTCGGCAGCGGAACCGGAGGTCCTGCGGTGATCCGCAGCGCCGTGCCCCAAAGCCGCACGCGCGGATCATCCCCAAGCTGAAAGATGCTGAAGACCCGCTCGTGCAGAGACGAATCCATCGCCAGCACCAGGGCGAGGAGGAGGGCGCCGGCTGCCGCGAAGAGCACGACCCGACGCCGGCCGTCCCCTCGGGGCGGGGGGGCACCCTTTCTGGGACCGCGCAGCACCCCGAAAAGCAGGAGCCCCGCAGCCGTGCCCAGCCAAGCGGTGCGCGTGTAGCTGAAGAGGAGTCCGAGGCCGATGGCGGACAGGGCGAGGAGCCATGGCCACCGCCGTTGTTCCGCCAACACCAGGCCTGCGGCGGCGAAGAAGGCAGGGAGCAGTACTCCGGCGTAGGTGAGGTGCCCACCGAAAGAGCCCACGGCCATGAAGCCACCCCCTCGGGCGTTCCAGTCTGATCCGGGGCGCAGCCAGTCATACCCGGCGAAGTGCTGGCTCAAGCCCACGATCCCGGCCAGGGCGGCGCTGGCGACGAAGGCGCGCACGACGCGTCGGGTCGTTCGCTCATCCTCCAGCATTGCGACAAAAAAGAACGGAAATAGGAGCGTCCACGAATCTTTGAGGAGGCCCAGCGACCGCGTCGGATGAACTCCCATCGGGATCGAAAGGATTTGGAGGCCGAGGAATACCAGCACCGGCACCAGCGTGCGGGGAATCCGGGGTACCGGCACGCGTCCACAGAGCAGTCCGGCCGTGACGATGATCGCGCCGAGGACCACCGCGCTCTGGCTGGCGGCGATCGACCAGGGTGCCGTGATGGCGAAGAGGAGCGCGGCTAGGCCCGGAGCGATCCGCCATAAGCGCGAAACCGAGGCCTCGCGCGGCTGTTCGGTCAACGAGGAAGAACCTCCCGGCGGACCGGGCGTCGTTGACACCCGTCGAAGCCTGTTGTTCACTCTGCCGAAGCCCACCGCAGGGCGGTCGGGCTGCTTCCGGGGCCGGAGTATAGGTTTGGCCCCGGGACCGGGCAAGGTACAACGCCCCCGGTGATCCCGGTGCGTGCGACAGAAGAGGAGAGCGGATGCTGTCCCAGGAACTGCTGGACATTCTGGTCTGCCCTGCCTGCAAGGGAGATCTCATCTACGACGCTACGGCGCAGACCCTGACTTGCCCCGCTTGCCGCTTGCGCTATCGGATCGAGGACGACATCCCGATCATGCTCGTGGAAGAGGGCGAGCGCCTGGACGTCTCTGGGCCGGCTACTACCTGATTCCAATGCCCCGCCGGGCCCCGGCCAAGCGGACTCCGCTTCTGACCACGGGAGTGACGATATTCATGCGTTACATGTCTACGAGGTGCGGGATCCGGAGTTGGCACCCCGCAATCGTCCTCGCCTGGCTTCTGTCGCTGGCCGCCCTCGCCCCGGCTGGCCTAGCCGCCGGGTCCGGTTTCGAGGTTGCGTCAGCCACCGACGAGACTGTCGTTCTTGTTTTCCGTGGGGACCCGTGGGGAACCCAGCGCGGCGAGGACGGGGCGCTCCTCGTCACCGACCGCCTCCAGCCCGAAGGACCGATCTCTCCGTTTGTGTCGGCGCCGGGCGCGGCGACGTGGATCGCTCTGCCACCCGGGGCCGGCATCACCGTGCGCGGGCGCGTGCTCGATTCGGTTTCCCTTTCGTGGCCCGCCGGGATGACCGCGGCCGAGCGCTCGCGCGCCGTGGCCGCGCTGCCGCCGTCTGGTGCCCGTGCGGGCCAAGCCTGCTGGGTGCACAACCAATGGGGCGCGTCGGTGAGCTTCCAGCCCGTCTCCGTCGGCGCCGCGGGGGAGCTGCTCTACGTGCGCGAGGCCGAGATTACGGTGCTCCTTCCCGGCGCCGCGCGGCAGTCGCTCCCGTCGCGTCCCGCCTCCCGGAACGACCCGTTCGAGGAGATCTATCGCGGCATTTTCGCCAACTATGCGCAAGGGCGCTCGTGGCGGCGCGCCGCGGCGCCGGCGGAGAGCGGCCGGCGGGTCTATGGCTTCGGCAGCACGCCGAACCCGTGGATCAAAGTTCGGGTCTCACGCCGCGGTCCCCACGTCATCAGCGGTGAGGATTTGCGCGCCCTCAGCCTCAGCCTCGACCCCGATGCCGGTGGCGTCGACCCGGTCACGCTCCGCCTCTTCCGTCCGCGGCCTCTGCCTTTGGTGGAGGCCCAGAACTGGCGAGACGCGCCATCTTGGATGATCGAGGTGCCGCTGGAGGTGAGCGACGGCAGCGACGGCGTTCTTGGCCCGCAGGACACGATCGTCTTCCTCGGACAGGGACCGGACGGCTGGTTCGACGAGTTGGGGGCGCCGACCAGCGGACCCGATCGTTTCTATCGCGAGCCGTACGACTCCGAGGTCGTGTATTGGCTCACCTGGGGCGGATCGTTCGAGGGGGCGCCCAGGCGTATCGCAAAGGTGGACGGCTCCGCCGTGGGTGAGGAGTCTATCACCACGGTGGCCGATCGCGTCCGCTTCGAACGCGACGAGTTCTGGGAGCCGCGTCAGAAAGAATCGACGACGCAGCCGCCCGAACAGAACCCAGCGTGGGAACGTTTCTGGTGGCTCTCCCTGACCGCCGTCCCCAACGATCCCGAGCGTTCCCTGCGTGTGGCGCCCCTCGATCCGGTAATCGACCGACCGGTGCGCCTGCGGGTCCGTCTCTGGGGGAACTCGTCCCAGCCTGGGGCGCAACAGCCCGATCACGCGGTGCGCGTGAAGCTGAACGACAAGCTCGACGTCCTGACCGAACGGCTGCCGAACGGGAGGTTCTGGGATGGCTACACACGCCGCGACATCGACACCACCGGCGTGTGGCTCGCCGCGGGGGAACAGGAACTGCGGTTCACCCTGCCTTACCGTCCGGTGCTGTATCCCGACTCGACGTGGCGGGATGGCAGCAATGTCTTCCTCGCCTGGATCGAGATGGACTACACGCGGCGGCTGGTGGCGCACGGCGACACCATCGCGTTCCAAACCGGCGGTGTTCTCAAGTCGGAACAATCGTTCTCGGTGACAGGGTTTTCCACCACGGACCTCACCGTCCTTGATGCCACCGACCCGCTCGCCCCGGTGCGGATCCAACCGGCGGCCTCCGATCCCGGCGGAACCGTCATCCTCCGCTTTCGTGCCGAGGCCGGCGGCGACCCACCGCGGCGCTTCCTCGCCTGGTCGAACGCGAAGTTGGTGCGTCCGAGGCTGGAGCTGGACGCCCCGCCGCCCGGCGGTTATCTGCGAGCGCGCACCGATCCGACGCGCATGATCGTGATCACGCACCACGATTTCCTCACGGTGGCCGAGGAGCTGGCAGAGTTCCGGCGCACGCACTTCCCGGGTGGGCCGGGACAGCCGGACCCCGCGTCGGTGCCGGTCATGGTGGTCGACGTGCAAGATATTTACGATGAGTTCAGTTTCGGACGGATTGACCCGACGGCCCTGCGCAACTTCCTCCAATGCGCCCGTGACCGCTACGACGGAGGCGATCCCGAGGCCGGGCCGGCCTACGTGCTCCTCATGGGCGATCCGCACTACGACTTCCGCAACACTCTCGGCCGCGGGGCGCAGGTCTTCGTTCCGACATACGAGGGATATTTCGACGACGGCCTCGCCAACAGCCTCTACTCGCCGCAGTTCGGGTCCGACGACTTCTATGGGTACCTCGATGACCCCATGGATGGCCAGCCCGACTGGGGGCTGGACCTTTTCATCGGCCGCTTCCCGGTGCGAACCGGCTCGGAGGCTGAAATCGTGGTAGAGAAGATGCGGAGCTACGAGTCGGCCTCGGCCGACGGGCCGTGGAAGGGGCGCGTCACACTTGTCGCGGACGACATCTGCCAGGGGACGAATCCCGACAATCTCACGTTCCTGCACATGACCCAGACTGAGGCGCTTCCCCCGACGCTTCCTGAGGTCTTCCAGATCGACAAGATTTACCTCTACGAGTTCGGTACCGAGTGTGCCTACAGCACCAAGCCGAGCGCGACCGCCGCGCTGCGCGCCCGCATGAACGAGGGGACGCTGCTGGTCAACTTCACCGGCCACGGCAGCGACCAGCAATTGGCCGACGAGCGGGTGTTCGAGACCTCCGGAGTGCCGGGGCTGACCAACGCCGATCGTCTCTTTCTGTTTTTCACCGCCTCGTGCTCGGTGGGTAAGTACGACTACTTCGGCGAGGGACTGGGGGAATCCATGCTCCTCCGTCGCGGCGGTGGCGCGGTCGCTGTCTTTTCCGCTTCGGCCGTCGCGTACAGCGGCGGCAACGCTGAGCTGAACCGGAAGTTCTTTCAGGCTCTTTTCCCGGGACGTTCCGCTCTCGATCCGCGCCCGGTGGGAGAAGCGGCGGCGGAAGCGAAGCTCACCCTGAGCCAGCCGGGAAACATCAACTCGAAGCGCTACATCCTCCTCGGCGATCCAGCGGTGGAGTTGGCGGTGTCGCCCCCTACGGTGGGCCTCACGCTGGAGGACGCGCGCAGCGGTGCGGCGATGGGAGACTTGCTCCACCGTGCGGTCTTGACCGACCTGCGCGTAACAGTGCAACGGCCGGACAGTACCCTCGACGCGGCCTTCGACGGCACTGTGGATGTGCGCGTGTATGATTCCTCGCCGATCCGGCGGATGGGCACGGGCAGCGGAACCTACTTGCTGACCGGTGCGCCGATCTTTCGTGGCCAAGCCGAAGTGCGTGGCGGCACGGGAACCCTGCGTTTCCAGGTGCCGGGCGCCCTGCGTGCGGGGGTCCGCGGTCCGGCCGGTCTCTTCGTCTACGCCGCCGCGGCCGACCGCGACGCCCTGGGCGCCCTCCCGCACCTCTCTGTGCCGCAGGACACCCTGCCGGCGGGGAATGATCACGAAGGTCCACGCATCCATGTCCATTTCGAGGGGGACCTGGCGAGCCTCGCCCCCGAGGCAGCGTTCACCGCGGATCTGTTTGACAGCAGTGGGATCAACATCACCGGGCTCGTGCCGTCGCGCTCCGTCATCCTGCAGATTGAGGAAAACGGGACGTTGGTGGTGGCGGAGGACCTGGCGGGCGACGTCGTTTTCGGCAGCGACTCTCTTGGTTACCGGAGCGCCAGCGTGGAGCACCGCCTTCCCTCCGGTCTCGTGGCCGGCAGCGCCTATGAGCTGGTGGTGCGCGCTTCCGACAACGTTGGCAACGGCGGGTCGGTGCGGGTCCCGTTTACCACCGCGGGTGGCGCGGGTGGCGGCTTTGCGCTCGACGACGTCTACAATTTTCCGAATCCGACTGATGGCGACACCGGCTTTTTCGGAACACTGAGCGGCCCGGCAGACCTGGAAATCACCATCTACACGATTTCGGGAAAGCGGGTCTGGCGGACGCGCGAGCCGGGCGTGACGCCCGTGCAGCTCGCGCGCGAGGGGATCTCGTGGGATGGACGTGATGCCGATGGCGATCAACCGGCGAACGGAGTCTACCTGTACCGGATCGAGGCTGCGCCCATGGGCGGCGGTCCGGCGCGCAAGGTGACCGGACGGCTCGTGGTCTCGCGGTGAGCATTCTTACAGGGTGGTGGAGGAGCGATCGATGACGCGGTGGGAGGAGAAGCTGCACTGGCTATTTGCGGGGCTGGTGCTGTTGGTGACGCAGGTGGTGTACCTGAAGACGATGACGCTGACCTGTCCGTTCTGGGACAGCGGGGAGTTTATCGCGACCTCTTTCACACTGGGGATCCCCCATCCACCGGGGACGCCGTTGTACGTGCTGATCGGGAGATTGTTCTCGATGCTGCCGTTGTTTCCGCAAGTGGCGGCGCGGGTGAACTGGCTGTCGGCGTTGGCGGCGAGCGGCACGGCTGTGTTTACCTACTTGATGACGGTGGAGTTCTGGCTGCGGATGCGGCGGGGTTCGGGCAGCGTGTCGGGGCGTGCGGTGGAGCGGGCGGGCGTGACGCTGGGGAAAGGCGTGGGTGCGTCCGGTGCGGAAGGCGGACTCGGTCCCGAAGGCGGATTCGGTGCAGACGGCGCCGGTCTGGGGGCGGGGCGTCGCCTCTCGGCGGTGCTGGTGGCGCATTGGCCGGGGATCGTCGGAGGTCTGGCTGCGGCGTTCTTCATGGCGTTCTCGCGGACATTTTGGGACAACGCGGTGGAGGCGGAGGTCTACGCGCTTTCGTCTTTGATTATGGCGATGGCGGCATGGCTGATTCTGCGCTGGGCCCGGTGGACGGGAAGCCGGGCGGGGAAGACCGGCCTGTTCTTGGTGCTCTACTACCTGGTGTGCCTGTCGATGGGGATCCACCTGGGGACCTTCCTTGTGTTGCCGGGGATCATCCTGTTTGCGCTGTTGGTGGACCGGGAGAGCTTCGGGTCGACCCCGGTGGAGGCTTGGCTGGTGGCGGGGTTGGTGCTGTTGTTGCATCCGGGGCTGCTGCCGACG
>CAIMUX010000061.1 GCA_903844735.1 Candidatus Eiseniibacteriota bacterium
ATGGGCGATCGTCAGACCGAAAACAGCGCGCACTTCGCGTTCTGATCCTCCGAAGCAGAGCACCGCGTCCCTGTTGGGCCGATGTTCGCGGCGGTCGCCACAGATCCATCCCGCCAACACGGGCCGTAGGTCGCGCCCGACGTCACCCCCCCCGCCCGGGCGTCAAGCCCGCCGAACTCCGGCCGATGGCCAACTGAGACCGATCCCGGAAGCTGCTGGCCCGCCCGCGTATGTCGAGCAACAGAAGTCGATCCATAACCTAGAGGGTTCCGGCCAGTTCCCTCCCCGCCGACCGCACCTCGTCCAGGATCCGGTCGAGCAATGCCTCGGTGCAGCGCGGATGCAGGATGACGGCGCGGAGGATCGTCCGCCGGCGGTAGTGCGGCAGGCTCAACCAGCCCAGGCCCGAGGCCTCGATCCGCTCCTGGATCTTCGTGTTGATGAAGTCGAGCCGCTCGTTGTCGGCGATCCGGTTCGCGCCCGTCCGAACGCCCCGGTAGCGGAAGCAGACGATGTTCAGTTCCGGGTGGTGGAGAAGCTCGAGCTCGGGACACGCGGCGATCGCCCCCGCGAAGTTCTGTGCCAGGTCGATCTGACGTTCGATCATGCGAGCCAGCCGGGCGCGACCGAAGTGCTCGAGAGTCAGATAGAGTTTCAGCACGTCGACCCGCCGCGTGCCCTGCAGAGTCCACTCTCCCAGGTTCACCCGGGTGCGTCCCTGCGTGGTGCGGTTGCTCATGCCGTAGACGAACGCCTCACGCAAATGGAGCTCGGGCTGGTGCCGGTCGCGGAAAAGGATAGAGGCGCAGGTCTTCGGGACGAAGAGCCACTTCTGGGGGTTGAAGGTGACCGAGTCGGCGTGCTCGATGCCGGCGAGGCGCGGCCGCAGCCGGTCGGAAAACGCGATCGCTCCTCCGTAGGCCGCATCAACGTGGAACCAGAGCCGCTCGCGGGCCGCCAGTTCCGCGATCTCCTCCAGCGGATCGACTGAGCCGGTCACCGTGGTACCGGCCACCCCGACAACGGCACACGGTATCTTGCCGGCGGCGCGGGCGCTGCGGATCGCCGCCGCCATGGCGTCGACGCGCACGCGGCCGTCGTCCTCGGCCGGGATCTCGACCCAGCCTTCGCGGCCAAGGCCGAGCAGGTTCGCCGCCTTGCGAAACGAGAAGTGCGCGTTCTCCGAGGCGAAGAAGACGTAGGGCGGCTGGCCGAAAAGGCCGTGCTCGTCCATGGTGGAGCCGCCGCGAGCGTTGCGCGCGACCCACATCGCGGTCACGTTGGCGAGAGTGCCGCCGCTAACAAGGTGTCCGACGGGGCGGCGTTCGGAATCGTCGGGATCCTCAGGTGTAGCACCCAAGCCGAACAGACCGCACGTCCACCGCATGACCCGCTGCTCCAGCTCGGAGAATACGGGCGACATCTCCCAGGCGAGCATGTTGTTGTTGAGCGACGAGACGATGGCGTCGGAGAAGATCCCGATGGCGGAAGCCAGCGTGTCCATGTGTCCCATGTAGCCCGGGTGGGCAGGGTTCATGCCGCGGTCGAGGAACCCACGGATCTCGTCGAGCAGGAGATCGACGTCGCGACCCTCCTCGGACGGAGCGTAGTGCTCGCCGATCAGGCCGGGGTCGCGATTCAGCGGCATCCTCTCCGCAGCGCGGGACGCCGACTCGACCAGGAGGTCCACAAACCGATAACCCAGGCGGCGGACCTCTTCGCGATTGCTGCCATCCGGTTCGATGAAGAGCAGGTCCTTCACAACACCCCCTTTCCGCAAACCAGGAACCGCAGCACCCAACGAGCCGTTCACCCTCGTAGGCAGCCGGATGGACGAGCAAGAGTAACAGAACCGGCCCCGCCGAGAGCGGGACCGGTGGAGTCGGGGGAACCCCCCTCTGGGCCGCAGATGGGGAGGTAGCAGTCGTTGTGGGCGTGCCCTGCGTACCGGAAGGCTCGGTTCCTCCCGCCGCTCCCCCGCGCCGGGCCGTCCATCGAGGCGCCTTCCCGAACCCCGCCGTACGAATTGCGGACGCGGTGGGTCAGAACTTCGTGCAGTCGATCACGAACCTGTACTTGACCGCTCCCCGGACGGCCCGGTCGAACGCTTCATTGATCTGCGTGGGTCTGATCCTTTCGATATCGCTGGTGATCCCGTGCTTCCCGCAGTGATCGAGCATCTCTTGCGTCTGAGGCAGCCCGCCGACGAGAGACCCCATGATCCGCCGACGCCCGAAGATGAGCGGGAACGCGGCTAGAGGAAACGGAACCGGCGAGGCCCCCACCAGAATCAGGGTGCCGTCCCTCTTCAGGCAGTTGAGATGGCTGTTCAGATCGTGTTGGGCCGACACCGTGTCGAGGATGACGTCGAAGCGTCCGGCGAGCGGAACGAGCGCATGGGTCCCGCTGGTGAGCACGAAGTCGTGCGCCCCGAGGCGCTGCGCATCTGCCGCCTTCGAGGGCGAGTGACTCAAGACGGTGACTTCCGCACCGAAGGACGCCGCCAGCTTCACTCCCATGTGGCCCAGGCCTCCAAGACCCATCACCGCGACACGCATTCCCTCGGACACGCCGAGGTGGCGAAGCGGGGAGTAGGTCGTGATGCCCGCGCACAGGAGCGGCGCGGCTGCGGCTGGATCGAGGGAGGCCGGGATTCTCAGAACGAACTCCTCGTCCACGACGATCTGGGTCGCGTAGCCGCCGTAGGTCGGGCTCGTTCCGTCCGCTTCCAGACTGCCATAGGTCATCCGGGCGCCGGGCTCGCAGTAGTTCTGCAGTCCATCCTTGCAGCTCGCGCAGGTTCTGCAGGAATCGACAAAGCAGCCGACGCCCACCAGATCGCCCTCCCGATACCGGGTGACGCCGCCTCCGACCTCAACGACGCGGCCCACGATCTCGTGTCCGGGCACGCAGGGGTAGGTCGTGAACTGCCACTCGTTGCGCGCGAAATGGATGTCAGAGTGGCAGATGCCACAATGGTCGATCTGGATCCGAACGTCCTTCGGCCCCGGACTTCTTCGGTCGAACTCCCAAGGGGCCAGGGGAGAGTCGGCCGACCGGGCCGCATATCCTCGAACCTTCATACATCGCTCCTTTGTTAGCCGCGGACCTCACACTCGGTCCGCGCAGTGTTAGCGGATGGGCACTGTGGAGATTCACGTCCGCAGGCACAACTCTACAAGCCTCACGCCTGCGGAGCGCTTCAATGTAATGCCGTGGTCCACGGGAAGGAAGCTGGATTCCGTCGGAACAGCGGCCAGGTCTACGCCTCCCCCAGCACAAGCTTCAACTCACGCACCCGCTCGTTCACGGCGCCCAAACTCATCGAGCGATACCGCGCCGGCAGGAACCGTGTGTCCGTACACTCTTTCACAGCGAGCAGGTCCATGAGCTCCAGGCGCTCCGTATGCGCCGAGGGCCGGAAATCGGCTACCACCTCCGCGATCACCTCCGGCATCGGCCGCACTGGACTTCCTTCAGGCTGTGTCTCATACACCCGCAGGGCCCGGACCAGCACCCCCTCCATCTCGTTGCCGCCGATCTGGTCGTTGTCGGGGAGCGAGGGGAGATCCACCTGAGCGATCTCCATCTTGAGCTTGCGAGCCATGGCTCCGAAGAGCGCCTGCCGGCTCTCCTGGTCCTGGGGTGGGAAGAGCGGAATGTGCACGTCCAGGCGCCCCTGCCGCTTCAAGTCGACCTCCAGGAGGTCCGGCCGACTGGTGGCGAAGATCCAGATGATCTTGCCGCGGTTGCGCGTATCGCTCATTTCCGCGGCCAGCATAGCGTAGATCCGGCCCGAGAGCCCTGCATCTCCTTCGCTGCCGCCGCGCTTGCCGGTCACCTGGTCGGCCTCATCGACGAAGACGAAGACCTGCCCCAGGGCATGCAGGACGTTGAAGACCTTCTCGAGATTTCCCTCCGTGGCGCCGACCCACTTCTCGCGGAAGTTCTTCAACTCCACGCACGGGACGCCGACCTCGCCGGCGAGACACTGTACAAGAAACGTCTTGCCCGTTCCGATACGGCCAGTCAGCAGATATCCCATCGGGATCGCCCGCGTGATCCCCTTCTTGAGCAACTGAGCGTCCTGGCGCAGCCAGGCCTTGGCTTCCGCGTGACCCGCGACGTCGTCCAGGGTGCGGTCGGACTCCATGAACTCCAGGCGCCCGAACGCCTCCTTTTCGATGAGCTCCTTCTTGACCTTCGTGAGGTACTTGCCCGTGATCGTCTCACCCGCCGAAAGGGCGCGCTGGACGAGATTCCTGGCGTTGACGCGAGACAAGCCGACCAGCCTCTCCGCCAGCACGTCCCGTGGCACTTCGCAGACCCGATCGAACTCGGCCACGTCGGCCGCGAGGTCGCGCATGTAGTCTTTCAGCTCCGCGGCATCCGGCAGGCCGATCCGGATCTTCGCGGCGTAGGGGTTCTCCACCAGAAGACCGTTCAGATCCGCCAGCGTCTCGGTGATGAGGACCGTGGTCACGAACGCCCCGGTCACGGCTGGATCACTGGACCAGTCCAGGATCTGGATGATCGACTGGCTTAAGTCTCCCGAAATGTACAGAGGCTCGCCCGCGGGCGCGATGTAGTGTGCGTAGTCGATCAACACGGCGATCTTGAGAGGATCGGCGACCGGCTTGCCGTCCACCGGACGCGTCCGGGCGAGCCCGGCCCGAAGGAAACGGTCGATCAGCTCCAATGCGCGCTTGGGTTCCCGTGGCAGTTGCCCGGAGAGGTCGAGAGTCTCCAGCTTGTCGGTCCCCGTGTCGGGAATGGAGGCCCAGGATGTACCCTGGAAGGTGTCAAACATCTTCAGGAAGCGATGAAAGAGGTCGCCTCCCTTGCGCACCCGGATGCCCTTTCCTCGGTCGTAAAGAAGCACCACATCGAACGGGGCAAACATCGTCTCCGTCAGGAATCGCCGCAGCGAGACATATTCCGCGGCGCAAGCCTCTTTCACCACCGGCTGCAGATCGGAGACGTTTCCGTAGAGGACGAACTGACTGGTGGTCCCGGAACGGAAGATCTGACGCATCTCTTGGGCCCAACCACTGAGCGTATCGCCGGCCATCAACGTCTCCTCTTTCACCGGGCACGTGAAGCCCGGAATCACCAAGCGTTCACGGACAATCCAGGCCCGTTACTGTTTCTGTTTCCGCGGACCCTGGGCCAGAGGCGGAGGGCTCGGCGCCTCGCCCACCGTGTCATCGACGGAAAGCGAAGTGAAAAGCTCCGCGTGCTGGTCCATCCACGTAGACGTCTCAGTGAGGGTCGTGGACACAGCGTCGAGGCGCGCCGACAGAACCTCAGGCCCCCCGGAGACCGCTGACTCCTCGCGAATCAGACGGACCTGTTGCTCGATGCGCTCCAGCTCCGCGTCGATGACTTCAAGACTCCCTTTTGCCCGGGCCAGGTTGTCGAGGCGCTTCGTTTCGATCTCAAGGGTGGCCTGGACCGACCGGGCCAGCGCTCCATCGGGCGGGGCCGCGGCGAGCTTCTGCTTGAGCCGCTCCACATCCCCTTCCAGCGTCTTCTTGTCAACCAGGCCAAGGGTCCCGAGGAGGTTCTCTCGCGAAGAGAGCAGCCGTACGAACAGGAAGAGAAGGGAGTTCAGCCCTTCCGCGCGCGAGTCTTCCAGCGTGGCCGAGGGTCCGAGAGGAGTGTTGATGCCCAGGATCAGCCGGCACTGCTCGAAGATCCGGCGGTATCGCTCAGCCGATGGCGGGGTGAGAAAGTTCACGGTCTGCTGGATCGACGGCCTGCCGTCGGGGCGCCCCTTCAAGAGCGCCTCCCCCTCAACCAGCTTCTGGAAGCGAGCGTTGCCGGCCAGCGCCGCCAGGTAGGCGATCTCGATCGCTCCCCCCATGAACCAGAAACCGGGATTCCGCGAGGCCGCGCCCAGAACGGCAACGGTGAACAGCGCGATGTAGTTATACGGCACATATCCGAGAAGCGGAACGCGCGCCCTTCGCTTGAAAGCGGCTTTCACATAGTCCCAGTAGCCAAGCGACCGCGCGGACATGGTCAGCCTCTTCCCGCCTTCTCGAGGTCCCGAAAGACCTGGGCCACCTCGGCCACCGCGTCCTTGAAGGCCCGACCTTCCTGCATCACAAGAGGATCCTCGCCCCGCGTGCGCGGAATGGAGTCGATAATCTGCTTCCCGAGCCTGCCCGGCGCCGGGGTCATGATCCAGACCCGGTCTCCCAGGTATACCGCCTCGGCCAGAGAGTGGGTGACAATAAAGACAGTGGTCTCGACCGCTTGCCAGATCCCCATGATCAGTCGCTGCATCTCGATGCGGGTCGGTTCGTCCAGGGCCGAGAACGGCTCGTCCATGAGGATGATCTTGGGGCTTAGCACCAGCGTCCGGGCGATGGCGACCCGCTGCTGTTGGCCCCCGGAGAGCTGATGCGGGTACTTGGCCTCGTGTCCGCGCAGCCCCACCTTGCCCAGCCACTCCATGGCCAGATCGTCCCTGGCCGACGGGGAAAGACCCAGCTCGGCCCGGTTCAGCTCCAGGCCGAAGGTGACGTTTTGGCGCACGGTCAGATGCGGGAACGAGGTGTATTTCTGGAAGATCATCCCGCGGTCCCGGCCCGGCCCCTCGACCACCCGGTCCCGTACGAGAACCTCTCCGCTGGTGGGCGGGTAGACATCCGAAAACCCCTGGATCAGGTTCAGAATCGTGGACTTCCCGCACCCCGAGGGACCGACGATGGCGATGAACTCGCCGATCCCTGGCGTGTCATCGACCCGAAACGAGACGTCCCGCAGGGCGATGAACTCCCGCGGTGTCCCGGGATTGAACGTCTTGGTTACGTTGCGGAACTCCACCACAGCGGGGAGCGCCGATGATTCCCGCGCGCTCATCCCTTGGCCTCCCGGTACGGGAAGAGGCGTTTCTCCCCCGCGCTCCATGCCTTGTCCGTGAGAAACGCCACGAGGACGATGACGACGAGGATGAGGTAGATGTGCTCCCTCGGCCCGCGCCGCTGAGAAACGATGATGAGGCCGCCGAGCCCCTTTCCGATGTCGACCATCTCGGCCAGCAGGATGTAGCTCCAGCCCACTCCGAAGCCGAGACGCAAAGCCCGGTAGATCTGCGGCCAAGCCATCGGCAGCAGGACCTTGGTCACCGCCGAGCGCCGGCCGGCCCCCAGGGTGTAGGCGGTCTTGAGGTAGGTGTCGTCCACTCTGTCCACGGCCGCCACGATCAACGGGAGCAAGTAGACCGAAAAGGCCAGCGCCAGGAAGATCAGCTTCTGGCTCTCCCCGGTTCCGAAGAGGCTGAGGGTCAGCGGCACCAGCGTGGGAATCGGCAAGTAGGCGCCGAAGAGCGCGAGCGGCGTGAACGCGGCCTTGATCTTGGTGAACGAACCCATGAAGAGCCCGAGGGGGAACATCAGCGCCACCGCGATACCGAAACCTCCGAGCACCCTCGCGAACGATACGAAGAGGTTTCGCATCAGGGCCCGGTCGAACCAAAGCGCCGGGAACGACTTCACGACCTCCAACGGGCTCGGCAGGATCGTGGGAGAAATGTGTCGAGCCTCGGGGGTGGATCCCGCTGTCATGAGGGACCAAACCCCCAGGAGGAGCAGGATCGGGATGATCCCCAGCACGATCCACATCCAGCCGGAAATCGTCTCCCGGATTCGCAGATCCAAGAACGAGTTGCTGCCCCCGACGCCTGCCTTGAGCTTCACCCGAACCGCCGACTCCGCGGTCGCCCCGCCCGCGCCCGAGCCGGTGCCTGCACCCGAGGTCGTCGTCTGCTTCTTCTCCTCAGCCATGGTTCGCCGTCACTTGGCTTCAGGCGGGTAGACCGAGATCTCCACGCGCCTGTTGAGGGCATGGTTGTTCGGGTCATCGGCGTTCGCGGGGCGGTCCCACGCCGCGCCCTCGACGATGAACTTGTTGGGATCAAAGCGATACTTGGTCACCAGCGCCTTCTTGACCGAAGCCGCGCGGTCCAGGGAGAGTTGCTTCACATCTTCGTAACGCGGCCCCTTCCCCTTCATGGATGCGTCGGTAAACCCAACGACCGCGATGACCGCGCGTTCGTACTGACCGGCGAGCCGGGCCACCTTCTCCAGGGTGGTCTCCACGCTGGGGTCGTAGAGCGTGTTGGGCACGGGGCGGCCCAGCTCATTGTGCTCCGGCTCGTAAATGTTGGCGCTGTTCGGGTAGAAGTTGATGCGGATGGTTTGCGTGAGGATGGGCGCCTCGGCCTGAACTTTGGCGAAGGTCGTAGGCGCGAAGGACGACCGGTACTCATCGCGCTGCGTCTTGAAGGCCCCCTCCGCGTCGAGTTGCTTGAGGACCGAGAAGTCCATCACCTCGTCGAAGCGGACCGGGGTCCCGATGAGGTTCAGCTCCCGATAGACGAAGGTGACGTTTTTCCAGGTGCGCTCGAAGTTGGCGGGATCGTTTTGGTTCAAGAAGAAGGTCTTGTTTTCGGCGAAATTGGTGGAGTGCGCGTCGTTCTGCATGGAACGTACGTCATCGACCGGTATGCCGTATCCCTCGGACATCCACTGAAACGCCTTCTCCTTGAAGCCGGGGTCGGTGAGCTGCCCCATCCCCTCGAAGATTCCCGCCACCAACCCCTTGACGATTTCCGGGTGGTCCTTGGCGAAATCGGCCCGCACGGCCCAGACATCGGCGATGAGCTTGTTCGCGTCGGAGGTGGTGGTCAGGATGCGTGTGCCCGCGACCTTCTCGGGGATGTTATAGATGTCAGGCGCCCAGCTTACACAAGCGTCAATCCGCTTATCGGCGACAAAGGCCGCCGCGGCTTCGAAGGCGGTTGCGGTGTACTTGTGCGTCACCTCACCCGGCTGGAGCCCGGCCTGCAGCAGCAGGTTGTTGATGAAGTACTGAGAAGGGCTGTTCTGGGCGTAGACGACGATCTTGCCCTTCAGCTCCTGCACCGATCGGATGTTGCCCCGCACGACGATCCCGTCCCCGCCGTTGGACCAGTCGATCTGCTGGTAGATGCGCGGAGCTGTGCGCGAGTCCTTCATCAGGTCCGGAGCGAAGAGCGCCATCATGTCCAGGGTTCCCCAAAGAACATGGCTCTCGCCCGCGGCATAGGCATCCCGGGCCACCACGGGGTCATCGATGAGCTTCAGGTTCATCTTGAACCCGTACTTCTTGTAGAAGATGCTCTCGGTGTTGGGCGCGAACCCGTGGTTTGCCGCCACAATCGGGAGCCACCCGATCCAGACGTTGATCGGAAAGTTCACCACCTTCTCGGTCGGATTCCATTTGTAGCCGCTCACCCCCTTTACGGCCGGCAGCTTCTCCGAGGGGAGGTAGGCGTACTCGTTGACGGTGGTGATCCCCTTAGTGTCCGGCGCCTCCACCTTCCCGACCTGGTTCTTGAACGCGTCTAAGTCGATCTTTCCCGGCGCACCCGCACCGCCGGGGAAGATCACCCCGCGGAAGTAGTAGCCCGCTCCGCCGATGAGACCCAGGACGACCAGAGTGATGACGATCTTGCCCAGCGGCGTCATCCCGACTTTCTGCGTGTCTGCCATGGCTTGTCTCCCTTCACTCGCTCTGCTTCGCCGCCGGTCCCATGTCCTTCTGGGGCGGCTTGACCTCGGTCGTGGCCTCGGCGGCCGGCCTGTCCCCGACTGGGGGCTTGCCCCCGACCGCGGGGGCGGCCGACGCGCCCTCTGTTGAGGCCGCGGCCGCCGGCATCTCCAGGCCGTAGGAAGCGGCGAACTCGACCAGCGCCTGGTCCGCCAGCGCCTGCTGCTCGGCCTCCATCAGTTCCACCTTGGAGGAATCGATCGAAGTGGCGGCCACCCGGGCTCGCCCGGCCGCCTTGTCCCGGCGCTCGGTGAGATATTCCTCCACCCGGGCGACGGTGTCACCCGATCCGCCGATGGAGGAGATCATCCCCTGCGCCATCTCCTGAAGCTCGGCTTGAGCCTCCAGCATCTCGGTCTCCGTCAGCATCCGCTTCAGTTGCTCGATCTTCTCGTGGGCCTCTTTCACCGAAACGTCGCGGGCCTGGACGAGTTTCTTGAACGTCTCCTCTGCGGCCTGGAGCTGTGAGCGGTTCTCCTCGATCTGCTCCTTGACCGTCTTGAGCTGCAGAGCGTACTGGCCGGCCGCGGCGCGGTTTCCCACCTTGAGGTTGGCGGCCGCCTTGGCGGTCAGATCCCGCTCCTGCACTTCCTGGTTCTTGACCTGCCGCATCAGCCGCTCGCAGAACCCGGCGTGCGTGGCCAGGTTGTCGTTGAAGCGGGCGATCTGCTTGCGCAGGTTTTCCTTTTCGGCCTCGATGAGCGCCCGGGGATTCTGCTTCTCCAACCCGCTGACGAAGAGGCTCATAAAGCCCGATACGAGGTTCCTGATGCGAGCCCACATGGTTCCATCCCTCCCGCGAGGCCCGGCGGGGGCCGGCGCGTGGCCATCCTTGAACGCTTCCTGGGGGCGCATGATAGCACCGGGGCGGCGGGGGGGGAAGTGGGGAGAGCTGGGGCAGCGGCAAGTCCGCGAAGACCACACCCCGAGACGGGATGGACTGGCGGTGGCGTTCATGGCTCCTAGGGCGCCCGAGACGCCGATGGACTCAGGAACCGCTCCAGTCTCCTCCGGAGTTTCCCGGGGTCCCGGGTTTCGCACTCCCAGACAGTGAGCACGCTCCAACCCTCGCGACGGAGGCAGCGCACGACACGGATGTCGCGGGCGGCGTTTGTCTGACGCTTGGTGCGCCAGAATTCCGCGTTGGTCTTGGGCTCCACGCGTCCAAACCTGCAATGGTGTTGGTGCCAGAAGCAACCGTGGACGAATATCAGCTTCCCACGGCCAGGAAATACCAGATCTGGCCGGCCGTCGATGTCCTTTGCGTCCATCTACTTCACCAAGAAGAAGAGCCCAGAGGTGGACCTCCGACGCGTGCGCGTGCCAGCCAAGGTCATCGTTCTGCGGTCGCAAGATCCAGCGGATGAGGAAGCCCTGATCTCCGACACTTCCCGGTACGCCAACAGCCAGAACGCCGTCAGGCAGTCTGACCTCTCGGCGAACAAGCCCTTCCATGTCGAATTGGAGAAACTCGCCCTGACTACATACTGCCCGGACGGCGTCGGTCGGTGGTTTTACGAGAGGGCGGCGGGAAGCTACAACACGATGTTGGCTAGGGAGGAAGCGACTCCGGCTCACGTTTCGGAACCAGCTACAAACGTGGGCCAGGGAAGTGCATGCCGTGCTCCATCGCACCTCGAACGGCCGGATGATCGCTCAGTAACAAGAAACCCGACTTCAGCCGCGGCACCCCGGCGGTTCGGGGCAAGAACGTGAAGATCCGTCGTGTTCCCCCTCGGGTCTGGTCCGTTCCTGACGAGGGCAGTCGTGCACCCCAGCGGTCAGCACCTGTCCCGGGCGAGAGCAGTCGTGCTTCGGCTCGGTCAGCATCGAGCCATGCCGCTGGAAACGGTGCCTGAGACGCGGACAGCATCATGACGGGGAAGCCGCAACCGTGCATACGGGGGGCACGATGGCGAAATCCCGAAAGATGTCCAGCGGAGGTCTGGGAGGGCTCTGTACCGACCGTGTGCAGCGTTGCTCCCGGCCGGGACAGACTGCGACCCGACCCTATGCACGAGTGATTTTCACATTCTTGGAGCGTGCCGGGGCAGGTACACGAGAAGACTCGGCTTTCTGTCGTCCGCGCTGACGGCCCGCCCGGCCTCTTCCTACGGGGATGGGGAGCCCCCGGGGGGGCAGCGGGTGGTCCGGCCTCCCGCGCGATGGCTTCCGAAACGCCGCGGCCGATCCGCCGTTCCGGACGACCGTATCCGGGAGCGCCCCATGGGGCGGAGGCGCGGTCACCGCCGGGCGGCGGCCGCCAGGGCGCCCGCTCCGGATCACCCCAATCGAGGCAGACGCCTGGCGATCTCCCGAATGGTTCCCGCGGAAACACCCGCCCGGGTTGCGTTGCGTTTCCACTCCGCGACGGCGGCTTGCACCTCCTCGATGATGCGGTCCGCGTCCCGCCCTGCAATGTCGGCTTGCCCGGCCAACTGACGGATGTGCGGCCGGCCCGGGGCGCGCCCCTCACCGGCCAGGGTCATGGAGTGCTCGCCACCAGGTCCCGGGGCGTACAGCAGGTCATAAGCGGGCGACAGCGACCAGTCGCCGGTGGCGTCGTCGAGGAGGAAGGCGAAGTTCTTCACATGATCGTCACGGTTGTAGGCCATCACGTTGAAGACCATGCGGCGGAAGGCCCGTAAGACATCCTGATGATTCCGCGTCAGGAGCGAGGTGGCCTTGAGTAGATCCGCGTAGTCGGCTGAGGGAATGCGGAAATCGGCGTGAATCAGATTGCCGAAGGTGTGGATGTGAAAACGCCGGTTCCCCTGACGGTCAAATCGCCTGACGCCGAAGAATCGCTTGCCCGCCGGGGTCTCAAACAACCTCGTGGGGGGCATGTCAATGCCGGCCGCGGAAGCCATCAACGAGTAGGCATACTCGATGGCGCCGACATCGGAAGGATCGGACGTGGCTGGGAACTTGACGATCCAGTGCTCGAACCCGTCGGGCAGGTCGTCTTCGCCCGAAACGATGACGTCGGCGGCAGCGTTGTAGCCCACCAGCACCTTCGGCCGAGCACCGCCGGGAGAGCCGCCGGCACGCAGGAGTTGAGGCAGCGCATCCTTGGCCGTGCCGGCAAGAACCTGCTGAGACTGACGGGCGAGGTTGTGTAGGTCAAACACGCTCTCATCGAGCTGCTCTCTCTCGGCCGGGGGGTGATATGTGAGCGCACCCATCGTCTGCGTGCCGAGCCAGGCGAGTCGACCCAGCGAGCTGACCTCGGCCACGTTCAGGTCGAGCGATCGGAAGTGACCGTCCATCAGCAACCGGCCCCAACCATCGGGCAACGAGTCGTCGAACACGCCCGGCAGGGGACCGAATTCGCGATCGCGGTGCTCGAACAGTCCGGGCTCGAACGGCAGGCGGAAGGGCGACAGATTCAGGCCCGTGGACAGAAATCCAGGGTCATACTCGAAATACACCCGACTACGATCCTCGGCCAGCGTGCCGCCAGGCAGCCAGTCGCCGGGACCTCGCGTGAACCGGACCTCCAGCTTCTTCAGATGCGGCCTCGTTTCCGACTTGGAGTCGCGGCCTGCCGCTCAAGGTGCTCGATGCTCTGGGCCTGCGGAGGATGGAACGGTTTGTTGAATTCCTCCAGCCGGGACAGGGCATGAGCCACCTTGAGGACGAGGTCCAGCGATGCCATGCCTGTGGTCTCGAACCGCTTGAGTGACGCCGGGGAGATGCCTGCCCGCCCGGCCAGGGTGTCCCGCGTCCAGCCTTTCAGCAAACGCAGGGCCTTGGCGCGATCGGCCAGGGATTTGCCCACTTCAGTGGGGCTCAGCAGGGTCAGCAGCGGGGTGTCCATGGTGGGATCTTAGCTGGAGATTCCCATGAGGTCAATATCTTGTCCATAACATTCAAATTGACACCACATAGAGTAACATAGTGACCATTGTCATGGCACACGTGGTGTCCGAAAACTCAGCCGTGCTGGCGAATCGCCCAGCCGGCGAACGTCGCGAGGAGCAACTGGAGATGGATTGCTTCTACCATAGATCGGGCTCCGGCGCGCCCCGCACGGAATCCTGGACCGCTCAGCGGGTGGAGCGAAAGGCGTTGCGTTTCGCGGAATGACCGTCGAACATCGGGCCGAGATGCAAGTGTAGATCCTTCCCGGTTGGCGCCCCCTGTGATCGCGCTGGTAGCAACGGCACCAGTCGCTCCGGCCGTCGGAAACACGGAGCGCCCGGAGGTGCGGCATCATGAGATGGGTGATCAGGCACCGGTTCTGGCTCGCGGTCCTCCTTCCGGTGCTCTCCTCACATTTCTGCCCGACGTCGTGGCCTGCGGTCGAGGAGGTACCGTACGGCGCGGTCGCAGCCATCAGGACCGCAGACCTGGGAACCCCAGCCGCCGGGACCGCGGCCAACGGCGCCGAAGCCATCCATGCCGCCGACGTCCTGATCTTGAATTCCTATCACCCGGGCTATCCCTGGAGCGACGGCGAACAGAAAGGAATCCTGGAGGTCTTCGCGAAAGCGGATGAAGCCGCCGAGCCTTCGATCGAGTACCTGGACTGCAAACGCTTCCCCGAAACCGAAAAGGCCGCGTGGCTGCACAGCTACCTTCGCACCAAGTACGCGGCCCGGCGGTTCAAGCTGCTCATCCTCATGGACAACCCGGCCCTGAGTGTCGGGCTCGCCGTCCGCGACGAGATCTTTCCCGGCGCTGCCGTCGTGTTCTGCGGCGTGAACGGCTACAGACCGGAATTGCTGGCCGGGCGGCCCCGCGTGACCGGCGTCACCGAAATGCTGGACGCGGCCACCACGGTCGACGTGGCCCTGCGCCTCCACCCGCGGGTCCGGGAGGTCGTAGCCGTGAGTGACTCCACGGTGACGGGTCTGGCGACGCGCCGGGAGTTGGAAGACGTGCTGCCGCGGTTTGCCGGACGGGCATCGTTCCGCTTCACGGCGAATCTGCCGATCGAGGCGCTGGCCAGACAACTGGCGGCGCTCCCGCCCGACCGGCTGGTCGTACTCCTGTCCTACGCCACCGACCGCAATGGCGTCGTGTTCAGCCACGCGGCTTCGACCCGCCTCCTGTGTGCGTCCTGCCCGGTCCCGGTCTACGCGGTCCACGAGTTGCGTCTGGGATATGGCATCGTCGGCGGCAGCCTGCTGGACGGCCGCCTGCACGGCGCCAGAGCCGCGGAAATGGCCCTGCGCATCCTGCGCGGAGAGGATGTCGCCCGGATTCCGGTCGAGCTTAACAGCACCTCGAGGCTCATGTTCGACCACCGGCAACTGGTCCGGTTCGGCATTCCGCGTTCCGGCGTGGGGGCGGGCAGCATCGTCATCAACCAACCGGAGGGCCTCTACCACACGCACCGGAATCTGATCCTCGGCGTGGCGATGGCCCTGGTCGTCCTGACTATCGCCACGCTCGTCCTCGTCGGCAACATCCTCCGCCGTCGCATGGTGGAACGGGCGCTTCGGGAGGGCGAAGAGCGTTACCGCGCCCTCTTCCAGAGCAGCGCTGACGCGCTTTTCGTCCTCGATGCCGACGGGCGAATCCGAGACGCGAACGATGTGGTCGTCCAGCGGTACGGTTACAGCCGCGCTGAGCTGCTTGACGTGTTGGTTCCCGACCTGTCCGTTCTGTCGATGCAGGCCGGCGTGCCGGACCGGCTTCGCCAGGCGCTGCAGCGCGCCATTCAGTTCGAGTCGATCCACCGCCGGAAAGACGGGACCGAGTTCCCGGTGGAGGTTTCGGCGCGACCGATCACTCTCGGGGGCAGACCATTCGCCTTCAGCACTGCCCGCGATGTGACCAAACGCAAAGAAGCGGAAGCTGTATTGCGCGATCTCACCCTCCGCCAGGAGGCGATCCTGGCCTCGGTACCGGACATCATCGCCCAGACCGATGCCCGGAAGGTCTACACCTGGCTGAATCCGGCCGGGCTGCACTTTCTCGGAGAGGACGCCATCGGCAAAGAAGCGTCGTTCTACTTCGACGGGGAACAAGATACCTACCAGATCGTCCAACCGCTCTTTCGCGGCGACGAGGACGTGATCTACGTCGAAAGCTGGCAGCGACGGCAGGATGGGGAACGGAGACTCCTGGCCTGGTGGTGCCGGGTCACGAAGGACGAACACGGAAACGTCACCGGGGCGCTCTCCACGGGACGGGACATCACGGCCCTCAAGCTCGTCGAAAGGGAGCTTCGCGAGCGAGGCGAGGAATTGGCGCGGGCGAACGAGGCGCTGCGCCTGTCAGTGCAGGCGGGGAACGTCGGGCTCTGGGACTGGGACCTCCAGACCAACCAGGTCCGCTATTCGCCGGAGTGGAAGCGGCAGATCGGCTACGAGGACCACGAAATCGGCAACGACTTGCGGGAGTGGGAGCACCGGGTGCATCCGGATGACCTGGAAGACACGCTGGCGAGGATCCGCGCGTATCGGGAGAACCCCGGGCCTGGCTACGAGGTGGAATTCCGCTTCCGGCACCGGAACGGCTCGTACCTCTGGATCCTGACCCGGGGATCGGCCGTCTGTGACGAAGACGGCAGGCCGGTCCGGCTGCTTGGTTCACACGTCGACATCACCGAGCGCAAGCAGGCAGAGGCGGAACGCGAGCGCCTTCTACGGAAACTCGAGAGCAAGAACCACGAGCTGGAAAGCGTTCTCTACGCCGCCTCCCACGACCTGCGCGCGCCGCTCGTAAACATCCAGGGATTCTCCAAGGAAATCGAGAACACCTGGCGTGAAACCGAGTCGCCCGAACGCGAGGACGCGCTCGACTCGGCCATGCACTATATCCGCAGCAGCGTCCGCAAGATGGACGCGCTGATCGAAGGGATGCTCAAGGTGTCGCGCACCGGGCGGACCCCGCTTCACCTCGAACCGCTGGACGTGGCCAGGATTCTGGAGGACGTCACCGCCTCTCTCTTCTATCAGATCCAGTCGGCGGCCGCAGAAGTGACGATCGAGCCGCTTCCTGACTGCCTCGGTGATGCCAATCAGATCAACCAGGCTTTCACGAACCTCGTGGACAACGCGCTGAAGTACCGCGACCCTGGGCGGCCGCTTCGCATCACCGTGAGTGGAAAGGCAAAGGACCGGGAGGTCACCTACTGCGTGGAAGACAACGGTAGCGGGATCCCGCCGAAGGAGCAACCGCGCATCTGGGAACTCTTTCATCGCCTCGACCCTCACGGAGACGTGGAGGGCGAGGGCGTCGGGCTCACTTTGGTGCAGAAGATAGCGGAGCGGCACAACGGACGGGTCACGGTGGAATCCGAGCCCGGGAAGGGGAGCCGGTTCTACTTGGCCCTGCCCCGGGCAGGCTCGTAACCGGCATCCCCGCGATGGAGAACGCGGCCTTGCGCCGGCAGCTCCTGGTGCTCAATCTGCATCTCTTGCACGGCGGAACCGTGGCCGGCGTCGAACCGATGCGTGGCGGTTTCTTCCTCATCGCATGCGGCGCCTCGTCCGGCGACCCGCCGAAAAGGACACGCTGGTAACCCCGCAGCGTCTCGGCTTCGTCCTCGTCCATCGTCTTCCGGTTCGCGATCGCGACCACGGCCATGCCGCCTGCCCAAACGTCCGGCCGGCAGCCCATCGTCAGGAGCGTCAGATAGCCACCGGAGGATCCACCGGTGATCAACACGGCATCGGGTAGGGCAGTCTTGATATCCGCCTCTACCCCGTCCGTATCCGGCATCGCTTCGTCACACACACGTTGTCCTCAAACGACTCGAACTGGATCGTCGCATGCTCGATCCGGTACCGATCGTGCAACTCCCGGCGGATGCGCATCAGCAGATCGTTGTTCAACGTGGGCTGTGAGAGCACGAGATGCACCGTCATGGCCGCGTCCGCGGTGCTCAAGCCCCAGACGTGGAGATGGTGCACTTCCTGCACGGTCGGCAGTCCCGCCAGGTACGCCTGTACCGCCTCGGTGTCGATGTGCGACGGCACGGCATCGAGCGCCAGGTCGACCGACTCGCGGAGCATCCACCAGGTCCAGGCGAAGATGACCGCGGCGATCCCCAGGCTGACGACCGGATCGATCCACGGAAACCCCGTGCGGAGGATCAACAGGCCTGCGACCACCACGCCGGCCGAGATCGCGGCGTCGGCCATCATGTGAAGGAACGCCCCGCGGATGTTCAGGTCTTCCTTCCGCCCTCGGAGAAACATCATCGCGGTCGCGGTATTGATCACGATTCCCACCGCGGCCACCCAGGCCACCGTGCCGGCCTGGATCGTCTCGGGCCCGCGGAAGCGCCGGAGCGCCTCCCAGGAGATGCCGCCGATGCTGACGAGCAGGATGACCGCGTTGATCAGCGCGGCCAGCACCGAAGATCGCCGCAGGCCATAGGAGTGCTTCCGCGTCGGCTGCCATTGTCCGGAGTGGCAAACCAGCGTCCGGTGACCGCCCACAATTCTTTGCCGGGAATGTTCTTCGAGTTTTCTGGACCGACGGAGCGACGTTCCGGCCGGGAGCGCTCCCGGCGGTCGCGACCGGAGTTGATTCCGGCGCAACACGCGGCTTCCCATCGCCGTACGTGGGACGGTCTGGGGCCTCCTGCCCGGGCACCTGCATGAAGCGGAGGAAAGAGATGGCATCGCAACGGTCCACCGTCCCACGCCTGCCCGTCCCGCCCCCCCCGTCCCCTAAAGCACCTCTGCTCCAGAGGAGAGTCCGGATCATGAGAAAAAGCCATCCCTTCATTCGCACGGTCGTCACCCTGCTGGCCCTTGCCGCTCAAGCTCAGGTCGCCCACGCCATCGCGGGGTTCGACCCGCACGGCCGGGGATCCGACTACCCGGACTGTGCCAACGGCCGCCTGACCAACCCACCCTCGCTCCCGGCCCACCGGATCGAGCGCGCGCCGATCAAGATGGACGGGCTCCTCAACGAACGCGACTGGATTGCCGCCCCCGCGGCCACGGGGTTTACCCAGTTCGAGCCTGACCGCGGGGGTGAGCCGGCCGAGGAGACCGTCCTCAAGGTCATCTACGACGACGACGCGATCTACTTCGGCATCGCCTGCTGCCGCTCCAACGGTACGCCGGTCACGAGCAGCCTGGCCCGCCGGGACAACATCGTCGGTTCCGATCTGATCCGGCTCTACCTCAGCCCCTATCACGACATGGTCACGGGCTACCACTTCCGGATCAATCCGGACGGGGTCAAGGAGGACTACTACAACTACGGGGACCTCTTTCACGACGTCTCGTGGGACGCGGTTTGGGACGCCGAAACCTCCACCGACCCGGACGGCTGGTACGCGGAGATCCGCATCCCCTTCTCCTCGATCCGGTACCGGCCGGCCGAGTCGATGACCTGGGGACTGAACTTGTTCCAGCACATCTACAGTCGCGGTCAGCGCACGGCATGGTCTAACTGGACCCGCGAACAGCAGGGGTTCATGAGCCGTTCGGGCACCGTGACTGGGATTGAAGGGATCCGGCCGCCGCGCCAGATGGAGATCACTCCGTATGTCGTGGGGAGCGTGGCCGACGGCGCCGCCCTGAGCGCCCGGGGCTCTCAGGACCAGGACTGGGGTCACTTCGGGAACCTCGGCGCCGATCTCAAGTGCGGGGTGACCGCCGACCTCACCTTGAACGCCACCTTCCAACCCGACTTCGGGCAGGTGGAAGCGGATCCATCCCAGCTCAACCTTTCCCCCTTCGAGACCTTCTACGAGGAGAAACGTCCCTTCTTCATCGAGGGCGCCCAGTTCTTCGAACACCCGAGCTTCAACATGGTCTACTCCCGGCGCATCGGGACCGGCAGCGAGAACTCGCGGATCCGGTTCGCAAGCAAGCTGACCGGCAAGGTGACGGGCAACCTCTCCACCGCCGTCCTCCTCGCAGCCACGGACGAGACACAGGAGGGTCAGGCTCACAATCCATTCCGCGCGGGAGAAAACCGCACGGTCTACGCTATCGGTCGCTTCGGCAAGCAGTGGGGCGGCGACATGCACAGCTTCCATCTCATGCAGACCGCGGTCCGCCGGGACCGGCACCACTTTGCCGCCCGCACACGAGACGGCTACACCACGGGCGCCGACTTAGAGATGAACTTCAAGGATCGAATGTACCAGGCCTCGGGCTCTTTCGTCGGGAGCATCATCGATTACCAGGCCGACCCGGCGAAGCCACGTGGAAACCCCAAGCCCATCTACGGCACCGGGAGCCGCTCCGAGTTCGCGAAGACTTCCGGCGACTGGCGCTACGCCCTGACCACGCGACATCAGGGCGACAAGCTCGACCTGAATGATCTCGGCTACATCAGCGATGCCAACCACTACGCGGTCCAGGCCTGGCTGCAGCGCGCCTACAACGCAGACGACGAAGGCCGGGGTTTCATCACCAGCGCCAGCGGACAGGTGCGGTTCTATCGAAGCTGGATCTTCGCCGATCGAACCTACCGGGACCCGCGCGATTCCACCCAGGTGCTCTGGTCCTACCGGCGCGGCCACGATCTGCAGATGAACTGGGTCTTCAACGGCAGCCTCGCGACGCGGGACTTCTGGTCCGCCCACGGCAACTTCGAGTACGTTCCGGAGAGGACGGAACTCTACGCGACCCGCCTGGTGCCGGGCGGGAGTTCGCGCGGACCGCTCATGAGGTTACCGGAGAGCTACAGCAGTTCCGCCGGCGTGTCCACCGACAGCCGCAAGGCCTACGCGCTCAGCCTGGACGGCGAGTGGAACCGGGACGGAGCGGGGAGCCGGGTTCAGTCCGCCGCGCTGGGTCTCGCGTGGGTGCAGAACAGCCGGGTGACGCACCAGGTCTCTTCCTCGGTCCGGTTTGTGCACGACGAAGCCCAGTGGGTCGGCAACTTCGAGAACCCCGAGGGAGCGATCGGGGGCGTGAGCTATGCCTTCGCTCCGCTCGACCAGCGGACCTGGGACGTCACGCTGCGCAGCAGCATGCTCTTCACCCGCGACCAGTCGCTGGAGCTCTATGTACAACCGTTCCTCACCACCGGAAGCTACGGGTCGGCACACGAGCTGGCCCGGCCCGACAGCCGCGACTTCCGGCCGCTGGCCGGGATCAACGCGGCGAACCAGGATTTCTCGTACGGGGCTGTGAACCTCAACATGGTCTACCGGTGGGAATACCGGCCTGGTTCGACGTTCTACCTCGTCTGGACGCAGTCACGCAGCAAGTTCGACATGCGGGCGGACCACGATGTCGCTTCGGACTTCGACAACGGCTTCGGTTTGGATCCGCTCTTCCGCAACCGCGGGGAGAACAGGATTCTGGCGAAGTTCACGTACTGGACTCCTGTATGACGCTTCGTCTGTTACTGGAGGATGTCACCGGCGAGCCGTTTCCCCAGTTGCTTCTCCTACCCGTTGCCGGAAGCGTGGCAGAAACGCGGGGCTTGACCTTGGTGAACGACCGCACTAAGGGCTCGACAACGTTTTGATCGCCGGCGCTCCGACCATGAGCGAGGGCCGGATGGAGGTAAGAGACCGCCTCGGCGGGTTGCTGAACTACTACTGCCGGGAGTCGGCGGGCTCCATCACCCCCACGAACGCCGCGCCGCCTGATACACGAAGCAGCCTTCACCTATCGCTCCTACCCTCGGCATCAATGCGCCCAGGCTTCATCTTCACGACCCGGGTGCGGGCCACTCGGCTACCCGTCACGTCCTGGTCACCAGCCTGCGGCGCGCGAGAGGCCCAAATCGAGCCCAGAGAATGGGTCATCAGGGGTTTCAACTCAGCAATTCGGGATTCCCCCCGCTGGGGACACGGCGGGGCGGACGCCCCCCCACCGAGGCCTTGGAAACGATGATTACTCATCCCTTGCGAATCGGTATGATGAAACAAGAAGGCTGCGGGAAGTCACAAGGGCCTGGACGACTTGGAGTCGCTCCCGCTACGCCCTACACCGTCTCGATGATGACGAAGGCGGTTCCCGGGTGCGCGCATGACGGCGGGCCGCGTTGGGGAGGCACAGACCCGTGGGTTCGCAGCCGGTATCGACGCCCGCGCGCGTCAAGGAGTTCTCTCTCCTCCACCCCGGCCGTTGGGTCGCGGCCTGGACGTTGACCGCCTTCCTCCTGCGCCTCGCAAACTCGCTCGCGCAGCGCCGCAACCCGTTCCTGGCATATCTTCCCGTTGACCAGGGTTCCTATGACCGCTGGGCGAGCCGGATCGCCGGAGGTGAGTGGCTAGGGCACGGCATCTTCTACCAGGATCCGCTCTACCCATACTTTCTCGGGCTGCTCTATGCGACGATCGGCCGTCACCTGGTTGTGGTGCTCGTTGTGCAGGGACTCCTCGGCGCGCTGAACGTGCCGCTCCTGTGGGGCATCGCGACGCGCCTCTGGGGCGAACGCGCGGGACGGATCGCAGCGCTCCTTGCGGCGCTCTACGCTCCATTCATCTTCTACGACGGGCTGGTGCTGAAGACGTTTCTGGAGGTCCTCTTGTTGAATGCCGCGGTGCTGGCGACGCTGTGGGCCGCCGACGCCGTGGACCCGAGTCGAGAGAAGAACAGCCCGGCCGGCGGTCGCCCCGCGGCCACAGTCGTGCGTCGCGGTCTCCTGGCGGGCCTGCTCCTCGGCATCGGTTCGCTCGCGCGAGCGAACTACCCGCTGCTGGCGCCAATCCTGGCGGCCTGGGTGCTCCGGGCCGGTGGCCGGCCGATGCGTACCCGCGCCGGCTCGATCGGCGCCGCGGCGGTGATCGCCGGGATGCTTCTCGTGCTGCTGCCGGTACTGATCCGCAACCGCGCGATCGGGCACGACTGGGTCCTGACCACCTCGCAGGCGGGGCAAAATTTCTATATCGGAAACTGCGCCACAAATCAGAGCGGCGCCTATCAGGCTCCGCCTTTCGTGCGTCCCGACCCGCAGCACGAAGAAGAGGACTTCCGGAACGAGGCACAACGGCGACTCGGGAGCTCCCTGAAGCCGTCGCAGATCTCACGCTACTGGGCGAGGGAGGCGTGGAGCTTCATTTGGGCCCACCCGGGGCGGTTTGTCGCTCGCAGCGTGACGCGCCTCGGACTGCTGCTGCACCGGTACGAGATCCCGGACAACGAGGACTTCCGCGTCTGGGCCGGCTACTCACCGTGGCTGCGGTTCAATCCGGTGCGGTGGGACATGGTGGGGCCACCGGCCATCGTCGGTCTAGCCCTCTGCTGGCGACAGCGGCGGCGCGCATGGCTTCTCTATGGGCTCACCGGGGTCTACGTCTTCTCAATGGCGGCATTCTTCGTGCTCGGCCGGTATCGACTGCCGGCGACCTCGCTGTTGCTGGTCTTCACAGCCGGAGCGATCGATGCGGGGTGGACAGCATGGAAAGCGCGGGACCGTCGCAGGCTCGTCATCGGCGGAGTGGCGCTGCTCCTTGGGATCGTCATCGTACACAGGCCGAACCGGGAGGAAAAGCCGGCTACGTCTCCCGCGTTGTACTCTCTCCTGGGAGCGGCCGAGCTCGCTGCGGGCAAGGTGGACGAAGCGCTGGCAGCGCAGCGAAAGGCCGTGGAGCTGGGGCCGAACTCAGCCGAGCTGCGTTACAACCTTGCGAGCACCCTCTACAGCGCCGGGCAGCTCGACGAAGCGATCGCGGAGTTCCGCCGGGTCACGGCAATGACTCCGGACTACGCCGAGACCTGGTCCTTCCTGGGAAATATCCTCGTCGAAAAGGGAGATATCGAGGGAGCCGTGGCGGCGCAGAGGCGCGCCCTGGCGATCCAGCCGAGACTCGGGATTCACCTCTACAACCTGGCGCGCGTCCTGGCCCACGCCGGGCGCGATGCCGAGGCGAGCGCTGTCCTCGACACATTGGACGCGGTGAAGGACCCGAAGTACACGCAGGAGGGGAGCATCATCCGCGCCACGCTTTTCGCGAACGCCGGGCGTGTTGCCGATGCGGCGGCGATCGTTCGGGACTACCTGCGCGCCAATCCCGTTGCTCGCACCCGCCCGCAACTGGAGGCGTTGCTGCGCGCTTGGGAAAAGGGCCAGGTGGGGGCGCAGCCGCGATAGTTGCACCCCAGCCTTGGTAGAATGCGGCGTCGCTACAGAACCTTTCCATCTCGATAGTGGAAGCTGTCTCCCTTGCTCAACGCAGCCAATTTCACCGTCGCCGGGAAGGCGGTGCCCAACTCAGTGACAAAGTCCCTGAGCCGCACGCCATACTTGCCGCCGTGCATCGGGAAGAACACCTTCGGCTGCAACTGGGCAAGCTGGTACTCGACGCCGATCTTCACCGCGACCTGGTCGCCGAAGTTGCACCCCGAGACCGGCAAGAACGCTAGATCCGGACGAACGCCTCTCGCCACCAAACCGTCGATCTGCGGCTTGAACGGCCCGGACATGTCGCGGTAGCGGTTGGCGTGGTCGCCGGCATGGAAGATGGTGACACCATCCACCTCCACCAAGAACCCGACGCCGCTGTCGTTCGACTCAATGGTTGTCACCTTCATGCCGTCGATGTTCTTGCTCTCCCCGGGGGGCAGGTACACATAGTCGGTCGGCTGGACTTGCGGCGGTGCTTGCGTCTGGGCTTGCGTCTGGACTTGTCCCGGGGCCGGCCGCGGCCGGAAGCCCATGAGGTAGCGAATCCGCGGTATCTGCTCCTTCCACGTGAAGATCGCCGGATCGTAGTGGTCTCCGTGTTCGTGCGAAACAAAGACGGCGACGTCCTCGCCCGCCAGCTCCATCGGATTGATGCTGCCGTTCTGCAAGCTCGGCTGATCCGGATTGCGCCCCATGACCCCCGCATCGAAGATCAAGACGTGGTTCTTCGTCTTCGCCGCCCAGCCGCTGTGGCCCAAGCTCCACACGAACGCCTCGTCCGATCCCGGTCTCGGCAGGACAAACGGCGCGGACGATGCGCCATCGCGGTCCGATGCCGACTGCGCGCCGGCGGCTGCCAGCGCCTCGACCACACCCCGTTGCCCGTACTGAAGCGCCACGTCAAGAGGCGTGCGCCCTTCACGATCGCGGGCATTGACCTCAACACCCCTTGACAGGAGGTTCTCCGCCACATCGCGATAGCCGAGAAGCGCGGCGAGATGCAGGGGCGTCATCCCGAAGTCAACCTGGGTCGGTTTGGGGTCCGCACCGGCCTTGAGGAGCAGGTCCACGGTCTCGGCATTTCCATTGTCCACCGCGACCAAGAGGGGTGTCTGCCCCCATTCACTTCGCACATCGGGCTTGGCGCCATGCTCCAGCAGAAGCTGCACCATCGGCGCCCCTCCATGCGATGCCATGATGATCGGAGTGGAATTCCGACGATCGACGGCGTTGACATCCGCCCCGCGCGCCAGCAAGACCCGCGCAACGTCCGGGCGATCGAACATGGCGGCATAGTGCAGCGGTGTTGTCCCGTCGGAGTCAGCCGCTGCGACGTTGGCGCCCCGGGCGATCGTCTGTTCCACCCGCTCGGGGAAGCGTCCCTGGCAGACCAGATGCAGGGGCGTCCGTCCCTCCCCGTCGCCCCGATTGATATCGCCGCCTGCGGCGAGGATCGGATCCACCAGTCCCCACAACCCGCGCGAGCAGGCATAGTGCAACAAGGTTGTGCCCTGTGGCGTGCAGAGATTCAGATCGGCGCCCGCATCAAGGATCAGGCGCACACAAGCACTGTCCCCTCCGCTGGCGGCGAAACTCAGGCTGTAAGCACCGTTCTTGTCGCGCCGGTTGACATCGGCGCCCCGAGAGAGAAGAAAGCGCACCATCTCCGGCTTGCGGACGACCGCCGCACAATGGAGTGCGGTGCTGCCATCGCTGTCGATGCCCTCGATCTCTCCGCCCGCGTCCAGCAGCAATTGTGCGATCTCCACCTGCCCGGCGTAGGCCGCGGTGTGTAGGGGCAGATCCCTCGTCGGGTTCTCGTTCGGCGCGCTGGCCAGGGATGGATCCTGCCGCAGCAACGCCTCGACCCTCGCCCTGTCGCCGGCCGTGATCGCGTCGTGGATCTCACCGGCGTGAGCTAGCGGCGCTGCGATCGCGGCCAGGATCATCACAAGACTCATGACGAAAACCGGCCCGCGCAGATCCCCGCGCCGGCCCCGGTGAACGACAGGTCTGGACTGCGTGCTCGAGTTCATAGCGGTATCCTCCTCGGTTGGTCACGGCTTACGGAGACTGTGCGCTCGGGGATGCCACCGGGGTGCCAAAATGCGACGAACCGGTCCGGACAGGGGATGAAGGGGCACCACCGGGCGACGAGATGTCTACAGGCGGTCGCCTAGGAGTATCTCCAATTTCTCTCGGTAGATCCTGGTGAGCTTCAGTTCACGGCCGGTGGTGAGGCGAACCAAGTGCTCGCCGCGCGACGCCGGTTCGAGATCCTTCACGCGGTCCAGATTGACGATGGCGGATCGGCTGGTTCGGGCGAAGTCTCGGGCCGGCAGACGTATCTCCATCTCATTCATGGTGCGCCGCAGCAGGTACGACTGCGTGCCGACATGCAATCGAACATAGTCACCATAAGCCTCAATCCAATCCACGGTGGTGATCCGGAGGAAAAAGACCCGCCCGCTGCTCTTGATGACAAACCGGTCGAAGAGCGGGTCGGCAGCGCCGGCGGCGGGCACGGCACGGTCTGCCGTTGCGCCGGATCGAGAAACGCCGGGCGGGGTCACCTTGGTCCCGTCCTGGGCGTCGCCGGAACGGGGAGCGGGTTCCGAGAGCTGGAATAGCGGCTCCGCGCGCTGTGCCCTGCCGTCAGGAGTCATCTCGCGGCCCGCTCCGCCCCCGGATCCCAATCGCCGCATCTCGGCCACCCGCTGGCGGCAGGCCTGCAGTGTCTCGGCGAATCGTTCCTCCTCGATCGGCTTCAGCAGGTAATCGAGGGCATGCACCCGAAACGCCTCAATGGCGTAGCGATCGAACGCGGTGATGAAGACGATGGCCGGCAGGCTCTCGGCCTCAAGCCGCTCGATCACCGCAAAGCCATCGAGGTCGGGCATGCGGATGTCGAGAAACACAAGATCGGGACGCATCCCGGCGATGGCCCCGATCGCCTCGCGGCCGTTGGCGCATTCGCCGACGATGACGAAGTCGTCAATGCCCTGCAATCGCAGACGCAGGTTCTCGCGCGCCAGCGTCTCGTCGTCAACAATCAGGGTCCGAATCGGATCCATTTCCTCCACCGCTTTCTGCCCGCCGAAACGGAATGTACATGGTCGCAAGCGTCCCGCCTCGGAGCGCCGCGCTCAGCGAGAAACTGTGCCCCCCCGGATAGAGCTGGACCAGGCGCTCCCGGATGTTTCGCAGACCGATCCCCTTTCCAGACATCTGGGCTTCCTGCAAACCCGGGCCATCGTCCTCCACCTCGAGGACCACCGCGTCACCGCGGCGGCGTGCCCGCACGATAATCGTTCCGCCGTCCGGGCTCTGACCGATCCCATGTTGGATCGAGTTCTCGACCAGCGGTTGCAGGATGAGGCTTGGCACCGCAGCCACGAGAACATCTTCCTCCACCTGGGTCTGCACCGTGAGGCGATCACCGAACCGTACCTTCTGGATCCGTAGGTAGGCGTCCAGGAACTCAAGTTCCAACGCCAAGGACACCGTTTGCATCTGCGCGCTCTCCAGTGTCAAGCGCAGGAATCGACTCAACTGGGCAAGCATCTGGTCGGCCGCTCGGGCGTCACCCTTCAGCACCAGGGTCGAGATGGCGTGGAGCGTGTTGAACAGGAAGTGCGGCTGGAGTTGCATGCGCAGCGCCTCCAGCCTGGCCTCCGAGAGGGAGGCTCGAAGCTGCGCTCGCTCCAGCACGAGCACCGCCGTCTCCCGCTCCCGCTCCCGGTCGCGCGCGTAGGTCTCAACCAACCAGGTGCCCCCCGCGATGATCAGATAGAACATAATTCCGCGGTCCATGATCGACGCGACCATCTTGGGAATGGTCTCGACAAACGTCTTGGCATCAAACGGCTTAGGGTTTTGGAAGAGGAAGTACCAAAGCTGAAAGGTGACGGTATGGAGCACCGTGAAGACAACGATCCCCGCGGCATGGACGAGGATCGCGCGCCGGCGCTTCCCATCCTCCCAGGGAAACCGGCGAGCCAGCCAGATCACCGGTGTCGTGAAGAGTGCCACGAAGACCCAGAACGGCAGGTTGGCCTGGATCAGCTTCCCCCAAACCACCGCGTCGCCTTTGGCCGCCGAGATCAGGACGAACCAGGCAACGTCCAGAAACCCAAGGATCTGCCAGAAACCAAACGCGATGAGCAGCAGCAGCCACCATCTCGGGCCCGGCTTCATCGTGAGTTGCGAGTCCATTTTCCTCCAAACGCGACGCATGACGGCGCCGGCACGAGTCGACGTGTCTTCGGAGTCTACTCCCTCGGCTTCATCTCCCCGGTCAGTATCGCCGACACGTTCCAGGCGCTGAACGAACCGCCTTCCGAAGCACCCGTCGGAATCGTGACGGAGAACTTCTGTCTCCCGCGTGCAACACCCGGCAGCGGAATGGCGAACGGCTGGACCGTCGCCTGTCGGTCCAGCCGTGTCCCCTGCGGGTGCAAGCCCGCGCCATCGGCCGGATCACGCCGCACGTCCGTGTTCGGGCCGCGAGCGGTGACAACGAAGCCCGTGCGCGGTACGGCCCGGCGGCGTGGGTCCCTGTCCTTCCCGAACATGCGAACCGTTCACTCGGCGGGAAGTGCGCCGCTCGCATATCAGAACAGGACAGCCTGGAAGCACAACATAGACGGAGTCGTCACCAGATCATGCAATATAGGCGGCCTTTCACACCGGCAGATGATCTACCCATGACCAGCCTGTTTCGGGTGCTCTCGCAAGACTTCCAAGACATGCATGGCCTCGGTCACGTCTGGTCGCTCCGTCCACTTGACTCGATGGGAACGTGCTTTCCGTTCCTTTCAAGCCAGTCACGCACCATCGCCTCGCGTCGCACATCCTCATCCACATGCAAGACGGTGTAGAACCGTAAGAGTTCGGCCCGATGGCCCACCTGCGCAGTAACGACTCCGGGCAGCTCGCCGAACGCCAGACGCGTGCGCAGATCGGTGAAAGGAAGGGGCTTCGCGACACCCTTCCGATCTGCCCATGAGAAAGCGCGCGGGGAGTCGGCGGAGTTCGTTTCCTCGGGCTTGGGCGGACGCTCGGTCAGCGTCAACGGGTAAAGGCGATGGTGAAGGCTTCGACCCGGCAGAAGGTCCGCACCGGTCTGGCGCAGCTTGCGAGCCGCGCTGCCGCGGAGCACAACACGCCGCCGCGCCTTGTCACTGTCGTAGAGATGCTGGGGTTCGCGACCCGGATCACACCATCCGTTCCACGCCCCAGACGATCATCCGCATCTTCTCGCGGCAGTCGGAGCACTGCGTGTCGATGTCCGCGAGCAACTCGTCGACCTTCGCCTTCTCCACCACTGTGAAGATGATCGACGAAGTCTCGGGGAAGGCCCGCGAGCCCAGTCGCATCCCGGTCCGGCCTGTTCCGTAGACGGTGGGAATCTCCGTGTAGCCGAGAACCGCGTGCTCGGAGAGGGCCGCTTCGACCTTCTCCTTGTGCGTGCTCTCCACCACGATCATGAGCATCTGCATCGGGTCACCTCTTTCCCTGTTGCGTTTCGGGATTACTCCCTGACCCCCGCCTTACGCAGAACGGTGATCATCGGGCACCACTTCGTGAACGCCGACTGCAGCAGATTCAAACCGATGAAGGCGGTGAAGTAGTACCAGTTCGGGCTGACGAAATGTCCGAGCACCACGGAGAGAAGGGTCAAGATACCCGCAATCGCCCGCAGCCACTGATTCAGGTCCATGAGGTTCTCCTTTCAAGGTCTGTTCGGTCATTAAACGGCCGTTCGCGACCGCGGCTCCGCCGCCTTAGGCTGCCGCCCACGCATGTACATGTAATAGAGCAGCGGAATCACGACCAGAGTCAGAGCTGTGGCCACCACGACACCGAAGATCAGCGACACCGCCAGCCCCTGGAAGATCGGGTCCAGCACCATCACGAATCCGCCGGCGACCAGGGCCGCTGCCGTCAGCACGATCGGCCGAAAGCGCACAGCCCCCGCCTTCACCACGGCATCCTGCAATGGCGTCCCCGCCTCGATCTCCAGGTTCACAAAGTCGACCAGGAGGATCGAGTTGCGCACGATGATCCCAGCCAGCGCGATGAACCCGATCATGGAGGTAGCGGTAAAGAAGATCCCGGTCATCCAGTGCCCGGGCAGGATCCCGATGAGGGTCAGTGGGATCGGCGCCATGATGATGAGCGGAGTGATGAAGCTGCCGAACCAAGCCACCACGAGGACATAAACCAAGAGCATGACCACGCCGAAGGCGATCCCCATATCGCGTCCCACTTCGTAGGTGATCTGCCACTCGCCGTCCCACTTCAGGGCGAGCAGGTCGTCGTTCTTCGGCAGATCGCGATACAGCTGGCTGATCTCGTATCCCTCGGGTAGCCGGATCGCCTTGATCTTCTCTTTGAGGTTCAAGACTCCGTAGATGGGGCTCTCCTGTGATCCCGCCACTTCTCCGGTGACATAGACGACGCGCCGGAGGTTCTTGTGGTAGATCGAGCGATCCTCCTTGACTCGCGTCGCGTCGACCAGTTCGGAGAGCGGCACCATGCGCCCATCGGGAGAGTGCAGCGACACGCTGGACAACTCGGCCAGGCGTGTGCGCGCTCCGCGCTCCATGCGCAAGACGATCGGCACGGTTTCCCGGCCTGTCTCTGTGTGCAACATGCCCACGTCGGCGCCGGCGCCAAGAATGTAGAGACTCTGTGAGATCATCTCCGGGGTGATCCCGGCCTGCGCGGCCCGCTCAAGGTCCACCCGGAAATCAATCCGATCCTGCGGATCCTCAACAAACCAGTCGACATCCGCGATGCCCTCGGTGGACTCGAAAATCCGCTTCACCTGGGCCGCCACTTCGGTCTGCCGTGCGAGGTCGGGACCGTAAATCTCCGCCACCATGGTGGAAAGAACCGGTGGCCCGGGCGGTACCTCAGCGACCTTGACCCGCGCACCGTATCGCTCGGCCACCGGTTGCAGCAAGGGGCGTACCCGCTTCGCGATGGCGTGGCTCTGCGTATGGCGGTGCTTCTTCTCGGCCAGGTTCACCTGGATGTCCGCGACGTGCGGCCCCTGGCGCAGGAAGTAGTGCCGGACCAGACCGTTGAAGTTGATCGGCCCGGAGGTCCCGACGTACACCTGCATGTCGGTCACCTCGGGCTGCTCGCGCAGCACGGCGGCAAGCGCGCAGGTCGCCGCCTTGGTCTGCTCGAGGGACGAGCCCTCCGGCATGTCGACCACCACCTGAAACTCGCTCTTGTTGTCGTAGGGGAGCATCTTCACCCGCACGGCGCGAACCAGAACCAGGCCGATCGACCCCGCGAGGAGAAGCACCACGGCGCCGAGGGCGAGATTGCGCAGCCCGGGACGAAGGATCAACGGCGTCACGATTCGCGAGTACACCCGCTCGATCCGCCCCTCCGCCGGTGTCTCGGCCGCGGGCCCACCGTGCCCACCTTGGGATGTGTCCCCCCTCTGGGGGCCGTGCCCACCTTCGAGAGCGCCCACCTTCTGGAAACCGTGCTCGCCGAGGTGCGGCCCCTTCTTGAGTACGCGCAGGGTGACCCACGGCGTGACGACGAAGGCCACCAGGAGCGAAAAGAACATCGCCGCGCTGGCGTTGATTGGGATCGGCCGCATGTAGGGCCCCATGAGCCCGCTGACGAACGCCAGCGGCAGCAGGGAGGCGATCACCGTGAAGGTGGCCAGGATGGTCGGGTTGCCTACCTCATCGGTCGCGTAGATGGCGGCGCGCAAAGGCGTCGTCCAACCCATCTGGAAGTGACGGTGGATGTTCTCCACCACCACGATGGCGTCATCGACCAGAATTCCGATGGCGAAGATGAGTGCGAAGAGGGTGACGCGATTGAGGGTGTAGCCCATGAGATAGCTGAACGCGAGGGTGAGGGCGAGCGTCACCGGCACGGCCACCGCCACCACCACTGCCTCGCGCCGACCGAGGGCGAAGAACATCAACAACACGACCGCCAGTGTGGCGATAAGAACGTGGCCGATCAGTTCGTTGGACTTTTCCGCGGCCGTCTCGCCGTAGTCGCGGGTGACCGTAACCTCCACACCGCTGGGAAGAGACGAGCGCCTCATTCGCTCCACTACCGTCATCACCTGCTTGGCCAATGCCACAGCATTGCTGCCGGTTTTCTTGGAAACGGCGATGGTGACGGCGGGAAGGCCGACCGGGTCCCCGCTGATCCCCTTGTCGGCGCTGAGGGGGCCGGCTCCGAAGAGAACCATGCTGGCCAGTTCCTCGGGGCCGTCGGTCACCGTAGCCACCTCGCCGAGGCGAATGGAACGACCGTCGCGCACGCCCACCACCACCTCACGAACATCGTCCACGGTGCGGAGGAACCGCCCGGAACTCAGGAGCACCTCGCGGTCCCCTTCCGAGAAGGAACCCGCGGGGAGTCTCCAGTTCGCTTGCTTGAGAGATTGCGCGACCGAAAGGCCACTCACTCCGTACGCCTCGAGACGCTCGGGGTCGAGGATGACGCGCACCTGGCGCCGCTCCCCGCCGATCAGATCCACGGCGGAGATGTTGGGGATCTTCTTGATCTCCAGCGCCATCTCGCCGGCGATCGAACGGAGCTGGAACCCATCGTGTTCGCGACTCCAAAGCGTGAGCGCCACAATCGGCACATCATCAATCGACTTCGGCTTCACCAGGGCAGGGCCCGCACCCGGCGGCACCCACTCCGGGTGGGCCATGATCTTGGTATACAGCTTGACGAGGCTCTGCTCCGGATCAGAACCAACCTTGAAACGGACGATGGCCATCCCGAAGCTCGGACTCGATGTGGTATAGACATACTCCACGCCGGGGATTTCCCACAGGAGCCTCTCCAGCGGTGTGGCGATGCGCTCTTCGACCTCCTTCGCCGAGGCGCCGGGGAACGGAACCATCACATCGATCATCGGGATCTTGATCTGCGGCTCTTCCTCGCGGGGGGTGATGATCACCGCGAAGATGCCGATGGCCAGCGCAGCCACCACGAGAAGAGGCGTGAGCTTGGAATTGATGAACGCCTGCGAAGCCTTGCCGGCCGGGCCGAGCGCTTTGCGGGCCATCTTCAGATGGGCGGCCTCGCGATCGCGGTCACTCTGCCCACTCATGGCCGCGCCTCGATGGAAGCGCCGACCTCAAGCTCCGCGGGCGGATCGAGAATGACCTGATCACCGGACTTGAGCCCGGAGAGCACCTGGGGGTTCTCCGGTCGGTCCTCTTCGAGGCTCACCATGCGCAGGATCGCGTGACCCGCCTCAGCCACGAAGACCCCCGGCACGCCACCACGCTGCACAATGGCCGCCCGGGGCACCCGCAGGGCCGTACGCTGGCCCAGGGGCAGCCGCGCGCGGCCGAAAAGGCCAGCCCGAAGCTCCGGGCTCTCCTCAAGGTCGATCTTGACGAGGATCGAACGGGTGACCGGGTCGGCCGTCGGAACCACCTCCGCAACGGTGCCACGGAATACGCGGTTATCGATCGCCGGCACCTGGACCTCCACCGGCGCCCCTACCTGGGCGGCGGCAGCCCTCGTGCCATCGAGCGAGGCATAGAGCCGCAGCTTGCGCGGGTCCTCGATTTTCATGAGAGGCCGGCCCGGAGAAGCCATGTCACCCTGCTCGCAGAAGCGATCGACCACGCGGCCGGAGAACGGTGCGGGAATCTCGGCATACGCCTTGTACGAGCCGGCCGTCGCAACAGCGCCCTCGGCCTGCTGGACCGCCCCCTTCGCGGTGTCGTACTGGTAGCGCGCCTGGTCCAGCTCGAGTTGTGAGGCGGCGCCCCGGGCAAGGAGTTGCTCGAAGCGGCGGAAGTTCGTCTCGGCCAGAGCCGCGGCTGCACGCGCCTGGGCCAAAGAACCTTGCGCCTGCATCACCTGGCCGCTCACATCTCGACTGTCGATGACAAGGAGGATCTCCCCTTCACGCACGGCATCGCCGGCGCTATGACGGATCTCGATGATCGTACCCATCACTTTTCCCGAGATGGTCGCCTCGCGAGCCGCGCGCAGAGTGCCGACGGCCTCCGCTGTGGCGCTCTCGGTGCGCGCGACCAGCACATCGGTGCGTACGCGCACAGCCGCCGTGGTGTGCCGGTCCGGCTCGTGCTTGGCACAGCCGGACAGGACCGGACCGCCAGCGAGGAACGCCAGCAGCGCCAGCGAGGCCGCTTCCAAGGCGCGCGATTTGCGGCGGATTCTCGTGGTCGCCGGCTTCGTCTCATTCGTGCGATCGTGTTCCATGGAAATGCACCTCCTCAACGTATTGCCTCGGGAACGGCCGAGCCGCCTACCGCAAATGACAGGGTTCGCGCAGCTAACTCCAAGTCGGTGTGGGCCTGGACTTCCCGCACGCGGGCCTGGTGGGCCATGGTTTCGGCGTCGAGCAGGTCCGTGATGCGGGCCACGCCCTGCCCAAATCGATCTTCGAGAATGGTGAGTGCCTTCTCCGCCGCCTCGACGCCGCGGGCGCCGACTTCCAGGCGTGCTCGCGCCTCCTCCACTCCCTGCCAGGATTGCCTCACCTCAAACTCGACCTGCTGGCGGTAGCCCCGGCGAGCCTCTTGCGCCGCTCGGTGCTCGCTCTCGCTGCGCGCCACGCGAGTGAAGGTCTGGCCCCAGTTCCACACCTTCCACGACGCCATGGCCCCAACGGTGTAACTGCTGCCGTGGGCACCGAAGAGTCGATCGTCATTGAGCGCATACTTCGCCATCAGTCCGACCTGGGGGAAGAGCTCACCGCGCGCGCGGGTCACGCCGGCGCCGGCAGCCTCCACCTTGCGATCGACAGCCTGCAGGTCGCGGCGCACGGTCATCGCCTGGGCGAGTGCATCATCATAGCTCGCCGGGAGCGGGTCGGCGAACGGGCCGGGCTCGGCCAACTCAAAGACCCGGTCCTGTGCCAGCCCCATGGCGCGGGCGAGGCCGGCGCGCGCGAGGCGGGCACCGTTGCGGGCGCGAATCACCGTCTCATCCATCTCCGCCAGCTTCACCTTCGCCTGCAACAGGTCGCTCTCCACCAGCATCCCCACATCGAAGAACGCCTGCGCCTGCTCCACATGTCTTGCCGTGGTGGCCCGTGCTCGCTCCGCCAGTTCGAGGAACCGATCCGCCAACCGGCAACCAAGGAACGCCTGAGAGACACCCAGCTCTACCGCACGGTCGGTGTGGGCCTGCACCGCATCCGCGGCTTTCGCCATCTTGCCGGCCTGCTTGATCCCTGATTCCAGCGACCACCCGGTGAAGAGCGGCAAGGATGCCGAGAGTTCCGTGGTGACGTTGTCAAACGGGGCCGGTTGATTCGGGTCGCTCATGGTGAAAGCCGGGAAGGAAAAACGTTCCTGCATGAGTTGCATACCGAAGACATCGGCCGGCGAGTCGGTTCGCACAGCGATCTCTTTCGCCTCGATGGCGGGCAGGTGATAGAGCCACGCCTCGCGCCTGGCGGAGTGCGCCGCGTCGCGATTCGCCTGCGCCTCTCGGATCGCCGGACTGTTCTGCCTTGCCAGCTCGACTGCCCGGATCAAGGTCAGCGGTTCTCCGGAGGCGGCCGCCCGCGCCTCGCCTTGAACCGAGGGCGGCGCAGGCGTCACGGCCAGCGTGAGGGCCACCAGCAGGGCCGGCAGCAAGCCCGCCATCCGGGCCCGCCGCGACGCCCGCGGAGTCGGCGACACCGGACTCGGGGCTGTGGGCCTCGCGCCTCTTCTCTCGCTTCGGGTCTGTCCCATCACCACTCCTTCCGATCGGTTCGGTCTGCCGGCCTGTCATTCCCGTTGCCGTTCGTCTGCCCGGCGAGCACAATGGAACTAGATCTCCATCTGCATATATAACTGATGTCGAATATACTCATTCGATTGACACTTGTCAAGTCGCTGGTTCTTGACGGGACGTTCGGAGGGGCAATGAACGAGCGAACGCTGGAGATGGTGGCCGAACGGTTCCGGGTCCTCGGTGACCCCCTCCGCTTGCGCCTCCTGCAAGCCCTGAGCAAGGGAGAACTCTCTGTGGGCGAACTGGTTACGCGTACCGCCACGTCCCAGGCAAACATCTCAAAGCATCTCGGCATGATGCTCCGGGCCGGGCTGGTTCAACGGCGCAAGGAGGGGCTGAAAGTCTTTTACGCCCCGGCCGATCCCTCGGCCTTCAAGATCTGCGACTTAGTGTGCGGAAGTCTGCAGGATCGGTTAGAGCGGGAACTGTCCGATCTCGGGGGGGCCGCTCCGACCCGGACACGACGTCCGCCTGCCGCGAGGAAACCACGGGGCTCCCGGTGAGCCCACCGGCGCGGACGAACCTGATCCGGCGTGGGTGGTCTCGCCTGCTTACCACCGGCCCGAAGCGGTCGCTCGACTACGCCCGCCACCAGGTGTCCGAGCGCTACCACGAGACCCGCATCGGCATCCGCACCGCGGGTTCCATGAAGACCGCCGCCGTCACGCGCCGTCCCGGGCTCTGCAAGCCGTACGCACCGATTCCTTACCGGAGTTTCTTCGCCGTCATGCGGGAGGTGGAAATCCGCCCGCTAGAGGACGTCTTTCTCGACTACGGCGCGGGCCGCGGCCGGGCGATGATTCTGGCAGCGAGACTGCCCTTTCGCCGGGTCCTCGGTGTCGAGATCGAACCGGGCTTGGTCGAGACCGCACGCGAAAACATCCGGCGGGTCTCCCACCGCCTATGCTGCCGTGACGTGGAGGTTGTGACAGCCGACGCGGCGGAGTTCGGCTGCCCGGACGACGCCACCGTGCTCCATTTCTTCGATCCCTTCGCCGGCGTCATCCTGGAGCAAGTCATCGAGCAAGTGCGGGTTTCGCTGCGGCGAGCGCCCCGGAGACTCACCATTCTCTTCGCCGATCCCAATCACTTCGCGCCACTCGCGGCGTCTTCGGGCTGGCTCGTCAAGCAAGGAGAGGTCCCGTATCCGTTCGTCCGGGGAATGGAGTTGATTCGGGAGTCGTATTTCATCTACGAGGCGCAATCATCACCAGACAAAGATCAAGGCATCAATCCCTCGGGATGAAACCAGGTTAGCCCCCATTTCGGCCGGGACGACGCCGTCCAGGAGGACACCGCCCGTCGCTATTCGATTCGCTGCGGCCGGCAGGTGATGAGTCATCCCGCTGGCGGCAGACACCACCGGGCCGATCTGATCGCGGCGGGATGCGAAGGAACTGGCTGCAGAATCAGTCTCGCGGCGCTACAATCCCCGCGGCCACGAGCGAGACTGAAGAAAAGGAGGAAATCCCATGCGCCGGCTGAAAATGGCATTGGTCGTGTTGATGTCTCTTGCCCCGGGGTGCGCCGGTCCGGGGATTCCGCAGGGCGCGGATCCGGGCACGCTGCCCCCACCGGTCGAACTCCGGCCCGCGACCACGCCGGCCTCGGGCCAGATACTGACCCTCGAACGGCTTCGCAACACCGCCTATCCCCTGCCCGAGGCCAACGGCAACTTGATCCAGTTCACCGACGGCAAGTTCCGGGGCCCGGTGGTGCTGGGATCGACCGAGGAGCTCCGCTTCACCCTGTTGGATCGGGTCGGTCGCGGGGACCTCGATGGCGACGGCGTCGAGGACGTGGCACTACTCATGATTAAAGACCCGACCGGCGACAAACCCGAGTACACGCTCTGGGCCGTGATCAACCAGGGTGGGGCGCCCGACCCGAGGGGGGTGGTCCTCCTCGGCGAGGAAGTTCAGGTGGGCGGCATGATCATCGAGGATCTGAAGATCTTCCTCGATGTCGTGCGCCCGGGGCCACAGGACATCGTGGGGATGCCCACACGGCGCATCAAAGAGAGCTACAAACTCCTGGGAAATCGCCTGGAACGCGCGGACACGTTCCGCTAGCCGATTCACTCGCCTGGAACGTGCGGCTACCTTCCGCCGGCCGGTGGGGCCGGGGTTCCATGCGATTCGAGATCCCGGGTCCCGACCGGCCTCCTGCCGCAGCACCGACCGTACAATGGCGAAGAGGATCAACTCGCGGAGAACGAGCCTGGTCCAAGAGGCGGGCCACGGCAAGGGCGATAACGGGGCCGCGCGGGAGTCCCTCGCCGTGACGCAACGGGTTCTGCCGCACAGAGACTATGCCTTCCGCTCCCTCAAGAGGTCCCGGATCTCGCCGAGCAGCGTCTCGGATGGCGTTGGCTCGGGGGGCGGGGCCGGCGCCTCGTCCTTTTTCGACTGCAAGCGGTTCACCGCCTTGACGATCATGAAGACCACGAACGCCACAATGAGAAAGTCGATGGCGGCGTTGATGAAGAGCCCGACATTGATGGTGGGGACGCCGGCGGCCTTGGCCTGGGCCAGTGGAACAAGCGAGCCATCCGCAGCCCGGGCCTTCGCCAGATTCAGCGGGATGTAGATGTCGCTGAAACTGACGCCCCCCATGACGCGCCCGATCGGCGGCATAATCACATCGTTCACCAGCGACGACACAACCTTGCCGAAAGCGCCACCCATGATAACGGCGACAGCGAGGTCGAGGACGTTTCCTCGGGCGATAAAGGCCCGAAATTCCTTGAGCATGTACGTCTCTCCTTTCAGAAAGCGGTGTTGCGTATCCTGGACAGGCTCGGCTATCACGCGGATGCGGCGGGAGACAGCCGCGAGGCTCTACCCGAGCACTCACGAGCCTATCGTACAACATCGTCCTCGCGGACTGCCGAGGCCGCCGATGCATGCTCCGGGCACACAACGGACCGGCCCGGCGGGGAGGACGACCCCCCACCGGGCCTGACGTCCGGTCGCTCGGGTGGGCGGGAAACGCACCCTGCGACATCGTGTCAGCCCACGGACGGTGTGGGACCGATCCCTTGTTGCGAATCGCGCCGTGGTGACGGCGTAGCATAGCGCAGCCATCAAGGCGGCGCCATCCACCCTGACACGAGATCTTCGGAGTTCCTCCCGGCACCCTCGCCGGTGGCAGTCTCCGGCAGTTCGTGCCCGAGGGACGGATCGAGACGATTCAACTCGAAACACCGGAGCGTCGGCGTCGATGACGCAGCATCTACGGGATTGCGATTCTGCGGCGCGAAGAAGCGCACAGGCATCCGCCGCGATTACCGAATGACGACGATTTTCTGCTCCGAGACGTGCGCGCCCGCTTCCAACCGGGCGAAGTAGAGTCCCGCCGGCAGGGTCGACACATCGAATCGATCCTCCACCGTCCGCCCCGGAGAAGCCGCACCGCCAACCATCCCGTTCCGCAGCATCGCCACGTTGCGGCCGGTCACATCGTGCACCGTGAGGCACAACGGATCGCCCACCCGCGCCGACGCAGGCACGGTGAAGCCGAGCCGGGTCTCACCCCGTACCGGGTTCATCCCCTGCAGTTTGAGTCCACGCCACGGAATCTCCTGTGCGCTCTCGTCCACACCCGCGCCGGCCATGACGACCACATGCTTCGGTGGGCCCCAGACCGACACCTGCCCCTCGGCATCGATCGATTGCGCGAGGAAAGAAAACGCCCCGAGGGTGTGGCTGGCGAAGGTGTACTGGGCCTGGCCGAGGTTGGACGCCACGGAGGTCTCTGTGGTAAACAGATCGCTCGGCTCGATGTCGTCCACGTACCAACCGGTGTCGGTGGTCCATCCGTCGGTGTTGTACCGGAAGCGGACCCAGATCACCTGTCCCACGAAGGCCGAGATGTCAAAGGTGGCCTGGGCCCAGGTCGCAGCAACGCCGGTGATCCCGTTGCCGAGGTTGCGTTGGTTCGGATCGGCCGTGGTCGTGATGGAACCGGGGATCGTGACGAAATTCCTCGCGTCGGTGGCGACCTCGACGTAGCCGTAGTCATAGGCGGTCTCGGTGCGGTACCAGGTCCAGAACTTGAGTTGCTCGCCCGGCATCACCAGGTGGCCGCGTCGCGAAACCAGCACATTGTTCAGGTTGTTTGCATTGCCGCCCCAGAAGCTATGGTTCGCGGAGTGATAGCGGCTCGTGCTCCAGGTCCAACCGTCGGCGGTCCAACGACTTTGGTTCGTCCCTTCGAGATTGTCCTGCCCAACGCTGGGGCCGATCGCCTCAACCAGGTTCCAGGCTACCGCCGGGTTGTCCGCGTCGGGAAGGGGTGCGGTCCACGTGAGGGTGAAGTCGCTGCCCACTGTCCCAGGCGAGGAAACGATCGCGATACCCGGAGGCAAGACCCGGTAGGGATTGTCCGCCAGTTCGACCATGCGGAGATTCGGTTCCCTATTCTCGGCGCAGAGGGCCGGGATCCGCGACTCCGCCGGCCAGAAACCATCAGTGCTCGTCCCCATCTCGGTGACCAGGGAGAGGATCTTCGGCTTGCTGATGACATCCCCGGTCATCCAACTGTCGGCGTCGCCGTTGGTGAGGTAGAGGATCTCCCAGGCGGTGCCGGTGTTGTAGCCCCCAGCGGCGGCGCGGCGCATCCGGCCCAACTCCAACTGGGTGTCGTAGTCGCTCGCGTGCACGTTGTTGTAGCCGGGCGCAAACAGGTGGTAGCCGCCGTAGGAGTGAAGATTGATGGCCGTCTTGAAATGGCGGGAGATGACGAAATCCCGCATCGCCTGCGTTTCGAGTTCGCTGAAAGGACCGGTTCCGCGATAGGTTTCGTCGGAGCCGTAGGGGCTGGAGCCCTGGTCGTCGTAGCCCCACGCCTCCCCGAAGTTGCGGTTCAGGTCGATGCCGTAGCTGCCGTCGCCGTTGTTGTGTCGGTTTTTCCGCCACATCCCGCCGCCGGTCGGATTTGTCAGCACGTTGTACTGCACCCCATCGGGGTTGACCACCGGCTCCAAGAAGATCTCCCGCGAATCGACGAGCGTGGTGGCGCGCGGGTCGGAGCCATAGCCATTCACCAGGTACTGGGCCAGGTCATAGAGCACTTCGAAGGTGATGACCTCGCGAGCGTGGGTAAAGGAGTTGAAGAAAATCTCAGGCTCATTCTCGTCCGTACCCGGATTGTCCGAAATCTTATACACCCAAAGAGATCGTCCTTCGAGGGTCGTGCCGATCGACTGCTTGGTCATGATCGTCGGGTGCGCGGCCATCAGCGCATCCATGGCAGCGATCGCCTCGGTGTAGCTGCGATACAGCCCGAAGTCGTCGCGGGACCCCAGGCGCGAGGCATAGAACGACTCCAGGTCCGGGACCGCGATCGTAACGGCGAAGCCGAGCGCGGTAAGCTCCGCGGCCCGGGCCTCGTCGGCGGGAAACTCGAGGGCTTGCCCATCGGAAACCGCCCCACAGTCCCGCAGCTCGGGGATGAGGAGACGCAGTTGGAGAAACTGGGCCTTGTCCGCCGGAGTCACGCGGAGGAGCTGCGTAGCAGACACCGGAGCCGCGATGAGAACGAGGGCTGCCAGGGTCAGGGCTAGCATGACCAGGGCCACGAGGGGGTGGCCGAGCGCGGATCGCGGGTCAGGGCGGTTGAGAACGACGGCCGCGGGACGGACGCAAGACATGGGACCTCCGGGGTAGGCGTGCTGCATGCCGGTTCGCCGGGATCGGGTCCGGCGGAACTTCCATTGTACCTCATTTCTTGCCGAAACGGCGAACTTCCGAAGCCCGAAGACAGTAGACAGTAGACAGTAGACAGTAGGCGGAAGTCAGGATTCTGAAGCCCGAAGCCTGTCCCGTTTCCTCCGCACCCCGAATCTTAGAAAGCCCGCCCGCGCGTTGACATCCCTCGCTCCCGGTGGTCCAATCCGGACGGCCGCCAACCCATGGGAAGGGGATGACCATGCCGCTGCTCCTGACCCGCCGCGATGTCGAGTCGGTTCTGACCATGAAGGAGGCGATCGCCGCCGTGGAGGAGGGGCTGACGCGCCTCGCTCTAGGCCGGGCAATCATGCCCCAGCGCACAGCCATTCGCATGACCGGACACCACGGGCTGCACCTCGGCATGCCGGCGTTCATCGAAGGCGAGGGAGACGACCCCGGGGTCCTGGCCTTGAAGGTCGTTACCGTCTATCCCGACAACCCGGCGCAACACTCCCTGCCCACGACCATCGGAACCATCCTGCTGAACGACCCGCGGACCGGCGCCCTTCTGGCTGTCATGGATGCAGGGTTCCTCACTGCCATGAGAACCGGCGCCGCCTCGGGCGTCGCCACGAGATATCTGGCGCGCCCCGATGCCCGCAGTTGCGGCGTCTTCGGCGCCGGGGCCCAGGCGCGCACCCAACTCCTAGCGGTGGCCGAGGTGCGACATCTCGACCGGGCGGTTGTCTGCGACCTGCAGGTCGAGACTCGGACACGGTTCGCCGCCGACATGTCGGTTCGTCTGGGCATTCCGGTGACCGAGGGTGACACTGAGGCCTGTCTCGGCTGCGACATCGTGGTCGCCGCCACATCCAGCACCACGCCGATCTTCGAGGGATCGCGCCTGCGACCCGGGACCCATGTCAATGGCATCGGCGCCCACGCCCCCGCACACCGGGAGCTCGATGCCGAGGCCGTGCGCCGATGCACGGTGATCGCCGACTACAAACCGGCATGCCTCGCGGAAGCGGGGGACATCCTCATGGCCATCCGGGAAGGCGCTATCACCGAGGATCACATCCGGGCGAGTATCGGCGACGTCGTGGCGGGACTGAAGCCGGGGCGCACCTCGGCGGAGGAGATCACGCTGTTCAAGTCGGTGGGCCTTGCCGTGGAGGATGTTGCGACCGCCGCGCTGGTGTACAAGCTCGCGATCGCGGCCGGTGTCGGGAAGCCGATCGAGATCTGAACAAGGGCTGGCGGAGCGGGAAACCGATCAGGGTCTCATCGTGGACGGCTGAGCGAGTTCCAGGGGTGGCATCGTGCGCTGTTTCTTTGTCTCCGACCTGCACGGCCGGACCGACCGCTATGAGAAGCTCTTCGCCGCCATCCGCGCCGAGCATCCCGCTGCGGTGTTTATCGGCGGGGACATCCTGCCGACCGGGTCCTTTGTCCGCGCGGCGCTCGACCCGGCCCATGACGATTTCATCCACAACTACCTGACGCCGGCCTTCCTGACGCTGCGGAAGGACTTAGCGCCGGCCGCGCCGGAGGTCTTCCTCATCCTCGGCAACGACGACGCGCGGATTGAGGAGGAGTCAATCATGCACGCCGAGACGCGCGGCTGCTGGCACTACGCGCACGAACGAAAACTCTCGCTCGGGCCCCATGCCGTCTATGGGTATGCCTGCGTGCCACCCACCCCGTTTCTTCTCAAGGATTGGGAGCGGTACGACGTCTCGCGCTACGTTGACCCGGGTTGCGTCTCGCCCGAAGAAGGCTATCGGAGCGCCGAGATCTCTCCGGACGAGGTGAAGTGGTCGACGATCCAGAAGGAGCTCGCACGCCTGGCTGGGGACGATGACCTGGCCGAGGCGATTTTCCTCTTTCACTCGCCACCGCATGAGACACAGCTCGACCGCGCGGCCCTCGATGGACAGACAGTGGAAGGCGTTCCACTCGATCCCCACGTCGGGAGCATAGCGATCCGCCGCTTCCTAGAGGAGCGAGGCCCGCGGGTCTCGCTCCACGGACACATCCACGAATCGGCACGGCTGACCGGCTCGTGGCGCACGATGGTGGGCCGCACCCACGCCTTCTCGGCGGCCCACGACGGGCCGGAGTTGGCGCTGGTGCGTTTCGACTCACAGCGACCGGAGGCGGCGACGCGGGAGATCCTTTGAGGCTCGTGGCCGCACCGTCGGCCAGGCCGTCGGCGGTATCGTCAGCCATGCCGTCGCACCTCGCGGGCAGGCAGAGGAACCGGGTGCAATGGAGCAATGGATCCACGGCAACATAGTGTAGTCTCGTTTGGCTGGGTGCTGAGAATTCATAGCCGTCGCGGCCGGCCTCCACGACAGCGCATCATCCTCTGGCGGAGAGCTGAGGAGTTCGCTCTCGCCCAGCCGAGTTCTCTCGCCGGCCTCAAGGAAAGGACCCCCATGCAAGCCAAGAGCGACCTCCCCGCTTACGAGAGTCTCGAGCCCGCCGCCGTCTGGAAGTTCTTCGCCGGATTGTCCGCCCACCCCCGCCCCTCCAAGAAAGAGGAGCGCGTGCGCGCCCACCTCGAGGGCGTGGCCCGCGAGCTCGGGCTCGTGACTCGCACCGACGCCGTGGGAAACCTCGTCATCGAAGTGCCGGCCACGACCGGTTGCGAGGCGGGGCCGGTCACCGTGCTGCAGGGGCACCTCGACATGGTCTGCGAGAAGAACAGCGGGACCGCTCATGACTTCGACCGCGACCCGATCAAGCTGATCGTCGACCGCGACGCAGAGGAAGGACGCATCGTCGTCCGCTCCGACGGCACCACCCTCGGTGCCGACAACGGCATCGGCTTGGCACTCGCACTCGCCGCCGCCACTTCGCCCGAGGCCACGCACGGGCCGCTGGAGATTCTCTGCACCATCGACGAGGAGATGGGAATGGGCGGGGCCAGCGCGCTCAAGCCGGAGTTCCTGCGCGGTCGCCGCTTGCTGAACCTCGATTCAGAGGATAGCGCGCTCTACATCGGCTGCGCCGGCGGGTGCGACGCCACGCTGCGGTGGAATCTGGCAGGCGAAGTGCTGCCCGCGTCCTCCACGTTTTGTCGCATTACGGTGAGCGGCCTGCGCGGCGGTCACTCGGGCGGCGATATCCACCTGCACCGCGCCAATGCGATCCGCACCCTCGCCCGCACACTCCTCGAAGACGAAGTGCCGTCGTGGCGCCTGGTGCAGGTCGAGGGCGGCAGTCTGCGCAATGCGATCCCGCGCGAGGCTTTCGCCATCGTGGCGGGGGCGACCGGTCTGGCCGCGGCCCTGACGACGGCGGCAGCACACGTGCAGGCCGAGACCGCGGCGCTCGGGGAGGAAGGCTGCCGGATCACGGTGGAGTCGATCGCGACCGACGGGCGCCGCGCCCTCTCCGGGGAACAGAGCGTCGTCTGTCTGCGCACGATCCTGGCCATCCCGCACGGCGTCCTCGGATTGGTCGTCGAGATCCCCGGCCTCGTGGAGTCCTCAAACAACGTCGCGACCGTGAAGACCGAGACACTCGGGGAACGAATCGCTGTCACCGTCGGCTGTATGGCGCGCAGCTCCTCGATGCCGGAGTTGCATTTGGTCGCGGGACAGATCACGTCGGTGGGGCGGCTCGGCGCGGCTCAGGTCGAGGTCGGCAACGCGTATCCGGGCTGGAAGCCGAGCCTCAACTCGCCGGTCCTCAAGATCTGTCAGGCGGTGTACCGAAAGATCTACGATACGGAGCCACTCGTCACCGCCATCCACGCGGGCCTCGAATGCGGGATCATCGGCGAGCGGGTGCCGGGGATGGACATGATCTCGTTCGGACCCGACGTGCGGGGGGCGCACTCGCCGGACGAGAGGTGCTATGTGGATTCGGTGCAGCAGAACTGGGAGTACTTGAAGGGGGTGTTGCTGGAGTTGTCCAGGTAGCGACGAAGACGTCGGCCGCGACGACCTCCTTCAGCCGGGCCGGGCTCGAAAGAGCCGGGCGCGGGAAGTCCGGTCGGCCGGCCGGATTCCGGGCCGGGGAGCGGCCAGCCGGGAATTCGGCGACCCGCCACCTCCGCGGCCAGCGGTGTTCTTCGGGTTTTCGGGGCCGACTGATGACCCGGGATTCGCTCAAGCCCCCCACCGCTTGAGTTGGAAGCGGGAGGACCTTTCGCCTCATGGCGAGATAGGGTGTGAGGCCCCCCCCCCATGCCGGCGCACCGTACAAGCGACATGTTCCGGGTACCGCTGTCAATGCTGCCGACGTGCGGTCAACCGTCTCGACGCTCATGGAGGGTGGATCGAGGGCGCGTTTCACCGAACGGGTGTGGACCGTTTGCCGGGTGACTGTTCTCAGAACTCTCGGGCAGTTCATTCGGCTGGAGCCCTGACGCCGTTGTGTGTGGTGAAGCGGGACACCCGGCGCAATCGGCAGAGGTCTTGGGCCTGGGTCAGAATCCTTCGATCAGTCGCGCGTTCGCGTCCTGAACAGTGCCGTCTTATACGACGCGGTATAGCCCGAGCTATAAAGGGAGCTCCCGTCAGAGGCCCACCTCACGTCCACAAAGCTAGTCTTGATTGAGGCCTACAGCCTGATCCCGATCCATCTCGCGCAGACGAAAAGGGAGGATTTGAACCCCAAAACCCTCGCTTCGTATCCGTCGACAGCCCTTGTCCTCGGATAACCATCTCATCGTCCGCTGGAAAGACCTTGCACTCGCCCGCAGAGCTCCGACAGAATCGGGCAGGTCGCCACACCGTTCGACGGTGAACAGGGACAATGATCGCCGTGGCGCGGAGCGGCAATTGGGCCGGGAGGCGAACGCGTAGTGACGGATCAAGGAGATCTCTTCCAGAGTGCCATCGATGCCGCGCTGAACGGGGAGAACGTCGACTGGGGCCGGATCAAGGATCTCGTGCAGGATCCAGCGGATCTCGCGACCTTGGAGAACGTGCGCAGGATTCTCGGAATCGCGGAGTTCTATCGAGCCGAACTCCAGCCGGCGTCTGCGGGTGGGTCCACTCTTGCCGATGGCCTAGACCAGACCGATTCTCGCGTGTCTTGGGGAAGTCCGCGTGGGCTTGCCGCCGGGGAACGTAGGCCGCCCGAAACGTGGGGAAGGCTCGAGATCAAGAGACAGATCGGGATCGGTGGCTACGGCACGGTCTTCCTGGCCTGGGACCCCAAGCTGCACCGCGAGGTCGCCCTGAAGCTGCTCGAGAGACCGGAACCCGTTCCGGGACGATCGGTCCAGGCAGCCTTGGATGCTCTTCTTCTGGAAGCGAGAATGATTGCCCAGGTCAAGCATCCGAACGTCGTCGTGATCTACGATGCGGACGAAAACGACGGTATCCCCGGGATCTGGATGGAGTACATCCCGGGAAAGACACTGCATCAGATCATGCAGGAGAAGGGGCCGCTTGATTGGAGGCAAGTCGCCCAGTTTAGCCTTGCGCTTTGTGATGCCGTCGGGGCGGTCCATTCCAGGCACAAGATCCATCGGGACATCACGGCGAAGAACCTGATGATCGAAGATGGCGGCCGGGTGGTTCTCATGGACTTCGGGATCGGCCGGGACGCGCCCGCGGTGGACTCGCGCAGCACTCATCATATCATGGGGACGCCCCCGTACATGGCTCCGGAGATTTTCCTGAGGGGTAAGTACTCGACGGCGACGGACATCTATAGCATCGGAGTCCTCCTGCACTACCTCATGACCGGGGAGTATCCAGACGCGTTCGCCGACCGAACGCGACTGCTTCGGGCGAAGGCAGTGCCGCCGGCGTTCATGGCCACGATCGAGAAGGCGCTTGCCCTGGATCCTGCGCTTCGTCAGGAGTCGGTCCGAGAGATCAGGCACGATGTCGGTGAGGTTCTGGTCCGGCCCGATGGCCTGGCATCACGGCGGAAGCGTCGTCTCCCCGCGCTGCTCGCGGGACTCCTTCTGATCGCGACCGCATCGGGCCTGGTTTGGTTTCTCGGCATGGATCGGTCCTCTTCGGTGGTTCAGAGGCTCGAACGCGGTGCGGCGCAGGTGGCACAGCACTCCGCCGGAGTGCCGGCATCGCAGCCCGGAACGACCGACCGCACTATCACGGGGGGATTGGACTCAGCGCAGGCGCGGCTGGCGGCCCCGAAGGGCCCGTTCTTACGGGTGGCTCAGGCTTCGGGCCATCCGGTGCCGGATCTGCTTTCGCTACCGGGCGTTGCCTCGGTTGAGCCGAGGAATGGACGGAACGGAACCCGGCCGGATGTCATCCGGCCTCGTGTCGACACCCGGTCACCGACCGGGGCCGGCGGCTCTGTCGGCACCCCGCTGCCAAAGGCCGCCTTGGCGTCGGTCAACCCCACGGTCTCCGACCGGGTCGGGCCCCCGCTCGTGCTTCTGCCCACCGTGGTGCAGCAGCTTGCGGAGTTGCGGATCAACACGGGGAAGAAGGCGGTGCAACGTGACGGCAGCTACAATGCCGTCTATAACAGAAAGACGCCGGGAAGGGGGCGCACCTTTCTCAACTTCCACATGGAGGTGACGAGCGAGGGACCGCTGAAGTTGCGATCGACCGACCTGCGCTTGGAGCCGACGGGGAAAGGGGGAGCGGCGTACATTCCGTTCGACTGGTTTCTCGACCTCGGGCTCGTTGAGGAGCGGGGCGATTCGCTGATCGTTCCCGGGGCAGGGATCGTGCAGTTCACCGCGGAAGTGCCGACCGTCGATGTCGAGTCGTTGACGCTTGTGGTGGCCGGACAAAGGGTGGGTACGGTGGCCGCCATTCGCGAGAAGATCCATTCACGGACGAATGGCGGAGAGTGAGCCCGCTCTTGGCACTCCTCCGGGCCTCGGCCGGGGCTCCCCGCACACGGACTTCGCGTCGCGCCCGTGAAGCCCCCAGTTCCCCCGCGGAAAGTCGCTCAGAACATCGTGTTCGCAGTTGCTCTGCTCCTGGTTGGTCGCTAATCTGCGATCCGGCTCCAACGCTGGCGGCCGGTTGCCCCCCGACTGGTTCGATTCGCCTTCGGAGAGAACGCGCATGATCATCCCCCTGAAGATCGGCCGCTACCCCATCATCCGCGAGCTGGGTCGCGGGGGGATGGGCGTGGTGTATCTCGCCGAAGACCCAACCCTCGAACGCGTAGTGGCGATCAAGGTGCTGCCGGCCGAGGTGGCCGACAGCCCGATTCGTCTACAGAGGTTCGAGCGGGAGGCCAAGCTCCTGGCCTCGGTGAGCCACCCCAACATCGCGATGATCCACAGTCTGGAGCGGGAAGAGAACGGCACCGCGTTCCTGGTGCTGGAGTTGGTCGAAGGGCAGAGCCTGCGCGAGCGGCTGGACGATGGCACGCTGCCCTGGCGGGAGGCCCTCATGCTCGGCCTCCAAATCGTCGCTGCCCTGGAGGCGGCGCATGCCCGCGGCGTGGTGCACCGCGACCTCAAGCCGGCCAACGTCCTGGTCACGCCCGACGAAGTGGTGAAGCTGATCGACTTCGGCATCGGCCGCCGCGAGGGAGACGGGGGCGATGACCTGGCGATCACGCGCCAGGGCGAAATGATGGGCACGCCCGGCTACATGAGCCCCGAGCAGGTCCGGGGTGAGTCGATCGATCGGCGCACCGACATCTTCACCTTCGGTTGCCTGGTCTACGAGTGCCTGTGCGGCAAGAAGGCGTTCGGCGGAAGCATGGTGGAGGCGCGCGTATCGGCAATCCTGGGGGCCGATCCGGACTGGTCGGCGCTTCCTGCCGATACTCCGCCGGTGGTGAGGTCGTTGCTGGAGCGCTGCTTGGCGAAGGAACCGAGCGCGCGCCTGCAGCACATCGCCGAGGTGCGCCTGGCGCTGGAAGCGCTGATGTTTCCAACGAACCCCGGGCTGCCGCAGGCGGTCTTCTCGCCGGCTCCGCCCGCGGGCCGGCCGCATAACCTGCCGCGTCGGTTGACAAGTTTCATCGGGCGGGAGCGTGCGCTGCAGGACGTACGGGTGGCCCTGGAGGGATCAGCACTGTTGACGCTGACGGGGACGGGAGGATGCGGCAAGACGCGCCTGGCGCTGCGGGTGGCGGAGGAGATGCTGCCCGCATTCGCGGGTGGTGCGTGGCTGATCGAGCTGGCCGGTGTCACCGACCCGCAACTTGTGGAGTCGCAGGTGGCGGTCGTGCTGGGCGTCGGGCAAGAGGGCGTCGGGCAAGATACCGGCGGACAAGATGGCAGCGGGACAAAGAAAGGTGGCGCCGCCCCGCTGCGAGCACTCCTGGTGTATCGACTGACGGCCGACCCTACGCTTCTCGTCTTCGACAACTGTGAACACCTCCTGGGCGCGGTGGCCGACCTTGTATCGGCGCTTCTTGCCGCGTGCCCGGATCTGCGAATCCTGGCGACGAGTCGTGAAGCGCTCGGCATCCCGGGGGAGATCACGTGGCGGCTTCCGTCGCTCGAACTGCCTATCGAGGAGCCTGCGCTGTCCGCGCCGGTACCGGGAGACGCAGCCTCGAAGTCCCCGGCCACCCGAGCCGCCTCCCATCCCGCGCATGCCGCCGCGGAATCCGGCGCCGAGGCCCGGCTCTCGGCCATCCGTGGGGCCGAGTCGGTCTGCCTTTTCGAGGAGCGCGCCCGCAGCGTGGTCCCCTCGTTTCGTGTCGAGACGGCCAACGCGGAGGCCGTGGCGCGGATCTGTCGGCGGCTCGACGGGATCCCGCTGGCGATCGAGCTGGCGGCGGCCAAGGTACGCGTTCTCACCTGCGCCGAGATCGAAGCGAAACTGAGCGACCGGTTCCGCTTGCTCGCCGGAGGCGGTCGAGGCGCGATGGAGCGCCAGCGCACGTTGCGCGGCGCCATCGACTGGAGTTACGGGCTCCTCGACGAGGACGAGCAGCGCCTCTTCCGCGGCCTTTCGGTCTTTGCGGGTGGGTGGACCCTCGAAGCCGCCACCGCGGTGTGCGGTGACGGGTGCGACGAGCTGGACGTGCTCGATCTGCTGGCGCGGCTGGCCGACAAGTCACTCGTTCAGGCCGAGGAGCGGAATGAGGCGACGCGCCATGGGATGCTCGAGACGATCCGCGAATACGGGCGGGAGGAGTGTGATCGGCGGGGGGAGTCGGCGGCGTTGCGGGATCACCACCTTCGGTTCTACCTGGAGTTGGCGGAGACGGCGGAACCGCATTTTGCGTACGACCTGGATGAGGATCCGGAACCTTGGTTCGCACGGCTCCTGCTCGACCGGGAGAACTTCCTGGCGGCGTTTCACTGGAGCGAATTCGCGGAGGGGGGGACCGACCTCGGCCTGCGCATCTCTCTCGCAGTGAGGAAACTGCTTTGGGAAAAGGACGAGCACACACTCGTCCTCGCGATGGATGCCGAGCTCTTGAGGCGAGGTGGCGGGTCGCCTCTTCTGCGAGCGAAGTTTCTGCGCCGGGCAGGATGGGTGCTCACATACACCGATATCCCTCGTGCCGTCTCTCTGCTTCGAGAGAGCGTCGCGCTGGCACGCGATATCGGTGACTCAAGAGAATTGGCGATCGGTCTCCGACATCTGGCAGCGATTGTTCCCGAAGCGGGGTTTGAGGAATCCGAATCAAGCGCCTACCTGGCAGAGAGCCTGTGGATTTCTCGTACCCAGGGAGACCGGGACGGGGAGGCACGCGCCCTCGAAGCGCGGGGTGAGCTTCTCTGGCGTGCCAATCGAATGGAAGAAGGACGCGCCTATTTGCACGAGGCGGCCGAGACCTATGGAGAGCTCGGGAAGCGGGGCGCGCAAGCCAGGCTTCTTGGCTCCCTCGGCTGGTTGGCGATGAAACAGGACGAGGATCTTGACGCAGCGCGTCGGTACTGCCTGGAATCCAGGGACTTGTGGGCCCGATTTGGCAGATCGGGGTATGCGAAAAGTGCTGGACGGCGGGGTCAGCTAGCCATCATAGAGACACGGGCGGGCCGGTTTTCGGAAGCTCGGAAGTTGATCGAGGAAGCGATCCCCGTCGCGAGGACCTACCTCAACCCCGCGGGGATGTGGTATTTCGAGAGCCTGCTGACCCAGCTCGCGATCGCCCAATGCGACTACCCCCTGGCCCGCCGCCACGGACTCCTCGCACTCGACCACGGCCGAAGATCCCCCTATCCGATGCGCGCATTCACTTCCGAATGCGCGTTGGCTACTGTCGCCTTGGCAGAAGGGGAATTCGAGGAGTCCTGGTCCTTCCTTGGCGCGGCACTCGCGCGCGCGCGAAGCGTGGGTTGGCGGGTACAAGCCGCCAACGTTCTCGCCCAACAGGCCGATCTTGCACTGGAACGCGGACAGATCGTGGAGTCTCTCCGCGTCGCGCACGAATCGGTCGAGGCCTCGCGAAACCTGAACTCCAGCGAGGCTCTCCAGAGCTCTCTACCGACACTCGCGCGGGTCATGGCCGCCAGCGGCGCCCGCGGGGAAGCCTGCGCGGCCCAGCTTGAACACCTTCGCCTCCTGCCCACCGACCGTGTCATGCCGCTGTGCCAGGGCCTCGAGGCGCTGGCCGAGATGGCTGCCCGCCTGGACGAGCCGTCCCGGGCCGCCTGGGCCTGGGGCGCCGCGCAGGCGATCCGTGAACACAAAGGCCAGCCGCTCTCTCCCCATGATCGCCTCCGTCGTGAAGAGCATTGGATCCGCGCCCGCGACACTCTGGGTGCCGACGCCTTCGACGCCGCGTTCGAAGAGGGCCGCGCTCTGGATCCCCCGGTCGCTCGTGAACAAGCGGAGGCCTGGCTGCAAGCCGAGGCGGACAACGGCGCCGGGGGCTAGGAGCGTGTGTGTAGCGGTTCGTTCGTCTAGTCGGTGTACGACTAGGCGGACGGGAAGGTCTTGGGGGAAGGCGGCGAAGTCGGAGGAACGACAGGAGACGGAGCTCTCGCGTTCCGGCTCCCTCGGCAGAGACTTTGGCCCTTGCTCAGAATCCTTCGATCAGCCACACGTTCGCGTCTGTAACCAGCTCGCCGAAGGCGAGGCGCTTTCCGTCGGGTGAGGGGACAGGAATCGCCAGCCAGTTCGGATCCTCAGTCGGGCGTCGAAGGAGATACTCAACCCGTCCATCCAGGTAAACCTTGAACAGCGTCTTCTGTTCGGAATCGGACCAGCCCGAGGCGTAAAGGGAGTGTCCGTCCGGAGCCCACCGGACATACTGATAGATATCGTTCTCGTGAGCGGCGATGTCCCGAATGCCGGCGGTTGCCATGTCGACCAGACGAACTCCCAGTCGGGATCCGGACCGATCGACGATCGCTGCTTGCGAACCGTCGGGAGACAGTGCCCATTTGGGATCTTCTCCGTCCTTGCATTCATAAGCCGCCAGGTGATCTCCGAGTCCGCGTTGGAGATCGAGCGCTCGGAATCGAAGCGAATCGCCATCTCTACAGGCGTAGACACATCTCCCGTCGAGCCCCGACGAACAGTCGAAGGACGGATCGGTACTCATCGGGGCACGAAGGAGAGCACGTGCCAGCCCCCCTGCCAGGGGTATGAGACAAACATCGGAGGAGTCGGTCCTTGATGGGTGCCCGACAGAGCCCCTCGCGGACTGCTGATAGATGACCTCCGTGCCCGTGGGAGTGACCCGGGCTCCCCACCGCGACGCGGGCGGGTTGTCCACCAGCACCCTCGGCGCGGAGGACTCCATCCCCTGCACGAAGATGTCGTCGGACCCATTGCGATCCGAGGTGAAGATGATGGCGTTTCCGTCTGCCGTCCAGGCGTTTGGTCGGTCATCCCGAGACGATTGCGTCAGGCGCTTCACCGGGCCGAGACCGTGACCTTCTCCGGGAAGCTCCGCGACAAAGATCTCGAGTTGGTGGAGCGTCTGGAGGGAGGCCAGTCGCCTGCCGTCACGGGATGCGCTCAAATCGGCCGGGAAATGACTGTCTTCGAATGTGAAGATTCGATGAGGCTGCCTGGCGGGATGTCCTGTTATCGGATTGACTCTTATCCACCAGAGATCGACCGGACTACGGCCGATCTGGTTTTCGCGGGTGGTCGCGTAGACAAGCCGACCGTCGTCCATCCAGAGCCAGGCGGACGGGCGGTATTCTCCGGCCAAGCTCATCGGAGAGAGAATCGTCACTCCCTCCCGACCCATCGTGTCGAAGCTCTTCGCGTGCGTGACATCCAGGCTGTCCCATAGAACATAGACCCACCGCGATCCACTCGTGCCCCAGGGTCCGCTCAAGGTTTGCCCCCTGGGCTGCTGAGGGGTCGCGTACGAGCCAAGGGTCGTACCTAGG
>CAIMUX010000062.1 GCA_903844735.1 Candidatus Eiseniibacteriota bacterium
CACCGGTCTGGCGGTCCGTCAACGAACGGGCGTGACGATCGGCAAAATAGAGCTTGCGTTCCAGAACGCATCTTGCTATCTCTCGGTCATGGCAGCCGTACTTTCCTATCGTGGCCGCCAGGTCACCGAGGTAGAGGTGGAGTTCCTCCGGGCGTGGATCGCCGCGCACCCGCAAGCGAGCCGGCGGGTGTTGTCGCAGCAAGTGTGTGCGGCCTGGAACTGGGTGCAGCCGAACGGGCGGCCGCGGGACATGGTGTGCCGGGGTCTGATGCTTTTGCTGCATCGTGCCGGCCACCTCACGCTCCCCCCGGTGCGCCTGGTTCCCCACAACCCTCTGGCCCGCCGCGTGGCTCCGGCGGTGGCGGAGATCGACGACACGCCGGTGCGCGGGAGTCTGTCCGCGCTCGGACCGCTGGTCTTCCGGCAGGTTCGTCGGACGGACGACGAAGCGCGGTTCAACAGCCTGATGCGGACCCACCACTACCTGGGTTACACCCAACCCGTGGGCGAGCAGTTGAAGTTCCTGATTTCCGCGGGTACCCGGCCGATCGCCGCGTTCGCCTGGAGTTCCGCGCCGCGGCATCTGGGTCCCCGCGATCGCTTCCTTGGCTGGTCGGCCGAAGCGCGGCGGGCCAACATCCGGTTCATAGCCTATAACAGCCGGTTCCTGATCCTGCCGTGGGTGGCGGTGCCGCACTTGGCCTCGCATCTGCTCGGCCGGATGGTGCGGATGCTCCCGGAAGAGTGGGAGCGGGTCTACAGCCACCCGGTCTACCTGGCGGAGACCTTCGTGGATCGGACGCGGTGGCGCGGCACCTGTTACCGGGCGGCGAACTGGGTCGGCGTGGGCGAGACGACCGGTCGGGGCAAGAACGACCAGACGCACCGAGCCAACCGTTCGCGGAAGGACGTGCTGGTCTATCCGTTGACGAAGAGATTCCGGGCCCGGCTTTCCGGAGTGGAGTGACGCGATGACGAAGCGGGAACCGCGCCGTCTCGAGGTGGATCGCCTGGAGTTGGAGACGATCCTGGAACGGACGCGCGAAGGGGCTCTCTCACCAGAGGATCACGAGAAGTTGAAGGCGGCGGTGGACACCCTTGGGATCTTGACCTGCGAGCTGGAGGCCAAAGGAACGTCCATCGATCGACTGCGGAGGTTGCTGTTCGGGCCCAGCACGGAGACGACGAGCCGGGTCTTGGGTGAGGTAGCCGGTGATCAGAGCGCCGCCGCCGGGGAGACCGCGAAGGAGAAGCGTCCGGGGCACGGGCGCCACGGCGCGGCGGCCTACCACGGGGCGGAGCAGGTGAAAGTGGCGCACCAGTCGCTCAAGCACGGCGATCGCTGCCCGGCGTGTGATCAGGGCAAGGTGTACACACAGGCCGAGCCGGCGACCCTGGTGCGGGTGAGGGGGATGGCTCCGCTCTCGGCCACGGTCTACGAGTTGGACCGTCTTCGCTGCAACGCCTGCGGCGGCGTGTACACGGCCGACGCTCCGGACGGGGTGGGCACGGCGAAGTACGACGAGTCGGCGGCGGCCATGACCGGGCTCTTGAAATACGGAGTCGGCACCCCGTTTTACCGCCTGGAGAAGTTGGAGAAGAACCTGGGGATCCCGTTTCCGGCGGCCACCCAGTGGGAGGTGGTGGCGAAAGCCTCCGGGCCGCTCGGTCCCGCCCACGACGAACATATCCGCCAGGCGGCCCAGGGCGATGTCCTCTTTAACGACGACACGACGATGAAGATCCTCCAGATGATGCCGTCGGAGCCGGAACCGGGCACGAAAGAGCGCACCGGGATCTTCACCTCGGGCATCGTCTCGACCGGCGACGGGCACAAGGTGGCTCTGTTCTTCACCGGTCGCAAGCACGCGGGCGAGAACTTGGAAAAGGTCCTGGCGCAACGGGCCCGGGAGTTGGCGCCCCCGATCCAGATGTGTGATGCGCTGTCCCGGAACACGAAAGGCGAGTTCGAGACCATCGTCGCGAACTGCCTGGCGCATGGACGAAGGCAGTTCGTGGACGTGGCGGGAAGCTTCCCCGAGGAGTGCCGGCACGTGCTCGAGGCTCTGCGCGACGTCTATCGGAACGACGCGCTCGCCCGCGAGCGGGAGATGTCCGCGGCGGAGCGCCTCACGTTCCACCAGGAACAGAGCGGTCCGCTCATGGATGGCCTCGAGACGTGGTTCCGGGAGCAGATCGAGCAACATCTGGTGGAGCCGAACTCGGGCCTCGGCGAGGCGATCACCTACATGCAGAAGCACTGGCTGAAGCTGACCCTGTTCCTCCGCAAGGCCGGCGCACCCCTCGACAACACGATCTGCGAGCGGGCGCTCAAGCGGGTGGTCCTGCACCGCAAGAACGCCCTGTTCTACAAGACGGAGAACGGCGCCCACGTCGGCGACCTGTTCATGACCCTGATCCACACGGCCGAACTCAACCACGTGAACCCGTTCGACTACCTGGTCACCCTCCTGCGACACCCCCGCGAATTGGCCCAGAACCCCAGTGCCTGGATGCCCTGGAACTATCAGGCGACCCTGGCCCAGATCACCACGGCGCCCAACCCGCCGGGGTGACCGCGGCGCTGCACCCGACGATCTCCTTCGATCGGCTCCGAAGGCCGCCGATCACTCCCGCCCGCCGGAACGACGGCGCGGACGCACCCGCGCGCCCCTGCTGAGGCCGCCCTGCGCAGCACTGCCGAAAGGACACG
>CAIMUX010000063.1 GCA_903844735.1 Candidatus Eiseniibacteriota bacterium
GGAATCACATCACTAACGCCACGGTGACGTGGAATCAGGCCGCCAATGGGTATCGCCTGCTGACCGAAGCGGAGTGGGAGTACGCCTGCCGCGCGACGAGCACGACGGCTTTCTGCAACGGCGCCATCACGAACATTAGCTGTTCGCCGTTGGACCCGAACCTCGACCAGGTTGGTTGGTACTGCGGCAACGCCTCAAGTGTCACGCACGATGTGGGCGGCAAGACGGCGAATGCGTGGGGACTGAAGGACATGCACGGGAATGTGTTGGAGTGGTGCTGGGACTGGTATGGGACATATCCCACGGGACCGTTGACGGATCCGACCGGTCCCGCGTCCGGCTCGATGCGCGTCCTACGCGGCGGGGCTTGGATCAACAGTGCGCGGTACTGCCGGTCGGCGACTCGCAGCGGCGACTTCCCCCACGTCATGGGCGGCGACATCGGTCTGCGTCTCTCCATGACTGCCCCATGACCTTTTGTCCTTTTACACTTCCCTTTGTCGGGCTCTGAAAGCCACGGTGGTCGGACCAGGGCCGTCCAGAAGGGACTCTGCCCCGTGACGGCCGGGGTCCGACCGCCCCGAGGGGCGGCGTGAGGCGCCCCGCTTCCGAACTGTGCGGACGAGATCGTGTCCGCATGACTTGAGTGCGTTGCGCAGACGGCAGGCTCCGCAACGCCGATGTCCGAACCCTTGGCTCAGCAGCCGCCTGCATCGATACCGACTCATGGAACCGGGTCTGGTTTGGCTAGCAGCCCGGGATGACGTGGGCTGTCCGTCGTGAACTGCCCCGGCATCCGGATCAGTTCGTTGCGCGAGAGGAGGCCGGCCGGGCCGTGAGCCCGGGGGACAGGAACCCAGGTCTTCGATGCGTGCCGGCCGGCTTGCGTGCGCGTCCCGCGTCCGGCCCAGCATCCGGGCACGTGGTCGGACGCGGGCAAAGGCAAACCGGCGAGCCCCGGCTCGTAGTCATCGCGCGAGGCGTGGCGATGAGCGCCGAGGCCGTCGATCCCGCAGGTCGCGAGCGGAAGGAGATCCAAGGCGATCCGAACGTCGGCGCCCGTCAGGCCCGGCGGTCCAGCCCGAACTTGACATCCGTGCGCATACGCAATAGGCTCTTTGATATGCGAACCACCCTCGATATCCCGGAAGAACTGATTGAGGAAGCGCGAAAGCTCCTCGGCTTCAAGTCCAAGACCGACACCATCGTCCTGTCGCTGCGTGAGCTTGTTCGTCGCAAGCGAATCGAACAGATCAAGGAGATCCTGGGCTCCATCGATCTTGAGATCAATCTTGGTGATTCAAGGCGTCGTCCCCGACCGCCTCGATCCCGATGATTCTGGTGGATACGTCCGTCTGGATCGCCGCACTGCGATCGGGGGCCGGACCGGAGGCGAATCAGCTTAGAACTCTACTCGACGCGGATGAGGTGGCGATGGCTGCTCCTGTACGCGTCGAGATTCTGACCGGCGCCTCCAACAAGGATCGGCCACTATTGCGCAACCTGCTGTCCGCCATCCCCTTGCTTTATCCCACGACGGCCACCTGGGAGCGCATCGATTCGTGGCTCGATCGCGCCGGCAAAGCCGGAAAGCATTTCGGGTTCGCCGACCTGCTGATCGCTTCCATCGCGATCGAGTGGAAAGCACCGGTGTGGTCGCTCGACAAGGACTTTGCCCGGATGGGACGACTGGGTCTGATCAGCATCCATCGATTCTGACCGTACTCCGCGGCCGCCGCACAACGATCAAGCCGTGTCTCGGCTGTGGTCCACAGGGTCGGGTCCATCCGTCGCCAGACCATGGACTTGCCGAAGGTCGCAATCTGTTGCGAGTGAATGCGTAACATGGTGCGGTGGCTCGATACACCACAGCCTCGACCACAGAGAGCGAAGTTCCCGCCGGAACGAATCCGGACGGGCGATTCCCGGTCGGCACTCGGCCCGGACACGGGAAGTGCTCAAATCCAATTGTCTTTCCGCGGAGTCCCGGCTAAAATACAACCCACTCTGAAGAGAACCGCCGAAGACTACTTGTCCGCATGGCAGGTTCGCCCCGGCCGCAAGCCTCTGGTCGTCCGTGGTGCGCGGCAAGTCGGCAAGACGTACCTGATCGAGGCCTGGGGCGCAGCACACTTCGAATCCGTCGTGACCGTGGATCTGGAGCGCGAGAGAGATCTGCACAGCCTGTTCTCGCAGCAGGATCCGCAGCGGTCGCTGGAAGAACTGTCGGTCTTGAAGGGGAGGGCCGTTCGGCCCGGGAAGACCTTGCTCTTCCTCGACGAGATTCAGGCTTGCCCGCCGGCGCTGGCGTCGCTGCGGTACTTCCACGAGTTGATGCCGGAACTGCATGTGGTGGCCGCGGGGTCGATGCTGGATTTCGCCCTGCGCGACTTCACGTACTCGATGCCTGTAGGACGGATTGAGTTTCTGCACCTGCAGCCTCTGTCGTTCGAGGAATTTCTGGAAGCCACCGAAGGCGCCGTGCTGGTGGAATACCTGACTCGGCTGAGTCTCCTAGAGCCGCCGAGCGAGGCGGTGGAAAACAGGCTTCTGGAGGCGTTACGGCGCTACTTCTTTTGCTGGGAGTTGCCTTTCCTGACCTACCTACGGTGGGAGGCTGATCCGCACCGGGCCGCTCGGTGCGCTGTGTCGCCGCTTTCAAGTCCTGCGCGTGCTCCTGCGCCTGTGCCACGATCGGCGGTTGCTTACACCGGAAGGCTGGGAGTACGGGGCGCGGCTTGACTCACTCCGCGCTGAGCGCGATCGGATCATCACGGCCCAACCACCAAGGATCCGGCGCCATGACGTCGCCTCTGCCGAAGTGAAGGTGACGGCCCGGTGTTGAGCGTTCAAGCTCTCGATGCCGGTCTCGTCGACGCCCGCCTTCCCACCGTCAGACCCGCACGCCGCGGATCTCCGCCAACCTTCGCAGCACCGGCAGGATCCGTGCGATCTCCCTCTCCGGCCGCGGCGCATTGAACAGGCAGAACGGCTGCATGAGCCGCCGCGCCCCCCACCGTCCGAAGCCGCCGCCCGAGATCTCCACGAGATACGCCGGCGCTTGGGTCGCTTCGTGGAGGAAGTCGATCTCGGTACCGCGGGCGCGGAAAAACGGGGACCAGCGAGCGAGCTGACGAGTGCGATACCCGCTGCCGGCGGTCGCTGCGTGCGCCGCCGCCACCATCGAGGCGGTTCCCGGGAGCGACCGCCACATGCGGGCCGGAGGCGCGAAGACCTGTCGGCCGAATGAGTGGAGCGAAAGTGAAAGCCGCACCGGTCTCTCCGCGATGTTTCGCTCGATCCAGGCAGCGATGGCCGCAGTCTCCGGTTCGCTCAGGGCGAAGGGGCCGGGGCGGTAGAACGGCCACCACGTAAGGAGCGCGGGACGAACCCGGTGGCCCACGGGGAAATTGCGGTTGAGATCGACCTGGGCCGCGTTGCCACGCACCCAACGCGGGCGGCCCGCCCGCAGCGATGCCTCGACGCGGGCGAAGCCATCGGGGTTGGCGACGGGGATGGAGAGGATGGCCGGGAGTCGGCCCACTCCCGGATCGACCGCCAGATCGGCCCTCGGGTCGGCCCTCGGATCGGCCGCGGGATCGGTCGTCGGGTCGGCCGCCGGATCAGCCTGCAAGAGCAGGGTTTCAAGCATGGCCAGATGCGTCTCGAGGCCGATCCACTCCATCGGGTGCAGCAACGAGACCAGGAGGATCGCGGGTGCGCCGACCTCGCCCCAGCGGTACGCGTGGATCGGCCGCCCGTCGCGCGAAGACCCGATTGTCTCCCGTGTGCCGCCGCGCGCGAGGAGTGCAACGAGCCTGCGGTCCAGCGCGTCGCTTCCGCCATAGCCGGGCGGCAGGGGGTGCTCAGCCATCGATCTTTCCGAGGAGATGTCGGAGTGCCGGTTCCAGCTCCGGGTAGTCGAACGTGAACCCCGATGTGAGGAGCCGTGTAGGGCGCACGCGCGTCCCGGTAAGCAACGTTTCCTCCGCCATCTCGCCGAGCGCCAGGCGCAGCACCCACGCCGGAACGGCGAACGGCGCCGGTCGGCCGAGGACTCGGCCGAGCGTGCGGGTGAATGCAACGTTGGTGACGGGTCCCGTCGCCGTCGCGTTGACCGGTCCAAAGAGCGGTCGCTCGGCGAGAACCCAGCCGAAAACGCGCAGCAGATCGTCGATGGCGATCCAACTGAAGTACTGCCGGCCGCTGCCGAGCCGTGCGCCGAGGCCACGTCTGAATGTCGGCAACATTCGCCCCAGAGCCCCGCCGCGCGGAGTAAGTACGACCCCGAGGCGCAGGTGAACAACACGGATCCCTGCGGCGCGCGCGGGGTCTGCCGCTTCCTCCCACGCCTGTACGACCGAGGCAAGGAATCCGGCTCCCTGGCCGTGTGTCTCGTCGGTCATCTTGTCGCCGCCATCGCCATAAAACCCCACGGCCGAAGCGCAGATCAGTACCTCAGGCTTGCGTGTGAGGGAGGCCAGGCGTTCGGCGAGGAGGTGTGTTCCGACGACTCGGCTGCGGAGAATCCGGTCCTTGATGTCCGGGGTCCAGCGTCCGGTGGCAATGCCTTCGCCGGCGAGGTGGATGACTGCGTCGAGTCCCTCGATGGAGCGCGGATCGAGGACCCCGACGGCCGGGTCCCAGGTGAGAGTGGCGGCACTCTGGGATATCCGGGGGCCGATCACGATCGGTGTGGATGACGGCCCGGGGGAACGTCCCGCCGGAATCGTTGTGTGAGGGCGGGTGAGGCACAGGACCTCGTGGCCGGCCGCCGCCAGAAACGGCACCAGGGAGGATCCCAGGAGCCCGCTGGCGCCGGTGACAAGGACTCGCCTGCCGGGTGTCTCCTGCCGGCCCCGCTCGTTCATCGCTTCCTCCCTCGCGCCACGGCCGGCGCGGCGAGTGCCATCGTCCGCGCGACACACCTGGCCCGCCAACGCCTCCAGGTGGGGGTACTCATCCTTCGCCAGTTCCCCGAGTCGTGAAAGCGCCGCCGGAGCATGTTCGAGAAAACCTGGCTTACCGAGCCGGCCGCCGAGATACCCGAACGCCCCGAGGGTCTGTAGCATCCGATTGATCCCGTTGGCGCGGAATCGGCGCCGGGCGGCGGCGCGTTCGCCGGGGGTACGCGTCGCGCGATCGAGGTAGCGCTCCACAAGGTCGGAGCGCAGGGTCTCCGGGAGGTCGGCGTAAGGATCTAAGACAAGCGCCGCGAGGTCGTATTCAGGGGGACCGAGTCGAGCGCCTTGGAAATCTATCACCACGAGGCCGCGCGGGGTCCGCATAAGATTGCGCGACTGATAGTCCCGGTGCATGAAAACGGCCGGTGTCTCGAATAGCGCTTCATGCGCGGCGCGCGCACAGTCGGCCTCGAGTCCCACTGGGTCTGTCGGCTCGATGCCACAGTGACCGCGGACCATCTCGCGAAGGAAGTAGCCGGCCTCGAAGCGGAGGATAAACACTTCGTCGTAGACGGGGTTGGCGGTGCGCGCCGGGTCGAACGGCTCCGGGGGCGGCGCTTGCATGCGCAGGAGAATCTCTAAGGCCTCGTCGTACGTGCCGCGCAAGGCGGTCACGCTGGCGCCGCAGAGCGTCGCGTTGCCGCCTGAGGGTGCAGCGTTGCCGTCATGGGCGTGTCCGGGCGCGGCCGCCCGCGCGGTGCGCACGGCGTCGTACAAATGCGTGTCACCCAGGTCTTCGAGGAGCAGGACGCGCGACTCCGAATCGAACGCCCAGATGCGCGGCACCGGTACGCCGAGTCGCTCTAGGTGGGCCGAGACGTAGGCGAAGGCAGCCGCCTCGTCCGGGGTTCCGGATCCTTCGCGTTGGGGGTAGATCGACGCGGCGCCGGGATCCAGGGCGGCCGGGAGAACGAGGATCCTGCTCCCGGATCCGCGCACCGCGCGAACGATGCGGCGGGCCGAGCCGTCGCCTTGGAGGAGGCGCATGGAGACGCCTCCATTTGGGGGGTGCTTCGAGAAGGCTGCCTCGATGATCGATCCCGTGAGCGCCGCGATGGTCGCCACGGGCCAGGATCGAACCAGGAATTGTGCAAGCGCCTCTTCTTCCGGAGCAAGAAGGAGCCGTATCGGCAGCGACTGCGTGCCCGCCACGATACGCCGCGCCAGTTCGCCCCTCGCCACGGCACCAGGCCCGAGAATCGAACGGACCACGCGGGCTCCGGGCTCGACGATGGCGCCGGAAAGCACGGCGCTCTCCTCAATCCAGGCGTCCGATGCGACCGATGCGCCGGGCTCGATGACGCCGAAGCCGTGGATGATCGGAAACGCGGAGGCTGGCGGGGCGCTGCTCGATAAGTTGCCGATGTCGGCCGCTTCGGCCGCTCTTGGCTGTGGCATCGGAGGCACCATGGGCGTCGGTGACAGCATCCACGTCGCCTCCCGCAGTAGCTCCAGATAGGCCTCCGGCGAGCCGGCCTCCAGAAACGGCTCGTCTTCGACGAGGTGGACGCCGAGGCGTCCCTCGGCCATCCACGCGCGGAACACGGAGATGACGTCAAGGAAGTGCGTCCCGCGAACGGCGGACCGCGGGACCACGGCGCGAACGGCGGACCGCGGGACCACGGCGCGAACGGCGGACCGCGGGACCACGGCGCTGTGACCATCGTCCTCCCGGCTCGTGATTCCGCCGCTTGCCGCGGCGACGACGATCGCTTCCACCGCCTCTCGCGCCAGAAAGTAGACGCCCGTGAAGGTCAGAAGCCCCGGATCACCGAAGACCGGGCGAGGTTCGATGGCGATCGCGCACGCGCCGTCGGCGCGTACTTGGGCATGCCGCGGGTCGCGCACGCAAAGGAGGGTTGCGAGAAAGCGCCCCTTTTCGTGCGTGCGGCGTGCTGCGGCAAGGTCGGGCCGGAAGAGTTGGTCGGCATTCACCACCACTACCGGATCCGAATCGAGCCAGAGGGCGGCGTTGGCGATTCCTCCGCCGGTGCCGAGAATCTCCGGCTCCACCATGAGCCGCACCCGCGGAAATGCTTCGTCGACGCGCCCGGCGAGCGATGCTTCCCAGCGGCGCATCTCTTCGGCGAGATGGTGTGCGTTCACCACCGCTTCGTCTACGTCGTTGGCGGCGAGGTGCAACAGATTCCATTCGAGGAGCGGCCGTCCCGCCACCGGTAACAGCGCTTTTGGGAGAAACCGTGTTATCGGCAGCATTCGCGTGCCGAAGCCCGCGGCGAGTACCATTCCCTTCATGCCGCGCCTGTGCCGCGGAGGATGAACATCCCGTTCATGCCGCGCCCGCGCCATAGAGCAGAAACGGCCGGCGCGCCGCGCGGAACGCCTCTTCCTCGGCGTGCCACGATGCGGCGATCGCCTCCGCGTCGGTCCCCTTGTCCACAGCGAGGCGCACCGCGTCGGTCCCGGCGATCAGGTCGATGGGCAGCCGGTCATACTCGTACTCGTAGGGTGGAGCACTCCAAGCGAAGCAGTCGGGATGTGCCCGGCGCACGGCGGCGAGGAGCGCGACTGCCGTCGCCACAGGCCGGAACGCGGCCGCGTCGGTGGGATGGAGCTGGAACCCGCGTACGACCTCGCCGGCGTATTTGTGAAAGGTCGGTTGGAAGGCGACCTCACGCAGCAGGTATCCAGGACCGCGTCGCAACTCCGACGGAATCCGCGCGGGATCCAGCCACGGCGCGCCCCAGAGCTCGAACGGTCGCGTGGTGCCGCGCCCCTCGGAGAGGTTCGTACCCTCCAGCATCACCATGCCGGGGTAGACGAGAGCGCCCTCGAAGGTCGGGAGATTCGGCGAGGGCATGACCCACGGAAGTCCGGTGGGCGGAAAGAGCATCTCCCGCTGCCACCCCACGCACGCCACGACTGAGAGGTCGAGGTCAAGGCCGAGCGCATGCGCGCCGAAGCGGCAGTACTCGCCCGCGGTGAGTCCGTGGCGCTGCGGCACCGGGATGAGCCCCACGAACGAAGCGAACTCCCGCCGCAGTAGAGGCCCTTCGACCGCGTTGCCGCCGATCGGGTTCGGCCGGTCGAGGACGATCACCGGCAGGCCCGCGCGGGCGCAGGCACGAAGGCAGAGAAGTGCCGTGGCCAGAAACGTGTAGACCCGCGTTCCGACATCGGGCAGGTCGATGAGCAGGGCGTCGAGGCCGGTGAGCATCTCCGGCTCCGGTTCTCGCACGCGCCCGTAGAGACTGATCAATGGCACGCCGGTGCCGCGGAGGACGCCGTCGCGCGACTCCACCATGTTGTCCTGCTTCTCGCCGGCGAAGCCGTGCTGCGGCGAGAAGACCCGCACCAGCGTCACGCCGAGCAGACCCAGCACGATCTCGGGCGAGGAGCGCAGCGATGCGTCGCACACAGCGTTGTTGGACAGAAGGCCGACGCGCCCGTGTCCGGGCACGCGCAGCCCGTCGCGCGCGACAACATCGAGGCCGGTGCGGACGGGATTGGCCATGACGGTGTCCTCAGCGTCCCGCCGGCGGCTTTTCGTCCGACTGCTCGCCCGGTTGCTCCCCCGCGCCCGATGGGATGGCGTCCGGGCCGAGCCGAGCTAGGAGTCCGCTCTCTTGCAGCGATGGCCAGGAAGCCAGCCGCGCCAGCAGCGGCTGGGCGCGGGATAGGAACGCTGCCCGTTCAAGATCGCCGGATCCAACGACACCGCCTGCCTCGCGATTGTCGAGGAACAGGTTGCCTTCCAGAGTGAAGCCATCGCCCGCTGCGTACCGTGCGATGGCGACCTGGAAGCAGTATGGCTCGCCGGAATCGTACTTCGGGTCCTGTCCGGTGCGGAGGAAGATGTTCTCGCGCAGATACCCTGCCTCGGGCGGGCCGGCGGAACTGCGCGCGATCATGGCGCCACACGCGCCCGTGGAGTCGACGGCGTTCCCGCGGAAGAAGCCTTGCGGCTTCCCCTGGTCGGCATCCCACAGCGAGAGCCCCCAGGTCGCCATGCGCTCCACGATGTTCTCCTCCACTGTGGCGCGCGCATCGACGAAGACCCCGATCCCCTTCCAGTAGCGACGGACCAGATTTCCGCGCACGGTGGCTTGCGCGTTCCAGGTGAGACCGATGCCGACGCCCCGGCCGCCTCCGGCGTGACGGCCGAGGGCGAGGTCGATCCCGTCGATGACATTGCCGGTGATCTCGGCCTCGGAGTCACGATAGAGGGCGATTCCGTCCCATGAGTTGCGGATGATGCGGTTGCGGTGGACGCGGAGTCGACTGCCCTCGCGACCGGCGATGCCGATGATCCCGACGATGGCGTGCTCCAGCACGGCCGGATCCCCGATGTTGTCCCGCAGGAGGCAGTCCTCGATGGTGACCGAGGAGCGTTGGACCACGACCGAGGCGTCGGTGGCCATCCCGCTGGTGTCCCTCGCGCCGTCGGTGACGATGACGGCACGCAGCCGACACTCGGTGCAGTCCTGGAAGAGCAGTCCGTAGCCCGCGTGTGTGCGGATGATGGCCGGCCCTTCGTCCGAGCCTTCGATCGCGATCCCGCGGCCGCCGATGCGCAGACCAAAGGTCATCGGCACCTTCGTTGTCGGGTCGGCGCAGTTGCCGCAGGTCGGTTCGACCTCCGCGTGTGGTTCAAGGGCATAGTCGCCCGGGGCGAGCAGGAGGGTGACGCGGGCCGCGCTGTCCGGGGATTCCGGGACCCTGCGTTCCGACAGAGCCCGTGCTACCGCCACCGCCTGCGTCAGGTCGCGGAACGGGTGGCGGAGACTGCCGTCGCCACGCGGTGCGCCGGGCAAGGGCGGTGCGGCGTGCAGGATCACCGCGCCGCGGGCGACCAGGGGAAGGCTGATGGCCGCGAGAAGGACGAGCAGCAGGTTCTTGGGGTGCTTGATCGGCGGGTGGGCGACTCGCATGCGGACTTCCTTTCCTGTGCGTTCCGCAAACCGCATCGCACAGCGATCTCGCGAGTTGAGGGACTCGACAGTCTCTCTCGCCGGCATACGCCATTTCGCATCGGCCGGCGATGATGCCGTACTCCCTGAGATTCGGAGTGAGGGACGAGGCCGACTCCGAATCTCAGGGCCTGAGCGCTACTTCTTCATAGCCTCCGACACCGCAACCGCTACGGCTACCGAGGCGCCGACCATCGGGTTGTTGCCCATGCCGATCAGGCCCATCATCTCGACATGCGCCGGCACGGAGGACGATCCTGCGAACTGGGCGTCAGAGTGCATGCGGCCCATGGTATCGGTCATGCCGTACGAGGCGGGCCCCGCGGCCATGTTGTCGGGATGCAGGGTTCTGCCGGTACCTCCGCCCGAAGCTACCGAGAAATACTTCCTTCCGGCATCCCCGCATTCCTTCTTGTAGGTTCCGGCGACTGGGTGCTGGAAGCGCGTGGGGTTGGTCGAATTGCCGGTGATGGACACGTCGACGCCTTCTGCGTGCATGATCGCGACGCCCTCGCGCACGTCATCCGCGCCGTAGATCCGCACCTTGCCCTTGTCTCCCGTGGAATAGGCGAGTTCACGGACGACGTTGAGCTCGCTGGTATGGTAGTCGAACTTGGTCCGGACATACGTGAATCCGTTGATGCGTCCGATAATCTGAGCCGCGTCCTTACCCAGGCCGTTGAGGATGACCCGCAGTGGTGTTCGGCGGGCGCGATTCGCGCTCTTGGCGATGCCGATGGCTCCTTCCGCGGCGGCGAAGGATTCGTGTCCGGCCAGGAAGCAGAAGCACTTCGTCTCCTCCGTGAGGAGCATGGCCGCCAGGTTGCCGTGCCCCAAACCGACTTTGCGATCTTCGGCCACCGAGCCGGGGATGCAGAAGGACTGGATGCCTTCGCCGAGCTTTTTGGCGATCTCGACGGGATCGGCCAAGTCCCTCTTGATGGCCATGGCCGCGCCGACGGTGTATGCCCAGCAGGCGTTTTCAAAACAGATGGACTGGACGCCACGGACGATGCCTGGCACGTCGAGCCCCTTGGATTCGCACAAGGCCTTGGCTTCTTCCAATGATCCGAGACCGTGGGCCTTGAGTGCGGGAAGGACTTGATGGATCCTCCGCTCGTAGCTTTCAAACAGAGCCATAGATTCCTCCCTTACTCATGCCGTGGATCGATGATCTTGACGGCCTCGGCGAAGCGGCCGTACGTTCCTTTTGCGTTCGCGAGTGCCTCGTTGGCGTCCGTGCCTTTCTTTACCGCGTCCATCATCTTGCCGAGGTTGACGTACTCGTATCCGATGATTTCCGCGTTATCGTCCACCCCGATCCTGGTTACGTAGCCTTCCGCCATTTCGAGATAGCGCGGTCCCTTGGCCTTGGTCGCGAACATGGTCGCTACCTGGCTCCGCAAGCCCTTGCCCAGGTCTTCGAGACCGGCCCCGATGGGCAGACCTCCCTCGGAGAAGGCCGTCTGGGTGCGGCCATAGACGATCTGCAGGAAAAGCTCGCGCATCGCGGTATTGATGGCGTCACATACCAGGTCACTGTTCAGCGCCTCCAGGATCGTCTTTCCCATGAGTATCTCCGCCGCCATGGCGGCGGAGTGCGTCATGCCGGAGCAGCCGATGGTCTCGACGAGGGCTTCCTCGATGATGCCGTCTTTCACGTTGAGCGTGAGCTTGCACGCGCCCTGTTGCGGGGCGCACCAGCCTATGCCATGTGTCAGCCCGGCGATGTCCTTGATCTCCTTGGCCTGCACCCAATTCCCTTCTTCGGGGATGGGCGCGGCCCCATGGTTGGCACCCTTCGCGAGGGGGCACATGTGCTCCACTTCCGTCGAATACATCATTCGCTTCTCCTTAGTTTGTTGAAGACCCGGATGAGCCGAAAGACGGACCATCGCCCGCTCCGAGCTGCCGCGAACGAGCGTAGCCGGACTCTTTCGGCAAGTCCACTGTGCCCTTGATCCCGGTACCCGTCGATCCACAACATCCGAACAGCATTCGCCGCAGCGGGTTGGGAAGGCCACCAGAGACCCCGGCTCTCGCGGGCGTGCTCCGGATCGGATCATTCCCGCGCGCTCTGCTGCGATATCGGAGCGAGGGGCGCGTTCAGTCGGGCAGCAGTGCTATGATCTCGGCGGCGGTCTCCTCGACGGCTTTGCCCGTAACGTCGATCACCGTCCAGCCGCCTCGGGCGGCGATCGACTGGAAATAGCGCAGTTCCTCGGCGATGTAGCCCGTCTCCGCGTAGTCCAGGACCATCCCCGGCGCCATCCTCCGCGAGCGTTCGCGCCGCACGCCGGAGAGCCACTCCGGCCGGGCCGAAAGGGCGATCACCTTCCGCGGGTCGATGGCGAAAAGTTCCCTCGGCGCTTCGAGTCCCAGCACGATCGGGACGTTGGCAACGTGCCACCCGCGGTAGCCGAGGAATACCGAGAGCGGCGTCTTGCAGCTCCGGGAGACTCCGATGAGCACCAAGTCGGCGTGGCCGATCTCCTCGACCCGCTTGCCGTCATCGTGCTTGACCGTGAAGTCCATGGCGTCGATGCGCCGGAAATACTCCTCGTCAATCTGGCGGAAGAGTCCGGCCTCGGCGCGTGGCGACGCGGCCAGGGCGTCGGAGAGTCGGAGCAGCAGCGGACCCAAGAGGTCGATTGTCCAGATTCCGAGCCGCCTTGCCTCATGCAGCAGGAGCACCCGGTGTTCCACTGCGACCAGGGAATAGAGCACCGTGGCCTTCTTCTCCGCCGCCAGGGCGATCGCTTCGCGGATGCGACCCGGGTCGCGCACCTCGGAGACCCGCTCGACGGTGACGACGTCGATGTCAAACTGGGTCATCGCAGCTTGCACGACGCGTTCGCCGGTCACGCCGCTGCCGTCGGAGACGACGAGCACATGGTGGGTGGGGCGCGTGGGGGGAACGTCTGCATCCATGTGAGGAGCGTAGTGGGGGCGCCCGGACGCCGCAAGGGCCGATCCGCCTCGGCTCCTCGGCGGACGAAGCCGATTCACGGCGTTCGGTCACATCTGCGCTGTCGCGCTCTTGAGTTGCCAGGTGCAACGGCGCAAGATCGCCCGATGAACCAGTCACTACTTTCTCTCGGCGAGGAGATCCTGGCCCTTGTCCGCGTCCCGAGCGTCACCGGCGCCGAAGGGATCCTGGCCGGCCTCCTGGAATCGCGGTTGCGCGCGGGCCCCGCCGGCAGGACCCACCATGTGCTCCGCGTCGATGACACGCTGTTCCTCGTGCCGCACACGCTGCCCTATCCGGTCACGCCGCCTGCCGGCGGTCGTCCGATCGTGGTGCTGGCCGGCCACATCGATACCGTTCCGCGCGGCGACTCTCCGGAACCGGCGATGTGTGACGGCCGGGTCGTTGGGCGCGGTGCCTGTGACATGAAAGCCGGCGTGGCGGCCATGCTGCAGCTTGCCGAGTCGTGTGATCCATCCGCGGGGTTTGCCCACCGGGTTTTCATCTTCTACGCCGGTGAAGAGGGGCCCGCAGCCCCGAACGGCCTGGCCGCGCTCCTCGTGGCTCACCCGTGGCTGCGTGGCGCGGGGCTTGCCTTGCTGCTCGAGCCCACCTGCGGCGGCCTGGAACTCGGCTGCAGCGGTTCCATACACCTCGCGGTTACGTTTCACGGGAAGGCCTGCCACTCCGCTCGTCCCTGGACCGGCGAGCACCCGCTGCGTCACGCACTGCCGTGGCTGGAAGTGATCCTGGCCCGCCCGATACGCGAGGCGGAGATCGCGGGCGTCACGTTTCGCGAGGTGGCTGTCCCCACTCGTCTGCGAGCGGGAGACGTGCGCAATGTCGTGCCGGGATCGCTGGAAGTGAACCTGAACCTTCGCTACCCGCCGGACCGCACGCCTGGGCAGGCCGAGGAATTCGCACGCTCCCTCTTCCCCGAGGGGACGGTCTTTCGCGGCTTCGGCCGTCGGCCATCCGTGGGTGGGCCCCATTTCTTTGAGGATCCGCCGGAGGATGGCGGCCCCGGTTCCGACCCCGGCGCGGGGGCCAGCCCGTTTGGCGTCGGTGGAAGTCCCTCCGCCGGCGACCTTCCGCCCGGCGGAATCGCCGTGGAGCTCTCCGACCACTCCCCGGCGGGACGGATTGCCCTCGACGCGCCGCTCTATCGCCACCTGTTGGAAAGCACGGGCCTGCCGCGCGCCGCCAAGCAGGGTTGGACCGATGTGGCGCGATTCTCCGCGCTCGGCGTGCCCGCGTTGAACTGGGGACCGGGCGATCCCGCGTTTGCGCACACGAAGGACGAGTTCGTGGATGTTGCCGAGGCGGAGCGGTTCGTGGCCCGATTGCGGGCGTATCTGCTCGGGGCCGGGCCCGAGGCGTAGCCGCAACGCGCCGGGCTCGACGGCGAGCCGACTTGCAGGACGCGGGAGTCGGATCGTTGTTTTCGCCGGACTGGCAGGTGCCATGCTCGGCCTGTGGACGACTCGGGCCTCGCCGCGATGACGGCTCGATCACTGCCCGGGACAGCAACGCCCAAGGCCAGGGGAACATTCCGTCGCCCAACAGCGGCTTCACGGCCACTTCGGCCCGATATTGCGGCAGTATGGGGTTGAAGACGAATCGATCGGTCGTCGTGTGGGGGGATAACAGCGTTTGCGACTGGCACGGCGATCTGTGCCGGCGTGCCCGCCCTGATCGGTAGCCCAACCGGGCGGCGAACTTGTTCCCGCCATTCGCCGCCAACGTCGGAAGCGACAAGACCGCCGCGGATTCTCTTCCACTTGTTGCTGCTGCCGATCTTCACGATGTCGGCCTCCCGCGGCTCACTTGCCGGCCCAGTCCTTCCACTCCGCCTCAGCGAGCCCAACCGTGAGGCGATTCTGTGAGCGCACCAGCGGCTGGCGAAAGAGAAGTGGCTCCGCCAGCAACCGCTCGACCCACCGATCTTCACCCGGCGGGGCGGCTGCGAGACCGAGCTCCTTGAATCGCCTGCTCTCACGGTCGATCAGCGCCCCGACGCCGAACTTTTCCTTGAAGCGGCGCAGCTCGCCCGGAGACGGTGCGCGCTCGGCGAGGTCGACGAAGTGGGTCTTCCATCCGCGCTCGGAGAAGAACCGAACGGCCTTCCTCGCGTCAGCGTTCTTCTTCGTGCCGAAAATCTGAACTTCCATGGGCTGACGATAGCGGCTCGCGTGGCGGCGGACCACAGGCGCGTTCAGACGCCTACTCGTCTCCATGATGGCGAACGCTGGTGCTCAGCGCCGGGACGCGGAGCGAACCGGCCGCTGCAACTCCTTGTCGAGCCTTGCCACCCGCTTCTTGTCTGGCACGACCTTCTCAGTGACGCGCGGTTTCGGTAGCTCCTCACGAAGAACTCGTCGACGGCGAAGATCTGGCGCCCGATCAGGCCCTCTTCGGCGCATACCATCAAGACGTTGCTGTGGGCCTCCCCGGTCAACCGGAAGCCGCCGAAACGGGAGGCCGGGATGGCGGAGATCGAACGGGGAGAAAGGAGAAAGAACACGATCGATGCCAAGACCCCTGCGACCGTTGCGCCCGGGGCGAGGCGGGACTGTCCAAATCCCCTCAACCGACTTCGCGCACTCCCACGGGGCAAGACAATAAGCCGGTTTCACTCGGGCATTGACCCCGGCGGACTGTAGCCGGGGCAGGTGCTGGGCCGCACGAGCCCTGGAAGATCGTAGCCGGGGTAGGAGCACGGCCTCTTGCGGATCGGGGGCGCATCCGGTCCGCCGGATCACCGGCTCCATCGAATCGGCGTCGGTCAGCCGGACTCTGGCTTTCTCGGTCGACGCCGGCAATCCGCCGCTTGCACCAGCCGATGCCACAGGCCAACATCGCCCGGTTACCCGGCGCCCCGCTGGAACAGGGAACGCATCCCGGAGGGATTATGACGACCGCACCAGGAACCAGGCCCCGTCACCCGGCCTTCGCGTCTCTGGCCACCTACCCGTTCGTCCGCCTCGATGAGGCCAAGACGGCTGCCCGAGCCAAGGGGATTCGCGTCCTCGACTTCACCATCGGCGACCCGCATGAGGAGACGCCGAAGCGCATTCGCGAACGTCTGCTCAACTCGGTGCCGGCTCGCAGCAGCTACCCGCCGGCCGCGGGTACTCCGGCCTTGCGCGCCTCGATCGCCGGCTGGTGCGCACGGCGTTTCGGCGTGCAGCTCGACCCGGAGATGCATGTCCTGCCCTCGAACGGTTCGAAGGAGGCCGTCTACCTGATCCACCAGGCGGTGATCGACCCGCACGGAGATCGCCGCGTCGTTCTCATACCCGACCCGGCGTACCCGGTCTACGAGATCGCCACCCGATTTGCCGGCGGCGAGCCGGTGCCGGTACGGCTTGAGCCGCGCCTGGGCTTCTTGCCCGATCTGGACGCCTTGCCGGTCGATCTTCTGCGCCGCACCGCTTTGATGTGGATCAACTATCCGAACAACCCGACCGGTGCGCTGGCTGACGAGCCGTTCTACCGCCGTGCCGTTGCCCTGGCGCGTAAGCACGGCTTCTGGCTTGCTTCCGACGAGGCCTACTCGGAGATCTGGTTCGATACGCCTCCTCCGGGTGCCCTCTCTTGCGGACTCGAAAACCTTCTCGTTTTCAATACGCTTTCCAAACGCTCGGCCATGACCGGCTATCGCAGCGGCTTCATCGCGGGTGACCCCGAGATGATTCATCTTCTGCGCAAGGTGCGTCCCAGCCAGGGGGTCGCCACCCCGACCTTCGTCATGGAAGCGGCCATCGAGGCGTGGGGGGACGAAGCACACGTGGCGGACCAGCGCCGTATCTACCGCGAGAAGCGCGACGTGCTGCTCCCGGTCCTGCAGCGAAAGGGGATCGAACTGGGCGGCAGCGAAGCGACCTTCTATCTCTACTTCCGCGTGCCCGGTGGCGGGTCTTCCGAGGCGTTCGCGGCCGGGCTTCTCGAACACGGCGTGGGGGTGGTTCCGGCCAACTATTTTGGCGCCGGCGGCGAGGGGTGGATCCGCATGGCCCTCGTCCCCACGCGCGCCGAGTGCGAAGAGGCGGCCGGTATCCTCGATCGAGTTCTCTGATCCGCGGTCTGATGAAGGCAGGAATGCGTCATGGGCGGTGACCGCTGGGGCGCGGCGCGCAAGGAGATCGAGTCGGCCTGGGTCGACCGGACCCGCCTCGCTCAGCCGGAGGCGCGCTCAGCGGTGGAGAGCGTGATCGCGGCGCTGGATGCGGGGGAGCTGCGGGTGGCCGAGCCGGACGACGGTGGGCCTTCTCCCTGGATCGTCCACGTCTGGATCAAGGAGGCGATCCTCCTGTATTTCGCCCTTCGTCCGGCCGAGTCGTTCGAGGTCGGCCCCTTCCACTTTCGCGACAAGATCCCCCTCAAGCAGGACCCGGAGGGAGCGGGGATCCGTGTCGTACCACCCGCGACCATCCGCTACGGTTCCTTTCTTGAGCGCGGGGTGGTCGCCATGCCCTGCTATGTCAATATCGGCGCTCGCGTCGGCGCCGGAACCATGATCGACACGTGGGCGACGGTGGGGAGCTGTGCGCAGGTCGGCCGCAACGTTCATATCTCGGGCGGTGTCGGCATCGGCGGCGTGCTCGAGCCGCCGCAAGCGCAGCCGGTGGTGATCGAGGACGGGGCGTTCCTTGGTTCGCGCGTCATCGTCGTCGAAGGCGTTCGGGTGGGAGACGGCGCGGTCCTCGGGGCCGGCCTTGTCCTCACCGCCTCGACTCCCATCGTCGATGTCCGCTCGGCGGCGCCCGTCACTTTCCGCGGCATGATCCCGCCCCGAGCCGTCGTCATCCCCGGCCAGTTGCCGAGGCGGTTTCCCGCCGGCGAGTACGCAGTTCCGTGCGCCCTCGTCATCGGTGAGCGCCGGGCATCCACGGATAGAAAGACCACGCTGAACGAACTGCTGCGGGAGTACCCGCTGGAAACTTGAGTCCCGCCTCCGGTCGGCCGCGCGCGTGGCCGCCGGTGGCGAAAAGGAGACAGAACAATGACCGATCCCCTTGGTCCCGTCGTGCCGACGGTGAACGCCGTGCCTGCCGATCAACTGCACTGGCAGTGTGACCCCGACAGCCTGGGCTTCGAGCGCACAGACGAGATTCCTCCTACGAAGGGGATCATCGGTCAGGACCGCGCCATCGAGGCGCTTCGTCTCGCCTTTTCGATTCGGAGCAAGGGCCACAACGTCTATGTTTCGGGGGCGGCCGGCACCGGACGCACGACTACGGTGAAGCACCTCCTGGAGACTCTCGACACCGGGCGCAAGTCACCCTCCGACATCGTCTACGTCCACAACTTCCGGCTGCCCGACAGCCCCACCGCCATCACCCTCCCCGCGGGCCGCGGTCCGTCGTTCCGTCGCGAGATGGAGGAGTTCGTCGTCGCCATGCGGCGGAATATCGCCCAGGTCCTGGAGAGCGATCAGTACAAGGAGCGCACCAAGCATGTCGTGGAGCGCTTCAAGGAGACGGAGAAGGAGGCCGTGCGTCTTTTCGAGGACCGGATCCGCGATGAGAACTTCGCCCTGGTTCAGATTCAGATCGGCCCCTACACCAAGCCGGAGATCGCGCCCTTGATCAACGGTGAGCCGGTGCCGCTGGACCGGCTGGAAGCGCTGACCCTCCAGGAGAAGTTTTCCATGGAGGAGCACCGCCGGCTCCGCTCGAAATACGGTGAGCTGCGGCAGCTCATGGAGGACACCTTCAAGAAGGCGCGTGACGTGAAGCGCAAGCTGCGGGACGAGCTGGCCCAGCTTGAGAAGGAGTTCGGGCGGCCGATCATCTCCGAGGCTCTGGAAGACATTCGCGAGGAGTACCCCCATCCCAAGGTGGCGGAGTACCTCGACTTGGTCCGCGACGAGGTTCTCTCCAACATGGGGCAGTTCCTCGACAAAGAGAGCGAGGATGGGGAGGAGCAGGTCCGCGTGCCGCAGGCCGAGGACGAACGGTACCGGCGCTTTCTCGTCAATGTCCTAGTGGACAACACCGGCGTGGAGCGCCCGCCGATCATCGTGGAGAACTCGCCCAACTACCGAAATCTCTTCGGGACCATTGAAAAAGTGGTCGATCGTTCCGGGCACTGGCGCAGCGATTTCCTCCACATCAGAGCCGGCAGTGTCCTGCGCGCCAACGGCGGCTTCCTCGTCATCAACCTGCTCGACGCCATCGTCGAGCCGGGCGTCTGGCCCGCCCTCAAGCGCACCCTCAAGAACCAGCAGGTCGACATCCAGGTCTTCGACGCCACGTACCTCTTCTCCACCAGCGCGACCAAGCCGGAGCCGATCAAGATCGACGTACGGGTGGCTGTCATCGGCGACCCCGCGAGCTACCACATTCTCGCCGGCATGGATCCCGACTTCCCCAAGATCTTCAAGGTGAAAGCGGAGTTCGACTCGGTGATGCCGCGCACGTCGGAGAACATCCACCGCTACGTCGCCTTTGCGGCCAGCTTCTGCGCGGCCCAGGGGTTTCTCTGCATGGATAAGACCGGCGTGGCTGCCCTGGTCGAGCACGGAGTGCGCCTCTCGGGTCGCACCGGGAAGCTCTCCACGCGCTTCGGCGAGATCGCCAACATCGTGCGCGAGGCGAACTACTGGGCGGGGCGGATGGATGCCCCGATCATCAACCGCGAGGTCATCGCGCGGGCCATTTGCGAGAAGGACAATCGGGTCCGTCTCCCCGAGGAGAAGCTGCAGGAGCTGTTCGCCGAGGGGGTCCTGTTCGTCGAGACCGACGGGGTGCGCGTGGGCCAGGTGAACGGCCTTTCCTTCTACGATCTGGGTGACTACGAGTTCGGCAAGCCGACGCGGATCACAGCCCGCACCGCGCTGGGGCGGTCCGGCCTCATCAATATCGAGCACGAAGCGGAAATGAGCGGTCCCTCCTTCAACAAGGCGATGCTCATCATCGAGGGGTATTTCCGCGCCAATTTCGGCCAGGATTATCCGCTCGCCTTCAGCGCCTCCATCTGCTTTGAGCAGTCCTATGGCGGCATCGATGGCGATAGCGCATCCCTGGCGGAACTCTTCGTTCTCTTCTCGTCGTTGTCCGGGGCGCCGTTGCGGCAGGATCTGGCGGTGACCGGCAGTGTCAACCAGTATGGCGAGGTCCAGCCTATCGGCGGGGTCAACGAGAAGATCGCCGGATTTTATGATGTCTGCGCCGTCCGCGGCCTCACCGGCAACCAGGGGGTCGTCATCCCGTCGGCCAACCGCGGCGACCTCATGCTGCGGGCCGACGTGGTGGAGGCGGTTTGCACCGGGCGCTTTCATATCTACGCGGTGACGCGGGTGGAGGAGGCCGTGGCCATCTTCACCGGGCTGCCGACCGGCGTACGGGGAGACGACGGTCGTTTCCCCGATGGAACACTCTTCGCGAGGATCGAGGAGACGTTGCGCCGCTACGCCACCACCATGCGGGACTTTTCCCGGCACCGCGGGGATGACGAGGATAGGATCTAACGACGGCATCACGCCAAGAGGGGGGATCAATGGAACTGAACGAGCTCAACCATGAGGAAAGACTGGCCCTGGTCGGTTTGATGGAATGTGTAGCCACATCGGATCTCCGCGGCTCCGCGGACGAGGCCGCTGAGGTGGATGAAGTGTCCGCTGCCCTCGGCGAGGAAGCCTACAGGGCCTGCCTCGACGAGTCGGAGCACCGCTTTAAGGACGAGGCCGCCCTCCAAACCTTCCTGCGAACCATTGAACGGCAGGAGGCCAGGGAGCTGATCTTCAGCTACGCCTTTGATCTTGCCGCCTCGGACGCCGTGGGGGGCAGCGAGACCGCCATCCTGGATTGGGTGGCGCTGGAGTGGAATATCGAGGTGCGCTTCGAGGAGCCGTAGCCGAGCGTTCACGATGGATGCGGGTGGGGATCTCCGCGGTTCAGCCAAGCACGGCCGCGGGCAACGCGATTCCGAGCCGCCCGGCCAGGTCCCGCATGTCGGCCGGCAGCGGGGCCGCAAACTCGCATGGCTCCCTGGTCCCCGGATGCTCGAGCCGCAGGCGCCAGGCGTGCAGGCACTGCCGCTCGATGAGCAGCCGTGCGAGGTCCTCCTCGGAGTACGACTCTCCCGCGGCCAGCTTCAAAAACAGCCCCTCGTCCAGGCCGTAGAGCTTGTCACCCACCACCGGGTAGCCCGCGTGTCGCGCGTGGACGCGGATCTGGTGGAGCCGGCCGGTGCGGGGTCGGGCCGAAAGGATCGAGTGCTCCGACCCGCGGGCGAGCACGGAGAAGTCGGTCCGCGCCGGGCGTCCCTCTCCCGCGGGGGCCACCCCCACCGCCTTGCGCACGCGCGAGGTCGGCGCTGCGCCGAGGGGCGCGTCCACCGTGAACCTCTCTTCCTCGGGGCGTCCGTGAACGATCAGCAGGTACTCCTTCTCCACCCGGTGGCGCTCGAACTGCCGGGCCAGAAACGCCGTTGCCACGCGCGTCTTTCCGAACAACACGACCCCGCTCGTTTCCCGGTCGAGGCGGTGCACAATCCGGATCCCAGGCTCATCGAGGGTCTCGCCCCGCTCAGCAAGCAGGATGCACAGGAGGGTGTTCCGGAAGTACCGTCCCGACGGATGAACGGGGAGGTTGGGAGGCTTGTTCACGACCAGCAGAAAAGCATCGTCCTGGAGACGGGGGATCACGACTGTTACCGGAGGTTCCGGCTCGCGTCGGGGAACATAGTCTATGCGGTCCCCGAAGCGCACCACCCGGGAGGGGCGGCACGAGCGGCCGTTGACGAGAATGCGCGCTGCCTCGATCATGCGGGCCCAGCCGGTGCGGGAGCGGTAGGTGAACCGGCCCGCCAGGTAGCGGTCCAACCGCACAGTAATGGCCGGATCCTCGATCCGGATCTTGCCGTGCCGGACCCACTTGGCCAAGGGCCGGAGGCCGGAGTGATCGCCAGGTTGCTTGGCCACGGGCTGATTGGACACGATGGAGCCCTGGCCCGTCCACTTCGGTGTTGGGCTGAAACCCGAAGCCCGAAGCCTATTTCGAATCTTAGGAGGCTCAGTGGACATTGACTCATCCGGCGCCATGGAAGGAACGGTGCGTCAGGTGATGCCCGGACGCGCTGTGGTGGACGTCGCGGGCGAGGCCGTAGAGGCGCACCTCCGTGGGGGCCTCAAGCAGGGCCGTCGGAACAGCGTCCATCTCCTGGCCGTAGGCGACTGCGTGCGGCTCCGCCGGTCCGATGGCCCCCTGGTGCTCGTGGACGAGGTCCTGCCTCGCCGCAATGAATTGGCCCGCGTCGACGTGGGAGACAAACGCGGTCTGCGCAAACAGGTGCTTGCAGCTAACCTGGACCGCATCTGCGTGGTTGTCAGCCTCGACAAACCCAGCTTCAATCCGCGCGGGGTCGATCGTTTCCTCGTACTCGCGGCCTCCGCCGAAATCCCGGCTCTCCTCGTGCTGAACAAATGTGATGTCGGAGCCGCCGCGGGTGGCGAGAGCCCAGCTCCGAAGGAGATCCTAGGGCTCTACCGCAGCCTCGGGTACGAGGCGATCGGGACAAGCGTCCCCACCGGAGAGGGCCTCGAAGACCTCCGTGCTGCGCTAGCCGGACGGCTCTCATTTCTTCTTGGCCCTTCGGGGGTCGGGAAGAGCTCTCTCCTAAACGTCCTCTATGGACTGGATCTGCGCACTACCGCGGTCAGCAGCGCCACTTCTAAGGGGGTCCATACGACAGCCCGGGTGGATTGGGTGGATCTGCCCGGCGGCGGTGCCGTTCTCGACGCGCCGGGGATCCGCAGTATCCCCCCGTGGGGCCTCGACCAGGGATCGCTTGCCTTCTGTTTTCCCGAGTTCCGCCGGGCGGGCTCCTGCCGATTTGGTGACTGCCTGCACCGAGGAGAAGCCGGTTGCGCCGTGGAGGCGGCGGCCGCCGGAAGTCAGGTCCCGGCGCAAAGACTCGAGAGCTACCGGCGGATTCTCGCTACGCTTCCCCGTTAGCGCGCGCGGTTCCCCCCGGCCGCCTGAGATGAATCAGCGCAACTTGTCAGCCATAAGGGGGTTTGCTCTGGTCGGGATGTTGTCGCCGACCTCTGTAACAAAGACCCTGCGGCGGCCCCACGCACGCGCCTTCTGCTGGGTGGTGAACCAGATGTCGGCTTTTCCCTTCCAGCGGGGATGCATCGTGTCGTGCGCTTCGAACACTCCGACGCCTGGGATCAGGATCTTGTCTCCGAAATCGAAAGGTGCACCCGGGGTGAAAGCGCGGAGCAGGTCGCGACTCAGCGCGATGGTCCCGGGCTTCGGCGTCGTGTTCGATGCGGTCAGGTTCGGGGACGAGTCGGTCTCCGACCGGGAGCTAGTATAGGCGGTCACGTCGATCGACTGGAAGCGCTGCCCTTCGCCGAGGATGGTCTTCGTGCGGCGTCGCACCACCGGCAACGCGGAGCGGGTCAGCGGCATCCACCGCGAGGCCGAGGCGGCCACGAACGAGGCCGGCGGGGCCTGGTTTTCCGCCGGAACGGCCTGGGCGGCCTGGGCATTGGAGGATGTCCAGCGGGTCCAGGCTGTGGTGTCGAAGGCGGCGGACTGTGTCCCGTCCCACCAGGGGGATGGCTCGGGCTGGTATCGCAGCGCGGTGTCGATCATGTGCACGGCGGCAACCAACCCGGCGATGGTCAGGATTCCAGCGAGCCTTTGGTACCAGGGGGGTACAGGATGCACGATCCGCGGCGCCGGGTCGGAGGGCAGGTGCCGAACCCCGCACACACCGAGCATTCTCGAAAGGTGCTTTCCCCAGAGAAGCGTTTTCAAGTCGCCGTGCTGCATAGCCTCCTTGTTCACCCCGTCGGCATTCGGGCCGCGGGGGCGATGACCGGATACTCGGACACACGGCGTTGGGTTCCCTCGATATCCGTAGTCTAGGAGCCGGCACCCACCCGGTCAAGGCGCGATCGCCGCCCGGATCTTCGCGCGGGCAAACTCCGTCCGCTTCGGGGAAACGCTCTGCATGGCGGCAAAAAAACAGTACGCACTCTTGGGAGGTTTCTGATAAACTCGCGGCGCTGGTGCTTGTGCGCCTGACTGCGGTTGTTGCGGATGACAGCATTCGTAACTGCTGGCAGTTGCGGACGCTGGCGGCAGCAGGTGACTGCGGATGCCGCGATGCGAGCGGACAGGATGTCCGTCGCTCGTGGCCTAGGGTCGGAGCGGGTCCGGATCGGATTGCCGGACAGGCGGGTGTCGTGACCATAGGCGACCGTAGATGCGAAAGGAGATGTCATGTCTGTGGCGGTCGGGAAACTGCTGGGCAGGCGCATCCGGAGGATACGCCAAGAGAAGGGGTTGACCCTCAAGCAGATCGAGGGAAGAGTCGGTGTCAGCGCGACCCATATTTCCGAGATAGAGCGAGGCAAGACCTCTCCGACGATCCAAGCGCTGGAGAAGATTGCTCGTGCGCTTGAAGTTCTGCCATCGCATCTCATCGACATCCCACATCTCGCCAAGCCGGAAGTGCGCCACACCGAGGAGCGAACGTCCTTCACCATGAACGGGGGGTCCATCAAGCTGGAGCCGCTTTGCGATCGGTCGGTCTGTTCCGAAATGTCCGTCTTTTATGCCACGATCGACGGCAGCGGGCAAGTGGGCGGTGTCGCCGGCCACCGGGGCGAGGAATTCTGTTATGTCCTGGATGGGTTTCTCGAGGTGACCGTGGACGGCAAGCCGTTCGTACTGCGTCAGGGCGAGACCGTTCACTTCAAGGCCGCGCGTCCACACTACATTCGCAACCTCACGAATCAGCCGGTTCGCACCCTTTGGGCGGTGCGACCGAAGCTGTTCCTGTAGGCGGGAGGATTCACAGATGGTGAGCAAAGAACTCGTCGGAACCCGGATCCGGCAGGCGCGCTTGGGGCAGCGGAAGACCCTGAAGGACGTGGAGGGGGCCTCGGGCTTCTCTTCGACCCACATCTCGGAAATCGAACGCGGGCGTACTTCTCCGACCATTGGGGCCCTGATCCGAATCGCTGATGCCCTGGACAAGGATCCGGGTTTTTTCATCGAGGAACGGGAGTTAGACGAGGTCTGCATCACGAGCCCGGAGAACCGTCCCACCTTGACTCCGGGGCTGGCCATTGAGGGGCTCGGGGCACGCCTCGATGGCCTGACGCGTGGCATTCTCGGGGGCAGGCTATTGGCCTTCGAGATCGTCCTCGAGCCCGGGGCCGAGGCTGTGGTGCGACACCTGCCGGAGAGTGGAGACATCTGCCTCGTGTGCCTCGAAGGGGACTGCTCCCTTCTGGTGGGCGAAGACGCCGTGCCGTTTGGTCCGGGATGCAGCCTCCATGTCTGCGTGGAGGAGGCCAGCCTGACCTTGCGTGCGGCCCCCGAGACTACGGGTCGGGTTATTGCGTTCCTGGACCCGAAGGAGACGATCTTCTGAGCCGTCGGCTCTCGGGATCTCGGCTCTTCCTGAGCCGCCGGTCCTCCTGAGCTGATTCTTTGTTGCTACGCAGGTAGGCAGTAGACAGTAGACGGAACTCCGGAGACAGAACACAGACGGGGCCTGTGCATAGACCTCCACTAGGTTGTTGATCTCTTCACGTCGATGGAATGTCCGGGACCAACGGTGGGCACCAGGCACAAGCTGGCGGTTTCTGGCCGCACCACCGAGTCCACAAGTCTGTCGCCGGCACCCTGATTCTGACTCCCGTGGCTCCTGACTGCTGTCTTCTGTCTACTGTCTTCTGTCTACTGCCCACCCGAGTGATTTTCTTCTCTCTTGGCCGCTTGCCAATAGGCCTCGAGCTCCTCCAAGGCCAGCCGCTCCGGCGCTTGGCCGTCTGCCCGGATGCTTCTGGCCATCCTATTGAACCGCTCGCGGAACTTATGGGACGCCTCCCGCATAGTCATCTCCGCATCCAGCCCGAGGGCCCGCACCAAGTTGACCACCGCGAAGAGCAGGTCTCCGGCCTCCTCCCGCACCATCGCGGCCTCGCCCATGCTCATAGCTACCCGTAGCTCCGTCAGTTCCTCCTCGACCTTGGGAATGACCGCCGCGGCGTTGGGCCAGTCAAAGCCGACTGCTGCCGCCTTCTGCTGAATGCGCTGCGCCTGGAGAAGGGCGGGTAGTGCGGGAGGCGGCTCCGGGAGCGCCTCGTTCTCGACCCGCGGAAGCATCGGTCCGCGTTCGAGCCGTTTCTGTACTTCCCACAAACGAGCCGCCTCGTTCGCGTCGGCCACGGGCGTGTTGCCAAAAACATGGGGGTGTCGGCGCACGATTTTCTGTGCCGTGGCATCGAGGATCGCCTGAAACTCGGGTGCACCCTCCTCCGCGGCCGCCTGATGTACGATGGCAAGCAGGAAGGCGGCGTCCCCGATTTCCTCGCCCAGCGCGCCGGGCTGGCCTTCCTGCGCGGCGTGCAGCACCTCGTAGGACTCCTCGACCAGATGGGTGGCAAGAGAGACAGTCGTCTGGTCTCGATCCCACGGACATCCCCCGGGGCCGCGCAGTACGCGAACCAACTCCTCCAGGCGAGCCCATGACCCATCGGAATCCGGTGGCGGCTCCGTGTCGTTTCGGCGTTCTGTGTCCATGATCGATAGGGTAGCATGAGGCATCTGCACGGCTGGTCCTTCGGGCGTCCTTCAGGCCCGGGCCAAGGGCCCAGGCCGGCTTGTCTTTCGGTTCGTCTTTCCCGATTGCGGAGGTGATCGTGACCGTTGATCCGGCGATCCGTCGGCTCGCTCAGGCCGCTCGCGGCGCGGCCCGACGCGCCTATGCTCCCTACTCGGAGTTTCGGGTGGGCACCGCTCTCCTCGACGCGAGCGGGCGCATCTTCACCCAGAGTGGCTCGCGGGCAGAGTAGTTGCGGGCAGGGCAGGAACTAAGGAGGGGTGTTGAACGCCAAGTCGATCATCCGGCGCAAGCGGGACGGGGCGAAGTTGGACGAGGCGGAAATCCGCTTCCTCGTTGAGGGTGCGGTCTCCGGCGCAGTGTCCGAGTATCAGCTCACGTCCTGGATGATGTCGGTCTTCTTTCGGGGGATGGACCCCCGGGAGACCGCGGCGCTCACGGTGGCGATGCTGGAATCGGGTGACCGGCTCGACTTCAGTTCAGGGGGGACACCTCCCGCTGACAAGCACTCCACCGGCGGGGTAGGGGACAAGATCTCTTTCTTGGTGGCGCCCCTGGTCGCCTCGGTCGGAGTGCCGGTGCCGATGGTTTCCGGGCGCTCGCTAGGCCACACCGGTGGGACGCTCGACAAGTTGGAGTCAATCCCGGGCCTGCGGACCGGCTTCGAACCCGAGGAGATCCGCGCCTTAGTCGATCGAGTCGGTTTCTGTTTCGCGGGACAGAGCAAACGCATCGCCCCAGCCGACGCCATCCTCTATGCGCTGCGCGACGCCGCTTCCATCGTGGAGTCGATTCCATTGATCACGGCCAGCATCCTCAGCAAGAAGGCCGCAGCCGGTGTGCGTAGCCTTGCCCTCGACGTGAAGGTGGGAGAAGGGGCTTTCATGTCGGGGCCGGAGCCCGCGCGGGCTTTGGCCAGGTCACTGATCGCCACCGCAGAACAGCTCGGAATCCGCGCCTGCGCCCACCTCACCGAGATGGACCGCGTGCTGGGACGTACCGCCGGCAACGCCATCGAGATCACCGAGTCAGGCCGTTGCCTGCGGAACGAAGCGGTGCCGGATGATCTGCGGGAGCTGACCCTGTCGCTCGGTGCCTCCATGTGCGTTCTCTCCGGTCGCGTGGCAGATAGGAGTGAGGGGCAAAGCCTGCTGCGCCGTGCCTGGGAGGATGGACACGGGTACGAATGGTTTCTGCGGATGGTGGAGGCCCAGGGCGGAGACCCGCGTGCGCTGGAGCGGCCCGGGCTGCTTCCCGTCGCCTCGCGCCATCTCGAGGTAGCCGCACCACGGGCGGGGGTGTTTCGCGGCGTGCGGGCCCGACCGGCCGGAGAATGGATCACCGAGGCCGGTGGTGGGCGGCTGCGCACCGACGACCGGATCGACCCGCGCGTCGGGATTGAAGTCCTTGCCGAGCCGGGCAGCCGTGTGGATCGCGGTGAGACCGTTCTGCTCCTTCATCTGGGGGACAAGCCTGCGCCGCAGGACACTTGCCCTCGCGCGTCGGGGTGGATCCAGGTGGAGGATAGTGGGGCGTCGCTGGGTGTTTTGCCGCCGCGTGAGATGGAGCGGATCGACAGCGCCTGATCTCGGCATCGGGTGACTACTCAGGTCGCCGGAAGCCAGGAAGATGGCGCCCACGACGAGATTCTAGGAGTTTGGGTGGCGGCAGGGTTCAAGACACGGTGTCCCCTCGGAAAGCCTGCGGGATCTCGATGCAGCGAGCGTCCCGCACCAGAGAGTCCGTCCATTCACGACACCGCCGCAACTCTCTGCGTCAAATGCGGATATGTCGCGACTGCGCTAGACCTCGCCACTGGCGCCTGCGTCAACCATTCAGTCCACCCAAGTTCGTGGCTTCAAGACTCGCCTCGCCGAACCGAACACGAACCTGCACCCCTCCGGTGAACAGTCGCCAGCCCTACCCTCTTTATCGAAACACCGTCACCCGCACCGAACAAGCCGGCGCAAAGAATGGTAGTATCGAGTCGATACATTCTGTCGTATGATGGGCTGGAGGGTGGCTCGCGGCTTGGGGCGGAAGAGGGGGCATCATCCTTTGAACGAGGCCGAAGCCCGGAAACGGGTGCGCGAGATCGTCCACGCCGACGCGGCGATCATCTACACCGGGCACGCCGACGAGGAGCTCTCGAAGGACCGAATCGGGCGAGCGGACGTCCGCTTTGTCCTCAAGGCCGGCGCCATAGTTGCACCTCCCATCTGAATGACGGCCGGGGCAACTGGGAGTGCGAAGTCCAGGGCCCGGACTTGGACGGGTGCCGAATCCGCATCGTTGTCGGCATTTGGGAGAAGGGCGAGAAGCTGGTCATTATCACCGGCTATCGCCTGGAATGAGGGGGGACGGGACATGAACTGCCCGATCTGCGGATCGAAGAAGGCCAGGCAGATTCGGACGCCTTACCACTATGCGGCGTCCGGCCTCGACAATGTGTACCTACTGGGCGTGCCTTACATGCGCTGCAGTTCGTGCGACGACGACATCGTGGTGATCCCGCATGAGCAGCAGTTGCTGGATTTGATCGCGGTCGATCTGGTTAGGCCTCGAATAAGCGAGGTGCCATCGTGATGTGCCTCGTCGGCTCCGCGAGCGGGCCTTTCGAGGCGCTTGGGGGCGGTGTGATGCCCCGGAACCGGTCGCTCGCGGCCGGGTTTCGTCCTGAACGTCGGACATGACTCCTCC
>CAIMUX010000064.1 GCA_903844735.1 Candidatus Eiseniibacteriota bacterium
CCGTTGTAGCTGTCGCTGATCTTCGCCGGGATGTCGCCCTTGCTGATCCGGTCGACGTAGGTTGCCGCCACGTTCAACGGGCCGATGACGGCGTCGAGGCACTCGTTCACGCCTATGACGATGGCCCGGAAGTCGCCCTGGTGCTTGGACGCGTCCGCCCGGGTTGCGAGCTTTCCGTCCACCGCTGCCTTCGACAACGCTCCGGCGTCAGCCACCAGCATGTTCACCGCATCGACACAGGTGTTCAGGTTGTTCTTGATCTCGTTGAAGTCGCCGTTGTAGCTGTCGCTGATCTTCGCCGGGATGTCGCCCTTGCTGATCCGGTCGACGTAGGTCGCCGCTACGTTCAACGGGCCGATCACCGCGTCAAGGCATTCGTTCACACCCTGCACGATACGACGGAAGTCGCCCTGATGCTTCGCGGCGTCGGCACGCGTCGCCAGCTTCCCCTCCACCGCGGCCTTCGACAGCACGCCCGCGTCGGCCACCAGCATGTTCACCGCATCGACGCAGGTGTTCAGGTTATTCTTGATCTCGTTGAAGTCACCGTTATAGGCGTCGGTGATCTTCGCCGGGATGTCGCCCTTGCTGATCCGGTCGACGTAGGTCGCGGCCACGTTCAACGGGCCGATGACGGCGTCGAGGCACTCGTTGACGCCCTGGACGACCTTACGGAAGTCGCCTTGATGCTTGGTAGCATCGGCGCGCGTCGCCAGCTTACCATCCACGGCGGCCTTGTTCAGCACACCCGCGTCGGCCACCAGCATGTTCACCGCGTCGACACACGTGTTCAGGTTGTTCTTGATCTCGTTGAAGTCGCCGTTGTAGTTGTCGGTGATTTTCGCCGGGATGTCGCCCTTGCTGATCCGGTCGACATAGGTGGCCGCCACGTTCAACGGGCCGATCACCGCGTCAAGGCAGTCGTTCACACCTTGCACGATCTTGCGATAGTCGCCTTCGTACTTGGTCGCGTCCGCCCGCGTGGCCAGCTTGCCCGCGACCGCCGCCTGCACCAGATTCCCCGCCTCGGCGGTCATTCCGCGAAGAGACTCGATCATCCGCTTCAGGGCCGGCGAGATCTCGTCCTGCGCGTCCTTCGCCTTTACCTCACTGGTCAGGTCGCCCGCCGCGATCTTCTGCATGGTCGCGACGACGCTGTGCTGCAGGTCGTCGGCAAACGCGTCCATGGTCTGCGCGAGAACACCCACCTCGTCTTTGCGCGTCATCTTCAGGCGCGTTCCGAGGTGACCCAGGCTGAGTTCCTTGACGAAGTCCACGCCCTTCTTCAGCGGCGCGGCGATCGTGGTCGAGAGAAAGAGGCCGAGGACAATCGCAATCACCACGCCGAAGCCGAGGAGGACGAACATCGTGGTCATTGCCTTGTTCGCCAGCTTCGTGTTCTCTTCCGAAAGGTTCTTGCCGCCCTCAGCCTTCATTTCGCCCATTTTGGAAAGTGTGGCGAGGACTGCTGTGTTCAGATCCCCCCCCTTGGCGTACATCAAGTTCACGGCTTCCGAGTGCTTTCCGGCCAGGGCGAGGGATTGCACGTCCTTCCAATAGCTGACGTAGGACTCGGTCGCCTTCTTGTACTCTGCGAAGACTTGACGCATCTCGTCACTGGCGATCTTCGCCTCGAATGTCGCCGCGGCTGACTGCGCCTCCTTGAGACGTTCCTCGCTCGTCGCGGCGTACTTCTGCATCCCAGCCGGTGTGTCGGCGAAGACGCAGTCAGTCAGATTGGCACGCCCTCGTAGGTAGAATTCCGTCATGCCGGCCAGAGCCGGCATCGGCGAAACGAAGTTCTCGTACATCCGGGTGTCGGCCGCATCGATCTTCTTGATCTGCGTCACTCCGACTGCGCCGATCACACCCGCAATCAACGCCACGAACACAAAGCCGCTCAGGAGCTTCGCCTTGATACCCATGTCATGAAACCAGCTCATGGTCAGAACCTCCCCAGTGTATGTCCGACTCCGCGCAGATCTCGCAGTTCCGGCGCTCTTCCGGACCTGGCCTTGCGCCTGCCACCGAATCCGCCGATCCCATCATGGGCGGACCCTTTTCGCACTCTGTCGGTGACGGACGGCCGTCGCCGGTCGAACGGCCCGCGCTCCACGGGCCGTCGCACCTATGCCGCCAGCCGCAAGGCCAGCTCGCTCGTTCCCTCGAAACTCCGTCCCTCGCGCGCCATCGCCGCGAGCCCCCCCGGATCGATGATCAGACCGACCCGCCCATCCCCGAGAATGGCGCCACCGGACACACCGGCGACCTTGCCCACCCCCTCACCCAGCGACTTCGCCACGACCTGCTGCTGTCCCAGCAACTCGTCCACCATCACCGCCGAATGCCGCGCCCCGTCATCGATGACGACGAGGAGGGCCCCGTACGGGTCCTGCGCCGCACCGTCGAGGCAGAAGAGCTGGTGCATGCGGATGATCGGGATCAGCTTGCCGCGCAGCATCACCATCTCGCCGCGACCCGCTACCTTGGAGACCGCTCCCGGCTCCGGCCGAAAGCTCATCTGGATCGATACCGTCGGGATGATGTAACGCTGCTCGCCGACTCGAACCAGCATGCCGTCGGTGATCGCGAGCGTGAGCGGAAGACGCACCGTGAAGGTGGTTCCATGGTTCAGCTTCGACTGGATGTCGATCCGCCCGCGCAGCGCCGTGATCGCCCGCTTCACCACGTCCATGCCGACGCCACGGCCCGAGACCTCGGTGATCTTCTCGGCCGTTGAGAAACCAGGCTCGAAGATCAGGTTGTACGCCTCGGCGTCGGTCAGGTTCTTGTCGCTGTCCACCAACCCCTTGTCCACCGCCTTGCGCACGATCTTGTCACGGTCCAGCCCCTTGCCGTCGTCGTCCATCTGCACGACGACGTTGCCGCCGGAATGGAAGGCGGAAAGGCGGACCGTCCCGGTGGGCGATTTGCCCTGCTCGCGGCGCGCCTCCGGACGCTCGACGCCGTGGTCGAGGGCGTTGCGGATCATGTGCACCAGCGGATCCCCGATGACATCGACCATGTTCCGGTCGATCTCGGTCTCCTCACCGCTGGTGACGAACTCGACCAGCTTGCCGCCCTTCTGCGCTAAGTCGCGCACCAGGCGGGTCATCTTCTGGAAGGTCGCCTTCAGCGGCACCATTCGCATCGACATGGAAAGCCCCTGCAGTTCGCGCACGATCTTGCCCGCGTGGTTCACCTTCCGTTGCAGGTCCTGCTGTTGTCCGGCGCGGACGGTCGGGTCCGACGCCACCTGCGACTGTGCGATGACCAGCTCGCCCACCATGTCGATGAGCCGGTCGAGCCGGTCGGTTCGGACGCGCACCGAAGTATCGCTCGTCTCGTTGCCGGCCATGCGGCGCTGGGTCCGCAGGGCTTTTCCCACATCGGCCGCCGAGGCCGCGCCGCTGCGCGCGATGGCGAGCCCGATCGGGCCATCCCCGGCCATCGCCGCGGCCTGCTCCACCTCGTCGCGATCGGCACCGGCCGCCACGAGGAGATCGCCGATGCGCGCCTCCAGGCCCGGTCCCTGCGTCGGGTCGGCGTTGACGCCCGCCGCCTCCGGGTCATCAAGGACATGGAGGAGGTCGGCATACCCTTCCGGCGCCGTCAAAGGGGCTCCACCCAAGGCGTCGTGCACGCTCTCGACAAGCGCCTTAAGGGCGTCGATGGAGCGCAGTGCCAAGTCGGCATAGCCGCCGGTGCACCGGATCTCCTTGTCGCGAACGCGGCTGAGGAGGCTCTCCGCCCGGTGGGCCAAGTCGGTGATCAGTTTGATCCCGAGGAAACCCGCGGTCCCTTTCATCGTGTGGAAGGCACGGAAGACCGTGTTCACCGATTCGATGTCTTCCTGGTCGGCTTCCAGGCTCAAGAGCGCCGCCTCGCCCCCCTCGATCAGATCACGGCACTCGGTGACGAAGTCGCTGAGGAGGGTCGGGTCGGTGTCCGCCGGCAGCGACTCCATCAACGTGGCGGAAATGGACGATGTGTCGACGGCCGGTGCGGCGAGAGGCGGCGGCACCGGCATTACCGTGGCTGCCGTTTGTGTCTTTGGCGCCGGTGCGTTTCTTGTGGTGTCGGATGTCCCCCCGGCCCCGCGTGCGGCCCCGCCTGCGATGTCGGTCGCGGCTACCCCAACGGAGGAGCCATAGGAGGCGTTCTCCTCATCCTCAAAGGCGCCCGGGTCGGCAAACGCCGGTAGGAGATCGGCCGCCTTCTCGAGGAGCCGCCCAGCCTCGCCGAAATCGACGCCGGGATCAGTCGAGGTCCCGCCGGCGATGGCGTGGACCTTCTCTCCCGCCACGCCACACAGGCGCCGCGACTCCTCCGGAAGAGAGACGTCCCCGGCCAGGCGCGTGAACTCGTCACCGATGGCGCGAATGGTGACGGCGTCGTCCAGGTCAGCTTGGACCAGCATTGCCGCGAGGCGGTGCAGAGCCTGGGGATCGCCTCCGTTTTCCGGAGCACCGTCCGGGTTGCCCGAAAGCGTGTCCGCCGGTGTCGGAGGCGCAGCGGCCTGTCGGCGGCGCTCCAGCTCTACGCGGATGTTCATGCCCTCGATCCAGACGTCAGGCACGATCTCCTCGGCTAGGAGCTGCCAGGCGGCATTCACGCCGCGGACGGCCGGCTCCCAGACCTCGGGCGGGGTTCCCTCCCCTCCCGCGCCGCGCCGGAACTCTTCGAGGCTGAGTGCCAAGAGCTCGGTGATGAGTGCTAAGTCCTGTTCATCCTTCAACACGGCCCCTCCACCAGTCGCACGTCGCGGCGGAACACCCAGTGCTTCTCGGAATTTCCCGTCCCGACGAAGGCACTCCGACAAGGTCATGGATCGGAAGGGAGATGCCGCGGCTTGACAAATCAGTCGGAAGTAGTCGGGAGGGGTTCCCGGTCCGGGAATTCCGGCGCTTCCCGGGGCGGACGATTCCCGGGGCCGCAAACATCGGAGGCGCCGCATGACTACTCAAGCAGACAGGATTCAGGAGTCAGAATTCATCGGACGGCCGAGGTGGACAGGGTCGGCTGGTGTCGCCCGGGGTCTACCGGATCCACGTCCGGGTGGGCGACCGAACAGACGCCTGGACTGCCGTGGTTCTCCCGCGCTAGAAACTCGCCGCGGCACCATCCGCGCTCCACACTCTCCGGGCCGATGGCCGCTGTCGCCATGCCGACGGTGCCATCACGGCTGGATCGTCCGCACGCAGTGACGCCCCCGGCTCAGCACCAGGAACCGATTCTAGGGGGACCTCGGATCACCGTGCGGCACGAGACCTTTGTTGTTGCGCTAAATTATCACTTATGATATCTAGGTGCTATGAAATGGGAGGCGCTAGTGACCCTGATCGCCGACGAAGCGGTTTTTCCGTCGGGCCTCTTGCTGTCTGGAAGTGAGTCGGTCCATCAGGTGCGTCTGCAGTTGTCGCGCTGGGTGAAGGCGGGACGGTTGCTTCAACTGCGCCGGGGGCTCTACGCCCTGGCACCGACGTGGCGCAGGGTGGAGCCGCACCCGTTCCTGGTTGCTAACCGGCTACAGCGAGGTTCCTACGTGAGCCTGCAGTCTGCCTTAGCTTGGCACGGCGTCATCCCCGAACATGTGCCGGTCGCCACGAGCGTCGGGCCGGGTCGCCCGGAAACGGTCCGCAACCAGTTGGGCACCTTCCAGTTCAACCACGTCGCCGACGGACTGCTCTTCGGCTATTCGCGGGTGGAGGTCGCGCCTGAGCAGCTCGCCTTTGTGGCTTCGCCGGAGAAGGCGTTGCTGGATCTCGTTCATCTGACGCCCGGGGCAGACTCAGATGACTATCTCCGGGAACTCCGCTTGCAGAATCCGGCCGCGATTCACGTGCCTCTGCTCGAAGAACTGGCGCGACGCAGCGGCAAACCCAAACTGATCCGGGTTGCCCAACTTGTCGGCCCGGTTGTCGCCACAGAGAAGGGCGATACCTTGTGAAGGAGTACCTGCGACAACTGACGGCACAGGCGGACAATGACCTCGCCCGGTCATGCCTGGTGCGAGAATACCTGCAAGCGCGGGTGCTCGAGTCGCTGCAGGACACCGGTACGTTCCTGCGGTGGGCCTTCGTAGGCGGCACGGCGTTGCGGTTCTTGTTCTCCATTCCCCGGTTCTCGGAGGATCTCGATTTTTCGCTCATCAAGGCGGGGGAAGACGCCGGTTTCAGAACGGCTCTGACCGAGGCCAAGCGGGCGCTCACGCTCGAAGGTTACCGGGTCGAGATCAACGTCAACGATCAGAAGACGCTGGCCTCGGCCTGGCTCAAGTTCCCCGGGCTCCCCCACGAGATCGGGCTCTCGCCCCATCCCTCGCAGACGCTTTCCATTAAGGTGGAAACGGACACCCGCCCCCCGCCGGGCGCGGGCATCGCGACATCCATCGTCCGGCGTCATGTGACTCTGAACCTATGCCACTACGACCAGGCGTCCCTGCTGGCAGGAAAACTGCACGCCGTGCTGAGCCGCACATGGGTCAAGGGCCGCGACCTCTACGACCTCGGTTGGTATCTGGCCGACCGTACCTGGCCGGCGCCGAACCTCGCATGGCTCAATGCCGCCTTGGCGCAAACCGGGTGGAGAGGTCCCGTGATGACGGCCGGGAACTGGCGGGACGAGACTCGTCAACGGATCAAGACGCTGGACTGGGAACGCGCCCGGGCGGACGTTCGGCCATTCCTGGAGCGGGAGCGCGATATCGCCATGGTGACCGCGGAAACCCTCGGCAGTTTGCTGGACGCCCACGCCGAGTGGCGGGGAAACACGGAGGGGCAACCATGAACGCCGAGCGTGCCATCGTGCGGATTGCATGGCCAGGCAGGCATATCCGGGCAATCCCCGCGTCGCCACGGTTACGACCGCCGTCGCCACGGTTGCGCCCGCCGCTACTCCCGGCCGACATCCACCGCCGATACCCGCGTTTCGCCCCCAGGAACGGGTCTTGCGACTGCCCCCCACGGCCCGCACCGCGCCGTGAAACGCGCGCTCGTGGCCGGGGAGGCTCAGGATCATGTTTCACGTTGGCTGTCGCCGGTGCTGTGCCGATCGCGCGGCGATCGCGCCGCTGACCTCGGTCGCCGTAGCCGGCGTCTTCCTTTCCCTAACCTGGGGGCTGGTTTTCGATCGGGCGCACGCGGCGGACACCGCCCAGGGCCTCGATATTTCTACCAGCGCCACGGCGGTCCTGCAGGGTGTCGTGGGACCGAGCGCTGCGGTTGAGGCCGACGCACGGAGAGTGCACGCGCCCTTCTCGGTGGATGTCGGGTTCGCGTTGCCGTTGCGCTCCGGCGGCACCGCCGGACTCGTCCTCGAATCGGGCGTGGGCGCCGGGCCGGACGGCAACCTGTCGTCGATCTCAGGGTTTAACGCCGATGCGGTAGATGAGCCGACCGTCCATATCTGCGAGTTCTGGTACGAGCAGACTGCCGGACCACTGTGCCTGCGGGCGGGCGTCATCGACCTCACCGGCGACCTTGACGGCAACGCCGTCGCCAATTCGGAGACCGAGCAATTCCTCTCGCCCGGCTTCGTCAACAACCTGGCCGTGGAGTTCCCGGCGGGCAGCGGCCCTGGCGTTGTCGCGACCGTACGGCCGGGCGCGGGATTGGAACTCGCGGCGGGGGCAGCCGAGGCCGACGCCGACTGGACGCGAGTGGTGGCCCGCCCGTTCCTGGCCGCCCAGCTCAGCCAGTCGTCGGCAATCGGCGGTCGCGACGGATCCCGCCGCATCTACGCGTGGAGAAACAGCCTCCCCCACGAGGATCTCCGCTGTGACAACCGTGGTGACGAACCGGGCTACGGTTTCGGCCTCTCCTTCGACCAGTCACTCGTCAAAACGGTCGCGGTTTTCGCCCGGGTGGCGCAGCAGCGGACAGCGGTCTACAGTCTCGGCTCCTCCTGGAGCGCGGGGATGCAGGCGACGCTACCCCGCCTGGGGCGCGTCGCGCAGACGGCCGGCGCCGCCCTGGGGCGCAACCACACCGCGGACCCATGGGCCCGCGTGTATAAGACCGAGGCCGAGGGCACGGAGTGCTCGGACGAACTCCATTACGAGATCTACGACAGCTTCCGCGTTCACGAGCACCTCGCGATCACAATCGATCTTCAGCGACTTGACAACCCCAACGGAGATGCGGCCGCGCATCGGGTCTGGGTGCCCGGTCTGCGACTGCAATATTCCCGATGAGGCGCCGTCGTCGTTGGCGCCCAGATAGATGAATCCGCCCCGGGCATTGGCGAAGGCGACCATGGTTGGATGCCGGGCCGAGCGATTCCCGAACTCAATGCGATTCCGTCACCTGCAAGGCCGGAGCGGCAGGGCGGACCGCTGACATATCCGGCGTGATGCTCAGTGCCTTACCGCCCGCCGCCGCCCGCCGACGTCGAGAATGACGACAGCTACCGCTGCGCCACCCTGATGAGCTTGCGAATCGCCGAATGTGATCCGCTACTGACCCGGACGAAGTAGACGCCGCCGGCCACCTGAGCGCCGGAACCGTCACGGCCATCCCAGGGAATGCTGTGAAGGCCGGGAGCCAACGTCGCGTCATTTGCCAGCCGTGCCACCGAGCGTCCGGCTGCGTCAAACACCTCGGCCCGTACCGCGCCGGCCTCGGGAAGCGCGAGACCGAACTCCACGGTATCCTGGCTCGGGTTCGGACGCGCGGCGAGCAGCGCGAACTCCCTCGGTACCGCGGCAGTACCGGTCTCGACCCCGGCCGGATCCGGCAGGACGGTGATCGTCACCGTGGCCAGGTCGGTGGCATCCGTTCCGTCAGAGATGATGTAGGTGAAGGTGTCTGAGCCCGTGTACCCGGACGGAGGCGTATAGATGAAATCACCGTTCACGCCGACACTCACGATGCCGCCCGCCGTCGTAACCGTGTCGGCCAGCACGACCGTGATCGGCTGCAGATCGGGGTCGCTGTCATTCGCCAGAACCCCGGGGCCAAGGACGCCCAGTCCGATGTCCTGCGCCGTGTTGTAGGCATCATCCACGGCCACCGGCGCGAAGTTGAGAGGATCCCCGGAAAGGCTCGTGATGGTGATGTCGTTGCCCGACTTTCCGATGTAGCTGATCTTGAACGGATAGGGACCGAGATTGAACGTCCCGTCCTGCGGAAGCCCGCTGAACGTTCCGATCACCGGATCGATTCCGTCGTTGCTCACGACCACAAAGATCTGCCCCTTCGCCGGCGTGAACCCCAGGGTCGTGTACAGGTTAGCCGCCGGATCAATCGAAACGGCGCCGGTCACACTGAGCTGATCGTAACTGACGCCCGGGAGGGAACCATTCAGCGTCGCAAACAGATACGAGCCGGCGCTCAAGGTCGCGCTGCCGCTGCTCAGTTTGCCGATGCTGCCGCCAAACCCCTGCCCGGGCTGGATGCTGGCGCCGCTGTTGAGGGTGATCGAGCCGGTCCGGCCGGTGCCGCTGACGGTTGAGTTGTAGTACGCGGCGGTGCTCAACGCGCTGCTCGGCTGCAGCCCGTCGATCTCGGCTCTCTGGTTGATCGTCGTCGGACCTGTGTAGGTGTTCGGTCCGGATAGAACGATGATGTCACCGATCGCGAGACCACCCGTGCCGTTGATCTTGCCCGTGGCGTTGACATCATAGCTCAAAGTGAGCGTATTCGCGCCGAGGCTGATCTCGCCGCCGAGGTTCAGCGGACCGCAGCAGTAGGAGCCGCTCATGGTCTGCGATCCCACCACCTGCAGGTCGTTGTGGATCGTGTTGGGAGCCTGATTGCTCGTGATCCCATCCGTCAGCCCGAACGAGTTGCCGCCGATGACATAGTTGCCGCCGGTGAACAGGATGAACTTGAAGACCGTCCCGTCAGGCAGATCGTCGACGTTGGAGAGGTTGGAGGCGCCCGCGGGGAATACCAACGGATCGCCCGGTCCCGGAACCCCTCCCAGCCAGTTGCCGGCGTTGGACCAGAGGTTGTTCACCGCGCCGGTCCACGTCTTGGCGACGGAAACCACGGTCAATACGATGTCGTTACCGCTGCCGCCCAGGTAGCTGATCTTCAACTGATTGGCGTTGAGGTTTATCGTGCCACCCTCGGGCAGGCCGCTGAACGCCCCGGTGACGGGATCAGCGCCGTCGTTTTCCACGACCACGATCGTCTGTCCCAGCGTCGGCGTGAAGCCCAGGGTCGTGTACAGACTGGCGGCCGGATCGATGGTGACGGTTCCGGCGACATTGAGCCGGTCATGGGTGAGGCCCGGGGTGATCCCGTTGAGCGTCGCGAACAGGTACGAGCCGGCATTCATGGTGACGCTGCCGGTGCTCAGCTTGCCGATGCTGCCGCCGAACCCCTGTCCGGGCTGGATGCTGGCGCTGCTGTTGAGGGTAACATCACCGGCCTGTCCGGTGCCGCTGAGGGTGGAGTTGTAGTACCCCGCGGTGCTCACTACGCTGTTCGGCTGCACGCCGTCGATCTCCGCCCTCTGGTTGATCGTCGTCGGACCGGTGTAGGTGTTCGGCCCCGAGAGCGTGATGATGTCACCGAGCGTCAAACCGCCCGTGCCGAAGATCGCGCCGGTGGCGTTGACGTCGTAGCTGAGCGTCAGTACGTTCGCGCCAAGATCGATACTTCCTCCGAGGTTCAACGCACCGCAGCAGTAGGAGCCGGCCATGGTTTGCGGTCCCATCACCTCCAGGTCGGCGTTGATCGTGTTGGGCCCTTGGTTGCTCGTGATCCCATCCGTGAGCCCGAAAGCGTTTCCGCCGATGACGTAGTTGCCGCCGGTGAACAGGATCAGCTTGAAGGGTGCCATGTCCGGGAGGTCGTTCTTGTTGGCGAGGTTGGAGGCGCCCGAGGGGAAAACCAGCGGGTCGCCCGGTCCGGGAACTCCGCCCAGCCAGTTGCCGGCGTTGGACCAGAGGTTGCTCACCGCGCCGGTCCAGGTCTTGGCAGCGGCAGTCACGGTCAGCACAATGTCGTTGCCGGTGCCGCCCACGTAACTGATCTGCAGTTCGTTGGCATTGAGGTTGATCGTGGCGCCCTCGGGCAGACCGCCGAAGGTTCCGGTGACGGGATCGGCGCCGTCGTTGTCCACGACCACGAGCGCCTGTCCTAGCGTCGGCGTGAAGCCCAGTGTCGTGTACAGGTTGGCGGCCGGGTCGATGGTGACGGCTCCCTCGACCTTGAGCTGGTCATGGGTGACGCCTGGGGTGATCCCGTTGAGCGTCGCGAACAGGTACGAGCCGGCGTTCATGGTGACGCTGCCGGTGCTCAGCTTGCCGATGCTGCCGCCGAACCCCTGTCCGGGCTGGATGCTGGCGCTGCTGTTGAGGGTGACATCACCGGCCTGTCCGGTGCCGCTGAGGGTGGAGTTATAGTACGCGGCGGTGCTCACCACGCTGCTCGGCTGCACGCCGTCGATTTCGGCCCGCTGGTTGATCGTCGTCGGACCGGTGTAGGTGTTCGGTCCCGAGAGCGTGATGATGTCACCGAGCGTCAGGCCGCCCGTGCCGAAGATCGTGCCGGTGACGTTGACCTGGTAGCTGAGTGTGAGCACATTCGCGCCGAGGTCGATGTTGCCGGCGAGGTTCAACGGACCGCAGCAGTAGGAGCCGCCCATCGTCTGTGACCCCACCACCTGTAGGTTGACGTTGATCGTGGCGGGTGCCTGGCTGCTCGTGATGCCGTCGGTCAGCCCAAGGAGGTTGCCGTTAATGACGTAATTGGAGCCCAGGAACGTGAGGTCGTAGAAGACGGTCCCCGCGGCGAGATCGTTCGTGGTGGTCCGATTGAGGCCGGTAGCGCTGAACGCGATACGATCGCCGGCCGCCGGTATGCCGCCGGTCCAGTTGCCCGGCGTCGACCAGAGATAGTCCACGGCGCCGGTCCATGTCTTGGTATCCGCGTGCGCGATTGCGGTGGAGACGGAGATCAGTATGGCAACGATCACGACCCGAAGGGCCGGTAGCATGGACCTTTTCATTGAGCGCTCCTTAGTTGGGCTTCCGAGCCCAAGATGACCCACCACGAAGACGCTGAAGCACAGATGCCGAGCGTTCGGTGGATGCCCCCGCACTTAGATGCGCTGAGATGAGAAACGGTCACAACAATTTACTGTTCCACGAGTCTGTCCATCCGAATGTGCGCACGATGGGCGTGTCGTGTCTCGGTCTGAAGATTGAAGGTCGGATGCGACAGCGCGTTGAATGCAATGCCGTTATAGGACTTATGGTCGTTCCCGGAACGACCCTTTAGGTCGGTTCTGTGGTCCTGGGGTTAGGCCCGATGAGGGCCGTTCTAGAGCGTGCGACCTGTTTGCAGCAAGCTGATGCCGAACCTGCGAAGGAGGCGCCTCACAGCAGACACGCCAACGAGGACAGAGTCTATGAGGAGGTTGGCTCACTTCTCCGCCACGAAGCCGGCGGGACGGGGCTGGATCCGCTCGGAGAGGCGGCACCCTACATGGTCCCGAGCCCTTCGTCGGCACGCGGAGTACGGGGGGCGCAGCGATCCTGCCCGTGACCGGGGTAGCCGAGCGCCACCCCGTGTCACGGCGCTCCTTGATTACTTGGCGGCGCAGACTGCAAGCACGTCGGCCTTGCCGTCCTTGCCGATGAGCTTCAGTCCGTACGCGTCCTGGAGGACCTTGAAGATGTTGGGGGTGATCCACGCGGGAGCGGCAGGACCCACGGCGATGTTCTTCACCCCCAGATGGAGCAGCGTGAGGAGCACGGCCACGGCCTTCTGTTCAAACCAACTCAGCACGATGGTAAGGGGCAGATCGTTCACGCCGCAGTTGAAGGCGCCGGCGAGACCCACGGCTACCTGGATCGCACCGTAGGCATTGTTGCACTGGCCCATGTCCAGGAGCCGCGGCAGGCCCAGCAGCGTGCCGTAGTCGTGGCCCATGATGCGAAACTTGCCACAGCCCAAGGTTAGAATGAAGGTGCTCGGGGGGGCGTTCGTAGCGAAGTCGGTGAAGTAGTTGCGGCCGGGCTCGGCGCCGTCGCAGCCTCCGATGACGAAGAAGCGGGTGATGTCGCCCTTCTTCACGGCGTCGATGATGGCGGGGGCGGCGTCGAGGATCACGCTGTGGTGGAAGCCCACAGGGATACGCTCGCCCTTGCGCTCAGGCAGGGCGCCGATCTCCCGGGCGCGCTTGATGACCGCGGAGAAGTCATCGGTCTTCAGGCGGGTGGCGCCGGGGACGGCGGTCACGCGGGTGGTGAAGAACCTGTCGGCGTAGCTCGGCTTGGGGTGCAGCACGCAGTTGGTGGTGGCCAGGATGGCGCCGCCGAACGCCTCGAACTCTTTCTTCTGGAGCTGCCAGGCGCCGCCGAAGTGGCCCGTGAGGTTCGCGTGGCTCTTGAGCTTGGGATACATGAAGGCGGGAAGCATCTCGCCATGGGTGTAGACCATGACGTCGGTGCCTTCCACCTGCTTCAGGAGGTTTTCCAGGTCCAACATGTCGTGGCCGGTGACCAGAATGCCGGGCTTGGCCTGAGTGCCGATCTGGACCTCGGCCACCTGCGGTTTGCCGTAGCGCTCCACATGGGCCTCATCCAGCATCTGCATAACGCGCAGGTTCTGCTTGCCGCACTCCAGAACCATCTCGAGCAGGGTCGGAATGTCGAAGTTGACGTTGGTGACGGTGGCGAAGAGGGCTTCCTCCGTGAACGCGTCCACGTCCTCGTCCACCTTGCCCAAGCGCCGGGCGTGGTGCGCGTAGGCCGCCATGCCCTTCAGGCCGTAGAGCAGGGTCTCCTGCAGGCTCTGGACATCGGCGTCCTTGCCACAGATGCCGATGACATCGCAGCCGGTGCCGCCCTTCGCCTGTTCACACTGATTGCAGAACATGGAATACCTCCAACGTATTGCTTTGCCCCTGATACGACGGATCGCGGGCACTGCGCGGCCATCGCCGCACGTGACCTCGCGTGAGTCTCGCTGAGCTGTGGGGGCGAAGGCAATGTCCTTTGCGACTTGCGACAACTGCCGTCCCAGGCGCAGATAGACAAAACTCAGGAGTCAGAACTCTGAAGCAGGTGCTCCGTGTCACGCCACCCGCCGTCGTCGCCGCGGCGTTCAGAGCGACACTGTCGGTCCTCAGCTTGCCCATGCCGTCGCCGAGACCCCGGCCGGGCTGGATGCCGGCGCTGCGGTTGACGGAGACATCACCGATCTTTCCAGTCCCGCTGATCGTGGCGGTTGATGGTGACGGATCCGGCGGCGTTGAAATGGTCATGGGTGACGCCCGGGGTGATCCCGTTGAGCAACGCGTCACAGATCTTCGAGACCGCCCCCGACATCATGCGTCGTGTCCGAGGCGTTGCCGCGGTACCGACCCGCCTGGTCAAGGTTGGTCGAAAACGGACCGTCACCGCCAGGACCTGCCCGGCACCGAGTGAACACACCCGCCCCCGAGACCGGCGTGAACTCGGAGCAGGATGCGCGATGCTTCCGGTCAGCGTATCCCGGCCACCGTCGCGCAGAGTGAAGGAGCGGTCGGCCGCCTCCCCGGCACGACGGAGCCGAAATCCAGACTGATCTGATCCAGCTTCGGGCTTCAGGAGGACAGGGGCACGGCAAGCGTCCCGAAGGCTCCTTGCGCTCGCCCCGAGATGTAGGTCATAGTCCCGTTCGGCTGCTCGGAGGGGGCGGTAGGCCCGCGGGGGCATAAGGGCGCGCGGAGGGGGCGACAGGGCTTCTTCTGGGCCGGGAGTGTGTCGTGGGTTGTCTACTTCGGGCGTGATGGAGCCGCGATGGACTGTTCTCGACACGATGCTGAGATGACCAACCCCATCGGTCCGGAACGCGACCAACTCCCCACGCCGCCCGCCACCGCCCGGGGCGTCGACCTGAACGCGGGCGACCGCTGCTCGGCGATCGCTTACAGCCATGCCCAGCGCACTTTCGCGGTGCGTGCCGGCCGGCCGGGAGAGGTGCTCGACCGGGCATCTTCCTTCTCATCGCTCCTGCGCCTGGCGGGGGGTCAGCGCCTCGCGATCACCTCGGACGGGATCGGCACCAAAGTCGAGCTGGCCGAACGCACCGGCCGTTACGACACCCTGGGCTGGGATCTGACCGCGATGGTGGTCGATGACCTGGCGGCCTCCGGCACGGTGCCGCTGGCTCTCACCAACATCCTGGACGTCGACCGCCCGGACGCGACCGTGATCGAGCAGCTCATGACCGGGCTGGAGCGGGCAGCGATCGAGGCGGAGATCGCCGTGGCGGGCGGCGAGATCGCCGAGTTGGGTGACCGCGTGTGTGGCTGGGGCGCGGGCATGCACTTCAACTGGTGCGCCACCGCGATCGGCCATCTGCCGGACGGCCAGGAAGCGCTTGACGGATCGGCCCTCGACCCCGGCGACGTACTGGTGGCTCTGGCCAGCCGGGCTTTCCGCTCGAACGGATTCTCGCTGGCGCGCCGTGTACTGTCGGCTCACCATGGGCCCAACTGGCACGCGGCGCCCTGTCCGGCCGGCGGGACCTGGGGTGAGGCGCTGTTGATGCCCGCCCGCATCTATTGTCCGCTGGTGACCAGGCTGCGCGCGGCCGGCATCATGCTGCACGGGATCGCGCACATCACCGGCGGCGGTATCCCCGCGAAGCTCGGCCGGATCCTGCGCCGAGGCCGCGGCGCAGCCGGTCTGGGCGCGCGTCTGACCGCGCTTCCACCCGAACATCGCTCGATGGTCGAGCTGCGTCGGCTCGGGAATCTGGAGCTCGCCCAGGCCTATCGGCATTGGAACATGGGCACCGGCATGATCCTGGTCCTGCCGCCCAGAGCGGTGGAGGCGTGCCTGCGGCTCGTCGCCGAGGTCGGGTTTTCGGGGCAGGTGGCAGGCACGATCAGCTCCGAACCGACCATCGTGATCGAACATGGCGACACCCAACTGGCGTTCCCCGTCCACGGCGAGGAAAGGTAGGCATGGCCCCCGCGGTCGAGCAGGGTAGCCGGCGCTCGTATTCGTATGTCGAGCTCTTCGTGCGCCCCGACCTGGCCGACGTCCTGGGCCGCGACGTTGCGCGCCGCGCGATCAGCCACCTGGGCATTGCCACCGGCGAGGTGCGCGTGGGCAAGCAGGTGGTGATCAGCCCGGCCCTGGATGCGGCCGATCTGCAGGCCCTGGCCGAGCAAGCCTTGCGCGACCCGGTCGTGCACGAGGTCGCGATCGACCGGCCGTGGCACAACGGATTCGCGCGCGCCATCCTAATCGGCAAGCTGCCGGGCGTCACCGACGACGAAGGAGCCGCGGTCCTGCGTACCCTCGAGGATCTCTTGGGTTTGCCGCCGGCGGCCGGCCGCCGGCAGGTTTCCACCAGCGACGTATACCTGATCGAGAAGCCGCTCGACGAGGCCGACCTGCGCATCCTGGCCGACGAGCTGCTCGGGAATCGGCTGGTGAACCATACCGCCGTCGGCCCGGCGGCAGGACGCCGGCCCTACCTGCCCACGCCACCCGTCGGCGCGGACCCGAAGGTGGAGACGTTTGACATCTTTGCCCCCGACGAGGAGCTCCTGCAGCGCTCGCGCGACCTGGTGCTCTCGCTCGATCTGGCCGAACTGCGCGCCATCCGGGCCTACTTCCGCCTGCCCGCCACTCTCGCGAACCGCCACCGGGCAGGCCTGCCCGCGGTGCCCACGGACTGCGAGATCGAGATCCTGGCGCAGACATGGTCCGAGCACTGCAAGCACAAGGAATTCAACGCCCTGATCCGCTACCAGGACCTCGACACCGGCCGCGAGCAGATGATCGACTCGCTCTTCGCGACCTACATCCGCGCGGCGACGATGGTGATCAAGGAACGGCTCGCCGGTTACGGCAACGACTGGCTCCTGAAGGTGTTTACGGACAACGCGGGCGTGGTGCGACTCGACGACGACCTGGTCTTCGTCTTCAAGGTCGAGACGCACAACACGCCCTCAGCCCTGGACCCTTACGGGGGCGCCATCACCGGCATCCTGGGCAACAACCGCGACCCGCTGGGCACGGGAGTCGGGGGCGGGCGGCTCCTGTTCAACACCAACGTGTTGTGCTTCGGCCCGCCGGGCTACGACCGGCCGCTGCTCACCGGACAACTGCACCCGCGCCGGGTACTGGCCGGCGTACGCCACGGCATCGAGGACGGCGGCAACAAAAGCGGCGTGCCCACGGTCAACGGCGCGATCGTGTTCGACGAGCGCTACGCCGGCAAACCGCTTGTGTACTGCGGCACGGGCGGCCTGATGCCGGCGCTCATCGCCGGCCGGCCGAGCTGGGAAAAGGAGGTCCTCCCCGGTGACGCGATCGTCATGGCCGGCGGCCGAGTCGGCAAGGACGGCATCCACGGCGCTACCTTCTCCTCGGTCGAGATCGACCGGCACTCACCGCGCTCGGCGGTGCAGATCGGCAGCCCGATCACCCAAAAAATGCTCGCCGACTTCCTCGAGGTGGGACGCGAGTTGATCCGCTGCTGCACCGACAACGGCGCGGGCGGCCTGTCTTCCTCGATCGGCGAGCTGGCCGCGATCTGCGGCGGGGCCGAGGTACAGTTGGCCGCCGTGCCCTTGAAGTACGCCGGGCTGCGGCCCTGGGAGATATTCCTGTCCGAATCCCAGGAACGCATGACGCTCGTGGTCCCGCCCGAGCGTTTGGCGGAGCTGTTCGCCCTCGCGCGCGAATACGAGGTCGAGCTGAGCGACATCGGCCGCTTCACCGCCGACGGCCGGCTCGATGTGCGCTTCGGTCAGAAGCTCGTAGCCAGGCTGGACCTCGACTTCCTGCACCACGGCGTGCCGCGCAAGGAGCTGCGAGCGCGGTGGCGTCGGCCGATCTGGCCCCGGCCACCCGTGCCCGCCGGCCTCGATCACGGTGCGATCTTGCGGCAACTGCTGGGCAGCCTGGACATCTGTTCGCGCGAGGCCGTGATCCGGCAGTACGACCACGAGGTCAAGGGTCGCTCGGTGATCAAGCCGCTCATGGGCCGCCGCGCGCCCCAGGATGCGGCCGTCATGCGCCTGGGCTTCGACGACTACCGCGGCCTGGCGATCAGTTGCGGAATCACGCCGCGCTACGGCGATCTCGACGCCTATGCTATGTCGGCCGGCTGCTTTGACGAGGCGGTGCGCCAGATCATCGCGATCGGCGGCCGGCTCCCGGACCCGGCTGACCCGCAGGGCCCGCGATGGTCGGCCTGCGACAACTTCTGCGTGCCGGACTCGGTGGAGCACCCGACGGACAACCCGCAGGGCGCCTACAAGCTGGCCCAGTTGGTACGCATGTGCCAGGCGCTTTACGACCTGGCCACGGCCTACAATGTCCCGCTGACCTCCGGCAAGGACAGCATGAAGAACGACTTCCGTTCCGACGGCCAGGTGATCTCCGTGCCGCCGACCGTGCTGTACTCGATGGTGGCCAGCCTTCCGGACGTGCGGCGCTGTGTCACCACCGAGCTCAAGTCCCCGGGCGACGTGCTCTACCTCCTGGGTGAGACGTACAGCGAGCTGGGGGCCTCGGCCGTCTTCCGTCTATTGGGCCTGCCGGGCGGTGCGGTGCCGATCGTGCGCGTGGATGCAGCACTCGACCTGTACAGCCGCATGGCCGAGGCGCACCGGCTCCAGTTGCTCGAGTCCTGCCACGACCTTTCGGACGGCGGCCTCGCGGTGGCAGTGGCCGAGGCGGCCTTCGGCGGCGAACTCGGGTGCGCGATCGAGGCGCCGGCACCGCGCCGGGGTTCCTCGGATACTCCGAGCGAGAGAGCAGCAGACGAGCCCGAGGAAATCCTGACCGCACTTTTCGGCGAGTCCCATTCGCGCTTCGTTGTCTCGGTGCGGCCAGAGCACACCGCGGAGCTTGAGCGCGTACTCGCCGGCCGTTGCAAGCGCCTGGGCACGGTCACGGTCGAGCGCTGTCTGAGCGTCGCCTGGCGCGGACGACCGCTGTTCACGGCCGACGTCGACGAGCTGGCCGAGGCCTGGTCAGCCGGCTTGGAGTTGTGAGGTGGCTGCCATGCCGGAACCAATCGCCGTTGAGGAGCGCCCTGTGCGTAGCCTGGTGCTGACCGGATTCGGCATCAATTGCGAGGAAGAAATGGCGGCCGCGTACCGTCTGGCCGGCGGTCGGGCCGAGGTGGTGCACCTCAACGCCGTGCTGCACGGCCACGTCCGTCTCGATGACTGGGACGTGCTCAACTTCCCGGGTGGGTTCTCCTTCGGCGACGATCTGGGCGCCGGCCGGGTGCTGGCCAACAAGGTGCGTTTCCGCCGCCTGCCCACCGGCGTCACCCTGCTCGACGAGTTGCTGCGCTTCATCGCCCGGGGCGGCTACGTGGTCGGGGTGTGCAACGGCTTTCAGGCACTGGTCAAGCTGGGGCTCCTGCCCAACGTCGGCGGCGGCTACCTGCAGGAGGTCACGCTGACCACCAACGAGCCCGGGGGTCGATTTTTAGACCGCTGGTGCCATTGCCGGGTGCGACCGGGCAACCCCTCGCCCTTCTTTGCCGGTCTGACCCAGCTCGACCTGCCCGTGCGCCACAAGGAGGGCAGGCTGGTGATCGCCACCCAGGCACTGCGCGAGGCGATCGTCGAGCGCGGCCTGGTCTGTCTCACCTATTGCACGACCGGCGGACAGCCGGCCACGACCTACCCCGAGTTGCCCAACGGCAGCGACCTAGCCTGCGCCGCACTGACCGATCCCAGCGGCCACGTGCTGGGTCTCATGCCACATCCGGAGGCCTTCCTGTCCCGATACAACCACCCTGACTGGCCACGCATCCGCCGCACTTCGGCCACGACCGATGCAAGCGATGATGGCGCCGGCCTCGCGCTGTTCCGCAACATCGTCAGCCACATCAGGCGGGAGCGACGCACCTCCACGCGGTCCGACCGCGAGCGGAGTCGCTCATGACCGACAACGACGTCCCGGTGCGCCGGGCGCTCTTGAGCGTAACCGACAAGAGCGGCCTGGTGCCGCTCGCGCGGGGACTCGTCGGCTGCGGCTGCGAGCTGATTTCCACGGGCGGAACGGCCCGCGAGCTGCAGGCGGCCGGGTTCGCCGTGACCGACATCAGCGCCGTGTCCGGCAACCCCGAGGCATTCGGTGGCCGGATGAAGACCATCTCCTTCGCAATCGAGTCCGCGCTGCTCTTCGATCGCGAGCGCGACGCCGCCGAGGCGCGCCGGCTGGGTGTGGCGCCGATCGACCTGGTGGTCTGCAACCTCTATCCCTTCGGCCGGTTCGCCAGCGAGGGCGCGGACCTGGCCACGCTGATCGAGAACCTCGACATCGGCGGCCCGACCATGATTCGCGCCGCGGCCAAGAACCACCGCTGGGTGGCCGTGGTGACCGACCCGGCCGACTACCCGGCCGTGATCTCGGAACTCGACGAGGGCTCCGGGGCCCTGAGCGCGGCGACGCGCCGGCGCCTGATGCTCAAGGCTTTCGACGCCACCGCGGACTACGACGCACTCGTCTCCCAGACCCTGCACGACCGACTGGCGGCGCCCACCTTGCGGCCGGCCTACGAGGCCGGCCTGCCTCTGCGCTACGGCGAGAACTCCCACCAGAAGGCCTGGCTGCACCGTGAGCGTGGGGCCAAGCACTCGCTGTGCGATCTCGTCCAACTGCACGGCAAGGAGCTTTCGTACAACAACGTCGTGGATCTGCACGCAGCGATCGAGACGATCCGCGACCTGGCGGAGGGCGCCTGTGCGGTGATCAAACACGCCACCCCCTGCGGCCTGGCTGCGGGGGACGGCCAACGCCGAGTCCTCGCCGCGGCCTGGGCCGGCGATCCGCTCTCGGCTTTCGGCTCGGTGATCGCCTTCAACCGGCCACTCACGCGGGCAGCGGTCGAGTTCTTCGAGCTCGACCACCCGCTTCCCGAACGCCGCAAGTTCGTCGAGGTGGTGACGGCGCCGGCGGTGGACGACGATGCGCTGGCCCTGCTGCGCACGCACAGGAACCTGCGCGTCGTGGCGATCGACCCGGCCGATCTCGGTCGCGGCCGGTCGATCAGGGTGCTGGCCGGCGCTCACGCCTGTCTGGTGCAGGATGCGGATGATCGGCTCTTCGACGGACTCCGGGTGGTCACCACCACCCGGCCTGCGCTCGACGACCGGGCCTTGTTCGAGTTCGGCCTGACGGCCGTGCGGCAGGTCAAGAGCAACGCGATCGTGGTCGTTCGCCGGCTACCGGATGGCACCTGCCAACTCCTGGGCATGGGCGGCGGCCAACCCAACCGGGTTGACTCGGTGCGGCTGGCGATCGAGCGCAGCCGCGCGAACCTCGAAACCGAGTTGGCCGGGGATGGCCACGATGATCAAACGCGCATCAAGGCCGCGCTCGCCGCGGTCGTGCTGGTCTCGGACGCCTTCTTTCCCTTCCCGGACAGCATCGAGTTGATCGCGGCGGCCGGGATTCGCACCGTGCTCCAGCCCGGCGGCTCCCTGCGCGACCGGCAGGTCATCGAGGCCTGCGATCGGCACGCCATCGGCATGCTCTTCACTGGCCTGCGGCACTTCAAGCACTGAGTCGGAGGTAGAACGTGGACACCATCGCAGCCTTCGTCACCCCGCAATTGGCGTTGCTCCACCGCGGCAAGGTACGCGACAGCTATCGCATCGACGGGCGCACGCGCCTGATCGTGGTCAGCGATCGGCTCTCCGCCTTCGACCGCGTGCTCGAGACGCCCATCCGCCACAAGGGCGCGGTGCTCAACTGCCTGTCGAACTGGTGGTTCGAGGCCACGGCCGCCATCTGCCCCAACCACCTGATGCGACAGATCGACCCCAACCTGACGCTTGTGGCCGAGGCCAAGCCGATCAGGGTCGAGGTGGTGGTGCGCGGCTACATCACCGGGTCGATGTGGCGCGCCTACGAGCAGGGCAAGCGCAGCTTCTCAGGCCTGAGCGTACCTGACGGCCTGCAACGCAACCAGCGCCTGCCCGTGCCGCTGGTCACTCCCACGACCAAGGAGGATGTCGACCGCGAGATCGCTCCGCCGGCGATCGTGGCCAACGGCCTGGCCAGTGCCGCGCTGTGGGAGCAGATGGAGGCAACCGCCCTGCGTCTGTTTGTCTTCGGCTCCGAGCGACTGGCGGCCGCCGGCCTGCTCCTGGCGGACACGAAGTACGAGTTCGGCACGGTCGGCGATCGGCTGACGCTGATCGACGAGATTCACACCCCCGACTCGTCGCGCCTGTGGCCGGCCGATCAGTATCAACGCGACTCCCTGGCGGTCGAGTCGCTCGACAAGGAGTACGTGCGCGCCTGGATCATGCAGACCGAACACGGCGGTGGGCCGCGAGTCATGGCGCTGCCCAAGGAAGTGGCGGCCGAGACCGGCCGGCGCTACCTGGAGCTCTACGAGCGGGTGACCGGCGCCGCGCTCCCGGTCAACGACGAGCCTCCGCAGGCCCGCATGGTGCGCAACCTGGTGGCCGCCGGCCTGATCAAGGACGGATACGTTGCCGTCTGCCTGGGCTCGCCGGCCGATCAGGAGCACGCCGCCGCCATCGCGGATGTGCTGACGCGCCATGGCGTGGCCATCGACTGGCGGGTCGTCTCGGCCCACAAGAACGGCGAGCAGATCGTGCGCCTGGCCGCGGAGTACAACCACTCGGCCGAGCCCGGGGCCTGCATCGCCATCGCCGGCCTGTCCAATGGCCTCGGTGGCGCATTGGCCGCCAACCTGACCATCCCCGTGATCTCCTGCCCGCCCTTCAAGGACACGGTCGACATGCTCGCCAATATCAACTCCTCGCTCCTCCTGCCGTCGCGCACGCCGGCCGCCACGGTCGTCCGGCCGGAGAACGCGGCCTTGCTCGCCTTGCGCTGCCTGAACCTGCCGCGTCTGCGCGCCGCGTTTGTTCGGGAGATCGCAGTCATGAAGAACGACCTGACCGCCCACGATCAGCGGGTGCGGGGGCGCTGATGACCACCGGACGCACTCCGCCGGCTACCCCCGTCGACCAGGGCGGACTCTCGGCCTGGACCGCGATCTCGCCCATCGACGGCCGCTACACCGAGCGGCTCGCGCGGCTGGGCCGGTATTTCTCCGAGCCGGCCCTGATGGCCGGCCGTTGCCGGGTCGAGTTGCGCTACCTGCAGGCCCTGGACGCCACAGGCTGCTTCGAGCCCTTGAGCGTTCAAGAGCACGGCCGGATCGAAGCCGGTCTGGCGGCCTTCGATGACGCTGACTACGCGCGCATCAAGGAGCTCGAAGCCCGCACTCGGCACGATGTCAAGGCCTGCGAGTACTTCCTGGTCGAGCGTCTGCAACTGAGCCGGCCGTGGCTGGTGCATTTCGGATTGACCTCGGAGGACATCAACAACCTCGCTCACACACTGCTCCTGGCCGCCTATCGCCAGGCTGAGCAGTTGCCCTTGCTCGACAGCCTGATCGAGACTTTGCGCGGACTGGCGCTGGCCTGGGCCGCCTGCCCCTTTCCGGCCCATACACACGGCCAACCGGCCTCGCCGACCACGGCCGGCAAGGAGCTGGCGGTGTTCATGACGCGCCTGGCCCGCCAGCGCGATCGCCTGCGGCACCTGTGCTTCATGGGCAAGCTCAACGGCGCGACCGGGACCTTCGCCGCGCTCTTGGCCGCGCGGCCGGATCACGACTGGCTGAGTTTTTCCGAACGCTTCGTAACGGACCTCGGCCTCGTGCCCAACCCGCTCACCACCCAGATCGAGGATCACGACACCTGGGCCGAATACTTCGACATCACCCGTCGCATCGTCGGCATCGTGCTGGACCTGGACGTGGACTGCTGGGAGTACATCTCGCGCGGCTACTTCCGGCAGAGCGCGCGCGCGGGCGAGGTGGGTTCCTCCACCATGCCCCACAAGATCAACCCGATCCATTTCGAGAACTCCGAGGGGAACTGCGCGCTGGCGCAGAGCCTGCTCGCCACGCTCGCAGGGCGCCTGACCCACTCGCGCATGCAGCGCGACCTGTCCGACAGCACGCTCGAGCGCAACATCGGGGTGGCCCTGGCGCACCAGCACCTGGCCCTGCTCGAGACCCTGGCCGGCCTCGACCGTATCGAGCTCGATCGGGAAGCCTGCCTGGCCGAGCTGGAGGCGCACCCCGAGCTTCTGGCCGAGCCCTTCCAGGTGATCCTCAAACAGGCCGGCGTGGCCGACGCTTACGAGCGGCTCAAGGCCGTGACGTGTGGCGCCAAAGTCACGCGCCACGACCTCCTGGCCGTGCTTGATGGTTTGACGTTGCCCGATGAGCTCCGCGGGCGCCTGGCCGGCCTGTGCGTCGCGAGCTACGTCGGCGACGCCGAGCGCCTGTGCCGGCGCGCCTGTCAGGCCGTGGAACAGGCATGAGAGTGGCGGTGATCGGCAACGGAGGCCGTGAGCACGCCCTGGCCTGGAAACTGGCCCGTCATGGCCATCAGGTAGTGGTGATGCCCGGCAATGGCGGCACGGCGTGCTTCGAGCAGGCAGCCGTGGCGCCGACCGATCTGCCTGGCGTCCGCGCAGCCTGCCGCGAGCTCCGCGTCGAACTGGTGATCGTCGGGCCCGAGGGGCCCCTGGCCGCAGGCCTGGTCGATTCGTTCACGAGCTTCGGCATCCCAATTCTGGGACCGACGTCCGCGGCGGCACGCCTGGAGAGCTCCAAGGCATGGGCCAAGGACTTCATGGCGCGCCACGGCGTGGCCACCGCGACCTTCGTGACTTGCACCCGGCCGGAGGAAGCCCGCCCGCTGATCGAACGTCTCGACGGCACGGTGGTGGTCAAGCATGACGGTCTCGCGGCCGGCAAAGGCGTGATCGTCTGCGCCAACCGGGCTCAGGCCTGGCAGGCTATCGCCACCATCCAGGAGCACTTCGGGAGCACCGCGCCCTTCGTAGTCGAAGAGCGGCTCACCGGCCCGGAGTTGTCGCTGATCGTCTTGACCGACGGTGAGACCCTCGTACCCCTGACCCCCGCCCAGGACCACAAGCGCCTGCTCGACGGCGACCTGGGCCCCAACACCGGCGGCATGGGTGCGTATTGCCCGGTACCCTGGTGCACGCCGGAGCTCATGGCGGAGATCGAGCGGCAGGTCACCGGGCCGACCCTGGCCGGTCTGGCGACCGAGGGACTGCCATACCGTGGGTTCCTGTATTTCGGCCTGATGCTCACCCCGGCGGGTCCGAGGCTGCTCGAGTACAACGTGCGCCTGGGGGATCCTGAGGCCGAGGTGGTGCTGCCGGCATTGAGCGAGGATCTGGCCGAGTTGGCCCTGGCCTGCTGCGCGGGACGGCTACGAGAGAGGCCACTGCCGGCGAAGACGGAGCCCGTTGCCTGCTTCGTGGATGTCGTGCTGACCGCGGCCGGGTACCCCGGCTCCTACCAGACCGGCCTGCCGATCAGCGGGTTGTCCGACCTGCCGCCGGACGTGCTCGTGTTTCACGCCGGCACAGCACCGGCCGACGATGGCCGCGGGGCCGACGATCATGGCGGGACGGACGACCGCGACGGGGCGGACGATCCACGGGTCGTGACCGCCGGCGGGCGCGTCCTCAACGTGGTCGGCCAGGGGATAAGCCTGCCGAGTGCCGCCGCTGCGGCCTATGCCGCCTGCCGGCGAATCCACTTCGAGGGCTGTCACTATCGCCGCGACATCGCGGCGCGGACGGAACGCACCGCATGAAGCGCCTGGCGATCTTCATCTCGGGTCGTGGCAGCAACCTGGAGGCGATTCTGGATCAGGTGGCCGGCGGCGTGCTCGCCGGCCGTTGCGTGGTGACGCTCGTGTTCACGGACAACCCCGCCGCACCGGGCCTGGCGATCGCCCGTCGCCGGCAGGTCACCACCGTGGCGATCGACGCCCGGAGCATGCGCCGCTTCGACTTTGACGCGGTCTTGGCCGAACTGCTCGAGCGTGTCCGGCCCGACCTGATCGCGTTAGCCGGGTATATGCGCATCGTGCCGCCCGAGCTGGTGCGGCGCTATCGAATCGTCAACATCCACCCGGCGGACACCGCCCGGCACCGTGGCCTGCACGGCTACCGCTGGGCCTTCGAACAGCGCCTGCCGACCACCACCATCACCGTGCACTGGGTGGACGAGGGGCTGGACACCGGCCCCGTGATCGCCCGGAGAGTGGTGAACTTGGCCGGCGCCGACAGCGAGGCCGAGGTGGAGCGGCGCGGCCTCGCGGTCGAGCATCACCTGTACCCCATTATCCTGGCACAACTCCTGACGGACGCCGATTCGGTCGACGCCCGTGGTGCTGACGCCCGGGCTCATGATAGACGAGGAGGGAACTGATGTGTGGAATCCTCGGCCTCTATGGTTATGACCCAGTGGCCGCCGAGCTCCTGCAAGGCCTGACCGCCATCCAACACCGCGGCCAGGACGCGGCCGGCGTGGTGACCTTCGATCGCTCCTTTCACGTGCACAAGGGGATCGGTCTGATCGCGTCCGTCTTCGAGCGTGCCGACGACACGGTATTGCGCGGCACCTGCGGCCTTGCACACGTGCGTTACGCGACGGTCGGCTCGAACGATCTGCTCGATGCCCAGCCGCTGGCGGTGAACTATCCGCTCGGATTGGCCATGGTGCACAATGGCAACGTGATCAATTTCACCGAGCTGCGCCGCTACTTGTACGAGGAACGCCACCGCCTGCTTGACACCTCCAACGACGTGGCCTTGATCCTCTACACGCTGGCCGCCGAGCTCGAGTCTAAGGATCTCAAGGAGCTGAGCGTCGACGCGATCTTCGATTCGGTGGCGGCCACCCAGGCCAGGGTGCAGGGCGCCTACTCCGCCATCACGATCATCGCCAACCACGGCTTCCTGGCGTTCTGCGACCCGTACGGGATCCGGCCGATCGTGATGGGCCGTAAGCAGACCGAGCGCGGTACCTGCTACGCCTTCGCCTCCGAGACCACCTGCTTCGACTACCTGGGTTACGAGCTGGTGCGCGACCTGGAGCCCGGCGAGGCGGTCTTTATCGACAGCCGGCACCGGCTGCACAGCCGCATCTGCCGCCTCGCGCACCAGGCCTTCTGCGTCTTCGAGTATCTCTACTTCGCGCGCGAAGACGCCTTGATCCACGGGCGCCGCGTGGCCTCCGAGCGGGTACGCATCGGGAAGCGCCTGGCCACCCGCTTTCGTCAGGCCGGGCTGAGCCCGGACATCGTGATCGACGTGCCGGCCTCGTCGTACTTCTTCGCCTCCGGCCTGGCCGAGGAGTTGGGCGTGCCCTACCGCCGCGGCCTGACCAAGAACAACCACATCGGCCGCAGCTTCATCACGCCGGGGCAGGCCCAGCGCGAGTTGCTGGTGCGCCAGAAGCTCAACCCGATCAAGGAGATCGTGGCCGGCAAGAAGGTGGCGGTGGTCGATGACTCCATCGTGCGCGGCACCACCTCGACTCACCTGGTGCGTCTGCTGCGGCAGGCCGGCGCCACCGCGGTGTACTTCGTCTCCGCCTCGCCGCCCATCAAGCACACCTGCATCTACGGCATCGACATGTCGATCCGGCGCGAGATCATCGCCGCCCGGCACTCGGCCGAGGAGATCACTCAGATCCTGGCAGCCGATGCGGTCGTCTACCAACAACTCGAGGATTTGCAGGACATGTACTGCGACCTGCCGTGCTGTTACGCCTGCTTCTCGGGCCAGTACCCGACCGGAGCGAGCGCGGAGATTCTACGGCAGATCGAGCAGGAGAAGGAATGCAGCAATCGGGTGTGAGCACGGTGGGGGCCTGAGACTCGGAGTATGGAACGAATACGACTGGCTTCGGGCTTCAGGCTATCTGAGTCGTTACCCTGGCGTGCGTTTGTCCACGAACGTCCTGATCAACTGAATCCCTTGATTCTGACTCAAGTGTAGACCGTCACGTGACGCTTGTAACTTCGTGCCGGGGATTCGCGTTTCGCGGCCGGTGCAAACAAAACCGCGGGGACGGGACCGGGACCGCCGGTAATGACGGTCCTAGCCTTTGCCCCCGCGGAGAAATCCTTGAGCGCGTGCCGATGGCGCCGGTTAACGCCCGCTAACGCTTTTCCGCCATCCCCTCCACCACCTTGGGTGAGACGAAGATGAGGAGCTCGCGATTCTCTTTCCGAGTGTCGGACGAACGGAACAGCGCGCCGATGAGCGGCAGAGAGCGGAGAATGGGGACCCCCTGGCTGAACTCCGTCTCGCTGGTGCGGATGAGCCCTCCGATGACCGCGGTCTCGCCGTCGTTCACCATCACCCGCGTATCGGCCAGGGCTGTGGTGAACACGATCCCGCCCTGCACCGTCGCCTGCGACGAGAGGTCGGAGACTTCCGGCTTCAGGTCCATGGTGATCCGGTTCTCGCTGTTGATGTAGGGCGTGACTTCGAGGCTGATCCCCACCTTCTTCAGCTCTGTGGTGGAGTTCCCCGCAATGTCGAGAACGATGAGCGGGATCTCCTTGCCCACTAGGATCTTCGCCTTGCGGTTGTTCACGGTGGTGATCCTCGGACTGGAGATGAGAGTGGCCCGGTTTTCCCGCTCCAACGCCTCGATGGTGGCATCGAGGTTGCCGAATCCTCGCACCACACCCAGACGGACCGTGCCGCTGGCGGTGGCGGGCAGTTCCTTCACGCCGAGCGAGCCCGAGACCCGCTCGGAGTTGGAGTGGAGATTCTCCATCGACCACTGGATGCCGAGCTGGCGGGCGGCGGTGCGGTCGACATCGACCAGCCGGGCGGTGATCTCCACCTGGCGCGTCTCGGTGTCGAGGGTACCGACCAGTTTCTCCACCTCGGTGACCCGGGGCGCGATATCCGAGACGAGGAGCGTGTTGGTGCGCTCGTCGACGTTCGCACTCCCCCGCTTGGAAAGGACGAAGGTGACGGCATCCTTCAGCTCCTTCGCGGAAGCGTAGCGGATGTTAAAGACGCGGGTCTCCAGCGGCTGCAACTCTTCGCGTTTCCGCGCGGACGATTCCTTCTCCAGCCCCTCGTCACGCAGATTCTTCAGCGTGGCGATGCGGATGACATCGCCCGTCTCCAGGGTCACGAGGCCACCCGATTGGCAAACGATGTCGAGCGCCTGCCGCCATGGCACCTGTGTGAGACGGATCGTCACCGGGCCGTCGACCTCGCGGTCAGCCACGATGTTGGCGCCACCGTACTCGGCGATCGAACGGATGACGGTGCGGATATCCGCGCCCTGAACGTCGAGGTTCATCGGGCGTGTATTGCCGGCGGCGGCAGCAGCGGCATCGGCAGCGTCGACGGACCCGAGCGTGGGGGCAGCGTCCTGGTGCTCAGGTGCTTCGATCTGGGACGCAGCCCTGTGGTCAGACGCTTCGACCAGGATTGCAGTCCTGTGATCAGGTGCTTCAATCGGGGACGGCACGGGGCTCGGCCCGATCGCGGTCAGCGGAGTGGGAGCCGGATGCAGCTTTGAACCGGCCGTCTCCACAGACCGCGACTCCGACGCAGACGCCGAGGCGCGCAACGAGGTTTCGGCCGCGAGTTCCTGCTGTGTGCATTCCTCGTCCCGAGCCTCGGTCCCGCCGGAAGACCCCTGGATCGTTTCCGCACCGGCCGGACCCAGCTCCTCCGTCTCCTTTACCGGATCGACGAACACGGCCAAGGCCCCGTCAGACGGCTCGAGGCGGAACCGCACCGGACCTCCGCAGTCGATCACGTAGCGGACCGTCTCCCCCGCGGCGCCACTCTGCCAGAGCGACCAACGGACGCCTTGCACCACGCCGGCAACGGCCGACGCACCCTTCTCGCCGGCCGGCAGCGGCGCATCGGCACCGAAAAGATCCACCACCACCCGCCACGGATCCGAAAGGGTGAACACTTCGTGTGGCAGCGGGCCGTTTGTGCCCTGCCCCGCCAAGCGCAGAATCGCTGTCTCGCCGGTTCTCTCGAACTGCGCCGCGCTCACGGTCCAGGCAGAGACCGGGGTCACGGCGGCGAGGAGCGCACCCAGTGCCAGCGTCAGGACCGCCCCCGTGCGGAGCCCGCCCCTATCGATTGTCGCGTGCATTCCCGTTTCCTTTCAGCTCCTTGAGGAGCAGCCGCTCGGTCCGGCCAACGCCATACTCGGTGCTGTAGACTAAGACCGCGTCGGGCTCGATCCTCGTCACCGAGAAACGGCCGAGCCGATCCCCCTCATGCAGGATGAAACTCGCACCCTGGGCGTCCTCCACAAGAGCGAAGCGGTCGTTCTCGCCCCAGAGGATTCCGCGCACCGCAAAATCGGATAACAGCGTCTTGTCGTCCGGGTGCTCCTCGAGATAGTCGTCTCCGACGAGACTCACGAACGGGTCGCGCCGAACCGGATCGCTGTAGGCGTAGGGCTCGGGCGAAAGAAGGATCTCGTCGAGGGCCTCGAGCACCGAGGAATCCGCCTCGGCGGCGGCCGGGGCGCCGGGCTCGACCGACTCCGCGCCCGCTCGGGCCGGAATCGTCTGCCGGGAGCCCGGCTTCCGCGTCGCGTCCGGCGGTCCGGCCTTCTTCCCCAGGAGCTTCCCGATCATCCGTCCCGGCGCGCTCAGATCGAGGGCGCGCGCCCCCTCGGCCGCACCGCCCAGAAGGGCAAGCACGAGGAACGGGATGAGCCACCCGGCAGACCGCATGTCCCTCTTCTCCGGCATGTCCCTTTCTTGAGACATGTCGCCCTTCTGAGGCATGTCACCCCCCTGAGGCATGTCACTCCCCTCCCGCGGCCGGACGTCCACCAGACCCGCCTTTGACAGCGTTCGCCGCCTTCTTCGCCGATGTCGCCGGACCGCCCTTCCCCCCGGGCTCACCCTTCCCCTTCGCCGCGCTCACATCCTCCGGAGGCTTGCCGGTGCCGCCAAGGACGTAGGTCCGAGCCACGAACGAGGCGGCCGCGGGACGATCGGGGTTTCTGTCCTTCGCAGCGGTGATCGCCAGATCATCGACGTTGATGATCCGGTCGAGATTGGCCACCTCTCCGAGGAACGCCCCTACCTGGTGATAGCCGCCGGTGACACCGACTTCGATCGGGTACTCCGTGTAGTACTGCTGGGTCACCGACGCGCCCGGCTTGAAGAGCGTGAACTCGACGCCTGTTTGGGCTCCCAGGAGACTGATCGTGCGCAGACACCACGCCTGATCCTGGGCCTCGGGAAGAAGCGCCTGGCTCTGCTCCCACTTGCGGTGAAGAAGCAGATATTCCTTCTCCAAGTACGGAAGGCGGTGGGTCGCCTGGCGCGCCTTGTTCAGGTTCTTGCTGATGTCCCGGTACTTCTCCTCGAGACCGTTCAACTCCGACGCGTTCGCCTTGTAGGTGATCGGCAACCACTCGGTGAAAACGAAGACGTACACGAGCGCGGCCAGGAAAAGCCCGCCCAACACTGCTTTCTGGAATCCCGGATCCTTCGGGTTGATGGCCATCATCGTCTCCCTGCGGGGCACGGCCCCGGCCGAAGTGCCCGCCGCTAGGAACGCACCCTCGCCGTGAGAGTGAAACTAAGCAGAGTCCGGTCGCCGGTGGAGCCGGATTTCGCCCGCTCCGCGACCACCAGGGCGATCCCCTCGAAGAAGTCGCTCTCCTCCATCCGACTCATCAGCTCCGCGATCATCAGGTTGGAGAACGCCATCCCATCCACCGTGATCTGATCGGACCCGGTCTCGGCCACCCGCGTCAGCCACAGGTAGTCCGGGATCTCGTCGGCCAGGCGGTCCATCGTCTTCACCGCCAGGTAGCGGTCTCGCGTCAGCCCCTGGATGACGGAGAGGCGCGTGTTAAGCTGCTCGCGCTCGATGGTCAACTGGTTGATCCGGTCGATCTGCGGTTGCAGCCGCCGCATCTCCAACTCTGTCTGCCCGATGTCGGTGCGCAGGGAAGCGATCCGGGTCCGCTGCATGGCATAGATCCCAAAGAGCGGCAGGATGACGGCCGCGCCCAGCACCAGCGGGATCCACACCCGCGCCCGCGGGGCTCCCATCGTGAGGTGCGGTTCCGGCGGCTGCTCTTCTTTCGGGAGCAGGTTGATCTGAATCACTTGGCCCGCACCTTTCTGAGCGCCAGCCCAAGGCCCACGGCCAACTGGGGCGCAACCTCATGCGGATCACTTCCGCTGAACAACTCCGGGGTGAACTGCAGGCGGCGCAGCATGTCCGCCGCTTCCACCGGGACCTTCAGGCGCTCCGCCAGGATCGGGACCAGGCCGTGAATGCGTGCCCCGCCGCCGGAGAGAAGCACTCGATCGAGCTTATCGGCATCGCCGCTGGATTTCAAATAGACGAGGCTCCGCTCGATGGCCGTGCTGAGATCGGCGCAAAAGCTCCGCAACCCGGGATCGAGGTCGATACCAGGCACCGCATCTCCCGGGCGGAGAGAAGCAAAGGCATCGGCGCGGCTCACGCCATGCTTCTTCTGCAGCCCATCGAGAAAGGCGTTCCCTCCCAGCGGGAGATCCTGGGTGTAAAGCGGGATGCCGCCCAGCACGAGGTTGATGTTCGTCAATTCGGCCCCGATGTTGATGAGAGCCACCACCTCGGTGGGAAGAAACTCGTAGTTCAGCTCGACCGCGTTTTGCACCGCGAAGGAGTGGACATCGATCACAGCGGGCACGAGGCCCGCTTCCCGCACGAGATCGGCGTGGGCGCTGATGAGGTCGCGCTTCGCCGCCACCAGCAGCACCTGCATCTGCGTGGGGCCGACATCGGTGCGCAGGATCTCGAAATCGAGGGCCACGTCGTTGATGTCGTAGGGAACGTGCTGCTCCGCCTCCCAGTGGATCGCCTCGCGCGCCTCCTGAGGAGGAAGCCGGTCCATGGTGATCTTCTTCACGATGACGCCGCGTCCCGAAACGCCGGTTGCGACCCGGTGATTGCGCACCTGGGTCCGCTCGAAAAGGTTCTGGATCGTTTCGATGACGAGCTGCCGATCCATGACCTCGCCGTCGACGATCGTCTCGGGTGCTAACTCCGCCATCCCGAAGTGGACCAGACGCGGATCGCTTCCTTTCCCCGTGAGCTCCACCACCTTGATCGAGCTCGATCCGATGTCGAGGCCGACCGTGGTCTGCGTTCTACCAAGCACTGGAACCTCCCGGCGATTTCGTACCGTGCCCCCGCCCGTGCGGACCGGCGGCGAGCGACTGGGCCCCGAGGGAAATATCGGGCGATGGACGCCGAAGGTTTACCGCAACATGTTTCGCGGCAGAGATTGATTGGCGTCTCAGTGATGGGGGTGAGGGAAGAAACCGGCGTACCAAGCCCATATCCGCGGCCCCCAAAGAAGGGCAAACGCGGCCGCCGGGGCAAGGAAACTACCGAACGGCAGGGCGGTGGTGCCGCTTCCCCGGCGGGCCATCACCAAGCTCACGCCGAGGATCGAGCCCAAAAGGGAGGCGAGGAGCACGGTCAGGACGACGCCGGGCAGCCCGAGGAAGGCCCCCAGCATGGCGGCGAGTTTCACGTCCCCCATGCCCATGCCATCGCGATGCCGCAGCACACGGTAGGCCAGGCTCACGAGAAAAAGGCCCCCCGCCCCGGCCAGCGCGCCTTTCACCGCGGGCACCAGCCCGATCGTCCAGTGCGCCAAGAGCAGGCCGAGCACGGTGCCGCCGAGGCTGATCTCGTCGGGGATGATCCGGTGCTCGAGGTCGATGAAGAGGACCGCCGTGAGTGACAGAAGAAACCAGGCCGCGGCGAGGGAATGCAACGGCGTCGGAAATGCCGTGGCCGCCACCAGCAGGAGCCCACCCCCAGCCAGCTCTACCAGCGGGTAACGCGGCGAGATGGAAAGGCCGCAGTCGGCGCAATGGCCTCGCAGTAGGAGCCAGCCCAATACTGGAATGTTGTGCCACGGCCTGATCCCGTGCTTGCAGCGCGGGCAGCGGGAGCGCGGGCGGGCCAGTGATTCGCCCAGAGGGAGACGGTGGATTACCACGTTGAGGAAGCTTCCCAGGCAGAGGCCGAGGGCGAAGACGGTGCTCAGCGCGATCGGCTCGCGCGGGAACCAGGGCAACGGCGGGTTCATCAGCGATCCTCCGGCGGAAACGAGGCGGCCTCCGGCGCACCCAGCTCACGCAGTTTCTCCCTCGCAATCCGGCGCACCTCGTCATTCTCGCTGTTCTCGAGAACCCGCCGCCACATCTCCAGCGACAGATCCCGGTCGCCGGCCTTGGTGGCGGCGAACGCCGCGAGACGGCCGACCCATGGCGGCGCGCCCGGCAGACGGGCCGCCTGCGACAGGTAGCGCACCGCCTCCGGTGACTCCTTTGCCGTCAAGTAGGCGAAGAATCCGCGTTGAAAGGCGAGTCGCCAGCTCGACGGGTTCTGGACCATTCCTCGGTCGAGAAGAGCGAACGCGGCGGCGGGCGCCTTGGCATCGCCGTGCAAAACCAGGGCGCCGAAGACGTAGGCGTTCTCGAAAGTCGGGTCGAGATCGGTCAGCGTGCGGAAGAGCGTCTCGGCGTAGTCGTATCGTTGGTCGGCCCGCCGATGCTTGCCGTAGTACTGAATCGCCTCCAGCCAGCAGACGTCGGCGGCGAGCCGGGCCCGCCCCAGCGTGGCAACACGCACCCACGGCCCGGTCGGGAAGTAGGTCAGCTCCGCGGAGTCGGCCGACGACGAACGAGCACGCTCCAGCACAAACCCCAGACGGTGCGCGCCGGCGAGCAGAAGCGCCACGACGACGAGCCCGGCGAACAATCCGAGGCCAGCCTGGATGCGTCGTCGCATGTGACCCGCGCTCCCCGCTGGGCCCTCGCCCCCCGCACTACCCACGCCCTCCGCGCGCGCCGCTCCCTTCGGTCCTTTCGTGCTCACGAGGCCCGCCGACAGGTGCCGAGCGGCTCTCTCTCACCCGCCAGTCCTGCCGGCGCCGGGGCACTCACGGCGCCAGCTCTCGGCGGCGCAGCACCAGCGAGGCTCCCACCAGCACGGCGGTGGCATAGGCGATGGCGTAGGCCGCGCCGAGCAGAAGCTGACTCGCTGGATAGGCGTGTCCACCCAGCACCGGGAGGATGTCATGGTAGAGATCCAGCCTCGGTACGACCCAGCCGACGGCGCGTATCGCGGCCACCGCCCCCGGCGAGGCGGTAGAGACCAGAAGTGCCTGCAGGTCACCGCTGCCGTGGCCGATCACCCATGCCGCCAAGGTCAGAAGCCCCGCGAGCACCGGCGAAGTCACGGTGGCAAAGAGTACCGCGACCGCGGCCAGCACGGTGAGTTCGCCGAAGGCGAGGAAAAGCGCAGCGAGGAACGGCCAACCGAAGGCATACCCGGAAACCACGAGCACGGCCGCCAGCATCCCGCCCATGAGCGCCACCGCCGCGGCGAGCACCGCAAGGAGGCCGAGATACTTCCCCCAGACGAATTCGGAGCGCCGCAGCGGCCGTGCGAAGAGGAAGAAAAGCGTTCGCCGCTCGACCTCACGGAAGATCAGTTGGTGTCCCACGAAGATCACGGCGAGGCAGCCGAAGGCCGAAATGGCGGTGAAGCCGAGGTCAAGCGTAATGCGCCGCCCCTCGCCCAGCGCCAGTGGTGCCAAGAGTCTGGAAGCGCCGAAGACGAAAAGGCCGAAGAAGAGGAGCAGGTAGAGAACTCGATCGCGTACCGCCTCCAGAAACGTGGCATGCGCGAGGGCTCCGACCGCTGCGAGCGAGGCTGAGAATCCGCTGCGGCGCCGGGGTGTACTCCCTTTCCGGGTCCCCGCGGGCGAACTGCCACGGATCACTCCCGGTCCCGTTGCCAAGTCCCCACGCGCTATTTCGGGCCCTGTCGGCGGATCCCCGTGTGGTGTTTCGGGCCCTGCCGCCGAGTTCCCACGTGCTTCCTCGGGCCCCGTGGCTGGTGGGCCGACGGAAGCCCGCATCATCCGTTCGCGCATGCGGACTCCCCCTCCTGCGCCAGGCGGCGCACGAAGAAGCTCTCCAGGTCTTCCCGCGCCGTCTCCACGCGCGCGATCCTTCCTCCCCCACGCATCACGCGGCGTAAGCAGGCGTCGACCTGGAACGGCTCCGGCCGCGGTAGCACGAGGACCCACCCCTCAGCCCTCGCCTCGCAGCGCGAGCCTTCGGGCATCCCCTGCATCGCATCCTGTGGCAACGGCCCGGTCCCCTCGATCGTGACCTCGCCGGCTGCTGCGGCGAGCAGCTCTGAGGGTCGTCCTTCCTCGATCCGCCTGCCCCCGGCCACGAGGCTCACAGTGTCGGCGAGCGCCTCCACGTCGGCCAGGACATGGCTGCTGAGAAGCACGGTGCAGCCGCGGTCCCGTTCCGCCCGCAGGCGATCTTTCACGAGAGCCCGGCCTATCGGATCGAGCCCGCTCATCGGCTCGTCGAGAACAAGCAGCTCCGGTTCGTGTATCAGCGCCTGGGCGAGCCCAACTCGCTGCAACTGTCCCTTGGAGAGCCGCCGCACTGGACGGGCTGCCAGCGCGCCGAGGCCGAGTTCATCGAGGAGTTGCGTATCTGCCTTCGCATCGGGATACGCGCCCGACAGGGCGCGAGCCAGGCTCAGCAGCTCTGCTACCGTGAGATGCGGGTAATACGAGGGTAGCTCGGGAAGAAAGCCCAGACGGCGGCGGGCCTCGCGGTCACCCAGGGGCCGACCAAACAGGTGGCCGCTTCCCCCGGTGGGGCGCAGGAGGCCGAGCAAGATCTTGAAGGCAGTCGATTTCCCCGCACCGTTGGGACCCACCAGGCCATGGATCTCCCCGCGGCGCACAGCGAGATCGAGGCCGCACAGGGCGTGCACGGGCTTGCGGAACATCCCCGGGCGGTAGATCTTCTCCAGCTTCTCGAATTTCAGCATGGTGTCCATGGTCGGAAAGATCGGCAGCCAAGGGGAGACGGTTGAGGAGGGACCGCTTCCGTTCTCCCGGCCGCCTGTCCTTCCCGCCCTGTCCCTCTGCGGGGGAATACGCGAACGGCGCACTTCCCAGCGAGTGGCGGTTCCCGGAGTGACCATTTCGGTCGGTTGCAGACGCGGGTGCTGGGGCGGGGCGGCTTGGAAGGGGGTCAGGTTTGGCTGACGGGGCACCGCCTTGCGCGTCGGACAGACCGACGTCCGGCCGCCCACAACTCGCTGCTCGGAATGTTCCTTGAATTCTCGGGACCCTCACCCAGCCGCTCTGGCCATTTTGAATCAAACGTAAAATTGGTCTTGACCGTTTTGGGCTATGCGTAACAATGGCCACATGCGCTACCTCTCCAGCCCCATCCTGAGCGATCTGAACAGCAAGATGGTCCTCCTCAGCGGCCCCCGTCAGGTTGGGAAGACCTATCTCGCGAATGCGCTTCTGGGTCCCGGTGATCTCTATTTGAACTGGGACGACCCGGATCACCGCCGGCGCATCCGCCGACGGGAATGGTCAGACGATGCCGGGACGATCGCGCTCGACGAGATCCACAAGTTCGCCAAGTGGCGCAATTGGCTCAAAGGAACGTACGACACCCAAAAGGCCCAACACCGATTTCTCGTGACCGGATCCGCCCGATTGGACCTGTATCGCAGGGGGGGGGATTCGATCCTGGGACGATATCACGCGTGGCGTTTGCACCCCATTTGTCTGGCCGAGCATGCGCACGGTCTCCAGTCCCCCCCCGCCATTGGAATCCGGGAAGCCTTCGATCGCCTTCTCCGCTTCGGCGGGTTTCCGGAACCGTATCTGTCGGGTGACGAGACCACCGCGCGACGCTGGCGAAAGGAACGCAGGGAACTCATCCTCCGAGAGGATCTCCGGGACCTGGAACGGGTACGCGAGGTCAGCCAGGTTGGCCTGCTCCTCGATCTACTGACCGAGCGAGTGGGAGGGATGATCGTTGCCTCGAATCTGGCGGAGGATCTGGACGTCGCCCCGCGAACGGTGCAGAACTGGATGGACATCCTCGAGCGACTGTACCTCGGGTTTCGGGTCAAGCCCTTCACGGGGAAGATGGCCCGGGCGATCAGGAAGCCGCCCAAGTTCTACTTCTTCGACAATGCCGATGTGCCCGCGCAAGAGAACGGCTCGCTCGGACCACGATTCGAGAACCTGGTGGCCACCCATCTCCTCAAACGCTTGAACTTCCTGGAGGACTCTCAGGGGGAGCAGCTCGAGCTTCGTTATGTTCGCGACAAGGAGGGCCACGAGTGCGACTTCGTCGTGCTCCGGCGGCGCAAACCCGTCCTCTTGGTCGAAGCGAAATGGTCCGACGCCACCCCATCGCGGGATCTTAGCTTCTTCGGTGACCGGCTTGGAGTGACGCAGCGGGTTCAGGTCGTGGCCGAACTCCACAAGAGTATCACGGCTCAAGGGACGCGCGTCGTCCCGGCGTCGGATTGGCTGTCACTCCCGCTGGACGAGCCGCTGTGGAGCTGAAGGCTTCTGGCGGCTCGATGCAAAAACGTGAAGATCAGTCGTGTTCTCCCTCGGGCCGGTTCCGTTCCGGACGAAATCAGTCGTGCACCCCGGCGGTCAGGGTCTGTCCCGGGCGAGAGCAGCCGTGCAGCGGCCCGGTCAGCATCGGTCCGTGCCGCGGGAAACGGTGCCTGAGACCCGGACAGCATCAGGACGTGGGGCCCGCAACCGTGTGTCCGGGGCGGCGCGATCGCGAACTCCCGAAAGATGTCCATCGGAGGCCTGGGAAGGCTCCGTACCGACCGTGTGCAGCGTTGCTCCCGGCCGGGCCGGATGCTTCCCGCGGTCCGGCATGACTGCATCCGGTCGGGACGGACTGCGACCGGACCCTGGGCACGAGTGACTTTCACATTTCTGGAGCGTGCCCGGGCAGGTGCACGAGAAGATCCGGGTTTCTGTCGCCCTCCTGGCCGCACCCTCGGGAGCCGCCGGTGGTCCGGCCTCCTGCACGATGGCATCCAAAGCACCGTGTGCGATCCGCCCTTCCTGACGACCGTGTCCGAGAGCGCCCAGAAAAGGCGGAAGCAAGGTCACCGCCCGGAGTTCTGGTGACTGGACGGAGTCCTGGCCCTTGCCCATATCGAGCGTACTGCGAACGAGGCGGCCCGGCACTGCCGATCCGCCTCGTCTCGCTGCTACTCCCGAACACCTTGGACTCTATCCGCGGAACCTGTCCACCAAAGACCTCGGATCCGGGAGCTGTCCCGATCGACAGTCCTACATGCCGTTGGTCAGGGTCAGCATGGTCGTCGCGCCATCCTGACCGTAGGCCTCGATCGTGTAGACTCCGGCGGCCAGGACGTAGGTGCAGGTGCCAACCGCGGCGGCCGCGGCGAAGGCGTCGCCGGCAGCGTCAAACGGATTCACGATGCGGCCTGGCAGCAGCGCGACCAGAGCGGCGACGTCGGCCGGATAAGTCCCGTTGTGGATGACGGCATCATCTTCGGCCGACAGTTGCCCCGCATGCGCGTTGGCCTTCACGCTCGACTCCCGCGCCCTATCCTGCATGGCCACATAGTTGGGGATGGCGATGGCGGCAAGAATGCCGATGATGACCACCACGATCATGAGCTCGATGAGTGTGAAGCCCTGCTTGTTCTTCAACATGATCCTAAACCTCCCGGGTCGGAACCCTTTGACCTGGCCTGTCCCGCCCCCACCGGGCCGCCCAGTCTGGCGGGGGTGGTGAACGACTCTCGTGGGGGTAGGTCGTAAGTGGCGTGCCGAGCCGGGCCTGAGATCTTGAAGAAATCGCAACTGACTATTTGACTGCACCTTGCGTTGGAGGCGGAAAGCGCATGGAAGGGGCCGGAGGCCGTGCGCAACGCCGATGCGGCTTGCACGCTGCGAACGCGCCCTGCGTCCCGCACGATTCGGGACGAAATGACCTGCCCCTGCTCAACGGACAGGGCACGACGCCCCGGGCCAGCAGACAGGACCCGGCGCCACTGCCCGGCGGCCCGGGCCACGCGAATCCCGGTGAGACCACGGCGACACCCGCACGATCTGCCCGTTTCACGCCGCATCCCGATCCTCGTCGAGGAAACCTTCTTCCAGTCGTGTGGGAGCAACCCCGTCTTCCTTCTCCGCGATGCCGTAACCGATGAGCTTGCGATAGAGAGTCGAAGGGTTGATGCCGAGGACTTCGCTGGCCCGCTTCTTCTGCCAGGCGGTGTAGTGGAGCACCTTGAGGATGTACTCCCGCTCCAGCTCCTCCAGGGTCATGGTCGGCGTATCGATGATGAGGCTCCCCCGGCGCGCCGGTCCGGCCACCACCTTCTCCGGCAGGTCGCTGAGGTGAAGTTCATTTCCCTCGCAGAGGATGACGGCCCGCTCGATGACGTTCTCCAGCTCGCGCACATTTCCCGGCCAGTCGTAGCGAATCAGCGCCTTCAGCGTCTCCGCGTCCATGGAGAGGCGCCCGTCGGGCACCAGCCGGCGCAGGAAGTGGTCGACGAGCAACGGGATGTCGTCACGCCTCGCGCGCAGCGGCGGCAGAAAGACCGGGATCACGTTGAGCCGGTAGAAAAGGTCGGTCCGGAAGCGTCCCTCGGCAACCTCGCGCTCGAGGTCGGCGTTGGTGGCGGCGATGAGCCGGACGTTGATCTTGATCGGCTTGGTGCCCCCCACGGGAATGATCTCGCGCTCCTGCAGCGCGCGAAGCAGCTTCACCTGGGTGGCGGCGGCCATCTCCCCGACCTCGTCTAAGAAGAAGGTTCCGTTCTCGGAAACGGTAAACAGCCCCTGCTGATCCTTGATCGCCCCCGTGAACGAGCCCCGCATATGCCCGAAAAGGTTCGATTCGAGAAGATCCTTCGGGAGCGCCCCGCAGTTGATGGAGACAAACGGCCCGTGGCAGCGGTGCGACCGGTAGTGGATCTCCCGGGCGATGAGTTCCTTGCCCGTTCCGCTCTCGCCATACACCAGGATGGTCGCCTCGGTGTCCGCCACCTTGTCGAGCATCTTGAAGACCTTGGTCATCTCCTCGGACTTGCCGACGATTTCCCGCTCGTGGTGGGTCTTGCGGAGCTGCAACTTCAGGACCTGGTTCTCCGACTGCAAACGCCGCATCGAGAGGGCATTGCGAACAACGAGAAGGATCTCGTCGTTCTTGGCCTTCTTCTCAAGGAACTGGAAGGCGCCCTTGTCGAGTGCCTCGGCCGCGGAGGCCTCGGAGGCGAAAGCGGTCAGGACGATGACCGGCATGGAGGCCTCGCGCACGAGCGCCTTCTGCAGCAACTCGACGCCGCTCATCCCCGGCATCTTCAGGTCCGTGATGAGCAGGTCAAAGCTCTCCTGCTCCAGGCGCGTCAGCGCCTCGGCCCCGCCGATCTCGCAGGTAACGGCGTATCCCTCGCGCTCCAGCAGCACGCTGAGAAACCGGCGCATGCTCTCTTCGTCATCGACGACGAGGATCCGGACGTTCTCCGATTCGCTCATAACACTCCTCAGTTCAGGCGGCCCGATCGATCGGGATCCGCGGCTCGGCCCGCTCCGCCAACGGTGGGATCAGCGGCAACCGCAGGATCGCCCGCGTACCGCCTCCCTCCGCCGGGTCCAGGGCCAGACGCCCCCCCAGCCTCTCGGCCAGGTCGCGCGCGATGGCCAAGCCAAGCCCGGTCCCGCGCGGCTTCGTCGTGAAAAATGGTTCGAAGGCCCGCGCCCGGATCTCCTCCGCCAGCCCCGAGCCGTGGTCGCGAAGGTAGACTTCCGCCTCCCCACCGACGCGCCGCCACCCGACCTCCACCGGCACACCCCCGGCCTCGATGGCATTGAGCCCGAGGTTGCGCAGGATCTGCCGCAGGCAGGCGCGGTCGGCCCGCACCCGGAGCAGGGGCTCACCCGGTTCGGACCGCGCCAGGTGGAAGACTCCTCCGGGCAGCGAGGCCAGACTCTCGAGTTCCTCCCCAACTACGCCTTCGACAAGAAGCTCCTCCATCGACATTGTTTTGTCCCGTGCGAGGTGCAGGAACTCCTCGAGGAAGGCTTCGAGCGCCTCGGACTCGCGCAGGATGATCTCCATCAACGTGTCGCGGGCGCCTCCGCTCTCCGGCAGTTCGCGCCGCAGGAGCTCGACCGAGCCGGAGATCGGCTTCAGGGAGTTGCGGATCTCGTGGGCCAGCCCTGCCGAGAGCTGTCCGATGAGCGCCAACCGGTCGTGGCGACGGCGCTCATCCTCGCGGGCGCGCCGCTCGGTGAGATCGGCTAAGAGCGCGACCAGGCCATGCGGCCTTCCCTCGTGATCGAGGATCGGTGTCGTCGTCACCTCTACCGGCACCGCAGCTCGTCCGGGGAAGGAACCGAGCAGCACCTCGCAGATCTCCTCGCCGGCCGAGGTCAGACGCGAAGCCAAGTGAACCGCCAGATCGAAGAGCGGCTCGACCTTAAGCAAGTCGGCCAACCGGACCCCCGGACGGAGATCTCCCACGCTGCCCAGCAATTCGCGCGCCTCGGCGTTCAGCCGCGAGATCCGCCCCTGGTCATCGAGACAGAGCAGTCCGTGCGACAGATGGGCGACGATCGACTCCGCATCGAGACGTGCCTGCTCCAGCTCGCGCGCCGTGGCGTGCTGCATCGCTTCGGCCCGCCCCAGACGACGCCCAAGGAGCCCTGCGAGGAGCCCGAGGAGAGCCAGAGAAACGACCTGCGCGGCCACGGAGGCCGGGGCCGTCCGCCACGACGCATCGAGGCCGACCCGAGGGATCAGGCCACAGAGTGCCAAGTGAGCTGCAATTGCCCCTCCGGCCGCCCACGACCCGCCGGCGATGCCGCGAACGAGTCCCCAGATGAGCACCGGCAACGCCAGCAGCAGAAGCACCGGGCTCCCGGTCGGGCCGAGACGCAAGGCGACGAAGGCGCTGGCTGCCACGTCGAGGAGCGAGGCTGCGATCCAGAGCCACTGTGCCCGGCCCAGCCGCTCGCTCGTCATCTGGCAGAGGAGCCCCGCCGCCTCGAGGGCAAGGTAGCCCAGAGCGGTGGCGGCGCGGATCCCCGCGGGGCCGGTGCCCGCGGCCAGCACGGCCACGGCCAGAACGGCCAGGAGTCGGTGGACACGGAACCGGGCCTGTTCCGCCGAATCGAAAGCCGGCATCGTCCGGCCGCCCCTACTTGCCGCCACCCACGACCTGGATGAGCTTGAACATCGGCATGTACATGGCGACGACCATGCCGCCGACAATGCCGCCCATGAGGACGATCATGATCGGCTCGATGACCGAGGTGAGGGTATCCACCGCCGTGTCGACCTCCTCGTCATAGAAGATGGCGATCTTTTCCAACATCTTGTCGAGGGCGCCGGTTTCTTCGCCCACCGAGATCATCTGCACCACCATGGCCGGGAAGACCTTGGCCTGCCGCAGCGGCGCTGCGATCGTCTCTCCCTCGCCGATCGACTCCTTGACCGCGAGGATGGCGTTTTCGATCACCTTGTTGCCGGCGGTGCGGGCGGTGATGTCGAGGGCGGTCAAGATCGGCACGCCTGAGGTCATCATCGTCCCGAGCGTACGGGTGAAACGCGCGATGGCCGAGCGCCGCACGATGCTGCCCAGGACGGGTACGCGCAGAAGGATGCCGTCGATCTTCAGGTTGCCCGCCGGCGTCCGGTAGTACCGCTTGATCGCGACGACCATCGCGACGATGCCACCCGCCATCGCCCACCAGTACCCTCGCAGGAAGTCCGACATCCCCATGACGACGCGTGTGGGCAGCGGCAGCTCGCCGCCGAATTGGGCGAAGACTTTCGCGAAGGTCGGGATGATGACTAAGAGCATGAAGACCGTCGCCCCGCCCGCCACCGTCAGGACCACCGCGGGGTACGTCATGGCACTCTTCACCTTCCGCTTCAACCCCTCCGCTTTTTCCAGGTAGGTGGCGAGTCGGATCAGGATGTCGTCGAGGATACCGCCCGCCTCGCCGGCATCGACCATGTTGACGAAAAGAGTGTCGAAGGCGCGCGGATGCTTAGCCAAAGCCTCGCTCAGAGTCGAGCCCGCCTCCACCTCGTGCTGGACCTCCGCCACGAGCTTCCCGAAGGCAGCCGACTCCGATTGCTTGGAGAGAATGTCGAGGCACTGCACCAGCGGCAGCCCGGCGTTGACCATGGTGGCAAACTGCCGGGTGAAGATGACGAGGTCGCGCACGCGGATGCGGCCCGCCCCAAGGCCGGGAACGCGGAGTTTCACCGCGCCGCGCTGCTCCTTCAGATTCGTGGCGATGAGGCGCCGTCGCCGCAGTTCTCGGACCGCATCGTCCCGGGTAGGAACCTCCAGCGTCCCCGCCTCGACCTGGCCGTTGACCGTCCGTCCCTTGTACGCAAAGACCGGCATAGATGCCTCCGCTAGCTGTTCGAGAAGGAAGACAACCCGGCGCTTGTCGGCTGAAAGGTCGGGTCGGCCTTCTGAATCATCTGCTCCAATTCGACGCGGTTCGGGCTCCGACCGAGGGTGTTCTCCAGGGTGATCTTCCGCGCAAGATAGGCCGCGAGGAGCCCCTGATTCATCGTCTGCATCCCGAATTTCTGACCCGCCTGCATGAGCGAATAGATCTGGTGGGTCTTGGCCTCACGAATCACAGCGGAAACCGCCGGGGTGCAGACTAAGACTTCCGAAACGTTGACCCGCCCGCCTCCCTTCTTCGGGACCAGTTGCTGCGTCAGAACCCCTTTGAGCACGAAGGCAAGCTGCGAGAGAACCTGTTTCTGCTGGTTGCTCGGAAACATGTCCACCATGCGGTTGATCGCCTCGAAGGTGGAGTTGGTGTGCAAAGTCGCGAAGACGAGGTGGCCGGTTTCCGCAATGGTGAGAGCCGACTGAATCGTCTCTAGGTCGCGCATCTCGCCGATGAGAATGACGTCGGGGTCCTGGCGCAGGATGTACTTGAGCGCCTCAACAAAAGTCCGGGTGTCGGCATTGACCTCACGCTGGTTGACGATGCTGCGCTTGTGCTGGTGGATGTATTCAATCGGGTCTTCGACGGTGATGATGTGCTTTGCCTTCGTGGTGTTGATCCGGTCGATCAGCGCGGCCAGGGTGGTCGACTTCCCGCTGCCGGTCGGACCGGTGACGAGAACCAGGCCGCTCGGCAACTCGGCGAACGTTTTGACCATCGGGGGAAGCCCGAGGTTCTCGTAAGCCGGGATCTCGTACGGGATCATCCGGATGGCGGCAGCCACCACGCCCCGCTGCAGGAAGACGTTCATGCGGAAGCGCGAGAGCCCCTTGACCCCGAAGGATAGATCGAGCTCGTGGGTCTGCTCGAACCGCTTCCGTTGGTCCTCGCGCAGGACGGAGTAGATGAGTTGCTCGGTCTGCTCGGGAGCCAGTGAGTCGTGGGCGGACTGCCGGATCTCCCCATCCACGCGGAAGGTCGGCGGCACGCCCGCCGTGATATGCAGATCCGAGGCCTTCTGCTCCACGATCTCCTCGAGGAGCTGATGCATGCTCACCATTCGGTATCTGCCCTCCGCCTGCCATGCCCTTGGGCCCGCTGCGCCCCCTTCTGGTTTTCGGCCGGGAGAGCGGAAGTCTTGAGCTGTCTGAGATTCGGAGGGGGGGGGCGGACGAGCGCAGGAGGCAAACGCCCGTCCGCCGGGGGCTAACCGTTCCGTGGATCGCCGTCCTCAAACTCGTCGGGAGCCGACTCCTTCAGCACCTCCTCCGCAGAGGTAATCCCTTGCTTCAGTTTCTGCAAGGCATCCATGCGCAGGGTGAGCATCCCCTCCCGGATCGCCTGCATCTTGATTTCGCTGGTGGCGCGCCGCGCGAGGATCATGTCGCGAATCGCCGCGGAAATCGGCATCACCTCGTAGATCCCGGCGCGCCCCCGATAGCCGGTCTTGTTGCAGTCATAGCAGCCGGCCCCCTTCATGAACGTGGCGGTAGCCGCCTGCTCGGGGCTCATCTGCAGCTCGCGGAGCACCTCCGGCGGCAAAACGTGCGGCTCCCGGCACTTGGCGCACACCCGACGCACGAGCCGCTGGGCCAGGATCAGGTTCGTCGCGGAGGCGACGAGGAACGGCTCGACCCCCATGTCGATGAGCCGGTTCAGGGTCGCCGGCGCATCGTTGGTGTGCACCGTGGAGAGAACGAGGTGGCCCGTTAGGGCGGCTTTGACCGCGATGGAAGCGGTCTCTTTGTCGCGGATCTCCCCCACCATGACGATATTCGGGTCCTGCCGCAGAAATGCCTTGAGGGCCGCGGCGAAGGTGAGCCCCACGGAATCGTGCACGTTGACCTGGTTGATCCCTTCGAGGTTGTACTCAACCGGATCCTCCGCCGTCATGATATTCGTCGCGGTCGTGTTGATCTTGGAGAGGGCGGAGTAAAGGGTGGTGGTCTTCCCCGAGCCGGTTGGGCCGGTCACCAGCACCATCCCGAAGGGACTGTGGATCGCCTTCATGAAGTGTTCGAGGGCCGCGGGATCGAACCCCAGCTTGGTGAGATCGAGGGCCAGGTTCGTCTTGTCCAGGATGCGCAGCACGATCTTCTCGCCGAAGATCGTCGGGAGCGTGCTGACACGCAAGTCGATGGTCCGCTTCATGACGCGGATCTTGATGCGCCCGTCCTGCGGCAAGCGCCGCTCCGCGATGTCCAGATCGGCCATGATCTTCAGGCGGGAAAGGATGGCCGCCCTCATTCGCATCGGGGGTGCGGTCATCTCTTGGAGTACGCCATCGACCCGGAAGCGCACCCGCAGCCTCTTCTCGTACGGCTCGATGTGAATGTCGCTGGCCCCGCGCCGCACCGCCTCAGTGATCAGCGAGTTGACGAACTTGACCACCGGGGCCAGGTCGCTGCCCGCGCCGTTGTCGGTATCGTTGTCGGTGGTGTCGACCACCTCCAGCTCGTCGCCTTCCATCGACTTCATCACGTCGGCCATCGACTCGGCGTTGTCGTAGAGCCGGTCGATGGCGCGCTTTACCGCGGCCTCGGTGGCGACCGACACCTCGACCTCGTGGCCGGTCGCGAACTTGATGTCATCGATCGCGAAGAAATTGGCGGGATTGGCCATGGCGATGCGGAGGGTGCGCCCGCTGCGGCTGATCGGGACGACCTGGGACTTGGTCGCCACTTCGGCCGAGATAATCCGCGCAACGGCGGGGTCAATCTCGGCGTGGTCCAAGTCGATGGACGGAGTCTCGTAGAGCTCGGAGAGGAAGGAAAGTAGCCGGTCCTCGGTCAGCAGCCCCAGCTTGACCAGTGTCGAGCTGAGGACGCCGCCCTCCCGTTGCTCTACCTGCTTCGCCCTGCGAAGGTCATCCTCAGTGACGAGCTTCGCCTGGACCAGCTTCTGTCCGACGTCAACCTTCATCCGGCTGTCGTTCCCCCGTGTCCCCCGGAGCGGGAGCAGGCCGGACCCGGGATGGGTGTGACAAGCACCTCGTCCCGGACGGTTGCCGCCCCTGCCTCGACCGCGGGAGTCCGCGGGCCGAGGCCGCTCCGTATGGAATCCGAGCAAGGGGAATGCCACCACGATCCCGCATGGCAATAGATTGCCATCATGGAAGATGCGCGACGCGCTCGGGACCGGACGGGAACAGATGCGTGCAGCGTGCACGAAGCGGCCGGGGAATGCGCAAGGTGCGAAGACGGAGGCAGCTACCCGCCGAACGCCTCCCGGACGGCCGCGTCGACGAGCGGCTCCGGAGCGTCGGCTGGCAGCGTCACCCGCATCTCCGGCCTCGCCTCCATGGCGCGAAAGATGGCGAAGCGCGCCCCCTCATTCCCAGCCCAGGCGCGACGGGCAAGACCGTTGCTCACGTCCCAGTCGAGCATCTCGCGAGCGCGCCGGGCCGCATCCTTGCTGCCGTCCAGGAGGAGCCCGAAACCTCCGTTGATCACTTCGCCCCAACCGACCCCACCGCCGTTGTGGAGGGAGACCCAGGTCGCGCCGCGGAACGAGTCGCCGACAAAGTTTTGCACCGCCATATCGGCGCAGAAAAACGATCCGTCGCGAATGTTGGCGGTCTCGCGGTAGGGCGAGTCGGTGCCGCCGACATCGTGGTGATCCCGACCGAGAACCACTCCGGCGGAGATCCGGCCCTCGGCGATGGCGGCATTGAAAGCCAGGGCGAGATCACACCGCCCCTGCCGGTCGGCGTACAGGATCCGAGCCTGCGAGCCGACCACCATCCGGTTCTCCTCGGCGTGGCGGATCCAACGCAGGTTGTCGAGGAGTTGCTGCCGGGTTTCTGGTCCCGCGGTCGCCGCCCCGGTCTCGAGGATTGCGGCCGCAATCCGGTCCGTGGCCCTCAAGTCGGCGGCATCACCACTCGTGCAGACCCAGCGAAACGGCCCGAAGCCCAGGTCGAAGCAGACCGGCCCCATGATGTCCTCGACATACGAAGGGTAGGTGAACGAACCGTCAGGCCGCGTGATCCCCTCCGCTCCCGCGCGCGACGCCTCGAGCAGGAAGGCGTTGCCGTAGTCCCAGAAATGCATCCCACTGCGGCGCGCCAGATGGATCGCCGCCACCTGCCGCCGCAGCGACACCCGCACCTGCTCAGCGAACCCGGCCGGGTCGGCCACCATCATCCGGTTGGACTCCTCCAACGAAAGGCCCACTGGGTAGTAACCGCCGGTGAACGGGTTGTGCAGGGATGTCTGGTCCGAACCGAGGTCGACCGCGAACCCGACGCGTGCCATCTCTTCCCAGAGGTCGACGACATTGCCCAGGTAACCGATGGAGACACCCCGCCTCTCTCGCCGTGCGCGCTCGATGCGGGCGAGAAGCTTGCCGAGATCCTGTTCGTACTCGTCGAGCCATCCCTGCTCGTGGCGCTTTCTCAGGGCGTCCGGATTGACCTCGGCAATGACACCGACCGCGCCGGCAATCACCGCCGCCTTGGCCTGCGCGCCGCTCATCCCGCCGAGCCCCGAGGTCACATAGATCTTGCCGGCCAGCCCATCGTCGCCGTCGACGCCAAGATACTTTCTCCCCGCATTCAGCAGCGTGATCGTGGTGCCGTGGACAATCCCCTGCGGCCCGATGTACATGAAGCTGCCCGCCGTCATCTGCCCATAGGAAGTGACGCCGAGGGCGGCAAGCCGATTGTAGTCGTCCGCTGAGCTGTGATTCGGAACGACCATGCCGTTGGTCACGACCGCGCGGGGGGCATCGGGAGACGAGGGAAAGATCCCCAGCGGATGCCCCGAGTACAGCACCAGGGTCTGCTCCGCGGTCATCTCCGAGAGATACCGCATGGTGAGCAGGTACTGCGCCCAGTTCTGGAAGACCGTCCCGTTCCCGCCGTAGGTGATGAGTTCATGCGGATGCTGCGCCACCCGAGGGTCGAGGTTGTTCTGGATCATCAGCATGATGGCGGCGGCCTGCGGGGTCCGGGCCGGATACTCGTCGATCGGCCGCGCCCGCATCTCGTAGTGCGGGCGGAAGCGGCGCATGTAGATCCGGCCATCCTCGGCCAACTCGCGCGCGAACTCGGGGGCCAGGGCGGTGTGGAGGGATGGTGCGAAATACCGCAGGGCGTTGTGGACCGCCAAGCGACGCTCCGCCTCGTTCAGCACTCCCGGACGCGTGGGCGCGTGGCTCACGCCCGGCTCCTCGGAGGGTGGATCGGGCAGGTGGTCGGGAATGCCCCGGGTGATCGCTTCACGGAAGTCCGTCATGGTCGTCCGGGATCGCTTCATGATGTTCCTCCCGTGTGCCATCGCGTGCCGCCTCGGACTGCTCCGAAGGAGGATATCAGGTGAGCGTGTCAGTTCGCAATGAACCGTCGTGATCACCGGGTGAATGTCGTTCCCCTGGACGACGGAGGCACCGGGTTCCCGGTGCCCGCGCGCAGCGCCACGGCCCTGGCTGAGGCGATAGATACGTTGCTCGCGCATGACGGGCGACACGAGTGCCCGCCTATCAGACCGGCCCTGATCTCCTCTCCTACCGTCGTCCCGCAGATCCGGCCAATCCGAGTCCTCGATCCGGACCGGTTGACGTCGAGCCGCATCGCTCTTCCAGCTTCTTCAGGATCTGCGCGTGCAGATCCGGGTTCGGGTCCGACGCAACGGAGTCGACCCAGGCCCGCGCGGCGGCGCAGCCACGCAGGCGGAGAAGAGCTTCCAGAAGCGTGTCCGCGCTGTCCCGGTCGGGACGAGCGCGAAACGCCCGACGCGCTAGGGCGACCGCCTCGTCCGGGTTCCTGCTGCTTCCGGCGAGAAACCACGCGAGGTCGTTCAGGCCGGAAGGATCGTCCGGGATCTCGTCCAGAACCCCGCGATAGACAGCTTCCGCGCTGTCCACCGCTCCCGTCTGCCAGAGAGCGTAGGCCCAGTTCCTCCGTGTGAAGGAATCCTCCGGCGTGAGCGCGACCGCGGCCTTCCAGGCCTGTTCCGCCTCTATCCATTTCGACTGCAAGGCCAGGGCGGAGGCGTGCCCGGTGATCGGCCGGGGGTCTCCGGGAGGAAGCACATGAGAGGCCTGCCGGAAGACAGCGTCGGCGTCCGCTCCCCGGTTCAGGGCCAGGTACGTGTAGGCCAGCTCGCACAGGAGCAGAGGGTCGCCGGTGCCGGCCCGGACAATCGGTTCCGCTAGGTCGCAGCCTTCTTGCGGGCGCCCCAACGCTCGCAGGCAGAACGTGGTGACCTCCACGGCCGGGGAGAAATCCGGAACCTGCGCGAGTGCCTTCTCTCCCTCCCCGACGGCCGCCTCCAAGTCCCCGGCCGCTGCGTACACGCGGGCGCGAGCAACAAGCACGCGCACGGAGCGGGGGGATGTCTTTGCCGCGGCCCGAAAGAGCGTTCCATTGTCGCGCCAATCGAGAGTGCGGATCCACGCGCGCACCCCGAGCCCCACGCCCCACGACAGAGCCACGACAAGGAATAACCACCCGGCCCCGGGCAGGCGATTCCGCAGCCACAGACGCAACCGGTCGGCCGAGTCGACCAGCAACCAGAACGCCCCGACCGAAGGCAGATAGGCCAGACGCTCGGCCAGCACGGTCCCGATGGGAAAGAGCACATTGGAAGTCAGCAGCCCGGTGAAGGTCACGAAGCAGATTCCCCAGAGCCGCGCCCAATCCCGCGCGCGCGCGGCGTGAACGACGACTGTGGCGCCGAGTACGAGCAGTGCGGCTCCCGCGATCTGCCAAGCGGGGGTCGGGACGAGCTGAGAAAAGCTGTAGTCCGGCGTGAGGCGCACTGGAAGCAGCACCTGCCCGATGAGACTCCATTGAAAACCGAGCGCCCCCAACATGCGATTCCAGACCGGCATGTGGGCCAGGATATTGTCGACCCGGTTGATCTGCCCGATCGCCAGCGCGCTACCGAAGATCAGAACGCGGAGGAAAAGCATGAGCGCAACCGGCGGGAGCCAGACCAGGAAGACGCTCCGCCAGGCCTTCCTCCGACCCCACAGAAAGTAGTGCAGGACCGGCAACAGGCAAAGGCCGGCGGCGCTCTCCTTCGACAGCATCGCGAGACCGAAGGTCACGCCGGAGGCAGGGAGAATCCAGGCCGGAGGTTTCGTGGCCGTCAGGTGGTCATCCTGTTTTTCGCAGTAGATCACTGCCTGCAGATAGGCCAGCAACCCCCAAAACGCCGCCAGCAGCTCCGAGCGGCCCACCGCCCAGACGACGGCTTCGCTCCGCAATGGGTGAACGGCCGCAAGAGCAGCCGCACAGAGGCTCCGCCCCGGCCATGCGGGGAAGAGACGCCGCAAGAGTCGCCAGACAACCAACGTCGTCGCCATGTGCAACAGCAAGTTGAAGGCGTGAAAGGCCCCCGCGCCCATCCCGAACACGCGGGCGTTTAGCCAGAAGCTGAAGGTGGTCACCGGGCGGTACAACCCGCACGCCGGCCTGTCCGGCCAGAAGGGGCGTGTCCAGGCATCCGCCGGCGACGACGACAGCACCGACGAGTTGTCTTGGATCAGACTCTGATCGTCGAAGGCAAAACCGTTGCGGAGAGACGGCAGGTACGGCAACAGCGAGAGAACGGACAGCAGTGCCCATGCCTGCCATCCTCGAATCCAGGATGAACTCCCGTACAGCTTCTCCGTCCTCGGCACTTGCCTCCTCCCGGGATCCGTGTGGGTTCACGCCCCCTCGGCCCGGCGATGCCGCACCACAAGCCGGACGACAACGTGTGCGCCGATGACCGAGGTGACCACCCCGACGCGCAATATAGCCCTTCTCGGGACACCCCGCTACAGGGGACGGAAGGGGCGGGAGAGACGATGGACGGAGGGATTCCAAAGCGTCGGGGTCTCTGATCCGGCTTCACATCGAAGGTGGCCGTGCCCCTTGCGGGAAACCGCCGAGTGGCCCTGAAGAACCTTGCATTCGCGCCCACCGCTCGGCGAAACTCGGCCACAGTCACTCGGAGTGCGGCGAAGGGCGCCCGGAAGAGGAGCCGCCCGGAGTAGAAGCCGCCCGGAAGAGGAGCCGCCCGGCGCATGAACAAGGCTATATGGAGAACCTGGCACACAGAGCTCTTCTCCACCGACGACGAGCGGTCTTCGCATCCCCGACACACCCAGTGGCTGGTTCGTCTGCTCCTGATCCTGTTCTTCTTCCGCTGCTTCACCAGCATGGTCCGAGAGTCCTCGACTTGGGATGAAACCCACTATCTGGGGATCGGCAAATACCTCCTGCAGCATTTCTCCTGGGATGTCCCCGGATCGATCCTTCACCCGCCGCTTTCCTTCATGATCCATGACTTGCCCCTGCTCTTCGTCCCCACCGACGAGTCGGTCTGGCGATATTCCGCGGGAGCGCATAACGATCCCAACTTCCTCCTGAGTGCTGACCCGGCGCGCGGGCGTCAACTTCTTTCCTCGCCCCTGAACGCGCGGGACCAGATCCTGACCCTCACCCGCTTGACCAATGTGTTCCTGGCCGTTCTCCTGATGATCTACATCTATCGATGGGCCGGGGATCTCTATGGCCGGCGGGGGGGAGTCTTGGCCCTGGGCCTGGCTACATTCTGTCCGAACCTCCTGGCCCACGCGCGCTACATCACGCCCGACCTTCCCCTGACCGCCTTCAGCTTCATCTTCTTCTTCTACCTCCGGCGTCTGATGCGGACTCGGTCGAGGGGGGATTCGGCCAAGGCGGGCCTATTTCTGGGATGCGCCATCCTTTCCAAGTACACCGCGATTCTCTTGCTGCCCCTCAGCCTCCTGCCTCTCCTGAGTGTCATGTCTTGTCTCCGGTCCCGTTTCTCTGGGACGGTCGCTCTTTCGGCACGAAAACCTTTGGTTTCCGCTCTCCTTGTGATGTGGGGAACCGCGATCTTACTCTTCTTTCTTTTCTACAGATTCAATCCGACCCCCTATTTCAAGGGGATCCAGTTTCAGGTGGCGCACGCCAGCGGAGGGCACTCGGCCTTCTTGGTTGGCAAGTACTCCATTCAAGGCTGGTGGTACTACTATCTTGTCACCTTCCTGGTGAAGACGCCGGTGGCGGTGCTCGTCCTCCTGGGCATTGTTTGCGCCGCGACCCGGCGCCGCCCCTCCGCGGGAGGTTCGGGGCGGACTAGGGAGTGGATGCTGGCGCCGTTTCCGGTCATGGTCTTCGCTCTCTTCAGCGTTCAACACCAAGCTCTGGGCTATCGATACATCCTGCCGATCTTGCCTTTCCTGTACGTCTATCTCGGCCGCTTGACTTTCTTGCGCTCTTGTCGAGCGCGGGCACTGGCGGTAGCGGCCCTTCTCTATTATGCCGGCACCAGCCTGGCCATCCATCCGCACTATCTGGCCTACTTCAATGAACTCGCCGGTGGACCCAAGAACGGATACAAGGTCCTGGTCGATTCGAATCTGGACTGGGGACAGGATCTCAAGGGCCTCGGGGCCTACGCCGATCGTATGGGCATTCGGGATCTCACCCTGGTCTATTTCGGCACCGATACCCCCGCGCGATACGGCATTCCCGTGGGGAGGTTCTACAATCTCTACTCCGGCCTGGAGCCACCCCTGGAGTTCCCGCCGGAAACTACGGGCGTCTTCGCGATCAGCGCAACCGAACTTCAAGGGGTATACAACGAGAATCACCATGTCTTCGACTGGCTGAAGGGGAAGACGCCGGTGGCCAGGATCGGGTACTCGATCTTTGTCTATCGATTGGGAGGGACGTGACGAGAGCGGCGGACTCGCGACTTCGGCGGTCGGCACGGGCCGAACTTCGACCATTCGAGTGTGACGAAATCGACGACGTTGAACTGGGCCTCGCGGCGGACAGCCTCGCGCGCCGTGTCGAGATCGAAGCAAAGTACTCGGGATCCGGATCGTTCGAGCTCTTGGGAACTGCACCCCGGATCGCGACCCTGACTCGAAAAAGCCTGCCTGCAAGTGGAAGCAGGCCCCGTCCGTTCCGCTGGGTACTGACCTTGGCCTACCGGTAGTTCGCCTTGATCCTGCCCCAGCTTGTCCGTTCGGTCGGAACCGACGTCTGGCATGTAGCCGGGGTGCACAGCACACTGTCACCCTGATACTGGCCCGGACCGGCTGCACATGCGGCCGCCGTAACCGCCCGGCAGATCCCATCGGTGAAACAACAGGCGCCCGTCGCGGGCTGGGGCTGCGGACAGAGGTTCGGATCGCAGCTCGTGTTCAGCCCGGACCAAGCGCCGTCCAGCGCGGTGCACCCCACCTCGGTCAGGAGCTGACAGGAGCCGTCCGGTAAGCAGCAGGCTCCCTGCGGCTGCACGCAGACGTTCGGCGTGCAGTCTGTGCCGATTCCGAGCCACTGCGCACCCGCCTGAGCGCATTGCGCCGCGGTCACAACCTGACACACGCCATCCGGAAAGCAGCAGCCCGCCGGCGGTTGTGCGCACAGATTCGGTGTGCAGTTGCTGCCATAGCCGAGCCACACCGTACCGGCAGCCTGGGCACAATCAGCCGCCGTCAACAGTCGGCAGGAGCCATCCGGAAAGCAGCAGGCTCCCGACGGCTGCACGCAGGGGTTCGGATCACAGTCGGAACCATAGCCCAACCAGTCTCCACCTGAAACGTCACACTCTGTCTGCAGGACATACACGCACGCTCCATCGGGAAAACAGCAGGCACCCTGGGGCTGCGGGCAGGGGCTCGGTGTGCAGGAACTGCCATACCCTAGCCGAATGTCAAAGCATTCGGCCTCGGGGACGATCGTGCAGGAACCATCGGGATGACAGCAGACCGCATTCACCGGGCAGTCGATCACGAGGGCCGGGGCGGTCGCGGGGTATCCAATCGTGGCCGCAAACGAAGCCGCGGCGACTTCCCAGACTCCCTGGAACATATAGATCAGGTAGCTCCCGGGCTGGATCGTGAACGATGCCTCCAGCCCCAGAACGTGGTTGGCAACTCCGTCATAGCCCAGGCCAACCCACGCGATATCAGGCGGGGCTCCATTGTTCCCCGACCTGCTGGTCACGACCTTGTTGGCCGTCGTGTTGATGGCCACCCACGACCCGACGAGGATCCCGCTGGAATTGTAGTAGAGAGTGACATTCGATTCGCCGAGCACCAGGACGTACATGGTGCTCGTCGCGCAGTCATAACGTAGGTAGGCATTGCAAGAGAGCGGCATTGTCGAATCACCGCTCCGGTGCATCTCGGCAAAGAAATCGTTCGTGAGATCCCACTCTGCCGTATTTCCATCGACCACCGCGGTGCCGTAGCCGGGGGCCGGAGGAGTGGCGAACGAAGACGGCGGCAAGAGGCCCATCGCGATGATCGGTAGAACCCACCATGGCAGGCTCCTCACTTCGCACCTCCCGGCGACACGGTCACTCTTTGCGGAGACGCCTTGTTGAGTCCGACCCCTTCTTCCATGGTATCGTATTCGGCTGGCCCTTCGGAATCGTTGAGCGCATTATTCTTTCGTGATTTCTCTATACTGGCGCGCGGTACAGTCCGGAGCCGCACGTCCCCTCACAGCGGGTCGTCAGGTACGGCGTCGCCCCCTGACAAGACCAAGAACAGCAATCCCCAGACCCAGAAGAGCCACAGATGCCGGCTCGGGAACCGGGTTGACCCCGGTCGCGTCCCCACGCAAGTCGTCGACGAGCCACATGTTTCCGGAGTTGACCTCCCCGCGCAGGACTACGTAATCGATAAACGTCCCGGCCGCGGCGCTCACGGTCAAGGTCCGCATCGGAGCGCTGAGATCGCACCCGCCAACGACAGAGAGGACACTCGCATCCGTCAGGTGCGCCTCCAGATAGAAATCCGAGCAGGAGCTGTATCCGGCCGAGAAGAACGTCCCGTCTTTATGGACGAAGTCGGCCTTCACGCCCTCGGCGGTTGCATTAGGGCCGGCCCACAGCCAGAAGTCACCGTTGTGGTGATACTGGGGAGCCCAGTCGTTCCAACCCATATCGAGATCGTCCGAATACGTGTTGTAGAGAGAGGTCCGGCTGTCTCCGTAGATCGAGTCGAAACCATCGAGGCTTCGGATCGAGACACCTTGAATGTCGTCTGCGGGATGTCCATCCACCCCGTTCTCGAAATTAATGCACCATGCAGACGCGCCGCTGGGGACAAGAATCGCCAACCCCATGATTAGCATCACCATAAGTAATCTTTTCATAGGTATGACTTCATCCTTTCAGAGTTCCTGAAAACTACCGGCAGTCCCAGCTCAAGCCAAGGCCACCCGCTGATTCTACCAAGGTTGGGTCATTAAGTATAGAGAAATTCCCGCCCGCGGGCGTGGCGACCGCCTCCCGCGGCCCCGGGACACAGACATGGCAGCCCAGTCTCGGGATCACGTCCCCGGGGACACGGACCGGGAGGGACACCGCGGAATGCGGTTGGGGTTGGGGCCGGCGCCCGGCGAGGCTATCCTGCCTCCGGCCCCGTCTCCTGCCCGCATGTCGCGGCGCTGTGGACCGGCCGCGGAGCGAAACGCCATGCGCATTCTTCATCTGCTCGACATCCCGTGGCACAGCGGGCTCGCGCACTACGCCCTCAGCCTGGCCGCCGCCCTACGCGGCGTCGGGCACGAGACATGGATCGGCGCGAGGCAGAGTTCAGGCCCGTGGACGGCGGCCGGGGCGCTCGGACTCCCGTGCGTGCCCTACGCCCGGCTTTCTTCGCTCCCGGCGCTGCAGGCTTTTCTTCGCCGCGAACGGATCGGTGTGGTCGACGCCCATACCGGAGGCACCCACACCCTCGCCGTGGCAGCCACCGCCGGGCTGGCAGCCGTCGTGGTGCGCACCCGCGGCGACGCGCGCCCCGTACGCAAGCGTCCGGGAGCCGGGCTCCTTTTCCGCCGCACCGGCCGCATCATCGCGGCTGCCGAGTACATCCGGCAGCAGTATCTAGATGCGGTGGGGCTCCCCCCCGAACAGGTCGTCACGATCCTGCAGGGAGTCGAGTTGCCGCCGGCCGTGTCGGCACCGGCCGGTTCGCCCCGCGTCGCCATCGTGGGCCGGCTCGACCCGGTGAAGGGTCACGCCGACTTCCTCGCGGCCGCGGCTCTGATCCTTCCCCGGCATCCGGGAACCCGCTTCATCGTCGCCGGCCGTCCCGAAACAATCGCACGGTCCGATCTCGAGCGGCAGGCCCGCGACCTCGGGCTGGGAGAGGCCGTCGAAATCACGGGGCATCTTGATGACCTCGCCGCGCTGCACCGCGAGGCCGGCATAGGGGTGGTGGCGTCCACGGGAAGCGAGGCGGTCTCGCGCGTCACTCTGGAGTGGCTGGCGGCGGGCCGGCCGGTGGTGGCGACCCGCGTGGGCGGGATCCCGGAACTCGTGGATGACGGGCGCACCGGGTTCCTCGTGCCGCCGCGCGACCCCGCAGCCCTGGCGGAGGCGATCGGAGTGTTGCTCGCGCATGACGAGAGGCGGCGGGTCATGGGCGAGGCGGCGCGCGCGGACGCGGTGGCCCGTTTCTCGCTTTCCCGCTTCGCGGCGGAGACGGTGCGCGTCTACGAGGAGGCCGGATGCCCCGCCTGAGCGCGATCCTCGTGGTGCGTAACGAGGCGGGGCAACTCGATGACTGCCTCGCGGGTGTGGTCGGTCTCGCCGACGAGATCATCCTAGTCGATGACGAATCGAACGACGACACGCGGGACGTGGCCCGTCGGTTCACCGACCGCGTGCTCACCCGAAAGCTCGATCGGTTCGGCGCGCAGCGGCAATTTGCCCTCGATCACGCCACCGGCGACTGGGTCCTCTCTATCGACGCCGATGAGCGGATCACCCCTGCGCTGCGTGCCGAGATCGTGCGTGTCCTCGACGACCCCAGCGCGTCGGATGGCTACGAGATCCGCCGCGTTGTCTTCTTCCTCGGGCGACGGCTGCGCCATGGCGGCCTGGGCGACGAGCACGTGCTGAGGCTCTTCCGCCGGGCACGAGCCCGTTTCAGCGACAACGCCGTCCACGAGCACGTCATGGTGGACGGCCGCACCGCCAAGCTGCAAGGGGCCTTGGAGCATCACACGCACCGATCGCTTCGTCGCTATGTGAAGAAGGTCAACCTTTACACCGACCTCGCCGCCGGGGAGCGGTTCGACCGCGGCGGTCGCTTCCACTGGTGGATGCACTTGCGCCCGGTGTGGAAGTTCTTCTCGCGGTTTGTGCTGCGCGGTGGATTTCTCGACGGGCACGCCGGGTTCATCTATGCAGGACTGACGGCGTACGCGACGTGGCTGCGGGCGCTCAAGATGTGGGAGATGGGGCGCACCGGTACGTCTCTCGCCGGGATCAAATCTGGGGCTTCACGGGCTCCCGACAACATGACAAACGTATCGTAACTGCGCAGGTAGCCAGAAGCCGGGAGTCAGAATGAGGACGCTCCCCGACCTGAAACTTCTGAATTCTGACACCTGAATCCTGTCTACCTGAGTAGTAACGTGCTCCTTACATCGCCCAGTCGATGCGATCCTGGATCGCCGCCTGCTTCTTCGGCCCGATCCCCTTCACCCGCAGAAGATCGCGAGGGGACCGAAACGGTCCGGCCTTCTCCCGCTCCTCCACGATCCGCTTCGCGAGCGCCGGGCCGACACCGGGCAACGCCTCGAGGTCGAGCGCCGAAGCCCGGTTGATCGCGATGCGCCCCGTCGCGGCAACGCCTGCCGGGATGCTCGACGCCGACTCGATCGGGACTGCCTCCAAGGCCCCGGCCCCGGGTAGGGAAGCCGTCGATTCTGCCACGGCCCCATCGAAAACAGTTTCACCTGTCTCATCACTTCTGTGTGCTGCGATGAATTTTCCGTCGGCAGGATTCTTGGACGTGGCGCTAGGCGTGATTCCGGACATGGTCCAAGGCATGGTCCCAGACATGGTCGCGGGCATGGTCCCAGACATCGCGCGTGCGACGGCGGCAGGCATGGCTCCGGGCACGGCTCCTCGCCGGCCACCCGCGAGGTCAGCCCCTGCTCCCAACGACTCCGCCCGCGCCGCCTGTGCCCGCGTCAGCCAGGCCGAAAGCTCGCGATCCGGCCGCGCCTTCCGCTCATCCCGTAGAAGAGCAGCTCCCTGGCCGAGGACAAGCAGACTGAGCAATCCCAGGAGGGCCCTACGTTCTTCGGGGGTCAGAATCATCGGCCCTCCGCGGCGGCCCGCGGAGGCGGCCGGCCGCTAGTTGAGAAAACACCAAGTGAGCCCCATGCGGTACGTGCGCAGGGGCAGGGTCCACCAGGTCGATCCGGACGGATCCAGAGAAATCCCGCTCTCGTAGTCTGCCGCCGGCGCAAGGTCGCTCTCCAGATTGAGAAGCACCACGAAGATCGAGAGCTCGTCGACCTGCACGGTGATCCCGGCGTCGTAGCGATCCCCCGCGACTAGCGTGCCGTACGGGGTCGATCGCGGGCCGGAGATCGCGCCACGCACGAACCCGTCGACTCGCAGATCAGAAGAGAAGAACGCGCGACGCAGGGACAGGCGCGCCCGCCCGTCCCATGGCGCCATCCACAACTGATCCTCCACCGCGGGCCTCGCCGTCCTTCCGGTTCCCTCTACCTCGAACGCCAGGCCGCGGCCCAAGTCGACCGTCGCGGCACCGCGCAGCGAGACCGCCTGCACCGTGCGATCGAGCGACGCTGCCGAGAGCGATGCGTATCCCTCCGGCGTGAAGAGCGAGAGTTCCCCGGGACCCGGCGCCACCGCATGGTCGATCCGCACGCCGCGCGCGTGTAGTGTCCAGTGCGTACGCGGCGCCACGCCCTCCAGAGCCGCCTCCACCCGGGCCGGTGCCTCCAGCCGGCGATCGGGGTCCACCACCAGCCGTTCCTTGCCTGGGGTGCTCCCGCTGACCCAAGCCCCTTGGCCGACGGCGCCGGCCAGGTCGCCGGCGAGCCGAGGCACCAGCGCACCGCGAACGCAGCGGTCGGCGTGCAGCCGCATCACCCAACCGCGGGGCAGAGGACGCTCGGCCGTGGCCGCGGCCACCCAGCCGGATTTGCCCGGCGCGGGGGTCGCCCATCCGACTGAGGACCGGAACTGCCAGAATCCCGACACCCCATCCATCCCCCCAGCCAGTCCCGGGCCATTGTCGCTACGATCTTCCGAGATCTGCGGCCAGGCCGGCTGGTTGAATCTGCGGCGCTGCCGGTCGAGTTGCAGCGTCAGCATCGGCCGCAGCCCAGCGCGACGTCCTTCGATACGCAGCAGGCCGCGCGCCAAGGCCTCCTTCCGGCTCGCCGGCACGTTTCCCTCCCACGCCAGGCGTTCCCAGCTCATCGCCATCGACAGATCGGCCGCCCACGCACGGCGGCACAGTGCCAGGCCGGCGTCCCAAGCGGAGCGGTCGTGCAAGTAGCGCTCAGACCGGCTGGGGCGTACGCGCGTCTTTGCCTGCCTCCAGCCCAAGCGCCACCCTCCCCACGCGGTACCGCGGTCGGTTCTCAGGAGCAGGTTTTCACCGAACTGGCGGAAGTAGTCGATCCCAAAGCGGCCATCGGTCTTGGAGTCGGCATAACCGAATCGGGTCAACCGCGACCCCGAGGGGCGAGAGACGAAGAACTCCTCGGTGTGGACACCACTGGAGCCGCTGGTAAGCCGGAAGCCGCTCATCGCACGCGAAGAATCGGGCCGCAAGAGATCCATCGCCACCATGGGTCCACCCGAAGGGTTCGACGGAAGCAGCAGCGGATCGGCCGGAAGGAGCGAGACTTGCTCCAGCCAGAGCGGCCCCACCGGGTCGGGCGTCATCTCGGGATAGCCGGACGGTGCCAGCGGCATCCCCTCGAGCAAGTAGGCGGCAGGCTCGCGACCGGGCAGGTCACCGGCGTCGATCGGGTCCGGCGCGTTGTAAGCGGCACTAGGGATCCGGCGCAAGCCCCCCGACCACTCCAGCACCTCGCGCAGCACAGCCTCAGTGGAGCGATCCGCGATTTTACGCGGGAGTACGAAGCCGCCCGGTCCGCGCGCAACAGCGACGGCCGGGAGCGACGCCCGGGTCCACGAGTGAGAACGCCGGCCCCTACCCGCCGCCCGAACCGCCGCCGAATCAGCCTTGGCGCTCGATGTGTCGGGAGCGGATCCGGCGCTGTCCACGGGCGCAGCGCGCACACCGTCCGGGATGGGCACGACGCGGTCGACCGGCGCAGCGCGCACGCTGTCCGGGAGAGGCACAGCGCGGTCGACCGCCCCGCCCTGGCCCTCCGGCACCTTGGGAATTCCGGTAGAGGCCTGAGCAAGAAGAGCCGACGGTACCGCCTTCGACGAAGCCGCGGCCGAGTTCGCGACGGTGGCCGGGCCAGAGGCCGCAAGACACACAAGGAGACAGGCCGGGAGGAAAGGGGACGAAACAAGCCGGAAAAGAAGAGACCAGACGAAGCGCTGTTGCCGTCGATGAAGATGAACACCCGGAAGCGCGGCGAAGCAGGGAAAAATCAGACGGCTCAGGCAGCGCGAGCCCCGGGATCGATCCCAATCGCACGCATCTCGCAGGCGCTCTGTCGCGCCTGTGCGTCGAGGAACCCGGGCAGCTCGTCTCGCACCCGTTCGAAGATCTCCGCAGCTTCCCGCCATTCCTCCGCCGACTCCAGCGCCACCCCCAGGTGATAGAGGATACTGCACCGGCTTTCCGTGTCCGGTACCGGCCGCTCGAGGGCGGTCCGGAACTCATGCACCGCCTCCCGGTGGCGCCGCAGCGCCAAGAGGCAAACCCCCCGCAACTCCCGCGCGTGCAACTCCATCTCGACAGCGAGCCCCGGGCAGCTCAGAACGGTATCCAGCTCCTCCACCGCCTCCTCGAACAGCTCCATCCCGTGGTGCGAGACGGCCAGATCATAGTGTCCCGCAGCGTCGTCCCCGGCAATTTGATTCTTGATCCCGTGGCGGAACTCCTCGATGAGCGCGCCGAGGTCGATCCACTCGTCACTTTGAATCACGGAAAGATCATCGCGAACGGACGTCCGGGCGCCCGAGGACTCCAACACGCCCAGCACCGAATCGCGGGTGGCCTCCGGGATCCGCTCCGCGCCCGGCACGCCCATTTCCTGCAAGCGGGAGATTCGGCGGCGCGCGGTGCTGCTTCCGGAATCAATTCGGAGCGCCTCGAGGAAGGCCTCCAATGCCTCTTCCATCACGCCCGCCTCGATCCAGGCATCGCCGAGTTGCTCGAGGTAGTGGACCTCCGCGACGGAGTCCTCCAGCTTGCGCGCGATCTCCACCAGGCGTCCGAGCACCATCGGCTCCAGCGACGTTTCGTGCGCGGCCCGGTCGTAGAGCCCACGGGCCTCGGCCCACTGTCCCGACTCGTACGCCGCCTCCGCACGATCGACGAGTGAGCGAAGCGTGACACCCGACGGCCAGGAGATCTCCTCAGGGTCGAGCCCCACGCTCCGTTCTCCCGAGTCCGGCCCGTCGTTCCATCCAGAGTCGGGGGGGGGGGGTCACACGCGGCACCGACGCGTCCAGCATCGGCTCGGGGAATTCCGCAGGGATCAGCCTGGACGATCCTTGGCCCGTCTCGACGGATCCAGCCGAACCACCGGCGCTCTCCACCGCTCCCGGATCGATCTGGAGCGCCTCCTCTTCCGCATCCAGGTCCCAGATTCTCTCGTCGACATCCCCGGAGGCCTCGTCGGCAGTCGCGTCGATCTCTACTCGATCGTCGCCCGGCGCTCGGTCACGGGCCGGACCATCAGCGTCACCCGGGCCTGTGCGACCCATGACCGGCGGCTCCGCGACGCTCCCCCCGACCGGGAAGTGTTCGACCAGAAACGGCGGCGGCTCCGACGAGGATTCCGTCCGAGGCTCGGCCTGAAACGTCGTATCGAGGCCGGCCGAAGAGGCCACCGAGGGTTCGGTCCAATCGACGACGGCGCCGGCCGTCGCTGGTTCGTGGAGTTGATCCATCGGCATCTCGGCCAGCCCATCATCCGGGGGTTCAACCGCTACCAGATCGGGGAACGGATCCACCGGGGCACGCTCCGCGTCCTCGTCTCCACGCGAGGTCGGGAGCTCCGCCGCAGACGCGTCCGGCGGCGTGAGCCCTCCGCTGAACAGCCCATCCTCCGCGTCCGCTTCCGGCGACGGACTGTCCGGGGCCATCGCGACGCCGACCGTGAGGGCAGTGGCTCCTTCGACCTTCTGCTCCTCGTGCGTCCGCTCCGCCGCTCGGGCCCGCTCCCGCAGTTCGAATGCCATTTCGGGCGAGCCGGCCGTCTGCACCTTATCGGCAAGGCCGTGGAACATCCGAGCTGCCTGATCAGATTGCCCGGCACGGAGATAGTGGTCGCCGATGCGCAGGGCCGCCTCGACCTGCAGACCGACGGCGGATCCCGCGTGCTCGAGTGTGGTGAGAAACTCTTCGGAAAAGCGGGCGTCTCCGTTGATGGCATCAAGCCAGTGAAGAAAATGGGGCATCGCCTCGCCGAGAAGCCCCTCGCGATAATAGAGTTCGCCCAGGGTTCGGTGCACGGCGACCCGCCCGTGGTCGAGGCGGAGAACCTTCTTGCCGACCGCGATGGCGTTGCGATTCAACCCGGCTCGATCGTAGGAGTGTACCGCTTCCATCCACGCGTCGACCGCCTCTTGCGGACGACCTTCCCGCATCAGGAGGTCACCAAGGTAGACGTGGTCATAGGGGTCGGCCTCGGCCTCCACCACAAGCAGTCGCATCTCCTCGATCGCGTGCGCGATCTCCCCGTCCCGGGCGAGTCTCTGAGCCTTCCGCCTTGCGAAGGTGCCTTTTTCCAATGCCATCTCCGGGCTGTCCCCATCCCTCTGGTTGTCGGCGTCCTCAGTTGTCTATCGTCATCGGCCGGATCGATCTGCAAGGAAAAGGGACAGCATGGCGAGGAGCCGGTCCAAGTGATGAGGGAGACCGTGTACATCAGACGGACGGGCTCTTAGTGTACCGGACGACCGTTCTTGAAAACCCAACGCACGTGGGAGACCCCCAGGTGGTAGGCCAGGCTCACATACGATGGCGCGTCAAGAACCTGGAGATCGGCGCGAAGCCCCGGCGCCACCCTCCCGCGGTCGCCCGCTAGCCCGATGGCATGAGCCGCGTTGACCGTGGCCGCCGTGAGCGCTTCCGCCGGTGAAAGCCCCAACTCGAGACAGGCCATGCTCAGGACCAGCGGCACCGACTCGGTCATGGAAGAACCGGGATTGCAGTCTGTGGCCAGCGCCACCGGGATTTCCATCTGGATCATGGTGCGGGCGGCGGCATAGCGCCCCTTGCCGAGAGAGAAGCTGGTGACCGGAAGCAGCACCGCTGTCACCCCCCCGCGCTGCAGCGCCAGCAGGCCGTGTTCGGTGGCCTCCAGCAAGTGGTCGGCCGAAATCGCCCCCAGCTCAGCGGCCAACTCGCTTCCTCCCACCGGCGCGAACTCGTCGGCATGAAGCTTGAGCCCCAGGCCGAGGCGGTGCGCCGTTTGGAGAATGGCGCGCGACTGCTCCGCGGTGAAGACGCCTTCTTCGCAAAACACATCGCAGAAGCGGGCTTTGGTCTCTGCCACCACGCGCGGCAGCATCTCCTCGGTGATCAGCCGGACGTACCCATCACGGTCAGAGCGGTATTCGTCCGGAAACTCGTGGGCGCCGAGAAAGGTCGGCACGAGATCCACGGGATGCTCCTTGTCCAATTCCTCGATGAGTCGCAGGGCCCGCAACTCCTGCTCGGTGTCGAGGCCATAACCGCTCTTGGCTTCCACCGTGGTCGTGCCAAGCCCAAGCATCCGGTCGAGGCGCCGGCGGGTCTGAATCTTCAAGGTCTCGTCGGTGGCGGCCCGGAAGGCGCGCACGCTGGAGCGGATCCCCCCCCCCGCGGCCGCGATCTCCTGGTAGGAGCGCCCTTGACAGCGCAACTCGAACTCATGCCATCGCGACCCGGCAAAGAGAACATGCGTATGCGGGTCAACAAACCCCGGCAGAACCACACCCCTCTCCGCATCGAAGGTCTCGGAGGCCGGCGCCTCGAAGGCAGCCACGATATCCTGCTCGGGCCCGGCGGCGGCAATCCGCTCCCCCCGCATCGCCACCGCGGCATCCTCGATGATCCCCAGCGCCTGCATCGCGACTCCGCGGCGGGGGATCGGCGGCCCTTCCAAGGTCACCAATTGGCCGATGTTGTGGATGATGGCGTCGACGGGCTGCTTCATGACCGCGTTCCCTCCCATCGCGTGTTCCTGACCCAGTTCCCCCGCACCGGCCGCAAGCGACCCCGGATGATCCGGGCAGATTCTACGCCGAGCCCGGCAGGTTGAAAATGCCATTGGGTCCACACTGAGAGATTGGTATTCTCATTTTCTCTTGCCGACCCGGGCGCGCCTATGTATCTTAACCGAGCTTGACGGGGCCCTCGTGTTTCGACACGGCCCGGATCCAACAGGATGGAGACCCGCGGCTGTATGGAGACCCGCCGCTGTATGGAGACCCGCACCCCTCAGATGCACGCCGATCGCGAGAAGTTTGTGGTGGCGCTTAGTTCGGTCATCGCCGCCATCCTCCTCACGGGAACGAAGGTGGTCGTCGGCTTCTCCACGGGCAGCCTCGGGATTCTCTCCGAGGCGTTGCACTCGGGACTCGACCTGCTGGCCGCCCTGCTCACCCTTTTTGCCGTCCGCGTCTCCGGCCGCCCCGCCGACCCGGAGCACCCCTACGGTCACGGCAAGGTGGAGAACCTTTCGGCGCTTTTCCAGACTGTATTGCTCCTCGCGACATGCGTGTGGATCGTCTGGGAAGCAGTGGAACGGCTCTTCTTCAGGCAAGTGAAAGTCGAAGCCAACATCTGGGCCTTTCTCGTGGTCATCCTTTCGCTGGCGGTGGACTGGTCACGATCGCGCGCCCTACTCCGCACGGCGAAGAAGCACGGGAGCGCAGCGCTGGAAGCCGACGCCCTTCACTTCTCCACCGACCTTTGGTCCTCCGGGGTGGTGCTGCTCGGCCTCATCCTGCTGGTGGTCGCTCGGGTCACCGGGATCGCGTGGCTGGAGGCGGCCGACTCGGTGGCGGCCCTGGTGGTGGCCGGCATCGTCGTCTGGGTCGGATGGAGCCTCGGTAAGCGGAACATCGACGCCTTGCTCGACTCTGTTCGCCCCGAGGAACGGCTGCTCGTGGCGCAGCGGGCCGCTGCCGTCCCCGGGGTGCGCGAGGTGCGCCAGGTGCGCATGCGGCGATCGGGGGCGGAGTCGTTCGTGGACCTGACGCTCACGGTCGATCGCGGCACGCCGCTGGAACGGGCCCACGACATAGCCGCGGCGGCGGAGGAAGCGGTACGTTCTGCGCTGCCGCGCGCCGATGTCGTGGTGCACGTCGACCCGGTCCCGGGCGAGAGCGAGGGGATTCTCGACACTGTGCGGTTGACCGCGGCGCGTCACGGACTGGGGGCCCACGACATCCTGATCCATGACACCTCGGGTCGCCGGACCATCGAGCTGCACCTCGAGGCGAAGGAAGATCTCTCCCTCGACGAAGCCGACCGCGCGGCCCGGGCATTCGAAAACGACCTGCGCCACGCGCTGCCGGGGATCGAGTCAGTGCTCCTGCATCTGGAGCCCGCGGGTGATCGCGCCGCCACCATCACAAGCGAGCCGGTCGAGGTCGCTCGGGTCTATGCCGCGCTCCGCCCTCTGCCGGTCGAGCTGGGTTTCCCGTTCCGGCCGCACCAGGTCCAGGTGCGCAGCCTCGCCGGCGTCCTTTCCGTCTCGTTTCACTGCGCCATCGGCCGCGAGGTCTCGTTGCCCGAGGCGCACCGCTGGAGCGAGGAGATCGAGCGGCGTCTGCGGGTACGCATGCCGGAGCTTGGGAGGGTCACGATTCGGATGGAGCCGGTGGAGGGGTTGTGGGATTGACGGGGCGCCGAGGCTCCGAGCGCACCCCGCAAATGCCTTCATGGACCCGGCGTTACTAATCCTCATTCTCGAGAGAGAAGACCCGCCTCGGGGATCGTGAAAAGCGGCTCCGCATCGTCGATGAGCCGATATTCCGGGCCTGTCAAGATTTCCGTGTAACCGACCATCTCAGATTCTGCCTTCGAAGACGATGGTGAAGTGGTTGATGGCCGCGGGCCAGGCGTAGGTCGAGTTCCGGGTCGCGTCCGGATAGACCTTTGCTCTGCTCCATGACGATGGACACGCCGTCTCCGCGTTTCTCCATCAAGTACGGATCAATCCCGCCTGGCGGCGTTGCCGGCCCACCCGCAAGAGTACTTCCGTCGACATCTCTCGCTTGGAACTCCCTTGTCGACGGAAATCGCCACACGGGCTCTTGTGGACGAAGAGGCTGCGCGGGACGGCCGTCGACCTTCTTGTCCTCTCGCAGACCATGATCTTCACAATGGCCCGATTGTTGCGTTTCGCCCGCGCTGATTCGCGACCGCGGCACGAAGCCCGTGAGATGCGATCGTCGGACGTCCGCGTGTCGGCACCAGACGAAGACATGTGGGTGGAGTCGGGCTCGCAGAGCCGGGCGGGCTCACGTCCCTCGGGAGGAAAGGGACTCATTGCTCGCCCCTTCCGGAGCTCACCGGATCTCTGCGCGCCGTGTCGTGCCCCGGTCAGCCCGGAGGCGGTGGCGAGTCCGCGGGCTCCGCCCCCTTGGCGAACCAAGCCTCAGCGTCCGCAGCCAATTCATCCCACGTCTCACACGACCCGAACGGAACACCAACACTACGCTGGAAGCCCCGACCATAGGGTCGCGTGCGCAGCCGCGGATCGACCACCACGAAGAGCCCCCGGTCGGTGCGGCGGCGAATCAGCCGCCCGAACCCCTGGCGGAAGCGGATGACCGCCTCCGGAAGCTGGTGCTCGCGGAACGGATCGTGACCGTCGCGCCGGAGGCGATCGGCGATCGACTCCACCACCGGATCGTTGGGCACCAGGAACGGCAGGCGCGCCATGATCAAGACCTCCAGGTCCTCCCCCGGGAAGTCCACGCCCTCCCAGAAACTGGCTGCGCCCAGCAGCACCGCCGGTCCTTTCTCGAGGAAACCGGCGCGCAGGCTGCGGCGATCCCGATCGCGCCCCTGCGCCAGTACGCGGATGCCGCGTTCCTCCAACGGCTCGCGCAAGACCTCCTCCACGCGGCGCAGCGTCTCGTGCGCGGTGAACAGCACGAGAGTCTTGCGGCGCAGCCGTTGCGCCAGAAGGCTGATCCCCTCGGCGAGCGCCGCGGCAAAGTCGCCGTGGTTCGGTTCCGGCCCGCCCGTGAGAATCCGCGCCGCCACCTGTTCCTCCAGGCAAAACGGCGTGGCGAGGGCCAAGTCCTCGCGCTCATCCGCGGGGAGGCCCAACCGGCCGGCCAGGTGGCCGAAGCTCCCCTCGATCGCCAGGGTGGCCGACGTCAGAATCACGGCGTCTTTCTTCGCGAAGAGATTGTCTTCGAGCCAACGTCCCACCTCAAGAGGGCGACAGTGGAGCGTGGCGCCACCGGGGCCCTCCGGCTCGATCCAGTAGACGGAGTCGGCGCGCGAGGGCGTGAGCGATTCCTCCAGGGAGGACAGCGCCGTGCGGGCCTCGGCGGCGAATCGCTCTGCCTCCAGCACCGGCAGCATCTCCTCCTCGGGAGCGCCGCGCCGCAGGCGGCGAATATCCTCGACCCGGCAATCGACCTCGCCGAGGTGGCCGCGAAAACGGTCGCAAAGGACGAGCCCCGAGGGCGGGAACGGATCGCGCACCTCCGCCTCAAGGCCGTAGCGCAGCCGGCGATCGCCGCTGGGGAAGACCGTCTGGGCCTTCAGCTCGGCCCAGAAAGCCCGCGCCAGCGTGCCCACAACGGCCGTGCCCTCCTCCAGCTCGTGCAGGAGGGCCAGTTGCTGCGTGCGATCCACCTTGGAGGGATGCCGGCGCAGGGCGCGGCGCAGCTCGTCGGTACACCCCGGTTCACCCCGCCCACCCAGCCCCTTCAAGGCGGACTCGATATCGCGCTCCCCCACCGAAAAGCTGAGCGGCTCCGCCGCGGCCGACGGGAGGTGATGCCCCTCGTCGATGACCGCGGCACTCCACTCCGGCAACCCGCCGCCCCCCCCGGCCAGGTCGATGACCAGAAGGGCGTGGTTCACCACCACGACATCCGCATCACGGGCCAGCGCGCGGGAGAGCTTGAAAAAGCAGCCATTCTCAGGCGTGCAGCGCGAGGTGGAGCAGAAACGGGCGTCTCCCGCGATCGACGGAAGGAGGACGGCGAGACGCGCGCCGGATCGCCCGACCGGCACCGGCGCCTCCGAGAGGTCACCCGACTCGGTGGTGTCGACCCAGTGGGTGAGGGCGCGCTCGAGCTCCTCCCCCTCGACCGTCCCCCGCATCTCATCGAGCCTGTGCGCCCAGCGATTGCGACAAAGATAATTCGCCCGCCCCTTCAGGAGCACGGCGCGGAAGCGTTTTTCCAGCAGGCGGCGAAGCCTGGGGAGGTCGTGGTCTAGGATCTGCTCTTGCAGGGTGCGCGTGTAGGTGGAGACAAGAAGCGGTCGCCGGTTGGCCTGCGCCCAGAGGACTCCCGGTATCAGGTAGGCGAGCGATTTTCCGACGCCGGTGGGAGCTTCCACGAGCAGTTTCCCTCCGGACTGCAGTGTCCGCCAGACCGCCTGGGCCATCTCGCATTGCTGGGGACGCCACTCGAATCCGGGCGAGAGAACGCGCGAAAGATCCCCATGGGGCGCAAAGATCTCATCCACTCGCCGTAAGCTCATGCCGCCCCCCGAATTGTTCCGCTGCGCCCCCGCGGCACGCGGACGAACCACGCTAACGGGCGGGATATGTCCGGGGCAAGCGGGATGCTGGGGTCGCGGACGTATCCGGGTGGAAGGCCAGCGGCCGGCCGCGCACCGTGGCGGGCAAGACAGAGCGCGGATCGAGTCTCACTAATGGTTCTCATTAAGAAAACTCCCTTTGCATTTTGACCCCATTGGTCGTAACTAATACACGAGCTGGAACACCCATGGAGGCGAAGCTCATTCGAAGGAAAGGGATTCGTCAAAGGGTGACTCGGACACAGTGACGTGTCCGGCCGCCTCACGATGGGTTCATTGGGGGAAGGGACGATCTCTCTGGTTCTGTGCCTCCCTGGTGGGAGGAGGAGGTTTTCATGAGGAAGTCGGGGTTGCCCTGGATCGTGATCTGCGTCGCGATCCTCGGACTGGTATTGGGTGGTTGTGCCGGCAAGGATGGCAAGGACGGTCTGGCCGGACTCAACGGGACCAATGGGACCAACGGGACCGATGGGGACGACGGGACCGATGGGGACGACGGAATCAACGGAATCGACGGAACGGGAATCGCCGCCTGCCAGCCGTGTCATAGCGACACAGCCACCTTCGCGGTGAAGGCCGCCATGACCCAGTGGAATCACTCACGCCACTCGAGTGATGCCATCCTGTGGGAAACAAATCGTGGCGCCACCAGTTGGTGCGCGTCGTGCCACAACAGCGAGGGCTTCGTCGCCGCCGTCGGCGGCACGCCTGCGATCGCCGAGATGCCGACCCCGATCGGCTGCCGGACCTGTCACGCGCCGCACACGAACAAAAACTTCGATCTCCGGACGACCGCGGCCTACACGCTGAAGAACGCAGTCGTGTTCAACAAGGGCCAGGGCAATCTCTGCGCCAACTGCCACCACTCTCGGACGGACGTGCGCGCTGCCTTCCCCGCGGACTCAATCATGCTTCCCATCGCCAACGAGCGTCTCGGCCCGCACGAGGGTCCGCAGGCAGAGGCCTACGCGGCGACCGGCGGCTACCTATTCGGCCGGATCGACCCGATGCCGAAGAGCGCGCACTACAACGCGGCCGCCAACTCCTGCGTCGACTGCCACATGTTCAAGCCCTTGGGCACGACGGTGGGCGGGCACACCTTCTCCATGGCCAACGAGGAGGAGGGAGGCGACAATCTCGCCGCCTGCAACCAGGACGATTGCCACTCGAGCCTGACCACCTTCGATCGCCCCACCCCCGGCACCCTCGATGAGGCCGACTGGGACCGCGACGGCACGATAGAGGGCACCCAGACCGAGTTCGACGGGCTCCTCAATCAGCTCCGGGTGGCCCTCGTCGCACGCGGGGCGCTCAACCCGGAACCTGGGGATTTGATCGACACTTCGGTTCCGGGCCGCTACCCGAAGAACGTCGTGGGCGCGGTCTACAATTTCCGCCTGGCCCTGAAGGAAGGGAGCCGCGGAATTCACAACACGAAGTACATCATGACCCTCATGCGGCTTTCCCTGGAAAGTCTGCCGCCGTTGCCGTAACCGGACAAGCGGCCGGCCGAGTCACTTTTCCTCCGACGACGCTCCTCAACAAGGAAGCCCGATCCTAAACCGAGGATCGGGCTTCTCTCATTCATGTCTCACATGCGCGGATGCTTGGGGACGAGACTGGCCTCAGGCCTCCGCAAACCTCGCCGTGAAGTGCCGCAGGAACGGCGCCTCGTACGTCATCCGAAGCCCACGCAGGGCCGTACGGCGGGCGTGAACCGCGATCACCACCTCGGCAACATAGTCGATGTGGCTCTGCGTGTAGACCCGGCGCGGGATGGCCAGGCGCACCAGCTCCATCGCAGGACCGATCGGCGCTCCGGTCCTCGGGTCACGCTTCCCGAACATGGCCGAGCCGATTTCCACGCCGCGAACGCCGCCCTCCAAATAAAGCTCATTGGCAAGAACCACCCCGGGGAACTGCTCCGGCCGGATCTGCGGCAGGAAGGCGCCCGCGTCGAGATAGACGGCGTGCCCGCCTGCCGGGATGATGAGCGGAACGCCGTTCTGCTGCAGCTTCTCAACGAGGTACTCGATGGTCCGCAGCCGGTACCGCAGATACGACTCGTCCAGCACCTCGCGCAAGCCCTGGGCGATCGCTTCGAGATCGCGCCCGGCCAACCCTCCGTAAGTCGGAAACCCCTCGGTCAGAATCAGGAGGTTGCGGGCCTCCACGGCCAACGCGTCGTCGTGCACTCCCAAGAAGCCGCCGATGTTGGCGAGGCCATCCTTCTTCGCACTCATGGTGGTGCCGTCAGCGTAGGAAAACATCTCCTGAGCGATATCGAGGACCGACTTCCCTTCGTAGCCGGGCTCCCGCCGCTTGATGAAGTAGGCATTCTCCGCGAAACGGCACGAGTCGATGATGAACAGTGTGCCATGCTTCCGCGCCAGCCGCGACGCCTCGCGGATGTTCTCCATCGAGACAGGTTGCCCGCCACCGCTGTTGTTCGTCACCGTGATGATGACGGCGCGCACTTTCGGGCCGTGTTCCCCCAGTGCCGTCTCCAGCCGCCCCAGGTCGATGTTCCCCTTGAATGGGTGATACTTCGACGGGATGAGCCCGTCCGGGATCGGCAGGTCGATGGCTGTGTCGCCGGCGAATTCGATGTTGGCCCGGGTGGTGTCGAAATGAGTGTTTCCGAGGTAGACCGCTCCCGGTCGGTGCAACACGGTGAAGAGAATCTTCTCCGCGGCGCGTCCCTGGTGCGTGGGGATCACATGCTTGAAGCCGGTGATCCGCTTCACTTCGGCCTCGAAGGCGAAGAAAGAGCGGCTCCCAGCGTACGACTCGTCGCCGCGCATGATGGCGGCCCACTGCTCCGCCGACATGCTCGATGTCCCGCTGTCGGTGAGCAGGTCGATGAGAACGTCGTCGGCCTTGATGAGGAAGAGGTTCCGCCCCGCCTCGTCGAGAAGCGGCTCGCGCTCGGCGCGCGTGGTCATGCGGATCGGCTCGACCGACTTGATCTTGAACGGTTCGATGATGGTCTTCATGGACATCGCCTCCCGATGGGTGTTCCTTTGCTTGCGCAGCAGCACGGTATCATCGGACTCCCGGGCGGTCAACGCGGCGGTCCTTCACGGAGCAGGCTTCAGACTTCGGGCGCACTACAGCAGGAAGACCCTCACCAAAACGTCCGTGATGCCGACTAAGGCCGCGCCCGCGATCAGGCCGGCGCAGATCGGCTCCTGCGTGTCGATCCAAAGGTCGTAGCCGAGCGTCCCCGGCCGAGCCTCGTACCGGCGTCGCATCCACCAGAAGAAGCCTGCTCCCGCAAACATGGCGATCGTGGAGTCAGGCGGGATCACGACGCCGAGACCCAGAGCGAGCGGCGACAGCGGAAACCCGCCGCGGCGCAGAATCCGCACCAGCTCGAGCCCCAGCCCGACCACGGCCGCGATCGCCATGGCCCAGACCGCCGAGATCGGAATCGGTGAGCGGCCCTGCGAGAAAACGGCAGCCACGAGGTCCGACACCCCCTTCCACTGCAGGGCGGAGGGAAACCCAAACTGGTTGGTGATCATTACGTCCTGCAGGTTCATCCCGGGCCGGTAGTCCGCGAGAAAGAGGAGATAGAAAAGCGGCGTGCTGGCCAGCGCCCCGGCGAAGATGCCGATGCAGTGCCCGATCGCCTGCTGGCGCGGTTTGGCCCCGAGCATGTATCCCGGCTTGATGTCCATCAGGAGGTTCGAGGCGTTGGAGGCCACCTCGGTGCTCATCAGCGCGGTCATGAGGTTCGTCGGGGCGTGCCGGGGATTGAGCGTGCCGAAGAAAAACTGCGGAATCTTCGAGAGCGATCCTGTGGGCGTGATGCCGGTGAGCGCCGTGGAGTTCGCCGCGATCAGGGTCAGCAGGATGATGAGCGGTACCGCCAGCGCACCGAGTTCCCACCGCACGCCGAACCAGGCGTGGGTCATCCAGACACCGATCGCCCCGATGATCGGCACCCCGACGTACGAGATCCAAAGCGGCAGTTCGATGTGGGCCACCACATCTTCCCCGGCGGCTTTCTTCCGGAACAAGCCGTTGAAGGCACTCAGGATCACCTTTGGCCGGGCAAACAGAGACGCCAGGGCCGCCACGACCATGATCGAGATCCCCCACCAGAGAGCCCAACTGTTCAGCACATGAATGCGGCTGAAGGTCCCGTCTGCCCGCGGCGAGATCTCACCGATGGAGATCATCCACGGGACGATGACGCAGAAGTTGAGGAGCATGCCGACGAGCATGCTGAAGGCGGGGCGAATCCCCATCAGCCCGCCCGCGCCGAACATCGCGAGATCGACGGTGGCGGTGAGGCCCAACTGGCGGATGTCTACCCCGGCCAGACGGGGAACGGGCAGCCGACCCCGGTCGGCCAGAGCGTAGTACCAGGCGTCGAGGTTCTCGGGCAGGTGCCAGGATCGTTTCAGTCCGAGCGCCTTTTCCTGCAGGAATCTCATTATGTTCTCGCCGGAGATGAACTTCAGGCCGCCCGCGATAAGGGCGGCCCACCCCAGCGCACGCGCCTTGAACATCCCGACCGACGCCTCCGAGGAGTACAGCGTGTCGAGCACGACGCCGCAGGCGCGACCCTCGGGGAACGGCTGCTGCTCATCGTTGATGAAGCGGCGTTTCATGGGGAACGCAACCAGCACGCCCAACAGCGACAGAACCACGTTGAACCAGAGCATCTGTCCCCACGGCATGGGCCGGTTCTCCACCATCATGTAGGCCGCCATGCCCGAGATGAGGGGGCCGGTCATGTATCCCGCGGACGTGGCGATGGACTGCATGCAGTTGTTCTCGAGGATCGTCATGTCCTTGGCACCCAGACGGGACAGCACCTTGAACATCGAGAAGGCCAGGATGACGGACGTGATGCCCACGCCAAGGGTCCAGCCGGTCTTGGCGCCCACATACAGGTTCGTCGCCGACAGAATGCCGCCCAGCAGAAACCCTGTGATCGCCGAGCGAAAGGTCAATTGCGGCATGTCGCCACGGAAGACGTTGTGGAGCCACCAGCGGTCCTTTTGCTCGCGGGACCAGGTGGAGACCTGTTCCTCGGTGAGGTGTTGCAGGGCCATGGCGCCTCCTCGACTCAGGTGTGATCCGGGACCAGCGCGAGACGAGCGGGAGCGTACGCAACGACGGCATCCGACGCAACCAGAGCAGGCTTACCTGGGATTCGGAGTGGAAAACGAATTTCACTGGCTCGGGCTTCTGGCTCCTAGATGGTATCCTGCCGACTCGACATGCGGCGCATCCGCGCCGGAAACGGAGCCGGAAGGAGGAGGCATGCGACTCGGGGTCTTGGGTGCGGGGATGCAGGGACTGGCCTGCGTGCTCGACTTTCTGAAGGTGCCGGAGGTGCGCGAGGTGCGGGCCTGGGACAGTGACGAGGGGCGGCTGGGCGAGTTGCACCGCCGCTTCCCCGACGAGCGGCTGCATACCGGGATTCTCGACGCCGGGCGTCACGACGATCTCGTCACCGCCTTCGCCGGGCTCGACGCGGTGGTCAGCGCTGTTCCCTATTTCCTGAATCTCGCGGTGACACGCGCCGCCATCGCCGCCCGCGTATCACTGGTCGACCTCGGCGGCAATACCGATGTCGTTTTCCAGCAGCGTTCGCTCGACGAGGAAGCACGCGCCGCGGGCATCACGATCCTACCCGATCAGGGGCTGGCCCCCGGTCTCGCGGGCATTCTCGGGGCCCACGGCTTCCGCGACTTCGATACCGTGGAGTCAGCCCGTCTGCGCGTCGGCGGCCTCCCGCAGAACCCACGCGGCCCACTCGGCTATTCACTGGTCTTCTCCATCCACGGGCTCCTGAACGAGTACTCGGGGGAGGCGGTGGGGCTGGAGAACGGTGAGATCACGCGGAAGCCCGCGCTGGAGGGGCGCGAGGAGATACGGTTTCCGGAACCGATCGGCCTGTGCGAAGCGGCCTACACGTCGGGGGGCACATCGACTCTCCCCTGGACGTTTCGCGGCCGCATCCGCGAGCTCGACTACAAGACGGTGCGCTATCCCGGCCACTGGGAACGGCTCCTCTTTCTCCGGCGGATCGGCATGCTGGAGACCACCCCCCGGGCTGTCGGCCGTGGGAAGATCGTCCCGCGCGAGTGTCTCGCCGCCGTGCTCGAGCCGGTGCTCAACGACCCGGACGTGCGTGACCTGGTGGTGCTGCGGGTTCGCGTGCGCGGCACGCGCGGGAAAGAGGCGGTGCTCCGCCAGTACGACATGATCGACTACTACGACGAAGCGACCGGCCTATCCGCCATGATGCGGACCGGCCTTTCCGGCCGCCGAGTCGGCGCTGCTGCTGGCCCGCGGCGCCATTGCCGTCAAGGGGGTGCCGGCGGCGGAGGAGGTCGTCCCTGGTGGTGCGTACCTGCGGGCGTTGCGCGCACGCGGCATGCGGATCACCGAGGTGGAGTCGGTTCGGCGGAAGGAGTGATCAGGAAGCAGGAGGTAGGAAGTTAATGAGGAACGAGCGTCCGGCTAGCGCGCGCGCTCGCGCGCCTGCAGGATCTCGAGAACCCGGCCCAGTCGCCGCGACCGCATGCGATCCTGCACCCGGGCATAGAGCAGCATCAGCCCCCGCACCCCTCGGATGACCAGATCACGCCCACTGGCCGCGTGAACATAGGCGTCCCGCGGGAAGTAGTCGCGCAGGTAAGTCTGCACGCACTCGCGTCGCCCGAAAGGCGCCCCACCGCGTGCGGGGTCGACAAAGACCTCGGTCTCGCCACCATCCAGCCGCAGCAGGATGTGACTCGGCAGGCTCACACCCGCGAGCGACAGCCCAAGCCGCCGCGCCACCAGCAGGTAGACCGCGGCCAATAGGACCGGCGCACCGGCCTTGCGCTCCAGCACCCGGTGGAGAAAGAACGCTTCCGGATCGGAAGCAGCTCGGGAAACCGGGGCGAAACGTAGATCGCGGTGCAGCACGAGGTGCATCTCCTCCAGCCGATCAGCGGGGCGCCGCTTGCCCGCTAGGCGAGGCCGGATCCGCTCGGCCAGCGCATCGAGCGGGCGGCGGATCCGATCCAGGTGGAGTTCCGGGTACTCGATCTGATCGAGGGCGTGGAAGGCCCGCTCCAGGGGGAAGTCGATGTCATCGGCTTCGGCGATGTCGCGGAGATCGTCCTCGAGCCGCTCGAAGGCGAGAATGTCCAGCGCGTGACGCGCGCGCAGCCGGAGAACCGGGTCGGTATCCTCGCACGCGGCGCGCAGCGCGGGCAGAGCATCGGCTCCCATCCCGCTCAAGCGCTCCCACACCATGTCGGTGATGCGTGGATCCTCGTCCGCGAGAAGCGAGACGAGCGCCCGGATCTCGGAGATCTTCGGCAAAGTTTCCTCCCCCGGTCCGCCGTACGCCCCGCCGAAACGCGGGGCCCCGGTGTCAGGCCGCCTCGCAGCCTAGCAGACAGACCCCGCCGGCCACAAGGAGGACTCGGCTGTCACGGCTCCTTGGCGCTGCTCGGGCGACTCGACGTGCGATGCCCACGCCAAGTCGCCCCGGGACAGTGCGGTTGCCAGAACCCCTATCTGCCGGCGAAGAAGCGCGGGTAGTCCGCGATCTGCTGATAGGCCACGTCGGCGGTGATCACTCGCTGGCCGGCGGTGCCATTGACCTCGTGGATCCAGATCTTGGCATAGTGCCTCACCCCGGCGCCGCCGGGCGTTCGCACGGCAATCACCTTATCGACAGGGTTGGCGCCCAGCTCGACCTGACTCACCCATCCGGTCGTTGGTGCATTCGGGATGTCCCAGGCCGTCTGCCCCGTGCCCAGAAGCACCAGTTCCGCGACGCGGGACGACCAGGCGGCGTTGCCGTTCAGCACGCGGTGCGGGCTCTTCAGCGCCAGAACCTGGGCGGACTCGTCGTTGACGCCGATGGTGCCGAGGTAGCAGTCGATGGACAGACGGTTGTCGGGGTTGCTGCTCTCCATCGCGTAGGCCTGGGGAGTGAAGCAGTTGAGGCCGCTGGCCTGCCCGGTGTACCTGAACTCCGCGAGTTGGATCGGGTCGTCACCCTCCCGCCGCGGTGCGGTGTCGTACTCGCTGGTCGGCGTGCTGAGCTCGCTGGAGCCTCGCAGGGCGCGCACGGCGTAGTAGTACTTGGTGCCGTTCAGAGCCGTGGCATCGATGTAGGTGGTGGACGTGATGGCGGTGCTGTTCCGCTTGTAGGTGAGCAACTGGTCGTGGGTGGCATCGACCATCGTCGACGTGTGCCGGTAGAGGTTGTAGCCCTTGAAATCGGAGTCGGCGGCGTCGGTCGAAGCTACCCAACGGAGAATCACCTCGTTTTCGCCGTTGACCACCGTCAGGCCGGTCGGCGGGGCGAACTCATTCGGCGGCACCGGACAGGGATTCGGGCTGCAGTCATCAGCCAGAGTCCAGTCGCCGGTGCAGCCCGCTTGCGTAGTCACGCTGCAACTACCGTTCGACGCACAGCACGAACCGGTTGGTGTCGGCGCCGTCGTATTGTCCTCACCACAGCCTGCGAGAACCACGGCCACCAGTATCCCCAGGATCGCCAGTCTGCGCATGGTCAGTCCTCCTTGTTTCCATTCTTGGTACTTAAACGCTTCCCGACGGCGGGAGAGCCCTCCCGGCCGACAATGAGCTGCGAACTCGCATCACGGCACGACCGTGAGTCCTCCGAGACATGTCCGGAACGGGCGCCCGCCGACCGCGGCAGGTCGCATCAGTCCTCAGTCCAACGGCACTTCCGTGTCCGTTACCAAACTTGTCAGGGGCAGGAGAGCCGCCGATCGGTGCACTCCATCACAGTTGGGAGTGCCAGTCAAGACGACGGGAACGGCGGGACGCTTGCGCGCAACGAAGCAGACGCGGTCGAGTGCGGCGGCCCGGCCGCCGTTGACACGCGGGACCCGCGGTCCGTACCATCCGTGGGCGACCGTGGGGCATTCCCGCGCCGCGGCAACACCATGTTCCAAGTCGGCCACATCCGCCTCGAGCGCCCGCTCCTCCTCGCCCCGATGGAGGATGTCACCGAACGCCCATTTCGAAGACTCTGCCGCCGTTACGGTGCCGACCTCGTTTACACCGAGTTCGTCAATTCCGAGGGGCTGATCCGCGCCGCCGCGAGAACCAGAGCCAAGATCGCCATCTCCGAAGACGAACACCCGGTCGGGATCCAGATCTACGGAAACAGGGTCGACTCGCTGGTGGAAGCGGCCCGGGTCTGTGAAGCCGTGGAGCCCGACTTGATCGATATCAACTTCGGCTGCCCCGCCAAGAAGGTCGCCTGCAAAAAAGAGGGCGTGGGCGCCGGGGCCGGTCTCCTGCGCGAACCGGACCTTCTCGTGGAAATCACTCGCGCCGTGGTGCGGGCGGTCTCGCTGCCGGTCACCGTGAAGACGCGTCTCGGCTGGGACGAGCGGTCGATCATCATCGAGGATCTCGCTCGCAGGCTCGAGGACACCGGCATCGCCGCCCTGACGCTCCACGCCCGCACCCGCAGCCAGGGGTTCAAGGGCCAGGCCGACTGGTCTTGGATCGCCCGGGTGAAGCAGGTGGTACGAATCCCGGTCATCGGCAACGGCGACATCCGTGAGCCGTCCGATGCCGTACGCATGTTCGAGGAAACCGGCTGCGAGGCCGTCATGATCGGGCGCGGCGCCATGGGCAACCCGTGGCTCTTCCGGCGCACGCGCGCGGTTCTCGACGGCCACCCGGATCCTGGACCGCCCACGCTGGAAGAGCGGGTTGCTGTCTACCTGGATCTCCTCGACACCTCGGTGGCTGAAAAGGGGGAGCCCCGCGGTGTGTTTGAGATGCGCAAGTTTCTTTCCGGGTACTTGAAAGAGGTCTACGGCATTCGCATGCTGCGCAACCTGATCATGCAGGAATCCACGCGCGAGGGGGTGCGCGCGCGCATCGACGAGTTCGGGCGCTGGGTCGCGGGCGGACCCGCCGGTTGGGAGCCCGAACCGCTGGAGCCGGTGCGCGAAAGGTGAAACCGCAAGCACGGATTCCCCTAATCTCCCCTCGCGCTCGAGGCGCCGGCCTCCGCCGCCTGCCGCCGCTCCCATGCTCTCGGATGCCCCTCCGTGCGGCGCTTGCCTGCAGATTCTCTACGAGTTCAGCCCTGGCCTCAGGGTCTGGTGGGGGACGCCGCAGCGGCCGCGCGGGGGCGTTCGTGTGCAGGAACCGTTGCCCGGCGCTTTCGGCCCGGACCATCTGGCCCGGTGATGCTCGAAGCCGGTTCCGAATCCCGGGAGGTGTAACAACGCTTGCCACGGGGCGGGCCGGCTGATAGGGTACGCTGCGTTCGCGCCCGGGTCGGGTCCCTAGCGACCGCACCTGGGATTTGGGATCCCCGCGGCTTCGTGCCGCGGCAGCACTGCAGGCCGACGCCGACGTGACCAGGGAGCGAAACCTGACGCCATGACCCAACGCGCGACTCTTCCGCGGCAGATGCCCTCGCGGCGCCCCGCGGACTGGTATTTCTGCACGATCCGTTCCATCCGTGCCATCCCCCCTTTTCTTGTTGCAGCATTGGCCGCCCTCGCGCTCATGGCGGGTGCCGCGCCTGCCCAAACGACCGGCACCATCGCCGGCCGGGTCAGTAACCAGAAGACGGGAAAGCCGCTGTCCTTCGCCAATGTCCTCGTCACCGGCACGGTCCTTGGCGCCAACACCAAGGACGACGGGTCGTTCCTCATCCGGGCCGTGCCGCCCGGGGAGCATGACCTCTTGGTGAGCTACATGGGCTTCGACCCCGAACACCGCACGGTCCTCGTGCTCGCCGGCGACACCGTCCGCGTGGAGGTCCGGCTCCGCGAGACGGTGGTCCGGGAGGAGAAAGAAGTCCTGGTGGTGGCCGAGAGGCCGCTCGTGGACGTCAAGCGCGCTTCCACAACGCGCTCCTTCAACGCCGACGAGCTCAAGTCGATGACGTTGCAGCCGACCCTGGAGAGCGTGGTCGAGCAACAGCCCGGGGTCACCAAGGACAACAACAAGATCCACATCCGCGGTGGTCGTTCTGAGGAGACTCTTTTCATCATCGACGGCGTGCAGATGCGCGACCTCATATCCGGGGACTCCAAGGGGACCGGCGTGAGCGCGCGATCGATGGCGGAAGTCAACATCATCACCGGCGGCTTCGACGCGAAATACGGACAGGCCCTTTCCGGGGTGGTCGATGCCAAGACCAAGGACGGTGGCGAGCGCTACGAGGGGTACATCGGCTACCAGACCGACCGGCTCTTCGGCGATGAGCAGCAGGACTTCTACGAATTCGAACTGGGCGGCCCCCTGGCGGTGCTCCACCCGCTGCTCAAGCCGCTGGGCGGCCGGGGGCAGGAGCGCCCGACCTTCTATCTCAGCCTGGGCGTCGAGCTGAAAAACAGCTACCTGCCCGGGATCGACGACCTCTCGGGCAACCGGCATCTCCGTTCCAGCTATCGCGAGTCTATCCTGGGTCAGAACTGGCGGTACGGGGAGTTCTTCTACCCACGTTCCAACAGTGACTGGCGGCTGGGGGTTAAGACCACATGGAAGGCCTCTGCGGTGGACAAGTTCAGCCTCGGCCTGAACAAGAGCATCTCCTTCGACCAGGGGTTCGGTGACTCGGACATAGCGACGGTCAACCGGAACGTGACCAGCTACGTTTGGGGCTGGCGTGACACGTTTGATCACTACTATACGTCCACCAGCGACCAGAACAGCTTCTCCCTCACCTGGAACCGCGCCCTCGGCACTTCCCTCAGCCACCAGTTGAAACTCACCCGCTACTTCTCGGCCAACCACAAGGATGTGGCGGGAAAGCGCTGGACGGACTACCAAGGCTACCCGACTTGTCCGCCTTGGAAGCATGGTGATCCGGGTGACTCAACCGACACGCGGTGGTGCATCCGAGACCAGATCGGGAACTCATTCTTCCGCTATCCTGTCGAGGGGGACGCCGGCAGCTATACCGACCGCTGGACCAAGACTTGGAGCGCCGATTCCGACTGGATCCGCAAGTGGAAGCGGCACGACGTGCGGTGGGGCATGCGTTCCCAGTACGAGGTCGTTCAGTATTTCACCCTCGACGCCACGACCGTTTCGACAAAACCGTATCGGCCGCTGGGCAAGGAATACGACCTCTTCAAGGTGACGCCCAACACCGGTGCCCTTTATCTGCAGGACCGCATGGAGTACGAAGGGCTGGTCGCCGGGATCGGCCTGCGATACGACTACTGGTTCCCCGGCGAACAAGCGGAGCGAGTCTATCAGAATCGGACGAGTATCATCGCCAGCGACGAGACGGTTGCAGAATGGGAACGGAGTACCCACGCCCTCTTCGGGCACCGCTTCAAGGGTCACCTTTCGCCGCGCATCGAGGTCAGCCACCCGATCACCGAAAAGGACAACCTGTTCTTCAACTACGGCCACTTCACGCAGCGCCCCCCCTACTTCTATGTCTACTCGAAGACCGGTTCTCAGTCGGCCGAACAGTTCCCCCGTATCGGCAACCCGAACCTCAACCCCGAGATCTCGGTGGCGTACGAACTGGGCGCCGGGCACACGTTCCGCCGCGACATGGCCTTCAAGGTCACGACGTTCTTCAAGGACATCTACGACTACCCGACCAGCGCCACCATCAGCCTCACGGACAGCGTCACCACTACGCGGAGCGACTACTTTGTCTACTTCAACCGCGACTACGCTCGCTCCCGCGGCATCGAGCTGGAGGTGAAGAAGAACAAGGCCGGCGGCCGCATCTCGTGGAACGCCTCCTATACCTACGCCCTGGTGAAGGGGAAGAGCAGCGACCCGAACAACCTCGCACTGGTTCGCGCCACCGGCGGGGACGCCCGCGAAACGGCACTCGACGAGGAGTACATGTGGTGGAACCGGCCTCACAAATTCACGGTCTGGTTCGACTACAAGGTGCCCAAGGGCGATAGGACCGCCCGCATCGCCGGCGTGCGGCTGCCGGAGGATATCTCGCTGAACCTCTACTGGCTGGCCATGTCCGGTCGCGCTTATACGCCCCAGAACACACTCGGCGAGGATTCCGGCCCCGCCTACTCGCGCAATGGGCCTCTGGAGATAGCCCTGAACGGCACCATCCGCAAGGCTTTCCGCTTCGCGGCCCACCGATGGGAGGTCACGCTGCAGGGCTGGAACCTGACCAACTATCGCACTGTCCTCACCATCGACCCGGTAACCGGGGACATCTATCGGATCGGCCGGGGAAGCCTTAGGAACTCGACTACCGACCCTGTATGGCTGGCCGAGAGGTACTCCGATCCGTCGATGCGTTCGGCCCCGCGAAGCTTGCGCATCGGCTTGGGAGTGGAACTGTGATGCACGCCGACGAACGATTCCGCCGGGTTGGCGCTAGGACCCCACGTTCCGCCCGCTCTTCCGCCCTTCCCGCATTCCTGGGGGCGCTCCTCAGCGCGCTTCTCGCCGCTCCCTGTGTGGCCCAAACCGACCTCGGCGGTCAGCGCGTGGCCACGTCCAGCGGGACATTCCTCAAGATCGGGCTGGATGCTCGCGGCGCGGCGCTCGGCGGTGCCTACGCGCCGTTGGTGGAAGGACCGGCCGCCGTCCTCGTCAATCCCGCCGGGGTCCTCTTCGGGCCGACCGGGCCGGCCATTCAGTTTGGGATGGTGCGTTGGCCGGCCGATCTCCAAATCGGACTCGCCACGTTCTCCATGCCGATCCCGTCGCTCGGGGTCCACGTCGGCGCCGGTGTCGCTTGGCTCGGCACCACCATCGATGAAACCACCGAGTACTACCCGGCCGGCACAGGGCGCACGGTCGGCTACTCCGACCTCCTCCTCGCCGGCAGCCTCGCGCGCTCCTTTACCGACAAACTCGGGATCGGGGTCAGCGTGAAGTACCTGCGCGAGGACCTCGGCGGGAATGTCGGCGGGCCGGTGGCCCAGGGGCTCCTGGTCGACGCGGGCTCGGTCTACCAGATCGGGTGGCGGAACAGCCGCCTCTCGGTGACGCTTTCCGACTTCGGCTCTGACCTCAACCCGAACGCCAAGTTTCAGAGCAACGTGACCGGCGGTGAGGTCAGCTACACCGCGTTCTCTCCGCCGACCCGCTTTCAGCTCGGCCTCGCCGTCGATCCGTGGAGCCGGGGACCACACCGGTTGACCGGCACAACGGTCATCCTCCACCAAGCCGACAACGCCGAGACGCTGCGGGGCGGCCTCGAATACCGGTTCCGCGAGAGCTACGCCCTACGCACCGGTTATGACTTCTCCGCGGACGAGATGGGCCTTTCCGCCGGCCTCGGCCTGCTCGTGCGCCTGGGCGGACAGCGTGGGGCATTCGACTACACCTGGACCGAGGGCGGCCACCTAGGCACGGTGCATCGCCTCAGTTTGGGGTTCGCGCTATGAGCCCACGGAAACGGAGGAGCCGGACTACGATGCGGATCCAAGGCACGACCATCCTGTTGGGGCTGATCCTGGCCACGGCCGGGTGCGGCCAGGAATTCAAACTTCCCCCCACGCCTCCACAGGTACCGATCCCGGACGCCGGTCGCTACCTGCACGAGAAGACCTGGGAACTGGACGCCCCGACCGATGTCGCTGTGCGAGGCAGCTACCTCTATGTCATCACCCAGAACCGCGGCCAGAGCCCTCCCACAGTCAAGGCACAGGTCGAGGTGTTTCTCACCTACCTGACGAACGCCACCCATCCGCCGGCGCCGATACGGCAGTTCACGGGCGTCACGGATCCGACCCGCATCTGTGTGGTCAAGAGCGATTCGATCTTCGTCCTCGTCACTGACCGGCACCAGGTAATGCGGACGGACACGACGACTACCGTGGATCACATCGACAGCACCACCGTCGGCGGGGAAGTCATCTATGACACAACCTTTGTCACCACGGAGGTGGTTGCACGCACTAGCTGGTATGTGAAACGTTTCTATTACACCGGCGGCGCGCCGCTGGATTCGTTCCCCCTCCCCGGGGATTGGGATGAAGTCACCGGTCTGACAGCTGATGAGGACCTGAACGTCTATGTCTCCGATCGCATCCGGGACGTCGTAGCCAAGTTCAGTTCCAAGGGCCGATTGCTGAAGATGCTCACGATGCGGGGGACCGGGGGCGGCTACGTCAACCAGGCCAGGGGCCTGGACTGGTCCGGGGGCGAACTGATCGTAGGAGATACGGGTCAGGACCGCGTGGTCTTTCTCAACCGAGACGCCGAGAACACCCAGACAAGGAACCCGATTCCGGCCCCGGGTGACAGCACCAGTGCGTTCAGCCCAAGGATGCCCGAGGATGTCTCCGGCGAGCGAACCGGAGCCTTCCTGTTCATCGCCGACACCGGGCGAAACCGCATTCTCAAGTACCGGCTCACCGGAGAGTTCGTGGATTCCGTCTACAGCGCGCAAGCGTCCGTCCCCCTCGAAGGCGGGCCAATCGTCTCCCCCCGCTTCGTCGCGGTGGAGGAGCGGCTCGTCTTCGTCTCGGACAAGGACAACAATCGCTTGGTGACATTCGCTCTGGCCGACTCCTTTTGAGGGAGGCACGCATGGATCAGTTGGTGAAGGCCGGGCTCACCACCCGGCACCGCGGAACCCGGGCTCGACCGGCGGCACGGACCCTACTCGCGGCGGCCGGGTTGGCCATCATCGCGGGGATCGCGCTCGCGGCGGTGGAGAGTGCCCGGGATGACGATCACCTCGAGGGCGGGCGTCTTCCTTCCACCTGGCTGGACGAAGGGTCAGAGAACTCCGGAGCCCTGAACGGACAGCCTTCCGGCACCCTATCGGGCCCATGGTCGGTTCCATCAGGGCTGACGCCACAGCCGCTCGCCGATCCCAACCCGGCATTCATCACCTATCGCATCACCTCGGGGAATGCCCTCGGCCTCACCGTGGTGAACAATGGGCTCTTCGGGAACAACTTCCGTTCGCGATCCCCGTCGTTCGAGTATCCGCTGGGGAGCAACATCGATCACATGCCTCGCGCCGGGATCTGGGTCGGCGCCGTCACCCCCGAGGGAGACACCCTCCTAACGTCCGCCAACGTGGATGGCTCGGTCTCGTCGCTTCTGCCGACCGCGGAACTTTTCCCAGTGGCCGGCACAACGATCGTGGAGCGATCGATGCTCCCGGAAAGTCGCTACTACAACAGGCGGGCCATCAGCGAACAGGATTTCCTATATTCCTGCGCCGACACAGCAGCGTCCCTGGTCATCCCCGGAGCCCTCGACCCACACCGGCCGCTCAACCTGCGGATCGAAACCGAGACGCTTCTCTTCAGCTTCGAGGGGTACGAGGCGATCGTTATTGCAAACTTCAAGATCATCAACATCGGGACGAGTCCGCTTTACGGCCTGGTCGCCGGTTTCTACTCCGAACTGGCCACCGGCTGGAAGGATCCTCAGATTGCCAACTGGACCAGCGGCTGGTTCAAGAAGAAAGCATTGGAGTATGTTCCGGACTCAAGCCTGATCATCGAACATAACTACAACCTTGGCGGCCCGCCGCTCTACCGGGCTTCCAGTTACGCGGGTATCAGACTCCTTGGCACCAAGCCGACTCCGCTCGACAGTTGTCTGGTCTCCTTCAACTGGTGGAACTGGGATCCCTCCAAGCGCTGGACGGATGCCGAGCGTTACTCGCTCATCAGCAACGGCAACGCCGACATGAGGAGCCCGGCCGCCGGCACGGACGACCCGGTGGAAGTCCTCTCCGTGACCGGGAACAACAACACAGCGTTCGGCACCCTCCTGGACGGCGATACCCTCACCGTCTCTTTCGCCTTCTTGGGCGGGCAGGACCAAACGGGCGTCACCGGCAGGAACGCCCGCGCAGACCTGCTCTACAACTCGGGTAAGGCTCAGGCCGCCTACAACGCCGATTTCGTCATCCCGAGGCCGCCTCCGTCACCGGGCATCCGGGTGATACCTGGGCACAACACGGTGACTCTCGAGTGGGAAGGCGCGGTCTGGCGCGACTCGCTCGGCTGCAAGGGTACCTGGACGGGTCCTGAAGTCGCCATTGAGATCGTTGACACGCAGACCAAGGAGCGCGCCTTCGACTTCGAGGGGTATCGAATCTACGTGAGCGAAGAGCGCACGCAAAAAGGATTTCGCCGCATTCTGGAGCGCGACGTTCGCGACAGCATCGGGTATGACACCGGCCTGGTGGACATCTTCTATCCCGGCGGCCGAGACAGCAGTGTCATAGCGGCCGCAGGGCCCGACACGCTCTGGACCGATTCCACCTGCACCGTAGTTGACACGATCATGGCCAGGCCCGAGATCCGGCGCTATCGCTACACGATCGACGGGGTCCGCGACGGTTTCAAGTACTGGGTGGCCGTGACCGCCTTCGACCGCGGCAGCCCGAGCGTGGGATCGCTGGAAAGCGGGATCGCGCAGAACCTGCAGATGGTCATTCCCGGTTCGCCGGCGTCCGTGGACGGACGGCCGAAGGTCACGGTCTTTCCCAACCCGTACCGGGGCGATGCGGCGTGGGACGGGTCTTTGCGGCGCGATCGCTACCTCTGGTTCGCGAACCTACCCCCGATGTGCACCATCCGCATTTACACACTGGCGGGAGATCTTGTCGACACGATCGATTTCGATCAGGCGACCTACAAGCCCACCGATATCCGCGGCATCTTCGACCCTACCGACTCGCGGAATCCGGAGCGCGACCTCCCCAAACTCTCGGGCGGGATGGCAGCCTGGGACCTGGTGAGCCGCAAGGACCAGGGGGTGGCCTCGGGCCTCTACCTTTACGCCGTCGAGGAACCGGGCGGCGGCAGACGGCAGGTGGGGAAGTTCCTGATCGTCAAGTAAACCGCGCGGGGCCGACCCCGCGGAAGAGGACGCAACCGATGATGCGCGCACGGAGCAACGGAATCGACGGGGCGGCAGCCTGCACAAACCAAGCAACTGTGTGGTCCGGTGAGGCAGACCGTATCGCAAGCCGGACAAGCCACAGGCCGAGCGGGACGAACCGCACCGCGGGAACGGCAGCACTCGCGGCGCTCTTGCTCGCGGGCGGCCTGCTGATCCTCGCCGCCGGGTGCCAGGAGGACGCTGGTGTGATGCGGCCGAACCGACCGCCCGTCACCTACCTCTCCGTCCTCTCCTCCGGCATCGACTCCTCCGGCTCCCCCACGGACCTCGACACGCTCGGCCTCGGTTACCAGCAAATTCTGCGCTGGTGGGGTTCGGATCCGGACGGACGCGTCGAGGCGTACCTCATCAGGTGGAACGGCGGCTGGACTCCGCCCGACGGCGCACGGCATTGGACGGATGAGAACGGCGATTCCTCGTGGGTCGTCACCACCGCCACCACGGACACGTTCGCTCTCGCCACGTACGGAACGGCCGATCCGACCTGGGTTGACCCCGATGTGCTCCCTTCCCCGATGTATCGTCGGCACACCTTCTCGGTACGCGCTCTTGACAACGACGGTGCCGTCGATCCGGTGGGCAAGACCCAGAAATTCAAGGTGACGAACAACCCCCCGATGCTGCGCTGGAGCAACTCAATCGCGCGCCCAGACTCCGCCATCGACGTCATCGGCAGCCTCCCGGCGGTTGCCTTCGCCTGGCACCCGATCGACCGGGACGGCCACGAAACCGTACGCTCGTTCGCCTACTGGCTGAAGCGAGAGGGCCAGGCCCACTGCGACACTTTCCGCACCGCCGACACCCTGGTGGGGCTTGTCCCGACGGCGTTCGATCCGGACGGCATCACTCCTCAGCCGGGCCGCTGGACGTTGCATGTCCAGGCCATCGACGATAGCCGCACCCGCTCGGTCCCGATTTCCTGGACCTGGACGGTGGGACTCCCGGCCGGCAAGTACCTGCTCATCGACAACGCAGGAGTCAACTGCCCCGGCAACGGCCCCGGCGACGGCCCCTTCGACGGGATCGAGGACAAGTTCTTCCGATCGATGATGGACGAGGTGGCCCCGGGCAACTACCACATCATGGACATCGAGGCAGAGGGCCAGCGCGGGTTCCGCACCGGCGTCGAGGTGGGTCCATTCCTCAGCCTTTTCAAAGGGGTCCTTTGGTATTCGGGTATGCAGAACGCAGCCAATGATGCGCTGCTGGCGCGCAACCTCTCTCTCGCCGATCGATCGAACGGGCTCCGCGATTACCTCTTCCGCGGTGGGCGGCTCGTTCTGTGCGCCCATAACGCCGTCGGGGACAGCGCCGCCCTCTCCCGGGCCTTCCAGCTCAACGTTCTCGGCATCGCTGACTGGTATCGGCGGAGGGACCGCACAAGCCTGACTCCCGAGTACATCAACGGGAACATCATGCTGTCCGGAAACTCGGTAATTCACACGCTGACCGGGGGGCAACCGGAATCGCTTCTTGTCAAAGGCGACTTGAACAACGCCGATTTCCTCATCCCCGCCCTCGACCCGTACGTCACGCCCCTCTTCACTGTCGCCCCGGGCTTTCTGAACGGAGCTAACCCACCATCAGAAGGTTGGGAGTTTACGCCCAATGCCCAGACAACCGACCCGGCGGCCCTAGGAGTCTTGAGCGAACGGTTCGGCCGGATGGGGGTGATGAGCATAGTCCCCAGTCGGACGCAGGGGTATTTTCCTGAGGATCGCCCGCACTCTCGCGTGATCATGGCAGAGATGCTGCGACGGATTCTCGCTGTCGATTGATGCGACCCGGAAACACGCACGACGTATCTCTCAGCAGCAGACATCTCTCTGAGCAGCCGTTGTAGCGCCGCCCCGCCTCGTCGATTGACACGGTTCCGAAGACTGGAACAAACCGCCCGCAAGTTGTGTGCCCCACACGACGGGGTTCGTCGTCGAATGCAGCTCCAGCCGTTTTCAGGCGCCCCGCAAGGCCGAAACAAACTGCGTGCTTGACGAACCGGACGAGTTTCTCCTACGATGAACAGGGATTGGCAGAGCGGACGTCCTACACTAAGGCAAAGAGGAGGGGCAGAGGACCAATGAAACTTCGCTTTTCGGGACTGATTTTGGCCGTCGCGTTTGTGGCGGTTGTGCTGGCCAGTGGCGTCCTCGCGCCAACGTCGGCAAGGGCCGATGTCTCCATCTACGACATCCAAACGGGCGTTTATCCCGAGGCCACCGTCGTGCAGTGCGACTCGGTGGTCGTGACCGGTTCAGGCATGTTCGGGTACTTTGTGCAGGAGCCGAAGCTCCGCTCGGTGGCGTTGCCCCCCGAGCACTTCAATACCCGTAAGTTTTCCGGGATCTGGGTTTACACCGGTACAGACCACAGCATGCACAAGGGCGACATCGTAAGCATCCGCGGGCAGTACAAGGAATACTACCTCTCCAGCGAGATTGACATCCCGGCCGCAGGCGTGGACGGGCACCAGATCCTCATGAGCCACGTCGCGACCCTACCCACTGCGGTTTCGGTGAACATCTCCGCCGTGAACGACGTGGGCGCCGATGCCGAGGCGTACGAGGGAGTCTTGATTGACGTTGACGCCAGCACCACGAACCTCGTGTCCTACCCGGAGTACCCGGGACTCTCCAGCAAGATGTACTGGACCATCGGCGTCGTCGGGACAGCCGACTCGCTCTCCGTCTACCATGAGAACTCCAAGCCGGGCGATGACTTCTCTTACGGCGCTCCCGATGCGGGCACGTCGTTCACGCACCTGCGGGGGATCCTGCAGTACACGCGCGACCGCTATCGCCTCGCCCCGCGCAGTTGCGAGGAGGATTTCGGCGCACCGTGCAAGCCTCGGCTCGCGGGCGCCTACGCCACCGGATCGGGTACCATGAATGTGCAGTTTGACACGAACGTAGATCCGGTTACCGCCGCGGTGACCACCAACTACACGCTGACATCGAGCGCCCAGGTCTATGCCGCCCAGCGCGACCCGGTGCTCTTGAACACCGTCCACCTGATCGTCGACGCGATCACCCCGGGTGCCGCGGAAGTGGTCAACGTCCACGGCGTGTACTCCACGGGTGGCCTGATGATGGACGGCTACCAGAGCATGGCGTTCCGCGCGGGGATCACCCCGATCTACAACATTCAGTTTGTGGCGAACCCGGCCGTCAAAGACTCGTCGCTCCTGGTCGGAAATGTGGTGACGGTCGAAGGCAGGGTGGCGGCGGTCGAGGGGAACTACTACTACCTCCAGGAGGGCTCGGGAGGATGGAAGGGGCTCTACTGCCGTGTGGCCAAGACCGGCCCTCTGCTGGTGGGCGACCGGGTACAGTGTTCCGGTGAAGTCACTGAGTACTTCGGCATGACCGAGCTCGTCTTCAAGCCCGGTATCGACAACTACCGCAACCTCGGCACCGATCCGGGTGCGGTGGTGGTCAACATCCGGACCCCGGCGGCTCTGCATTACCGGGATCCCGTCGGGCTCACGTACAAGAGCGCCGAATCGCTGGAGGGGTGCCTCGTTCAGCTTCTGAACGCCACCTTCCGCGACTCGATCCCCGGCACGCCGGGGCCGTACTTCACCGAGTGGCTACTCGCGAGCACGCCCGCGACGGCCGACACCGCGATGCTTGACATGACCGGCATGACGCTCGCCGGTGGTTCCTATGACGCCTGCCCCGGCAACCGCGCCAATCTCACCGGCATCCTTTTCTACGCGTACGACAAGTATCGGATCTACCCGCGTACCGGTCGCGGCGGCGACATCGTGGAGCTGTATGCCGTCGACGGCTGCCCGACAACGGGTGTCGACCCGGTGTCCCGGTCGGCAGCCCTTGACCTGCGCCAGAACCGGCCCAACCCGTTCGGCCTCGAGACCTCCATCGGCTTCGCGCTTCCCGCGGCGAGCCAGGTTCGGCTCGAGGTGATCGATGTCTCCGGGCGACTGGTCAAGGTTCTGGCCGCGGGACCGCTCGGCAGTGGCGAGCATATCTACCAGTGGAATGGAATAACCGCCGCCGGCCAGCACGCGGCTGCGGGGACGTACTTCTACCGGCTGCGCTGCGACGGACGGGAGACTTCACGCCGGATGGTGCTGCTGCCCTAGGAACGGCTCTGTTCTACCTTCTCTGCCGGGTTACATCGAGCGGGGAACCGGGTGCACCCGGTTTCCCGCTCGGTCTATGATGTCGACTACCGCCGGGAGCGGTGGTCCGGATCGTTGAAGTCGATCACCTGAAAGCCGGTTCGGCGGCGGGCCATACGGCGGCGGCGGAGCAGGCCGATCCGGCCGCCGGGCAGCCCCCACAGCCAGGTATAGATCAATCCGAAGAGCAGTCCGCCGAGGTGCGCGAAGTGCGCGATCCCGGCCCCCTGGCCCATAGCAACACCGTTGACCAGGGCGAAGAGGCCGAACCCGGTTACGAACAGCCACGCCGGTATCCCGATGATGAAGTACAGGTAGATCTTCCGGTGCGGGTAGAGCACGCCGTAAGCCAAGAGCAGGCCGTAGAGGGCGCCCGAGGCGCCGACCGTGGGCATCGAGGAGTGCGGAAAGATCGCCACGTTCGTCAGCCCGGCGCCGATGCCGGTGAAGAAGTAATACTTGAGGAACGTCCGGGAACCCCACTCGGCCTCGAGCTGCGAGCCGAACATCCACAGACCGAGCATGTTGAACAGGATGTGCGTGAAGCCGCCGTGCAGGAACATGTAGGTAACGGCCTGCCAGATCCAGCCATGCCAGAACGCGTCGGCCCGGAGTCCGAGGTAGTAGGTGAGTGCATTCTGTTCCACGAATCCGGCCCGGGTCGGCATCACCACGTGCCAGGGAAGCATCTGCTGAAGCAGGAAAAGAATTCCATTCCAGAGCAGGAGCATCAGGACCACGCCGCGCAGCCCCGGTCCGAAACTCGTCTGCCGTTCGCCTCTATCGTCGTACATCGGCCTCTCAGGATCCGGACCCGTCGGCGAAGACTTCTCCCATGTGGCTCTCACCATGGAAGAACGCCCCGTCGCGGATGCGGAAACACTTGGTGTACACGTCGCCCTCCAGCCGTGACCCCTCGAGCAGGTCGACCACCTCTCGCGCGCGCAGGTTGCCGCGGATGATCCCGGCCACGCGAACCTCGCCCGCATCCACCTCGGCCTGGATCTCCGCCTTCGCGCCGACCACTAAGAGCCCGCTGACCTTCACCACGCCGGTGACGCGCCCCTCGATGCGCGCGCTCCCTTCCACGGTGAGCTGCCCCTCGAAGACGGTCCCGACCCCCAACACAGTATCGGCCGTTACCTCAGCCGTCTCGCGCTGGGACTGCGGTCCTTGCTTGCCGAACATTGCCGCCATGTATGCCCTCCCCCCGCCGCCGCAGACCCGGGGACGCGTCCCGGCGTCCCGACGTTCCTTCCCGAACGCAGCCATGATAGCCCCGCCCGAGCCGACGCCCAAGCAGATCCGGACCGCAGTCGAGGAGACGGGGCTGCGCGCAACGAAGCAGACGCGGCCGAATCGCGCGGCCCGTTCAGAGGACGCGGAGAACGACGACCGTAATGTCATCCTCCGGCGTCTCCAGGCCCGTGTGGGCCCGAACCCGCGCGACCAGATCGCGACAGATTTCCGCGGCCGGGCGGCGGCGATTGTCCCGCACCGCCTCCACCAATCGATCCGGCCCGAACTGCTCGCCGTCTGGGCCGGCGGCTTCGGTCACCCCGTCCGTATAAAGCACGAGGACATCTCCCGCCGCCAGCGTCAGGACGGTCTCGTCATAGGTGCTGTCGGGAAAGGGCCCCAGCACCAACCCGCCCTCGGAAAGCCAGGAAACGCGCCCTGCCTTGTCCAAACGCAGCGGTGGGTTATGTCCCGCGTTGGCGTACGTCAGAACCCGCCGATCGAGGTCAAGTACGCCATAGACCGCCGTCGCGAAACGCTCCGGTTCCGTCGACTCCCACAGTAGATAGTTCACCTTCGAGAGGATCTCGGCGATCGCGTAGCGGTTGCGGATCTCGGCCCGCAGCGAGGCGCGCAGGGTCGCCATGATGAGGGCGGCGGGGGCTCCCTTGCCCGAGACATCGCCGATCATCACCCCGAACTGCCCGTCGGTAATGCGAATGTAGTCGTAAAAGTCGCCGCTCACCGCCTGTGAGGGAAGGTTCAGCCCGGCGAGGTCGAAGCCGGGCAACACCACGCCTTCCTCCGGAAGGAAAAGCTCCTGGATCACGCGGGCGAAACGCATCTCGTCCTCGAGACGGTGCTTTTCCCGCAACTGGCGATAGAACCAGGCCCGTTGGATCGAGATGCCGGCCTGGTTGGCGAACGCCTGCAGCACACGGAGGTCGGCGCTGCGGAAAGCGTTGAGCCGATCCGACTCGAGGTTGAACACACCGATGACCCGCGATTCACTGATGATCGGGACGACAACTTCAGAGCGGGTCTCGGGGCGCGCCGCGAGATAGCGAGTCTCGCGGCGGACGTCGGGGATCACGAGCGGCTCGCCGGCGTCTGCGACCCAACCGACCAGCCCCTGCCCAAGCTTGAGCCGGACCTCTTCTCCGGTCCCCACCGGGTATCCGCGCTGGGCAAACCACTCCAGCTCCTGTGCCTTCTGGTGCAGAAGGTAAAACGCCCCCGCCTGGTAAGGCACCACCTCGGCGACGTGATCGAGGAAAGTGCCGAGAATCTCCTCCAGGGTTAGGCGCTCGTTCATCAGCAGGCTGATCCGGTAGAGCGCCTCGTTCTCTGCCTTCTCACGACGAAGGGAACGGAAGAGAATCGCGTTGTCCAGAGCCACCGCCACCTGGTCGACGAGCGCCTCGGTGAGCCGGACGTCCTCGGCGGTGAACCCCTCCGGCCCGCGCTTGTTGTGCAGCTCAAGAACACCGATGACGGTCGGGCCGCGGAAAACCGGAACGGCAAGGAGATTGCGCGTGGTGAAGCCGATCTCTCGGTCAATCTGGTGGCGGAACCGAGGGTCGTGCTCGACATCGTTGGAGATGGCCGGCACCCGGTACTCGGAGATCCACCCCGCCATCCCCTCGCCGGGTGCCAAGGAGAGCTCCCGAACATCGGGCGTGATACGGTTGTACGCCATCTGGAAGTCGAGGCGGGTGCGCTTGTCGTTCCAGAGTAGGAGCGAGCAGGCTTCAGCCCCCACGGCACCCAGACAGAGATCCCGCATCACTTCGAGGAGCCGGTCCAACTCCAGGGCCTGGTTCAGGCGACGCGAGGCTTCGAAGAGGAGCCTGAGGTCATCGCCGCCGCTGCGCGGGCTCATCCTGCCGCCTCCACCGAGGGTATCGCGGCAGATACGGCCCCGCGAAACGCCGCGTCGGCCCACACACACGCCCCGCCGACCCAGGTCGCGGCCACCTCCAGACGTTCCACCGGCGGCGATCCGGTTACACCCGAAGGGAACGGGAAAACCGTGCCTGACGGCAAGCGCAGCACCACAAAGTCGGCCGGCGCACCCGGCTCCAGAGTGCCGTCGCCGAACGGAAGCGGGGCCGCCGCGGCTGCGGCTTGGGTGTAGCAACGCAGCGCCGAGCGGAAACACAGGCGCTGTCCCGGCACCGGGTGGCGGATCGCCCCGGCCAGGCCGAGGAGCGGATCGAGCGGCATCGTGTCGGAGCCGAAGATGAGCCGTTCCGCAAGAGCCGTGGAGCGGTACGGGTTGAGCGCCGCGGCCCGCGCGGACAAGAGCACCTGCTCGTACAGCCCGCCCGGGTGCTGCCAGCGTGCGGTGAAGTTCGGCTGCATGCTGAAAAGGAAACCCGCCGACACGCCGCGCTCGATGAGTTCCGCGTCGAGCATCTCGGCGTGCTCCAGGCGTGGTCCGGGCGAGGGAAAACTCACGCCGTCGGAACGCATCCGCTCTACCACGGAGATCGCCTGGGCGATCGCGCGATCGCCGATGGCATGCATCGCCGGAGGAAATCCATCCTGGGCCGCCTTCTCCAGAGCCGCGCGCAGCGGAAGGTCGTCCCACAGAAGCATCCCTTCACCCCCGAACCCCGGGCTTCGCGATCCCGCGTCCCCGGACCCCGGGCTTCGGGACCCCGCAGCCCCGAGCCCCGAGCCCGCCACGGCCGGGTAGGGCACGCGCACAGCGGCGGTGCGGCCACCGATGGAACCATCGAGGAAAAACTTCATGCCTCCGACCCGCAGCCATTCGCCGCCGAGTCCCGGCACCAGCCCCGCGGCTTCGACCGCTTCGAGCCGATCGATAGGGAAGAAATGGGTGACGCGGAGGCGAAGGCGTCCAGCGACCTGTGCCCGGCCGAACGCGCGGAACGTCCCCGGATGGCCCATCTCGTGAATCGCGGTCACGCCACGACGCCACGCCTCCGCCTGGCCGAGCTGCACAGCCTCGTCCATGATCGCGGCTTCCGGAGGCCAGAGCCGGTCGAGAGTGAGCGGCAGGTGTTCGAGGGCAAGGCCGCTCTCTGGATCGAGTCCCTCATGAGCGGTGCCGAGCGATTCCAGCGCACGCGAGTTGAAGACGGCAACATGACCGCAGACACGGCGCAGCGCCAGCGGGCGGTCGGGAGAGATGGCATCGAGGTCGGCTCGCGTAGGCGGCAGCGGGTCGACCCAGTCAGACTGATCCCATCCCTCGCCGATCACCGGGCCGACTCCCTGGTCAGCGCGTAGCCAGTCGGCCACCCGGGCGAGCGCCTCCGCGCACGAGGCAGTGCCTCCGCAGTTGGGCCGCAGGCGCTCGAGACCCAGGCCGACCAAGTGGGTGTGCGCATCGACGAAACCGGGAATGACGAGGTAATCGGCGGAAAGACGAAGCAGGCCGGTGGAAAGGCCAAACAAGCCGGCGTCCGTCGCGCCGGACCGTTGGAAGGCTGCCACATTCGCAGGCGGATCATCACCCGGCGCCGGGAAGGTCTCGATCGCACTCACACCGGCAGCCGCCTGCCGTTCCGCCGAAGAGGGCCGTGCCCCCATCGGGAGAGGTCCCACCGAGGGAAAGGGATCGACGGCCACCACGCGTCCCCCACGGACGGTGAGACGCGCGGGGCCGCCCGCAACGGAAGCACCAAGGAAATTTCCTTCGAGGATGACGTCGCGGCTCATGCCCGGCTTTGCCCCTCGGCCGAGTCGCTCAGTAGTCCAGCCAGTAGAGAATCCGGCCGCAGTTCTCGCAAAGCCGCACCATCCCGGGCTCCGTGCGGAGCGAGACCGCCGAGGTGGGAAGCCCCATGAAGCAGCCCAGGCAGATGCGGTTCTCCACCGATACGATCGCGTGGGTGAAGTGACGGGAGATCCGCTCGTACAATCGCAGATCCAGAGCCGGAATTCGCTCGGCCAGGCGTGTGCGCGCAAGCTGCAGCTTCTCGAGGTGCGCCACCGAGAAGCCCATCTTCTCCTCGGTTCCCTTGGTCGGCGGATCCTTCAGCTCCCGGATCATGATGTCGAGATCCTGCAGCCGGAAGAGCGCATCCAGCTTGTCTTTCAGCGCGTCATTCTCCACCCAGGACATCCTCCATGACGGCCTGGAGCTGCTCGTAAGTCTCCACTTTGAGCAGCCGATCCCGGGCCTTCTTTTCCTGCACCAGCTCGGCGATCCGGCCGAGGAGCGGGAGATACTCGTTCTTCTTGTCTTGCGGGGGCGCCACGATGAGGAAGAAGAGCTTGACCGGCTTGCCATCGACCGCGTCGAAGTCGAGCCCCTTGCGGGCGATGGCGAAGACGACCCGCATTCGGATCACAGCCAGGCTGCGCCCGTGCGGGATGGCGACGCCCTTGCCGATCCCCGTCGAGCCGAGCGACTCCCGTCGCTCCAACATTTCGAGAAGTAACTCCGGACCGCGAACGCCCCCGGCGGCCGAGGCCACGGCCACCAGCTCTCGGAGGACATCCCTCTTGGCAGTTGCCTGGATACTCGCGCAGAAGAGATCCGGAGAGAAATACTGCAAGACTGGGTGATTGCCGTTCATGTGTATCGAACCGCCCCCCGTACAGGGACCACCCTGACCGGCCCCTTGTGGAAGGATAGACCGCTCCCCGCGGAGCGGCAACACCAAAACGGCGCCTTAGTCCGGCGCCAAGGTTCGCCACCGCCTTCCCAAGCATCCGGAAAAACAGTCCGACGCGGTGGATCAACGCATGCGCGCCGCAGCCTCGCGCACACCCAGATCGGAAAGACCGGCCAGCCCTTCGGCAGATCCCCAGCCGTGCAGCTTCTCGCTATAGAGAACCTCGCGGAAACCATCAGAGGTGCGACCGAGGCGCACACGGGTGCCGGCGTGGAGAGTGAACTCAACGGTCGCCTCCGGATCTGGGTTGCTCCGGACCGGCAACTCCTCGACCACGACGACGGCCGCGGGCGCGCCGGAGGCGTGGGCCAGCTTCACCAGCATGCCGGCGGCGGAGACCACCAGAAACGCTCCCAGCGCGGTGCCGGTTAGGCGGAACGGGCGCGAGGCAGCGAGGCTCGATATCGGTCCTCCCCAGAGTGCGAGACGAACCGCCAGCCACACGGCAAAGAGAAGCCAACCCACTGTCACTCCTCGCGCCGCCGCGGCCGGGCTCAACCGGTCCTGCAGCGCCGAAAGGCTGCCCAGGAAACGGCTCCCGTCCTCGCCGACGGTGCGGTCCCTGGTCTCGGCGAGGACCGATTCGAGATTGGTGCGAAGATCCGGATCGCCCGGGGCCACGCGACGGCCCCGCTCGAACCAGTAGACAGCCCACCCGAGCCGTCCGGCCCGGTAGGAGGCATTCCCGAGATCCAGGTAGAGCTCCGGCGATTCGTATCCGGCCATGACGACCGACCGGTACGCTTCCAGTGCCTTGGCGTACTCGTTGCGACCGTACGCTTCGTGCCCGCGCGCGAGGGCTGCATGGGCTTCCGTCTTTCCGGACGGCGCCGGCACATCGTCTCGATCCTCTCCGGCGGCGGTCGCGACCGGAACGTCGAAAGCCAAGGCGGTGGCGGCCAGGATGGCCCCCGCGATGACCGCAACCAGGCCCAGCCCGACCGACGTCCGCCCTGGGCCCGACCGCTTTTCCGGTCGCCCCTCACGCCCGGGCTTCCGGAGCGTCTTCTTCTGCAGCTCCACATTGGCCGGAATGTCGCGCGCGGCATCGAGCAGCTCCCGGAGGTCTGAGTCCGTGCGCACGGCAGGCGCGAAACGGGCAAAGTCGCACCGATCGAGGAGTGTTCGGACGATGCTGATCCCATGCTCGACGACACCCTGTCCGGCCAGCTCCGCGGCCAGCTCTTCCCGGGTCAGTGCGCGCACCGGAACGTGAAACCGATCGGTGAAATAGCGATCGAGGGCCGCGTCCAGCCGGTCGTAGCCCACCCCGGGCTCGCCATCCCCGGCAGCGGCGGCGACACCGATCGCGTCGAGCTCACGGCGAAGACGGCCGGGCGCCCCGCGGCTCAGGAATCCACCCCAGTCGGCCTCGCGACGCTGCCGCCGTGATCGCACGAACAGGCCGCCTAGCAGAAACAGCAGCGGGACCGCCTGCAACAGCCAGAAGCCGCCGGATCGCCACCGCTCGGCCACCCCGATGCGACTCAGGGCCCCTCCGGTGCGAATCATCCGAAGATCGCGGCCAGTGCGGGCCACCTCCCCCGCGCCGCCGGTGGGCGCGGTCGACGCCACCACCGTGTAGGGCAGCGGCGGTGTTTCGAGCCGCACGAACCGGCGCTCCTTCGGATCGAAAACCGACAGCCGGACCGGCGGCACCTCTTTGGGCCCTGTGCTCTCGGGCACGAGGACGACGCGGAACGTCTTCGCTCCCCGCAACTGGTCGCCGTCACGGCCCGACTGCACCTCGGATCCCGAAGCGTACGTCCGCACGCCGGGTGTCTCCGGTAGCCGCGGGTCTCCCACCGTGGAGACATTCCCGGTCCCGTCCACGGTCAGCACCAGCGTCAGCGGCTCGTTCTGACCGGTCTCGGCGCGCTCCAGGGAGCCGCGCAGGCGGAAGGAGCCGACCCCGCCTGTGAAGTCCTCGGGGCGCGGCTCGGGCAGCGGATCCACACGAACGACTAGCGGCTTGCTGCCTATCCGGACCCTGCGCTGCGCGTAATTGGCGAAGAAGCCGAACGGGTCGATCGAGCGGCGCCCCCCGCGGCGATCCTGGATGACCAGGTCGACCGCTCCCTCACCGATGTCGAGCCGACCGGTCCGCGTCGGGAAAAGGGCGAAGGCGAATTCGGTGACTTGATAGGGACGGCCGCGCACGTTGGCGGTGGAGGTCCGTTGCGGCGGTAGATCCTCCCGCCAGAACCCCTCGCTGGCCGGCAGATTAGCCACCTGCGAGTCGAGCACCGGCATGTCCAGCGGCACCCAGACCTGGAACCGCAGCGTCACCTGCTCGCCCAAGAGCACGCGATCGCGGTCGACGGAGGATCGGGCGAAGACATCGCCCGCGGCCGGGTCAAGATCATCGGGGGGCGGGACCACGGCGCCGGAACCGGCGCGACCCGGCGGAGGCGCGCTCGGCGAACCCGCGCCCGACGAGCGGGCGCGCACGCCGCCTCCCGAACTGCCGGCCCCTGGGCCGGAGACGCTCGCGTCGGCAACGGTGAGAATCGCGGTTTCGCTCCGATACACATTGCCCTTCTCGACGATCTCTGCCGGGCCGATGGTGTAACGCCCCGGCTTGTCCCCCAGCACGACGTAATTCCATGCGATCGACCGGGTCATCCGGCCGTTGACGATCGAGATGCTGGTGGAGCGGCCGGCGGAGCGGAAGGTGAGGCCCGGGGCATCGGGGATATCCGGCCCCTGATCGACGTTGGAGGCCCCGGTCACAGTCACCGCCAACACCGCGGTTTCGCCCGCGAGAATCGCATCCGGCTCCAGCGAGACATCTACGCGCACTCCGGCCCGCGCCGGCGCAACCCCGAACCCCGCGAGGAGGAGCAGCACACAGACGAGAAGGAGCCTCGCCGGAGCCCCCGTGCTCCCAGCCTGCACCCTCACCAGTCTTTCTCCACCTTCAACGGACGGCTGCGCGCACGCAGGCGCTCCTGCTGCAACGTCATCTCCTGCTGCGCCAGTCCGTTGAGGATCTGCCGCGCCTGCTCGGGCGTGATCTTGAGGGGTTGCATGTCAGCCTGGGACGGGGCATCGGTGCTGTCGGCACCCTGTTGGCCGTCCTGCGCCTGCTGCTGTTGCTGGTCCTGCTGCCGGCTCTGCTGATCCTTCTTGTCCTCCTGGGACTTCTGATCCTGCTGGTCTTTCTGGTCCTTGTTCTTCTGATCCTGTTTGCCGTCCTTCTTCTGTTGCTGATTCTTCCCCGAGGAATCCGGCGGCTGTTGTTGCATCAGGGCCCGGACCAGCTCGAGGTTGAACTTGGCGTCGCTGTCGCCGGGACGTTGTCGGAGTGCCATCTCGTACGCTTCGGCGGCGCCGGGAAGGTCACCCGCCTTGACCCGCGTGTTGCCGAGGTTGTACAAGGCCGCAGCGCGCAGTTTCGGGTCGGGACCGCGCACCGCGCGCAGGAACGACTCCTGGGCCGGCGGCATCTCACCCGCACGATTGAGCGCGGTGCCGAGATTGTACTCTCCGCGCGGATCGTCCGGATGCTCCCGCGCATACGCCGCGTAGGCGTCCCGGGCCGCGGCATAGTCACCCTTCCCGTAGGCGCGCCCACCCGGATCGCCGCCCAGGGCGCCCACAGCCGGCGTGGGGTGGGAGAGGAGCAAGGAGGAGCCGAACACCGTTACCAGCAGGCCCAGGCCGATGCGATTCCGCCTTGCGGTCCGGCTTCGCCGCCGGCCGCTCCCGGTCCGGCGACGTTCCGCCATCATCGACTCCGCCGCCAGCAGCAAGAACGCAGCCGCCGCGAAGTAGCCGTAGCGGTCTTCGTACTGCACCGCTATCCCCCCTTTTTGTTCCTTCTGCTCCATGCCGGAGATTTCGCCGTAGAGTCGATCGAGCGCCAGGCCGCCCGCGTTGCCGTCGAAATATCGCCCGCCGGTATCGTCGCAGATCTTTCGCAGTGTCGCCGGGTCGAGCCGGGTCATCACAACCTCGCCGTCTCCGGCACGCTTGTAGTCCCGCACCTCCCCGGCCACGCCGCGCTGCGGGATCGGCTCTCCCTTCTCCGAACCGATCCCCACCGCGAAGACCCGCACCCCCTGCTCCTTCGCCTCGCGCACCGCCGCCTCCAGGCCGCGGCCATGATCCTCACCGTCCGTAACGAGAACCATCGCCTTGTACTTCCGCTCCTTCGGGTCGAATGCCTTCACGGCCGAGCGGATGGCCGCGCCGAGATCGGTTCCGGGCACCGGGATCATCTCCGGTGTCATCAGGCGAAGGAACATCCGCGCCGCGGCGTAATCCAGGGTTAGCGGGCATTGCACGAAGGCATCCCCGGCAAAGCCGACCAGCCCTACTCGATCGCCACGCAGCCGGTCGAAGAGCGACTCCACCCCCTGCTTGGCCCGCGTCAACCGGTCGGGACGAAGATCCTCGGCCCGCATGCTCTCCGAGAGGTCGAGGGCGACCATGAGATCGATCCCTTTGCGCTCGACGGCCAGGACCCGGCTCCCCACCTGCGGTCGCGCCGCCGCCAGCACGAGAAACGCGGTCGCGAGCACCACCAGCCCGCCTCGCAGCCACGGCGCCTGCGACGAACGGTCCGGCACCATGCGGACCAGAAGCCCTTCGTCGCACCAGGCGCGCAGCGCTCGCTCGCGCCGCCGCAGCGCCAGGATCAACCCGACCGCCAGAGCGGCAACAGCGCCAGGAGCCAGAGCCAGTGCGGTTCACCGAAGCGCATCGTTTCGACCCCCTACGGCAGTCGCCGCAACCAGGTCGCACCCAGCACCGACTCCAGGAGGAGGAGCAGGAGCGCGGGCAGCGCCAGGCGCGAGCCGACCTCGGAGTAGTTCATCCACTCGCGGGTCTGGACCTTGGTCTTCTCCAGGCCGTCGATTTCACGGAAGATCCGATCCAACGCGCCGGCGTCGGTGGCACGGAAGTAACGCCCCCCGGTCGTCTCCGCGATCCGTGAGAGGGAGGCGTCATCCACCTGCGCGGGAAGCTTCACGTAGCGCTTCCCGAGGAAAGGGTCTTCCACCGGATACGGCGCGTCCTCCATCGACCCCACTCCGATCGGATAGATCCGCACCCGCATGTACCGCGCGAGATCGGCGGCGGTCGCGGGATCGATGGTGCCGGAGTTGTTCCGCCCGTCCGTGAGCAGGATCAACACGCGACTCCGTCCGGGCAGATCCTTGAGTCGGTTCACTCCGTTGGCGATCGCCATGCCGATGGCGGTGCCGTCTTTGATATCGCCGAAGTCGACCTGGTCAATGAGGGTCTTGAGCACCTCGTGGTCCGTGGTCAGCGGAGCCTGTGTGTAGCTGTTCACAGCGAAGACGACCAGCCCGATCCGGTCGGTAGGCCGCCCCTCGATGAATTTCTTCGCCTCCTCTTTCGCCACCCAGAGGCGGTTCTTCGGCTGGAAATCCTCGGCTTTCATGCTCCCCGAAATGTCGAGGGCAACCACAACGTCGATCCCCTCACTCGTCACCTCGACCTGGCGCTCGCCGAAACGCGGCCTGGCCAGGGCGATCACGAGCAGCAAGAGGCAGAGCGTCCGCACCCATGGCAGCACGGCGCACAAGCGCGCCCGGGCGCCGCGAGCACTCCCCAACAGGCGGGTGTCCGGATAGGCGGCGGCGGGCTGCAGCCGTCGGTGATAACGCAAACGCAGGAAGAGGAGGACAGCCGGCACCGGCAGTAGGCAGAGCATCCATGGCCAGGCAAAACTCATGGCCGGACCTCCGGAGACGGCGGCGTGGGCCCCTCTTCAGGGAGAACCGGCCCGGCCGGCCCGGTAGCGGCGACCAACGATTCGGCACGGCCGGAACCAACGGGCACGGCCCCAGCAGGCACAGCCCCGGCGGGTGCGGCGACCGGGGGAACGCCTGGGGAAAGGAGCACTGGCGTCGTGGCCCGCACCCAGGCGCGGGCGCGGTCGGTATGCGCGGCTACCTCTCCCAGGAGCCGCTCCATCTTGGCGAACTTCACCAGCTCGTCCTCGGCCAACCACTCGCCCAAGAGCGCAATCTCTTCCGCACGCAGATCGGTCCGTCCTTCCACGCTCACCATGATCTCGCGGCGCGTCTCCTCCAATGCCGGGAAGCCAAGACGATCCTCGATGTAGCGGCGGAAGAGAAGCGACAACTCGCCGTAGTAGTCCTTCACAAGGCCGTGCTCCGGCAGGCGCCGGGCCAGGAGAGCCTCAAGTCCTACCCCGAACGCCACCTCCGGTGGCAAAGGCGGTGGCGGCGGTGGTTCGAGCACGATCCGGCGGTGGCGCAGGAGATGGCGATACCGCCACACCGCGAAGACCAGGGCCGCGACACCCAGCGCGATCAGCGCCCACAACCACCAGCGAGGGCGCGCCAGCGGCACCACCGGCTTGAGGTCGTGCAGCTTCGAGACATCCGCAGGTCCGTTGAGGAGACTCCTCACCCGCACCGGTACCGGCGTCGAGAGCGCTACCGCAGTGTCTCCCGGCGCGCGCACCCAAAGCAGGGAAAGCTCGGGGAACGAGGTCGCCCCGGTGCGGTAGCGGGTCACCCTTACGGCGCGCTGCACCGTTACCTTCCCGTCGCGCAAGCCGGCCACCACAGGCCCGGCGTCAAGGACGGTGAACGGCCCCACGCTGTCAGCGATTTGCGGGAGGAGCAGCGTCGCCCCGGGAGGTCCGGCCCCCTCGATGACGACCGCGATCGGATCTCCCACGGTAATCGAGTCGGGCGTGAGGGTCACGCGGAACGAGAGGTCCGGCGACGGCGTCTGCGATGCGCGGGCCGCGCCCGCGAGGGGGAGAGCAGACGCTAGAAGAAGGACCAAGCCGGCAACGACGACGCCATCGATCACGCGGTCAACATCGGATCGCCCGAGACACAGGGATCGCGCGAGCCTCACCGCCCCGCCCCCCGCCGCCGCGCTCGCGTGCGGAAGTACCGGTGCAACGGCGCCACGGCGTCCCCGTCGACCGAAATGAAGACCGGCTCCACGCCGATCCGGCGGAACCGGTCCGGAAGCCCGGCCTCGGTAAAGGCCCCGATCCGCCCCTCGTGGGCCGCGCGCACGGCCAAGTCCGAGGTATCGACGAGGAAGCGCCGCCCTGTCTCCAGGTCCTCCATCTCCACGAGCCCCACGTCCGGAAGCACCCGCTCGGCGGCATCGCGCAGCACAAGCGGCACCACCTCATGCCGCTTGGCCGCCAGCGACAGAGCCTGCTCGTACCCCTCGTCAAGAAAGTCGGAAACGAGGAAAATGATGCTCCGCCGCTTGATCACGCGGGCCACCGTGGCGCAGGCTTCCGCCACGCTGGTGCCGCCCCGCGAGCCGCTCCGCCCGGAGAGGACCTCGCGCACCACCCGCAGCGCATGCTGCCGCCCCTTGCGCGGCGGGATCCACTTGCCGGCCTTCTCCGAAAAGAGGAGACAACCGACCTTGTCGTGGTTGCTCACAGCGGAGAAGCCAAGGACAGCGGTCAGTTCCGCCGCCGCCTCCGCGCGCGTCCTCCCGCGCGAACCGAAGCGCATCGAGCCCGACTGGTCGACAACGAAGATCACCGTCAGCTCGCGCTCCTCCTGAAAGATCTTGACGAAAGGACGGCGCAGCCGCGCACTGACATTGCGGTCGATCAGCCGCACATCGTCGCCGGGAGCGTACTCGCGCACCTCGGCGAACTCGATGCCGCGTCCTTTGAAGGCGGAGTGGTACTCGCCGCTGAAGAGCTCCTGCACCAGGCGGCGGCTCTTGATCTCCACCCGGCGCACGCCACGCAACAGGCGCAGCGCCGCATCGGCCTCCTCCTCTTGGGCGCGACGAAGATCCCGCTCCTCCACCCAGGAGAGCGGACCCGCGGTCCGGCGAAATTTCGGGAACGGCATGGCGCGCTCCCCGCTTAGGGCACGGCCACGCGCTCGAGGATCTCGCGCACCACTTCGTCAGGGGTGATCTCCCGCGCCTCGGCCTCGTAGGTAAGAATGACGCGGTGGCGCAGGATATCGGGAGCGAGCGCCTTGATGTCTTCGGGCGTGACATAGGCCCGCCCCTGGAGAAAGGCGTGGGCCCGCGCCCCGGCGAGCAGGAAGAGCCCGGCGCGCGGCGAGGCGCCGAAGGAGATCAGCTCGGAGAGGCGCAGGTTGTAGTCTGCGGGACGGCGGGTGGCCGCCACCAGATCAAGGACGTACTCACGGATCTTCTCATCGAGGTAGACCATCCGGACCGCCTCGCGGACGCGGGCGATGCGCGCGGCATCGGCCACCGGCCGCACCACGGCCATCGGCCCCCCCGACATCCGGTCGAGGACCAGCCGCTCTTCATCTCGCGTCGGATAGTCGACCTTCACTTTCAGCATGAACCGGTCGAGCTGAGCCTCGGGCAGAGGGTAGGTCCCTTCCTGCTCGATCGGGTTCTGTGTGGCAAGAACGAGGAACGGGTCCGGAAGCGGGTGCGTGGTCATACCGATGGTGACCTGCCGCTCCTGCATCGCCTCCAGCAGGGCACTTTGTACCTTGGCCGGCGCCCGGTTCACCTCGTCAGCGAGGATGAGCGAGGCGAAAATCGGCCCTTTGCGGGTGTCGAAATCGTTGGTCCGCGGGTTGAGGACGAGGGTGCCGGTGAGGTCGGCCGGCAGCAGGTCGGGCGTGAACTGCACCCGCGCGAAGCTGATGTCGAGGGCCCGGGCCAGGGTGCGCACCGCGAGGGTCTTGGCCAGCCCCGGCACTCCCTCTAAGAGCAGATGGCCGTCAGCCAGCAGCCCCACCAGGAGCCGCGTCGTGAGCGCACGCTGCCCCACGATGACCTTTCCCACCTCCGCGAGGACGTCCTGTGCGAAAGCCGCCTCCGCCTCCACCACTGCCTGGATCTGCCGAATGTCGGGGTGCACCTTGCTCTCCTCCTGAAAACGCCACCATCTACCGATCCCCCCGGGGGGTCGGCGGTTGTACTCGCGAGCTTCCCTCCCGGTTCCGCGGTGGGCGCCGGGCCAAACAGGCCCATCGTCCGCCCCCATCCCCCGGCGATCCGACTGTCAGCCCGGCGGCCAGCCCATGACCCGACCGCCCAACAGATGGAAGTGAAGGTGAAAGACACTCTGCCCGGCCGGCGCGAGGCAGTTGTTCACCACCCGGTACCCGACCGAGGCGATCCCCAGTTCCGCGGCGATCGCGGGGATCCGGGTCCAGATTCTCCCCAGAAGCGCGCCATCCTCCTGCCCGATGTCGTTGGCGGTGGGGATGTGCTTCCGTGGGATCACGAGCACGTGCACCGGGGCCTGGGGGCCGAGGTCATGGAAGGCGACGAGATCGTCGTCCTGCGCCACGATCTTCGCGGGGATCTCTCCCCGGGCGATGCGGCAAAAGATGCAGTCGGTCATCTCACGCTCCCCGACGAACAGCCGGAATACCGGCGAAGAGGCACGGCGCCGAGTCAACCACGCCGGGTTCAGACTCGATCGCATCGTCTTCCCAGGTAACGCCTTCCACACCGGCAAACCGCCTTGCCATGATCTTCATAGCCTCGGCGTTGCTATCAACCAGAATGAACTGCCTCCCATTTCGCAGCGCAGCCTCGCCGGACGTTCCGCTCCCGGCAAAGAAATCCATGACGACCCCACCCGGGATGCATGACGCCTTCACGGCCCTTTCGACCACGCCAAGGGGCTTCTGGGTCGGATAGCCGGTGCGTTCCCTCCCATTGGTGGCAACGATGGTGTGCCACCACGTGTCTGTCGGCGTCTTTCCACGCGCGGCCTTCTCTGGACCGACGAGACCGGGCGCCATGTAGGGAATCCGTTCAACCTTCTCGATATCGAAATGGTAGTGGAGGGGGTCCCTGACATAGAGAAGAATGCTGTCGTGCTTCGCCGGCCACTTCTTGGTCGACCTCGCCCCGTAGTCATAAGCCCAGACGATGTCATTCAGGAAGCAGTCCCTCCCAAACACCTCATCCATGAGCACCTTGACGTAGTGGACTTCCCGGAAATCGAGATGCACATAGATCGACCCGTGTCTCGCCAAGATCCTCCAGGCCTCGCGGAGCCGCGGCTCCAGGAAGCCGAGGTAGTCATCAAACGCGTCAGCAAACTCATTCCGGCCGAGGATCCTAGTCTGGTAGCGCTTGCCTTGGAACCCCACCCGGTCGCCTTCCGGACTCCGGACGGTCTGTATCCTTGTGGCGCGCTGAACCTTTCCAGTGTTGAAGGGCGGGTCGATGTAGATCATGTCGACGGAGGAATCCGGCACCCGCCGCAAGTACGGCAAGTTGTCTGAGAACACAATTCTACGGATCATCGTGCACCTCGGACTTGGATCGTCCTTCTGTCAACTCGTTCGGCTTCGCCCGTCAGTACTCCAGTTCCGGATAGAGCGGGAAAGCCCGTGCAAGATCGGCCACCATGGCGCGCACCTTCGTGATGACAGCGGCATCGCCCTGCGCGTCCAACACCTCGGCGATCCAACCGGCGATCCTGTCCATCTCCGCCTCTTTCATCCCGCGCGTGGTCAAGGCCGGCGTGCCGACACGCAGACCGCTGGTCACGAACGGCGACTGCTGGTCGAACGGCACGGTGTTCTTGTTGACCGTAATCCCCGCCTCCTCCAGCCAGGCCTGGCCCTTCTTGCCGGTGAGCCCCTTCGCCGAAAGGTCGAGGAGGAAGAGGTGATTGTCCGTGCCGCCCGAAACCACGTTGAAACCGCGCTCCACCATTCCCGCCGCCAGACGCTGCGCGTTGGCCACCGTCTGTCGTTGATAGGCGCGGAACTCCTCGGTCATGGCCAGACGGAAGCAGATCGCCTTGGCCGCGATGATGTGCATGAGCGGGCCACCTTGGAACCCCGGGAATATGGACTTGTCGATCGCTTGGGCACGATCGGCGTCGCAGAGGATGAGCCCGGAACGCGGGCCGCGGAGCGTCTTGTGGGTGGTGGTGGTGACGAGCTGCGCGTGCCCGACCGGCGTCGGATGCACGCCGGCCGCCACGAGGCCCGCGATGTGGGCCATGTCAACCATGAGCACGGCCCCGACGGAGTCGGCGATAGCCCGGAAGCGCGGGAAATCGAGCGTCCGACAGTAGGCGCTGGCCCCCGCCACAATGAGCTTCGGCCGATGCTCGGTGGCCAGCCTGGCCAGCTCGTCGTAGTCGATGCGGCCGGTCTCCTTCGCAACGCCATAGGGGATGACCTTGAAGAAGCGGCCGGAAAAGTTCACCGCCAACCCGTGCGTCAGGTGCCCGCCGTGCGAGAGGTTCATCCCGAGGATGGTGTCGCCCGGGTTAAGGCAGGAGAAGTACGCGGCGAGGTTGGCCTGGCTGCCGCTGTGCGGCTGGACATTCGCGTGGGGGGCGGCGAAGAGCTCCTTCGCCCGCGAGATCGCCAGGAGCTCGGCTTGATCCACGAATTCGCAGCCCCCGTAGTAGCGCTTGGCAGGGTATCCCTCGGCGTACTTGTTCGTCATCACGCAACCCGCGGCCTCGAGCACCGCCGGATGCGTGAAGTTCTCCGAGGCGATCATTTCGAGGGTGTCCCGCTGCCGCTTGAGTTCTCCTCGGATCGTCGCCGCAATCTCGGGGTCCACCTGGTCCACAAAGCGCATTCCATCCTCCTTCCGGCGGGAGGAACCCCGCCCATCCTCCACCCATGGCCCGCGGCGCCGTCCGCCCCGGATCTCCGCTCCTATTGCCTGCCGTGCTCCCGGGCCGCCCGACCCTGCTCCCGATTCGTACGGTGGGCACCGCGGCCACGGCCGGGTTGCGAGCAGCGCTGGTTTCTCAGGTCGTACCCGCCTCCGTCGCCTTCCGCCCGACCCGTTCGAGGATCCGCGGAAAGGCGACCCGCAAGAGATGGTCAAGTTCACCGAACGTAGCGTCGTAGGTCGCCTGGTTCGAGCCGTACGGATCGGTCACCCCAGCCGGATCACCGCCCTCGGGGTCGGCGAAGCTCGTGACCACATGAGCCCAGTCCTCGGCTTCCGGCGCCTGGGCCAGCACCTCCTCGAGGTGGGTCGGTTCCATCGTCAGCACCAGGTCCGAGTCCAACAGAATCGGGCGCGTCAGGGGTCGCGACCGGATCGCACTGATGTCGATCCCCGACCGCCTCGCCACATCGACGGCATGAGTGCTGGCCGGAGCCCCGGCCGAGGTCCAAGTCCCGGCGGAGCTGACTTCGATCTGCTCGTTCAGTTCATGCCGGGCGACGAGGTGCTTCAGGATCCCCTCGGCCATGGGGCTGCGGCAGATGTTCCCCGTGCAGACAACGAGAATGCGGAACACGGTTCCTCCGGCCTGTGACTCCCGGCCGGGTACCGACCGGCTCCCGGTAAGGGTAGGAGCCCGGGACCCAATGGTCAAGGATGCGTCGGGCAGGAAGGGCCCGCTCGGAGATTCGGAGGGAACGAATACGACCGGCTTCAGGCATCAGACTTCGGGCCGGAGGGCGTAGAGCGGTCTCTGGAGGCCACGAATCGAAGCCTGAAGTCCGAAGCCCGAAGCCTCCGAATCTCAGTTCGCGGCGGTCGGTCGTGGATGCGAATCGCGCGCGGCCCCGGCGACGCAGGCGTACGTTTCGTACGTCGAGGAGACGGGGCAAGCGCAACGAAGCAGACGCGGCCGAATCCCGCCGACGGCACCGGTTGTCGCCCGCACGCCGATCCGGTACTTTGGTAGGCGGTTCCCGACAATCCCCGCCGTCTTCGGGACATTCATCATGGAAGGAGATTCGGATGGGTTCGATCCGGTTCGGGCGCGCCTGCGCGGCCCTCGTGCCGGCGCTGTTCGTTCTTGCGGCCGGTCTCGGTCCGCTCGCCATGCCCGTTCGCGCCGAGGAACCCGCCGCAGGACAGAAAACGCTTCACTCCACCGCCCCCGATTTCACCGCCACCGGCGTCGATGGAAAAGTCTACCACCTGCGCGAGCTCCTGCGGAAGGGACCGGTCTTGCTGGACTTTTGGAGCACATGGTGCACGCCGTGCATGATCGAGCTTCCCAAGCTGCAGGCGGTGTGGGAGCGGCACCGGGCCGCCGGGTTCACGCTGCTCGGCATCCCTTCCGATGACCAGAGGACGGCGGCCAAGGTCAAGCCCACCATTCAGTCGAAGGGTTTCGCGTTCCCGAATGTCCCCGACCCGACACGCAAAATCGGCAACCTGTACAACGTGCGAAACTACCCGACGACCGTCCTCATCGCCCCCGACGGAAAGATCGTGATGGTGGTCCAGGGCTTTACGCCCGGTGACGAGAAGGAGTGGGAAGCGAGGATCATTGCGAACCTGCGGACCACCGGACCCGCAACGGAGTCGAAATGACGGGCCCAGTTCGACACTACCTTCGTGGGCACACCGCGGTCCTCGGGGCCACCCTCCTCGTCGTCCTCGGGGCCATCGTCCCCGTAGTCCCCGTCCTCGTCGTCCCGGTCCCAGCGATTCCGGTCGCCGGGTTCTTTCTCGTGACGCCGGCACTGGCTCAGGAGACTGCCTTTCAGGTCGGCAACGACCTCGAAGGCAATTACGACAGCAAGCTTCGCGAAAGCGTCCTCGACAACCGATTCGACCTGCGCGTGGCGCGCGACATGTACTCGGTGGGAGCGACGCTTCTCAGCCACTCCCCCTCCGACTATGGCCGGCTTGATCCGAACGCCTACGGCCCGCAGGAGCAGGGAATCCGTAAGCGCTGGATCGAGGCCGACGCGGGTACTTTTTTCCTGCGCGCCGGCGACTCGTACGCCACCTTCGGACGCGGTCTCGTCCTGAACATCTTCGAGGACCAGACGGTCGACTTCGATAACGTCATCGATGGCGTGAACGCTCGTGCGGCGTGGCATGGCCTCGATGGAGAGATTCTCTCAGGCACAAACTCGCTGGGTGCCCCGGAGATGGTGTTGAAAGCGGGGCGCCTGAGCGCCTCTCTGCCCCACGGCTGGAAGACCGGGATCCACGGGGCGTGGAGCGACTACGTTGCGGACGAGGCCCGCGCCCGGACCGGTGGGGACCGGTTGTACGGAGGCCTTCTGCAGGGCGCCCTCGGCCCTCGCGTCGATCTCTACGGCGAGTACGCGATGCGCGACCGGCGCGATGCCGCGGGTGGGCCGTCCAGCGACGCGTTCGCTCGACGCGTGCCGCAGGGGCACGCAGCTTATGGCAGCGCCGGGTTCAACCTCGGGCCGATGCAGCTCCTCGGCGAGTGCAAGGATCTCCTCCGCTACGATCGTCTCACCGTGAACGGCACCGCAAACGGTCGGGCTTGGGTCAACCCTCCTTCCGTGGTGCCACAACACACCACCACACTCATGAACCGGGCCACCCACACGCCGAACATCAATTTCGCCGATGAGCGCGCGGGACTCGCCCAGGTGTACGTGAACCTGCCCGGCCGCTCGCGAGTCGACGCCGTCTACGGGCGCTCCCGCGGACGCGACTCCGGCCAGTCTGCGTGGGAAGCCTCGGGCGAGGCCGAGACGTGGCTCGGCGAGCATATCGAACTGCTTCTGCGCGGAGCCGAGACGGAGGAGACCGTCCGCGAGGGGACCGACCTGGTCTTCTTCGAGCGGATCACCTGGGGCGGCACCGTGGTGGCGCCGGTCCATGACGATTGGACACTCGACCTCACCGTGGAAACCCAGGGGACACTGGAGAGTAGCGCCGGCACTCGTTCCCACGAATTTCCTGTGGAGTACCGGGACAATGTATGCATTCTGACCGTTTCGAGCGGAACGGGGATGTCATGGGGCTTCACCGGCGAGTGGACGAACGATGACCGCTCTGAGGAGGATCGCTGGCTCTGGGCTGAGTGGAACCTGCGGCTGGGCGATCGCCACCAACTCCGTCTGGGGGGTGGTTCGGTCCGTGGCGGCCAGGTCTGCTCCGGGGGGGTCTGCCGGATCCTCGATCCGTTCGAAGGAGGACGCTTTGAGTTTCTCACGACGTTCTGACCTCCAGCCGGCGAAACGCACCAGCCGCGGCTCCTTCCGGTGGGCGGTCATCCTGCTCGGGGCCGCGGGCCTATGTGCCCTGGGTTCGTGCAAAGACGAGATCTCTCCTCCGACCCTCGGCACGGTGGAGATCCGACTCGCCTCCCCTACTTCGGGCGGAGCCGAAGGGGCGCGGATCTACTGGAGTGATTCCGTTCTCGTAGCCTCCACAAGTGAGGAGACGTACCGTTTCGTGCTCCCCTCGGGAATCCAGATCATCCGCGTGGAGAAGGATTGCTCCACGATCTCCCCGGAGGCCGCGCGCAACGTACAGGTCGAGCCCGGCCGCGAGACCACCGTCTCGTGGGAGATCCTCCCGGGCAGAGCGATCGAGGTCGTCTCTACGATGCGCGGTGCGCGGATCCGCCTCGACGGCCGGGACACCGGGCGCTCCACGCCCACGACACTCTCCTGCGTCACCTCCGGAACACACCAGGTGAGCGTGAGCCTTTACGGGGCCACCGCGATCGGGGACTCGATGAAGACGGTGGAGGTGGGCGAGGCCGGCGTTCGGGTTGACTTCGACCTTGAACCCGAGCCCCAGGCGCGCACGGCGCTGCTCGAGCTCTTCACCGCCACCTACTGCCCGAACTGCGGCCCGGCTGATGCGGCCGCCGAGTCCCTCTGGACCCGGTTGGGGCCGGAGGACGGCTACATCGGCCTCCAGTCGCACACCCGCTGGCCTCCCCGCCTCGACTCGCTGGCCACGCCGACCACCATCGAGCGGAACATGTTCTACGGCGACCTCGAAGGGAGTCCCGGTGGTGGCCTCCCCGCGGCGATGGTGGCGGGCATCCACAAGAAGCACAGCGCGGGGGCCGGGAATATCGAGGAGATCGTGGGCTGGTATACCGAACTGGTCGATCGCATTCGATATACCGACCCGGTCAATCGCATCCCCGCGCCGTCTCCGATCGCGTTCCATTGGCTATCGGCGGGACGTGATCCGGGCGCGCGGGCCTACGGCCGGGTGCGCGTCGTTTGCGTACAGGAACTCCCCGAGCCGGCAACGATGATGCTCATGGTCGCCTTCTACAAGAGCGGGCTGTCCACCCCGGCCTATCACGGTGTTGAAACGTTTCAGCACGTCGTCCGCGAGTACCGGTCCTTCGGTTCGGCCGCGTCGCTCGGACTGGCGCACCGGGGCGACTGGGCCGACGTCGACCTGGAGTTCCTGTTGGGGAACGACCGGCGGCCGAGCGGCTCGCTCTGGAGCGAGAAGAGCATGGGACTGGTGGTGTTTCTCCAGGAAACCGGGCCGAGCAAGGAGATCCTCCAGGCGGCGCACGTGCGCCTCCCGTAGCCCGGGTCCCGGGGACACCTGGAAGGCCGATGACCGGAGGGAGGATGGACGAGGCGACCGCGCGATCCCGGGTCAACGAGTTGCGGCACGAGATCGCACGTCACGACCGGCTGTACTACCTGGAGGCTGCGCCGGAGGTCTCCGACCGGGACTACGATCGTCTGGTGGCGGAACTCTCCGATCTCGAGCGGAAGTTTCCACCCCTCGACGACCCGAATTCGCCGACCCACCGCGTGGGCGGCGCGCCGCTGTCGGAATTCCGGAGCGTGCCGCACCTCCATCCGATGCTCAGCCTCGGGAACACCTACACCCAGGCCGAGGTCCGCGAGTTCGACGTGCGGGTCCGCCGCTTCCTAGGCCGTGAAGTGCAAGGGCCGGTCGCCTCCAGGATAGAGCCGGTCGCATCCGAGATCGAGCCGGTCGCCTATGGTGTGGAACTCAAGATCGACGGCGTGGGGATCGCTCTGCGCTACGAGGAGGGGGGCTTCGCCCTGGGCCTCACCCGCGGCGATGGCACCACCGGCGACAATGTCACGGCGAACCTCCGCACCGTGCGTGGGCTACCGCTTCTTCTGACCGAATCGCGCACCCTGGAGGTGCGGGGCGAGGTCTACATCCCCCGCTCCGACTTCCTCGAGTGGAACCGACGCCGCGAGGCGGCCGGCGAGAAGCTCCTGGCCAATCCGCGCAACGCCTGCGCCGGGACGCTGAAGCTTCTCGATCCCCGCGAGGTGGCGCGCCGACCGCTGCGTCTCTTCTGCTATGCCTTGGTCGACGCGCGCGCGCAGGGGCTCGCCACGCACCGGGAGACGATGGCATTCTTGGGCCGCCTCGGGCTGCCCGTCGAGCCGCACTTCGTTCATGCCACCGACATCGACGGGGCCATTGCGGTCTGCGACACGTGGGAGACACAGCGGCACGAACTCGACTACGCGACCGACGGGATGGTGCTCAAGGTCGATCGACTCGACTGGCAGGAACAGCTCGGCACCACCGCCAAAGCGCCGCGCTGGGGCATCGCGTACAAGTTCGAGACGCGAGAAGCCGAAACCCGAGTACGCGAGATCCGCGTTCAGGTCGGACGAACCGGGACGATAACCCCGGTCGCCGAGCTGGAACCGGTAGAGCTCCTCGGCACCGTCGTGAAGCGTGCCACGTTGCACAACGCCGACGAGATCGAGAGGCTCGGGCTTCGAATCGGCGACTGGGTGGTGATCGCCAAGGGCGGCGAGATCATCCCGAAGGTGCTCCGGGTCCTCGATGACCGGCGGACCGGGAAGGAAGCGCTGTTCGCCTTCCCCACTATTTGCCCCGAGTGCGGCGAGCCGCTCTGCCGCGGTGAGGACGAGGTCGCCATCCGCTGCGAGAACGAGTTCTGCCCAGCACGGCGCAAGGAACAGATTCTGCACTTCGCGGCCCGCGGTGCGATGAACATCCAAGGGCTGGGTGAGTCGCTGGTCGATCAGCTTGTCGACTGCGGGCTCGTGGAAGATGCCGCCGATCTCTTTGCCCTCGACGCGGCGCGGCTGGCCGCGCTCGAGCGGATGGGCGAGAAATCGGCGGAGAATCTGCTCGCCTCCATCGAGGCAGCGCGACGGCGTCCGCTGCACCGGTTTCTCTTCGGTCTCGGGATCAGGCATGTCGGTGCCACGGCGGCGCGCCTCCTCGCCCGCGCGTTCGGCACCGTGAACGCGGTGCGCGCGGCCACCGCGAAGGAGATCGCGGCGGTGCACGGCATGGGCGAGATCACGGCGGAGGAGGTGGCTCGGTATTTCGAGCGGCCTGAGACAGCGCGCCTGCTCTCGCGATTGGAAGCGGCGGGGGTGATCCCCGAACCCGAGCCGGGGCGCGCGCCGTCCGATGCCGCGGGCGGCGGCAGCGCTTCGGATGAACACGCCAACGCGGACCCCCTGGTCGGAAGCGGGGACAACGTCGGCAGCCCCCCTTTCGCCGGGAAGACCTTCGTTCTGACCGGCACACTCGCGGGCTGGTCCCGCGAGGAAGCGCGCGACGCGATCGAGGCGAGGGGCGGACGCGTCTCGTCGTCGGTGAGCAAGAAGACCACGTTCGTGGTCGCGGGCGCCGAACCGGGATCGAAGCTGGACAACGCCCGGGAGCTCGGGGTCGCCGTGCTCGAAGAGGCTGCGTTTAGGGCTTTGCTCGCGGCGGAGCGCCTCGATGGCCCCGAAGCTCCTGTTCGATGACCAAGTCCGTCCTCTCGGCAACCGGACCCCGGCGGGATAGGATGGATGCACCGTGATTCGGGAAACTAGAGTCAACGGCCCCATCGCTCGGGATCGCGGAACCCTGATCACCGCGCTGGCGGCGGTCTTTGCCCTCGAACCCCGGGTCCGGTGCGCTTTTCTGTTCGGCTCCAGGCGAGCGGCAGGGAGACCCCGCTCAGCGACATCGACGTGGCCTATCACAGGCCCGCTCCACTTCCGTTCCGGAGAGATGAGGTAGACTAGGCATCCGCCGACGCAAGCACCGTAAACATCGTGATGAACGGGTGGCCGGTTGCGGGCATCGGGAACTCGGACAGGTACAAGGCCGTTGCTTCCTTCAGATGGGCAACCGCTTCCTCGACCGTCTCGCCCTGGGTGGTCGTGCCGGTCTCCGGGTTGAACGCAACGAACCCGCCTTCTTCGGCGTGTGTGAGTACAGCCGTAAGCTCCATGACAGTGCTCCTAAGTAAAGCGACCTTGGGTTGGACTCGAACCCAGCTCCGGACCTTCAGGTCCGAGGTAAACCGACGTCATTCCCTTCTCGGCATCTTCAAATCTACCCCGGATCCTTCCGCCCGGCAAGGTCGTGACCACGCCACCGTCGACTTCCGCAAGAGGGCGGCCGGGTGAAGTGCGCGCGAACGCCTTCGCCCTCGCCCGATCGTGATGCGCGTCTTCCCGGTTTGCGGGACAAGGGCCCCGCGCTGACCCTGGCTAGAGTCGTATTCGTTCCTCCTATCGGGCTCTCTCTGTGCGAGTAGCACGCCGGGCCGAGATGAGCCGAACATCGTCGCCGCGATGCGAGTAGACCACTACCAAGGCCCGTCCGAGGGCGTCCACGCCAACCGAGGCAAACCGCCGCTCACCTCCACCCCCCGGATCGCTCATCGGGGCGCTCCATGTAAAGGGGGCGGGCGAATCCCCCCGCCTCACGGCGGCGATCTCACCGGCGAGTAAGGGTTGACCGCGATCGTCTCCTCCCCCGAAGCTCCTCCTCAATGCCCAAGCCCGGACCAACAGATCGCGCCCTTGCCGGTGCGGATGCCGCCGAGGTCCGCCGGGAGTACACCGTGCGCCTGTCCTTCCGGCAGGCGGAGGAGCGACGCTGGGATAGGCGCAGTGCCCTCCTCTCCGCGGTGCGCCTCGGGGTGTTCCTCACAGGCATCCTTCTCACTTGGCTGGCGTTGCGGACGCACGTCCTGAGCGTCTGGTGGCTGATCGCGCCGGCCATCGTCTTCGCGGGGCTGATGGTCGTGCACGAAGTCGTCTTGGACCGCAAGCGCCGGGCGGCCGCCGCCGCGGCGTACTACCAGGATGGCCTGGACCGGCTGGACCATCGGTGGATCGGACGCGGTCCTTCGGGGGATGACTTCGCGGACCCGAAGCATCCGTTCGCGGCTGACCTGGACCTGTTCGGCGACGGTTCCCTCTTCCAGTTGCTCTGCCGGGCCCGCACGTCGCAGGGGCAGGAGACGCTGGCCCGTTGGCTCCTGCAGCCGGCCTCGGTGAAAGAGGCTCTTTCCCGCCAGGAGGCGGTGCGGGAACTCGCGGCGGCGCTCGACTTGCGTGAAGACCTGGCCGTTCTGGGTGCCGGCGACCCGTCCAAGCTGCGCCTGCAGGGCCTCGTCGACTGGCAGCAGGCACCCGGCCTTCTGCGGTCCCGGCGGGTGCGCACACTCGCCGTCGTGCTGACCTTCTCGGGCCTGCTCGCCGCCGGCGCCTGGGCCGCCCACCTGGTTCGAGCCACGCCTTTGCTCATCGTGCTCCTCCTGCAGGGGATCTATCGATTTCGCGTGCAGCGGCAGATGCGCGCCGTCATCGGGGTAACGGACATGGCCATGCGCGACCTGCCGCTCATGGCGGCCGTGCTGGGCCGCTTGGAAAGAGAGCGCTTCCTGACCGCACACCTGCAGGCTCTGCGAAGGCGCCTCGACACGGACCGGATGAAGCCGTCGCGCCGCCTGCGTCGACTCGAACGATTGCAGGACTGCTTCGAGGCGCGCCGCAACGTTCTGTTCGCGCCGATTTCGTACCCTCTGCTGTGGGATATCCACGCCGCCATCGCGCTGGAGTCGTGGCGGGAGCGTCACGGCACCGCCGTCGTGGGATGGTTCAAGGTCATCGGGGAGTGCGAGGCGCTGGCCTCATTGGCCTGCGTGGCGTACGAAAGTCCGCAGGATGTCTACCCGCAGTTCACCACAGATGGGCCTCTGCTCGAAGGAGTCGGACTCGGCCATCCACTGCTGGCGGACCCGGACTGTGTTCGCAACGACCTGCGCCTGGACCGGAATCAGAGTCTGCTGATCATCAGCGGCTCCAACATGTCGGGAAAGAGCACCTGGCTACGGACGGTCGGTCTGCTGCACGTCCTGGCATTCGCCGGCGCGCCGGTGCGAGCACGGACCTTGCGCCTCTCACGGCTGACGCTGGGTGCCTCCATCCGCATCCAGGACTCCCTGCACAGCGGCGTTTCTCACTTCGCGGCCGAGGTCCAGCGACTCAAGCAGATCGTAGACCTCACGGCTCAGGACGGCCCGGTCCTCTACCTCGTCGATGAGGTTCTCCAGGGCACGAACTCTCACGATCGGCGAGTGGGCACGGAGGCGGTGCTGCACAAGCTGCTCTCCCGGGGAGCCGTCGGCCTTATCACTACGCACGATCTGGCCTTGACCGAGATGGCGGAAGCTCTCGGATCCCGGGTCGCGAATGTTCACTTTCAGGATCGTGTGATCGACGGGATGATGGTTTTCGATTATCGGGTCCATCCGGGGGTGATCGAGCGGAGCAATGCCCTTGATCTGATGCGCGCGGCCGGACTGGAAGTGTAGGAGCGCATCCACATCGTGTACAACATCACTCCGGATCCGGATGGAACGATGAACTATCAGCACACTGTCGCCATCGTTCCGATCGTCGAGACGCTCAAGAGGGACAAGGCAGCCGGGGACAATGAGCTCAGAGCAACCGCGGTCAGAACCGTGACCCGATGGTGGTCTCCTGCAGCCATGACCGGGACGGGGGGACCGCGCTTCTCATCGACCTCAAGAAGAACGCCCGGCTCTGGGAGGACCTCTGTGACGCAGCGTGTGCCAAGTCCAGGGCAGCGGAGCCGCTGGATTCTCCCGAGAGCGTCAAGCTTCGACCGGGCCCGCGTGCGAACGATGGCCTCAACGCTGCGGGCGATCCTTGGGTCGGCGATAACCGTCGCGGCCATCGAATGCAGTTGAAAGCCGATAACGCGCGGCACACCCCGAGTTCCGCCCGTCCCCGGATCAAGAACGATCTGAACCTCGCCCACTTCCTTGCCCTCGATCCCGCAGCCGGCGAGGGTCGACGCGCCTTCGAGAAGCGGCGCCTCCGGCCGGGCACCCCGCGAGATCACGACGAGGTCGGCACCGGAGAGGCGGGCGAGGCGGCCCCCGGAGAACCCATCGCCGCGGGCCAGGAAAACAGTATTGTCGTACGGCATCATGACTGGTACCCATGAACCCATGCAGTCCTTGAAATCGAAGAAGATCACTGTACAGATTCCTGCCGGGCCCCTCAAGAAAGCCCAGGAAGCCATTGGCAGGGGGATCACTCCCACCATCCGGCAAGGACTGGAACTGGTCGCCGCCGGGCGTGCCTTCGAGAAAATCAGAGCGTTACGAGGCCAGGTCCGGTTCTCGGTCGACTGGAGAACGCTCCGCGAAGATCGCGGATGATTGCCCTCGACACGAGTTCACTCGTCTCTTTCCTTGCGGGGGAGCAGGGCCGGGATGTCGAAGCCCTGGATCTCGCTCTCGAACAGAAGCAGGGAGTCCTCCCGCCGGTTGTCCTGGCGGACATGTTGAGTGACCCCAGGCTGCCGGCTTCGGTGGCCAAGCTGTTGCTCGATCTACCACTTCTCCCGTTGGGTGAAGGTTTCTGGGAAAGGGCGGGGCTCCTTCGGTCCCGGCTCATCCGGAAGGGGCGCAAGGCCCACCTGGCCGACTCGCTCATCGCGCAGGTTTGCATTGATCACGATGTCCCCCTCATCACGCGGGACGCCGATTTCGGGGCCATCGCTCGCTCCAGCAGCCTGCGTTTGTTCCCGTAGCCTGGATTCTTTCTGGGTGGGGTGGGTCGCCGGGCCACCGTCACTCCATATTGCGCACAAAAGCCCGAGGCCCCGCGTCGCGAACGATGGCCTCCACGCTGCGGGCGATCCCCGGATCAGCGAAAACCGCAGCGTCCATCGGGTGCAGTTGAAAGCCGGTAACGCGCGGGACACCCCGAGTTCCGCCCGTCCCCGGATCAAGAACGATCCGAACCTCACCCACTTCCTTGCCCTCAATCCCGCAGCCGACGAGGATCGACGCGCCTTCGAGAAGCGGCGCCTCCGGCCGGGCGCCCCGCGAGAGCACGACGAGGTCGGCACCGGAGAGGCGGGCGAGGCGGCGTCCGGAGAACCCATCGCCGCGGGCCAGGGCAATCACGAAATCCCCGTGTGCGCGAGCGGCTGAACCGGCGGCGCGGACCGCGTCATCGGTGAGACTTTCCTCGAGGGCGACGACCGCCACGCGATGCGCTCCCCAGTCTAGGACGTGGGGTGTGCCGGGTGGGTCGGCCTCCAGGAACACCTCCCGCAGGCGGCGTGCTTCGCGCGGGGCGGTTTGTTCGAGGAAGTCGCGTTCGCCGTGGTCGAGGGCGACGGCCTGCGCGCCGGATCGAGCCAGCGCGTCCAGCAGCAGGGCTGTGAATCGGCGGGCCACGGTGGGGTCGTTTCGCAGTGGAACCTCGCCCTCGGGGAAGAACCCGCCCGCGTCGAGCACCAGAGCGGTACCGGCGCGGGCACGCACGGTCGCTGCCGCGCTGCGCAGGAATCCGGTGCGCCGCGCCAGTCCCCCCTGCGGGTTTTTCGGGCAAGCGCACGGTTCGAGGTTGCCTTGGGTCTCGGCGGTGAAGAAGACCGACAGAGTGTCGGCCGGAGACCCGGTGCGCGCCTGGGTGCCCGACGCGGCGCCCTCCACGACAAACGCAGTAGCGAGCAGGATGGCCGCCGGCAGGAGCGGCCTTCCGAAGCGGCCGTACTCACTACCCTTACGCCGTCGGTTAGGGCAGCACGGAGCCGGCATAGACCCTCAGATCGTCGAACCGCCCGGCGCCCCGTCGTGTCGCGACACCGACTTTCCCAGTGGACCAAGTGGAAGAGACATCCGTGTAGTTCACCACCTGCACGCAATCAATCCAGCCCTTGATATTGTTATTCGCGGGACCGCCCGTGACCTGCACCCGCAGACTGTACCATTGGCCGTCGATCATCGGGAGGGGGATCGACACCAGGGTCGTGAACGTTCCGGTCCTCATCCTTGACACATACACCCTGTCGTCGAGGGTGCTGATTCCGAACAGGTAGTAGTTAAGGACGTCCTGCTCCCGAAACACCAGGTAGAGCGAACGGTAGCCGGAGCCGGTAGTGGTGCTGCCACCGGTCACTTTGACCTTGGCCTCCATGGTGAGGTTTCCCAGACCGGTGATCCCATCCTTGGTTATCATGTAGTTGCTGCTACTGGTGCTGCTCTGTGCCAGCTCCCCGCTGCCGATAGGGATTGACCACATGGGACTGGGCGCCGTGCCGACCGAAGTCCAACCGCTGTAGGTTCCCTCGAAGCCCTCGACAAGCAGTGCCGCCGACGGGGTGTCCGTCGCCGTGCAGTACCCCGAACTCCCCTGGAACCGCAGCTCGAGCGGCACTCCGTTCATCGCTGCATTGAATACTACCTTCAGCGGTCGCCCGTCCGCATGGAGGACCGAATAGGGGACGGCCGAGTCGTTGATATTCAGAACCGAGCCGGAAGGCCGGGCGCCCACGTTGCCATCTCCACCCGCCGAACCGTCGCTTGCCCAGATCTTCACCAGGGGCCGCCCGTACCAGACCTCCTGGACGAGCGCGCCGCCGGTGAAGGTCGGTGTCATACGGGTGATCGTTTCACCCGAGGTGCTGCTGGACCAGAGCTCGAGATGGACCGCGCAGTTCGACTGGTCCGTCGCCCAGGAAGAGCAGACATCACTCACCCCGCAGGCGATGCAGGTGGTCGTTCCGCTGCCCTCCGCTGAGGCTGTCGATTCGTGCTCGGGCGTGCAGCGATCGAACGTTGTGACCGTAGCGTAGAGCACTTGACAGTTGCCGAGGCCGGTCAGCTCCTTCTCGCACACAGAGCCCAGGGTGGCTTCAGCGGCCGTGACCGTGACCGGGCTCGATCCCTGGGCCGCGAAGGTACCGCTGTAGGGACCGCCTGCTGTAGCGCCGTAGTAGATTTTGTACCCGGCCAGATCGCAGTCGGTGGTGTTGGCCGGCCACTGCAGCCGCACGCGGTCGTCCAACGCGGTGACGGTGAGGTACGACGGCGTGGCCGGGGCGGCGGCGTCACAATCGCCCCAGAGCGTGACCGGGACGGCGGCCGAGGTCAGATACTCGCCGTCGTGGTCGCACTCGTCCACGCAGCGCATGTTCAAGTACCAGGTCTGGCACGGGGTGAGGCCCGTGAGCACCGCGGAGTCGGCCGGTGCGTCTACCTCGGTGAGGAAGGTCTCGGCGCTGGGAGAGGTAGACGCGTAGATCTTGTAGGCGTGAATGTCATCCGCCAGGAGGGTGGTGCCGTCCGTGCGTTGCGTGAAGGCGGGCCACACCAGGACAGCCGAGCCCGTGCTGGTGCCCGCATGCGCCGTGAGGCCGGTCGGCGGCGCCGGCGGCGGCGGCAGGCTCTTGCTTACCTCGTTGCTGCCGGTGCCCTCGTTGCCACAGGCCTTGGCCTGAACCCGGTAATAGTAGGTGTTGCAGTCGGACGTCGCCGGGTCGGTCCACGTGGTCGTGGAAATCACCGTGGCGACCCGTTTGGCGTCCGTCGCGGTGAAGCCGGCGGCGACATCGCGGTAGATGCAATACGATACCGGGGTGGCGATGGCTGCCCCGGTCGTGAACAAAGTGACCGGGCTCCATGCCAGGTTCGCCCCCGCGCCGGTGACGAAGTGGAGGCCGGCCGGGATCTGCGGCACCAGAGCGGAGGTCATGTCGGCCATCCCACCGCAGCGATAGCTCTCCACGCCGGACCGGCTGACGCACGTCACGGCGAGGTAGTAGACATCCCCATCGACGAGCCCCGGGATGGTCCACTGGTTGATGGTGCGCGCGAGCTTGGTGTACATGCTGAGAGCGTTCGGGTCGGTCCCGAAGTAGAGCCCGAAGTAGCCGATCTCGGAGAGCGGGAGCGCGGTGGCGTCGGTGTTCGTGGTGGGAGTGGTCCAGGTCAGCGTTGCCGACTCGCAGTTGGGATACGTAAGCGAGACGAAGCCTGGATTCGACGGGCGGCTTCGCGCGGGGGAAAGGGGAAGGTTTCGCGGGTAGATGGTGCTGGAGAGAACCATCTGCGGGTAGGCCCCCGCTATCTCGCGCGAGGCGGCCACCGTCAGCGTGACCATGACCTCCCCCACCAGTTCCGGCTGTGGCACCGGGTTGGCCAATTCCGCGCCGCCACCGTTGAACCAGCGAAAAGCCAGGCCGCCGGGGGCGATGCCGTAGGCCTGGGGGGCGCTGTAGAGCACCACGCCCATGGTATCGCGTACGACCTTCATGAGGATCGTGTCGTTCGGGTTCGGGGTGTCCGGATCGCCATCCGAAGAGAGGAAGAAGCTCACACGCTCGGCCCCGGCATTGTCATCCAGCAGATCGGCCACAAACTCCACCGAGTCGGGCCCCGCGTAAAAGATCGACGGCTGCGTCGGGTCCTTTCCGTAGCTGACATGACGCAAGTCATCCGAAAGCGACTGGATCCCCACCCGGATGTTCTGCTGCATCTCGGTCATGATCAAGTTGCGGTCAGAGCTGCGCTGTCCGACAGACAGCATCTGGGCCAGCGAGACCGAGACGACGCCGGTGATGACGACAGCCACCATCACCTCGACGAGAGTGAACCCGGGAGAGCGGCGAAGCGACGACAACATGGGAAAACCTCCGTGGCCCGGGCCTTACGTTACAACTGCACGCGCGCCATGCGCACCGTGACCCGCCCGGTGCGCACCACCGAGACCACGGCGGTGTCGCCGCGGCTGCCGAGGAATCGCACCACGGCCGGCGCATCCTCTTCACGCACGGTCCCGCGCGGCTCCATGACCACCGTCACCGCGTCGGCATCGCCGCCGATGACCGCCTGCATCTCTTCGATCCCCTCGGCGGCGTACGCCACATCGGGCTCGCGCACCCAGGTCGAGTCGGTGTCCTGGCGCTCGATCGCGTAGCTCAGCGCCGTGGGATCGAGCACGACCCGGTACGGCACCCGATGCGAGACCGCCAGCACCCGGGCGGTCTGCAGGCGTGTGGAGAGGTTGCGAGCCTCGCCCTCCAGCCGGTTCCATTCATTGCGGCGTCCCATGTCCGGCATGGCCACGACGAGGAGTATGCCGAAAATGACCACCACCACCATCACCTCGAGAAGCGTGAAGCCTCCCCGTGGCTCCGTCCGGTGAGGCGGTCCCGCGGCGGTGTCGGCATCTTGCATTGCGCTTCTCCTTGGCCCGGTGGTCTGCGACGGCCCTGGTTAGTCCTCGAATAAGCGAGGTGCCATCGTGATGTGCCTCGTCGGCTCCGCGAGCGGGCCTTTCGAGGCGCTTGGGGGCGGTGTGATGCCCCGGAACCGGTCGCTCGCGGCCGGGTTTCGTCCTGAACGTCGGACATGAC
>CAIMUX010000065.1 GCA_903844735.1 Candidatus Eiseniibacteriota bacterium
CCCTCGCACCGATCCAGTCTTCATCCCGCACCTCCTCTCGAGGTCGGGATCGTCTCAGTCAACGCGGTCGGGGGCTACATGGGTTGGCCGAGTGGATACGTCGCTGTACACCGTGTAGATGGGCGGCGGCGGGTCGACGGCTTCCTCTTCGTCGCCGGACCTCGCTTCCCCTGGCGTTGTCTCCAACACGACTTGCAGCAGCTCGAGGATCCCGTTCTCGACGGCTTTCGGGTCCGGACGGCCCAGGCTCGCTTCCAGCTCGGCTCGGCGCTTCGTCTGGGCCGGAGTCATCGTCCCTTTGCGGCGGAGCGGACTGTCGGTGTAGTGATAGAGGAACCAGCTCTCGTGGCCGACGGCCAAGTTGTAGTGACAGGGGAAGAACTGAGAGTACTCGAACGTCTCGAAGCCGTCGATGACCACCGGTTCCGACCGCGGTGTCTTCGCGATCATCTGGCGGTGGAACACCAGGCTCTGTCGGCCGGCGCGGGTGAGGTGGCGCGCCACGGTGGCATGGGCGACATCCAGGTCGCGGGCGATCTGGCGGACGCCGGAACCGGCGACGGCGGCCTTGGCAATCAGGGCGAAGAGGTCGAAGCGATGCAGCCAGTAGGTGGCGGCGAAGGTGCGAGCGGTGAACGTGCGGCGGCAGTGCCGACACCGGAAGCGGGGGATCGGCCGGCGGCAGGAGGGAGCGCGGTAGAGCCCCCACCGGCCATACCGCCAATCCGGGTGGGGCTCGTAGAACCGGCACTCGATGTTCGGGCAATGGCGAGGCCGGAAACGTCCGGCCGGGAGGCGGAGGATCGGTCCGGGGAACGGAGGTCGGTAGCGGGAGCGGACCGCCCGCCGGTGCGGCGTTCGTTCGGCGGCCTGCGGAGAGTCCGCCGGGCCCGTCGGAGGGGCAGGGTGTTGGGATCTCGACATCACAGAACAACCAGCGAAAACTGTGCCCTCGTCGCGGCGGATCGAACAGGTCGTCGATGGTGCCGTGCATTCCCTTGGTGGTCGCGCCGTTGTAGGCGATCGGCCAACAGGAATCGGTACATAACCGAGTTCCTGTGCCGACCGACCCGAGGGAGCACTTCGCGGCTAGCCGATTGGGCGAGCACTCGCCACGATGTAGATGTATCGGAGAGGCTCGGTACCTGTGTTGACAACGTCATGCTCGGTCGCAGGAGGGCAGTAGGCGAGGGTATGCCGGTCCAGGCTGAGGGTCCTCTCGTTCGACGCCCGCAGCTCACCGGTCCCCGCAAGAACGACGATCGCTTCTTCGCGCTCTCCTGTGCTGTGCTTGCCTACGGATTGCCCGGGATGCAGAACCACCGACCCGGATCGCATCGTGACCGTCTCGGGTGGACCGTTGAGAAGCGGTACGTGGTCCGTTGCTGACGGATCGAGTGTCACAGTCTTCGGCTTCAGTGTGGCGCGGGCCTTCTCACTGCCGGCGATCGACATGTCATGCATACGAAGCCTACTTTCTTTGCTGTTGACGCACCAACCCGTCACCGGCCCACGAATGCCTCGCCGCGCAGTCGCGCCATCGCTGAACGTCGGCTCAACCGTGTGGCTGCTCCTCACGACACGCCGCGCCCATCGAGTCCTCGCCAGCTGGATAGGCTCCGAGACGCTGGTCGGCCTGTCTGGCGGACCCCCTCGACGGCGACGTCACGACTTCGGCTCCTTGAGCCGGAAATTCACTTCATACAGGCGGAGTCGAATGTCCTTGGAGACATCGAGGGCGTAGCCGATGGAAGCGTCTGCCTCGTGCGCGATGATGAGTCCCTCGACGCGATCTTCCGGGCGCGCCAGGTGCTTGCGGACCCAGCCCATGTAGCGCATGACCTGTCCAACCGTCTGGTCGCTCGTCTGATTTCGCTTTAACTCGATCACGAGCCAACGAGGCTCGGTGGTGTGTCTCGCCAGGAGATCGATCCGGCCGATGTCGCAGGGGTACTCGTAGCCCGCCTCGGGATCGCCGTCCTCTTCATGGAGCTTCCAGGATTCCCCAAGCTCTGTTCTGCTCCAATTGTCCCGTAGGAACTCCTGTAGGTATTTCTCCAGACCGAATCGAACCGTTGCGGGCTCTGGAGGCGCTGACGGCGGCGTAGTAATCCCCTCATCATCGATGACATCAATCGGCTCGCCGACACGCCAGAACAAGCCGTCCAGTGTCCATAGGTCGATGCCGAGAGCGGACGCCAAATCCTTGAGGACCTCATTGATCTGTTTGTAGCGAGCGCCGAAAGGCGCCGTCGAGTCGAACTCGCGGTCGGGCCAGATCCGAAGCACCTTGAGAGCCGCCTCCGAGACCTGGTTCCAGACCCCATACTGATCCGGATGCGTGATCAGAAGGATCGGCGTGAGAACCGCCTTGCTGAGGCGCGGGACATAGGCGGGACCCTTCGGGGGTACGAGTTCGGTGAGTCGGTCCTCGATGGGCCGGCTCTGATCCAGAAGTATCCTGAGCGCATTCCGCAACCGGTCCATGTCGGCACAGATTGCGGGCCCCATCCGCTGCAGCGACTTCCAGTGACGGTTGTTGTTGTACTGGAGAAACTGCCGGAAGTCCTCCTCCGTGATGCTGGGTATGCCCTCGAACGCAAAGAGAGCCTGATATCTCGGCAGAACCTGGTCTCGCGCCTCGATCATCTGGTGCAGGTCGGCGTCGGGGCTCTGAGAGATCCCTCGCAGTTGGGCCACCGCGGCTGGGAACCCGCCTTTCATGCTCATCCCGTTCCCTCCTTCAGTATCACAGTAGAACCGATCCCTCGGACTGGGACTGCCCTCATGGGGACCTCACGCGCGGCGGATGCGTGTGGGCGGCCGCGTCTCGCCTCCTGCCCGAATGAAATCGGGATCGACCGCACCCGTTGGTGCGTCCACGTGTCCGGCGCGAGCAGGCAGAGTAGCCCCCGCCCTCCGGTGCGGCAATGGCCGTGTCGGCCCGCACCCCGGAACGGAACGACGAGAGGGAAGGACCCCGAGTGGCGTGATCCTGCGATGCTGTCGCGGTCCCAGGGCGCGATCGAGGGCATGACCGAGGCGAGCACGGCCGTGGGGCGCGCCGTGGAGCGCCGCCGTGGCGTCCGTCCTCCCGGCGCCGATGCCATCCATCGGGGCAAAGAAGGACTGAATCTCAGCACACCCCCCGACTACGGATGGCGTACCCCTGCGTGTACCATCCGGGCAATCCGTTGCGGGCGCGGCGGCGGGGCAGTAGGCTGCCCCTGCGGCTGTTCCGGCCGTTAGCAGCGTCAGGGAGGTTGCGTGATCGGACGGTGGATCAACAGGCGGGCCGGCGTCACGGCGGTTGCCGCCGGAGCGCGCCCGTCGCCGGGCCGCCCGGCGGACGGACACCCACACCTCACCCGCGTCGGCACCGAGGCGGAGGGAATGTGAATCTGCGACCAACAGAGTCTGACCCGTTCTTCGACCACCCGATCCTGAACTCGCCGTACGCGGCCCCCACCCGGCACTGGGAGCTGGACTCGCAAGGGCAACCCACACAACGGATTATCGAGAACCGTCGCCGTGCGGAGTTCATCACCCCGATCCCGAAGCCGAAGAAGCGAAAGAGCGACCCGACGCAGGAGGTCTTGGTCTTCGATGAAGGCAAGGGACTCTCCACGAAGGAACAGCAGTACAACGCGACCTTGCTGATCAACGAGGTGCGCAACCGCGTGGACCAATGGCGGGCCTTACCCCACCCGAGCCAATGGCAGGTCACGCCAGAGACGGCACGCCTGCTGCAACATTGGCGGCACCACCCGTTCAGCGGCATCCGCCCGTTCTTCTGCCAGGTTGAGGCTGTGGAGACGGCGATCTGGCTGACTGAGGTCGCACCACAGTCCCAATTTGGCAAGGGGCTGCTGGAGAACCTGGCCTCGGCCAGCCGGGACGCGAACCCCGAACTGCTGCGGCTGGCGCTGAAGCTCGCGACCGGCGCTGGCAAGACCACCGTCATGGCGATGCTCATCGCCTGGCAGACCATCAACGCGGTGCGACGCCCGGCCAGCAAACAGTTCACGCGCGGGTTCTTAGTTTGCGCCCCCGGCTTGACGATCAAGGACCGGCTGCGGGTCCTGCAACCGAACGATCCCGACGCCTACTACGCCAGTCGCGAGCTCATCCCGGGCGACATGCAGGACGATGTACGCCGCGCCAAGATCGTCATCACCAACTACCACGCCTTCAAGCGGCGCGAGCGGATCGACCTTTCCGCCGGTGGCCGTGCGTTACTGCGCGGGCGAACCGGCGACGAACTGAACACGCTGGAAACCGAAGGGCAGATGATTCAGCGGGTCATGCCGGACCTCATGGGCATGAAGAACATCCTCGTCATCAACGACGAAGCGCACCACTGCTACCGGGAGAAGCCCAAAGACGCGGACGAGGAGGATCTGAAGGGCGACGAGAGGCGGGAAGCCGAGAAGAACAACGAGGCGGCACGCCTGTGGATCTCCGGCCTTGAGGCCGTCAACCGCAAGTTGGGCCTGAGCCGTGTGCTTGACCTGTCCGCGACCCCGTTCTTCCTGAGCGGATCCGGTTACGCCGAGGGCACGCTGTTCCCTTGGACGGCGAGCGATTTCTCGCTCATGGATGCGATCGAGTGCGGCATCGTCAAGCTGCCGCGCGTCCCGGTGGCGGAGAACATCCCCGGCGACGAGATGCCGATGTTTCGTAACCTCTGGGAGAACATCCGGCGTGACATGCCCAAGAAGGGGCGTGGCAAAGGCGAAGAGCTTGACCCGCTCAAACTCCCCACGCGGCTGCAGACGGCTCTTCAGGCGCTCTACGGCCACTACGAAAAGACCCACAAGCTCTGGGAAGACGGCGGCATCAAGGTCCCGCCCTGCTTCATCATCGTCTGCCAGAACACCGCGATCTCGAAGCTCGTCTACGACTACGTTTCGGGGTTCCAGCGCAAGAACGACGACGGCACCACCACGCTGGAGAACGGTCGCCTCGCCCTGTTCCGCAACTTCGATGAAACCACCGGCAACCCGCTGCCGCGGCCGAACACGCTGCTCATCGACAGCGAGCAGCTTGAGGCCGGCGAGCCGCTGGACGACAACTTCCGCAACATGGCGGCCGACGAGATCGAGCGCTTTCGCCGGGAGAGGGTCGAACGCACGGGTGACGCTCGGTCCGGGGAGAACATCACCGATCAGGAACTGCTCCGGGAGGTCATGAACACCGTCGGCAAGCCCGGCCAGCTCGGCGGCGCCATCCACTGCGTCGTCTCGGTCTCGATGTTGACCGAGGGCTGGGACGCCAACACCGTCACGCACGTTCTCGGCATCCGCGCCTTCGGCACGCAGCTTCTGTGCGAGCAGGTCATCGGTCGCGCGTTGCGCCGACAGTCGTACGATCTGAACGACGAAGAGTTGTTCAACGTGGAGTACGCCGACGTCTTCGGCATTCCGTTTGACTTTACGGCCAAGCCGGTCATCGCCCCGCCGCAGCCGCCACGCGAGACGGTGCAGGTTGCGGCGATGCGCCCCGAGCGCGACGCCCTCGAAATCCGGTTTCCGCGCGTCGAGGGGTATCGGGTGGAGTTGCCGGAGGAGCGGCTGACGGCCGACTTCAACGATGACTCGATCCTGGAGCTCACGCCCGACCTCGTCGGCCCGTCGATCACCCACAACTCGGGGATCATCGGCGAGGGTGTGGATATGAGCCTCGATCACCTGCGAGACATGCGGCCGTCCACGCTCGTATTCAACCTCACACACCGGCTTCTGTACACGAAGTGGCGCGACCCCGGCGAGGAACCGAAGCTGCATCTCTTCGGTCAGCTCAAGCGGATCACCAAGCAGTGGCTCGACACCTGTCTGGTCTGCAAGGGTGACACCTATCCGGCCCTGCTCATGTACCAGGAGCTGGCCGACATCGCCTGCAACCGCATCACCGCGGCCATCACGCGGCGCTTCCTCGGCGAGCGGCCGATCAAGGCGCTGCTCGATCCCTACAATCCGACCGGCTCGACCAGCTACGTGCGGTTCAGCACGTCCAGGAAGGACCGCTGGGAGACGCATTCCAAGATCTGCCACATCAACTGGGTCGTGCTCGACAGCGACTGGGAAGGGGAGTTCTGTCGCGTGGTGGAGTCGCACCCCAAGGTTCTGGCTTACGTTAAGAACCACAACTTAGGGCTCGAAGTGCCGTATCGCTACGGCTCCGAGACGCGCACGTACCTGCCCGACTTCATCGTCTTGGTGGATGACGGCCACGGCCTCGACGATCCGCTGCACCTCGTCGTCGAGATCAAGGGGTACCGGCGCGAGGACGCGAAGGAAAAGAAGTCCACGATGGACACCTACTGGGTGCCCGGCGTGAACCATCTCGGCACGTATGGCCGGTGGGCGTTCGCGGAGTTCACGGACGTCTACATGATGCTGGCTGATTTCAAGGGCAAGATCGAGGGCCAGTTCGACCGGACGATTGACTGCGCGATTTCGGGGAAGGGTTGATCTCACTGCTGTGCCCCCGAGCGACAGGCTGCAGAACCGCTGGGGTTTGCGTTAGAGTAGATTCGGTCACCAAACCGCTCGACGGAAGAGAGGAAACCATGGAATTCACGCGCATCACCGTCGATCCCTTCCAGATGGGTGGGGTCCCGTGCATCCGCGGATTTCGGATACCTGTGGCCACGGTCGTGGGCATGGTTGCTGATGGCATGGCTGTCGCCGAGATCCTGGCCGCGCTTCCAGACCTGGAACCCGAGGACATCCGAGAGGCGCTACGGTACGCGGCGGAAGCGGTGAGGGAACGTGAACTGCCACGGACCGGGACATGAGGTTTCTGGTCGACAATGCGCTTTCCCCGATCGTTGCCTTGCGTCTCGCGACAGCCGGCCACGACGCCATCCACGTACGCGACCGCGGGCTCCAGTCGGCGCCCGACAGAGCTCTCTCGAAAGCGGCGCCGTCGTGGTCATTTCAGGATCCCGCATCCGCATTCGAGGTCTTCCTGTGAAGCTCAACCAGGGCAGCTTCTGCGTCGAGCGAGGACTGTCGGCAGGGACGGCGAGAATGGGGACATAATGGGGACAATAGGGACACGAGGACAGGCGGTGGTCGAAGTGAACTGCCTCCGCAAGATCGCAGGTGAGGACATTTCGTCATGAAGACCCGACTCCCAAGCCCTGAGTACCCCGCGTTCCTCGCCGAGTTGAAAGAGCGGATCCTCGGCGCGCGGATCACTGCCGCCCGTGCCATCAATCGGGAGATGATCCTGCTCTACTGGGACCTGGGGCGGAGGATCGTCGAGACGCAGCAGGCCCAGGGGTGGGGTGAGTCGGTGATCGACCGGCTGTCTTCCGACCTGCAGCAGATGTTTCCCCGTACGTCGGGTTACTCCCCCCGTAACCTTAGGTATATGAAGAGCTTCTATCTCTTCTACGCGGACGAGTCAATTTGGCAACAGCCTGTTGCCAAATTCGCAGAGAAGGAAGCCACCTCGCCAATGTGGCGTCAGGCTGTTGCCAAATTCCGGACTGAAGGAAGCGTGACCGAGTTGCTTCGGGACCTGGTCACCGAGATCCCGTGGGGCCAGAACCTTCTCGTCCTTGACAAGTTCTCCGACCCCGCCGCATGCCTCTACTACATCCAGGCCACGGCCCAATTCGGGTGGAGTCGCAACGTTCTCCTGAACCAGATCAAGGCCGGCGCTTACGAGCGCGCCGTTCTGGAAAAGAAGACTCACAACTTTCACATCGCCCTGCCGGAGTACCTTGGCGAGCAGGTGGATGAGGCAATGAAGAGCCGATACAACCTGGAGTTTCTCGGCATTCATCGCGAGGTGAAGGAGCGAGAGCTCGAAGATCGGCTGGTTGAGCGAATGCAGAGATTCATCCTCGAGCTCGGCTACGGCTTCTGTTTCGTCGGCCGCCAGTATCGCCTGACCCTCGGTAGAAAGTGGAGTTCGCATTGAAGACCAAGCTGAACCCCATCGGCGTAGCCGAATACCAACTCCAGCCAAGGCTTCCCGCCAAATTCAAGGGTCGCCTCCCGACGGCGGAACAGCTCGCCGCCGCCGTTCGCGACGTCATGCCCACGGAGTAACCTCGATGATCAAGAAGTCTAAGCCCAAGTCCGTCGAGTCCCTCAAGCACGACGCCGACAAGCGCAAGAACATCCCGACCGCGGAGTTCCAGTCCGTCCTCAAGACCGAAGAGCAGACGTCGCTGGAAATGCGCTACCCGCGCAACGTCGATCTCGACCCCCAGCTCGTCTGGCGCGGAAAGGACGAGCAGGACTGGAGCGAGCTCGTCGTCCACGTCCCCCCGCTCTACATCCAGGAGAAGGTGCACCCCAAGGTGCTCATCGATGACCTGCTGCGGCGATCTTCGGAGAGCCGGGCGCAGGAAGAGGGCCACCAGATCGACCTCTTCGCCGACTTCAACGGCATGCCCAAGGGCGCGGACAAGACCGACTTCTACCAGCACGACCAGAACTGGTCGAACCGGATGATCCTCGGCGACTCGCTGCAGGTCATGGCGAGCCTGGCCGAGCGGGAGGGGTTGCGGGGGAAGGTGCAGTGCATCTACTTCGACCCGCCGTATGGGATCAAGTTCAACAGCAACTTCCAGTGGTCGACGACCAGCCGGGACGTGAAGGACGGGAAGGCCGACCACATCACGCGAGAGCCGGAGCAGGTCAAGGCGTTTCGGGATACGTGGAGGGATGGGATTCACAGCTATCTGACGTATCTGCGGGATCGGTTGACGGTGGCGCGGGATCTGCTCACGGAGTCGGGGTCGATCTTTGTGCAGATCGGGGATGAGAATGTGCATCGGGTTCGGGCGGTGATGGATGAGGTGTTTGGGGAAGACAACGTGGTCAGCGAAGTCGTGGTTCAGAAGACCTACGGCTTCTCCGCAGACGCCATCTCGAACGTCTCTGACTATCTTCTATGGTATGCCAAACGCCGCGACGTTCTCAAGGTGCGACCGCTCTATAGAGACAAGCCATATGAACTCGGTAAGGGCAATGCAACCTGGGTCCTAAGTCCAGACGGATCATACCGGGGAGTGAGCGCGGCGGAGAAGGACGGCCGGGCGAAGATTCCGGAAGGTGCGCTGCCTTACAATCCAGACAATATCATCTCGCAGGGCCGAGCATCTGAACCCCAGCCGTTCGAATACCGAGGCCTCTCGCACGATCCTTTTGCGAAAGGCTCGCATTGGAAGCCGAACTACCCATCGGGTTTGAACCGGCTAGTCCGCGCCGAGCGCATTCACGTTGCGGAGAACAGCTTTCGGTATCGGCGTTTCCACGCGGACTTCGCCGCCCTGCCTTGTGCAAACATATGGACCGATACTGGAACGGGCAACTTTACGGACGACAAGATCTACGTCGTGCAAACGGGAACGAAAACGGTGGAACGCTGCCTTCTCATGGCCACCGACCCCGGCGACCTCGTCCTAGACCCCACCTGCGGCTCCGGCACCACCGCCACCGTCGCCGAACAATGGGGCCGCCGCTGGATCACCATCGATACGTCCCGCGTCGCCCTGGCCCTCGCCCGCGCCCGCATCATGGGCGCCCGCTATCCCTACTACCTCCTGGCCGACTCCAAGGACGGCCAGCTCAAGGAAGCCGAAGTCACTCGCACCGCCCCGAGCTCGCAGCCGACACACGGCAACATCCGCCACGGCTTCGTCTATGAGCGCGTCCCGCACGTCACGCTCAAGTCGATCGCCAACAACGCGGAGATCGACGTCATCTGGGACCAGTGGCAGGCGAAGCTGGAGCCGTTGCGAGAGTCCCTGAACGCCGCGCTCAAGAAGGCCTGGCCGGAGTGGGAGATCCCACGCGAACCCGACGCCAAGTGGCCGGACGCCGCGAAGAAGCTCCACGCCGACTGGTGGCAGGCGCGCATCGCCCGCCAGCAGGAGATCGACAATTCAATCAACGCCAAGGCCGAGTTCGAGTTCCTCTACGACAAGCCGTACGACGACAAGCGGAAGGTCCGCGTGGCCGGCCCCTTCACCGTGGAGAGCTTAAGCCCCCACCGGGTGCTCGGCGTGGACGAGAACGACGAGCTGATCGACACGGTCCGCGACGGCCGCGGGGAATACGGGGCCAAGCAGTCGTTCCCCCAAATGATACTCGACAACCTCAAGGTCGCCGGCGTGCAGCAGGCACACAAGGAGGACCGGATCGCCTTCACCGCCCTCACGCCCTGGCCCGGCGATTTAGTCTGCGCCGAAGGCCGCTACCTGGAAGGCGAGGCCGAGAAGCGCGCCGCCATCTTCATCGGCCCCGAGTTCGGCACCGTCCAGCGCGCCGACTTAGTGGCGGCGGCGCGCGAGGCGGGCGATTCCGGGTTCGATGTGCTGATCGCGTGCGCCTTCAACTATGAGGCGCACACCACGGAGTTCACCAAGCTCGGCCGCATTCCGGTGCTGAAGGCGCGCATGAACGCGGACCTGCACATGGCGGAGGACCTCAAGAACACCGGCAAGGGGAACCTCTTTGTCATCTTCGGGGAGCCGGACATCACGCTGCTGACCGAGAAGGACGGCAAGCTGCGGGTGAAGCTGAACGGGGTGGACGTGTTCAAGCCGCAGACCGGGGAGGTTGTCAGCGACGGGGCCGAGGGGATCGCGTGTTGGTTCATCGACACCGACTACAACGAGGAGAGTTTCTTTGTGCGGCAGGCGTACTTCCTGGGGGCGAATGATCCGTACAGCGCGCTCAAGACCACGCTGAAGGCGGAGATCGATCTGGAGGCTTGGGAGAGTCTGCACAGCGACACGTCGCGGGCGTTTGCGAAGCCGGGGAATGGGCGGATTGCGGTGAAGGTGATCAATCATTTGGGGGATGAGGTGATGAAGATCTTTCGGGTGTAGCGAGCGAGCTTCCGCTAGCTCGACCGGGAGAAGGACGGCAACTCCTGGTCGGTGCGGGTGCGGCGGAGCGGCCGGGGACTCTGCCCCCCCCCGAACGGACGGCTCTTCCCATTCTGGCGCGACTGGGGCAAGATGGATCTAGCAAGCGGAGGACGAGCGGTGGTAGGAGAATTCGCACCAGAGGAGCTGCTTGGGCCCCTCAACGAGGTCGAGAAGAAGAATGCGCCGGCCAGGCTCTATGTGGCCGGTCACCGGGAGATTCTCGACTTCGGCGCGCGGGTCTCGATTGTGGGCTCAAGAAGTGCGTCGAGGAGAGGTCTCGATGATGCGGGGGCCTTGTCCGAGAAACTCGCCTCGCAAGGCGTGGTCATCGTGAGCGGATTGGCTGAAGGGATCGACACCTCGGCCCACGTGGCGGCCATCGGCGCCGAAGGCCGGACCGTGGCGATTCTTGGGACCCCTCTGGATGAGTTCTACCCGGCGAAGAACCGTGATCTTCAAGCTCTCATCATGCGGGAGCATCTCTGTCTGTCGCAGTTTCCAGCCGGTGCTCCATCCCAGCGCGGAAACTTCCCGATGCGAAACCGGACCATGGCCCTGATTTCCGATGCGACCGTGATCATCGAGGCCGGGGACAAGAGCGGTTCGCTTCATCAAGGCTGGGAAGCGCTTCGGCTGGGGCGCCCCCTCTTTCTCCTCGAAGCGGTCGTCCAAGACTCGAGCCTCGCCTGGCCGCGTGAGATGGAGCGCTATGGCGCCCAGGTGGTCTCGCTCACTTCGCTGGACCTCGTGCTCGAGTTCCTGCCCGAGAGGACCGGTGAACAAGCCTCCCCGTTTGCTCTCTGAAGTCGAGTTCGGAGCTTTCCTCGTCTACTCCCCTCGCGGGCAGTCCGAGATGTCCCAGCGATCCCGCCAGATCCGCGACCACATCAAGCATGACAAACCCGGCTTTCTGAGGACGGCCGCGGACCGGCTCAAGGTCGAGCTCTCTGCGGTGGGCCTGGAAGCGTTTCTCGGGCCGCAGGTGACGCTGGTTCCAGCCCCGCGAAGCGCCCCACTGGTGGGGAAGGATGCTCTCTGGCCGGGTCATAGGATCTGCGAGGAACTCCTGAAATGCGGCCTCGGGAAAGACATTCTGCCGTGCTTGTCGCGGGCGAAGAGGGTGGCGAAGTCCGCTTTCGCTGCGCCAGGTGAGCGCGTCGGCGCCCAGGAACATCTGGAGTCGATGGAGGTTGAAGGAATTCTGCTGTCCCCCGCGGTGGTCACGGTCGTGGATGACTTCTTGACGAAGGGCGCCACGCTTCTGGCCGCCGCGTCCCTTGTCAAGGATGCGTTTCCTTTGGCGACGGTACGGGTGTTCGCCCTCGTCCGGACCCTGGGGCTAATTCCGGATGTGGAGCGGACGCTTGACCCCTGCCGGGGCAGAATCTGGCTGGAGGGTTCGGTAATCCGAAGGGAGCCGTAGGCAGGTCATCGGACCGAAACGCTTCTCGCCGAGGTACAACGCCATGGAATTCCGCATCGCCGACACGTTTACCGACAGCCTGGCCCGCCTGACCGGCGACGAGCAGAAGGCCGTCAAGACGACGGCGTTCGACCTGCAGATCAATCCCGCCAACCCGGGCATGAGCTTCCACAAGCTGGACCGGGCCAGGGACAAGAGCTTCTGGTCGGTGCGGGTCGGGAGCGACGTCCGGCTGATCGTGCACCGCAGCGCAACCAGTCTCCTGCTCTGTTTCGTTGGCCACCACGACGACGCCTATGACTGGGCCGCCCGCCGCCGACTTGAGACCCATCCGAAGACCGGGGCCGCCCAAATGGTGGAGATCCGGGAGACGGTCAAGGAGGTCGTGATCCCGGTGATCGTGCAGACAGATGGTGCCGGGGCGACGGCGCATGTCGCTGACGCAACGCCCCTGTTCGCCGAGACTCCTGACGGCGAGCTGCTCGGCTACGGAGTGCCCGCCGACTGGATCCAGGACGTGAAGCTGGCGACCGCGGACACGCTCCTGGCGTTGACCGACCACCTGCCCGCAGAGGCCGCCGAAGCGCTGCTGGAGTTGGCAACGGGAGGGAAGCCCCGTGTGCCGCAGTCAGTCCCGACACCCACCGACCCCTTCGCTCATCCGGATGCCCAACGCCGCTTCCGGGTGATGACGAACCTGGAGGAGCTGCAGCGGGCCCTGGAGTTCCCCTGGGAAAAGTGGACCGTCTTCCTCCACCCCGAGCAGCGACAGTGGGTGGAGCGCGACTACGCCGGCCCGGCGCGGGTGTCGGGATCGGCCGGCACCGGCAAGACGATCGTCGCCCTGCACCGGGCCGCCCACCTTGCGCGCACGCATCCCGAGGCCCGCGTCCTGCTGACGACGTTTTCCGACACCCTCGCGAGCGCCCTCCAGACCAAGCTTCGGCGACTCCTGGGCAACGAACCCCGCCTCGCGGAGCGAATCGATGTCCACTCCCTGAGCGCCATTGGCCTTCGGCTCTACCGGGCGCAAGTCGGCCCGGGAGAGGTCGCGAGCCACGAGGTCATTCGTGAGCTGCTACAGGAAGCGGCGAGAGCGGTGGGTGGCCACAAGTTCGGCCTGCGTTTTCTTTCCACGGAGTGGGACCAGGTGGTCGACGCTTGGCAACTCGAAAGCTGGGAGGCGTATCGCGACGTTGCGCGTCTGGGCCGAAAGACGCGGCTCCCCGAGGCGCAGCGGACGGTCTTGTGGTCCATCTTTGAGAGAATTCGGGATGGGCTGAAGGCGCGGAAGCTGATCACGCACGCGCAGCTCTTCGGCTCTTTGGCCGTCGCGATCTCCGCGGGCAGGAACGTGGTCTTCGACTTTGCCATCGTGGACGAGGCCCAAGACATCAGCGTCGCCCATCTTCGTTTCTTTGCCGCCCTGGCTGGCGACCGGCCCAACGGACTCTTCTTCGCCGGTGACCTGGGCCAACGGATCTTCCAGCAGCCGTTCTCCTGGAAGTCCCTCGGCGTGGACGTCCGAGGACGGTCCCGCACTCTGCGAGTCAACTACCGCACGTCCCACCAGATTCGCACCAAGGCGGACCGTCTGCTTGGGCCGGTGGTGATCGATGCCGATGGCAACAGCGAAGACCGCAGCGACACGGTCTCCGTCTTCAACGGCCCCGCGCCGACGATTCGCTCGTTTGCCAGCGAAGCGGAGGAGATCGACGCGGTCGGCGACTGGATGGGCGAGCGGGCCAAGTCCGGGGTGCTGCCGCATGAGTTCGGCGTGTTCGTCCGATCCTCGGCCCAACTCGACCGGGCGCGAGCTGCGGTCACGCGGGCAGGTGTGGCGTATCGGATTCTCGATGAACGCGTGGAGACAAGTACTGGCCAGGCATCCATCAGCACCATGCACCTTGCCAAAGGTCTGGAGTTCCGGGCCGTGGTCGTGATGGCCTGCGACGACGAGATCATTCCCTTGCAGGAGCGGATTGAGACCGTGGGGGAGGAGTCTGACCTGCAAGAGGTCTATGATACCGAACGCCACCTGCTCTACGTTGCCTGCACCCGGGCAAGAGATCATCTGCTCGTCACGAGCGTGGATCCGGCGTCGGAGTTTCTGGATGATATGCGGGCGTGATTGGGGCAGCCACGTTAGAGAGGGTAATCGCTTCAGGCCGCGGCCGCGTCCTCCTTCATGGTTTGCAGCATGTAGTTGAACTTGTCCACGATGAGTGCCTTCCGGGCCTCGATGAAGTCGTCGTAGCGGTCCAAGGCCCAGAGCGACGGGTCGGTGGGGATCAGGTGCAGCCGGAGGTATTCCGCTTGCGTCCCCGGTGGCAGAGATCGAAAACGCGACCGTGCAAACCATTCTGATGGTGGCTTGTCGCACTTGCCGCTGAACCCATTCTCTTCGCCGGTTAGCAGCATGCAGTTCGCGATCTGATCGCGTTGCTCAGCCCGGTAGTGCAGGACGTTCCGCTTGCCGCTCTCGGGGTTAATATCCTTGACTGTCTTCAGCAGGCTCTGGGGAAAGATATGATCCACCTGCGGTCCATTGGCGTCGAGCGCCGGCGCGTAGTCGAAGTCTCGATACCAAAGGTTGAAGAAGAGATGGATCGACCGCGAGCCGTAGTGCTGATCGAGGATCACATCGGGCGTGATCTCCATGCTGCGTCCGTCGGCGCGAATCACGCCGAACACCTCCGACAGAACGAAATCGCCGGTTTCCTGGATATTGCGAACGATCTTATCGATCAGGTTGTCAGGGCTGCCGCCGAAGACGCCGGTTGCCAGCACCCGTAGCAGGTATTTCACCATGTCGTTGTTGGCTGCGAACTGTGCAGGGTAATGGTACCGATAGTAGACGAGCGGGATCAGAGCCAGGTATGAAGGCATCGCCTTGTCGGAGCGGATGTAGGTCTTGGCAACGAGCAGGTCACGCACGGCCTTGATGGCGTCGGAAAGCTTTGGCCACTTGGCGATGATCTCTTCCTTGGTCTTGCCGTCGCGGAACTTGTCCACCTCATATCGCGCACCCTTGCCCAGGACTGTGAGGCAAGACTTCAGCACCCAGTCTCGGTCAAAGGCGAAGTTGCCCTGATTCAGATCTTCAAGTAAGCTCTCCATCTCCCCGTCCGCCGCATCCCAGCTCGAGGTGAGCAGTGAGAACAACAGGTCGGACTTGCCCAGCTTCGTACCGCCTGAGTTGGCGCGGATGAAGACTTCGACGATGTCATCGACGCGATAGGCCTCTGGATTGTCGATGCCATCTAGTTCCTGGTAGGTGATGTTGTCGTCGTTGACGAACACTTGCCGTCCGCGTTCGACGTTGCGCGCCACAGATCGTCGGTCATCGTCTGACAGTGGTGTGGGTGCATGAGTCATCAGGTCTTCGGCGATCTCGCCAGGCAGTTTGTTGTTCCGTAGAACGATGTCCTTGAACCTCACCCACGGCCAGATGGCCGAAGCCTCCTCCTTGAAGGCGAACCGATACCGGATGTCCTCGGGCGCTGCCTTCACGCCGCTCAGAACGTCGAAGTAGAGCTCACGCCCGAAGTAGCTGCCTCGCAGGCCGATGAACAGACTCTGAAGACGTTGCTGACCATCGAGCACCATCATTTTCGGGCGCGTGTTGTCGGGCACGTAGAATGTGGTTAGCTTGAGGTCAGGCAGAAAGTTGTCGATGAACTTACGGTGCTTGACCGGTTCCTTCGTCTTCCAGGCCAGCAGCGTGCTGATCGGGTACTCGCGCATGACCGAATCGAAGAGCCTCGCGATCTGGTCCTCGCTCCACACGAACGGGCGTTGGATATTGGGCAACCAGAAGCCGCCGCCCTCTGCCTCGTCGTTGTTGAGGTAGCTGACGATCTTCCTGATAGAGAGGTTCTTGTGGTGCATTGCTGTCCCCGCCCGGATCATGTGTCCATCGTGACTTGGGTACCGTACCGACGAGCGTCGTGGCTGCCACCTCCGTTCCCGGCCAGGAGGTGATCAACTGGTGCTGCGCCCTTGTGCCATCCACCCAGGCACAATTCACTATCGGCAGCAAAGCCGCCTTCGCTTCGAGATTCGTTTGTCGAGGTCATGCCAGCGGAAGGGGCGATCGCCTCGGCGCCCTCTCTGCCCCATGGTGAGGCGACACACCGCCGCGTAACTGACAGCGAATGAGCTTGTTGCGGGCCGAGCTGGGGCATCCTCGGCTCAGCGAATCCGGCACACCCGGCCGTGGCCGTTGCACATCGCTGAACGAAGGGCTGACGGTCGCGTCGGATGCAGGTCGTGACGACCGCCCTGATCCTGACCTGGCCGCGTCCGTGGAGGTTCCCGACGTCTTTGGTCGCGGAATGCTCCCTTTGGGCATCGAGGCTGCCGCGGCCGACAGGCGCAGGTGAGTCGCGAGGGGAATGGTCGCGGGGCTCTGACGCGCCGAATCTCTGATTCGCTTCACCGCATCCTTGTAGCGGCATGTCCAAGGTAGGCAAGAAGAGAGAGGGTTGAGTGCGACGAGGCAGGGCTGGTCAGGAGGGAGGGAGGCAGCGGAGCTTCTGAGATCCTGGTTCTCGTTCGGCTATCCGATCTGCGCGATAACCGCATGGAAGCGTGCGCTCTGCTTGGCGGGTGGCATCCGAACGATGGAGCGTAGGACTCGTTCCGTGACCAGCGACCGGGGGGTCGCGTCGGGCATGGACAGGATGTGCCTTTGGATCCGATGTGTGAGGCGCAGCATCCCCATGATCTGGGTGACCCGGGCACGGGTGATTCCTTCACACGGTCCCTGAACGCCGCGGTGAAGAAGACCTGGCCAGAATGGGAGATCCCGCGCGAGGCCGAGGCCAAGTGGCCGGACGTCGCGAAGAAGCTCCACGCCGACTGGTGGCAGGCGCGCATCGCCCGCCAGCAGGAGATCGACAAGTCGATCGCCGCCAAGGCCGAGTTCGAGTTCCTCTACGACAAGCCCTACGACGACAAGAGGAAGGTCCGCGTGGCCGGCCCCTTCACCGTGGAGAGCCTGAGCCCCCACCGGGTGCTGGGCGTGGACGAGAACGACGAGCTGATCGACACGGTCCGCG
>CAIMUX010000066.1 GCA_903844735.1 Candidatus Eiseniibacteriota bacterium
TCGCAGGGCCGAAATCGCCGCCAGGAGGCGCTCGTGCAATTCCGCAATCTCACTCTCGCGCCCCGGCCGCGCCCCCTGCGCAGAACGTTTCCCCTGCTCTTCAATGGAGCGTTCGAGCTGGGCGCCGGCCCGGGCGTTGCGCAGCCGCAGCATCAGTTGCACGAGGGCATAAGCCGCGACAATCACGAGGACGATCACAATGATCCAGGGCAACGGCAGCCCGAAGTAGATCCCGATCCAGATGGCCAAGAGAATCAGGGCCACCGCCCCGGTCGTGGCGAGGCTGGACGGACGAAGCAGCAGGCGAAGGATCCTCATCATCCCAACATCTCCTAATCAGCCGGAGATCCGGACATAGAGTTCACGGATGGAATCGGCGATGTGACCCGCCGACGCGCGCGAAGCCAGGGCAAAGAGGAGGATGAGCAAGAGCACCGCCCCGGCGATGGTTCCCACCGTCGCCCAAACGGGCACGCGCTCGCCGGCGGACTCCACGACGTCGTCGGGCCTCTTCCAGGCCGGCGCCAGATGGTCCATGCCGGTCGGGCCCGACCGCGAAAGCCCTCCGGCGACCTCGCGGATGAACGTCTGCAGCCGCTCCTGCCCCAGAAGCTTGTATTTCCCTTCGAAGCCGAGGGCCAAGCACGTGTGATAGACCTCGAGCGATGGCTGGTTCTCTTTCGCGTCAGAGCGGAGCCGGTCCAGACGCGTGAAGAACTCTTCGCCGGCTACGTTGATCCGGAAGAGCTCGCGCTGCAGGGGATTCCCCCGCCAGAGATCCCGCCCGGCCCAGGTCGAACTCAGAATGACCTCGTCCAGCAAAGCCACCACGGCGAATCGTGCTTGATCGACCTGCACCATGTCGTGACCCAGCTCCCGTCCCTGTTCCTCCGCCCGGCCCAACAGCGACAGGATCCGCGCGCGCACCTCCTCGGGATTGCCCAGTTCCGGCTGGGTCTGAACCGAGTAGGCGAGAGAAAGAAGATCTGCAAAAAGGTCCACCAGGTGGGGCCGAGCTCGCACCGGCTCCGGCTCGTTTCCCGGCGAGAGACCACCGGCCGGACGCCCCCCGCTCGGCAGCCCCGGCGGGACCGCTCCTCCTCGGCCTGGAAGCTTCATCGACCCTCCCCTCCTGAGCCCGCATCGCTCATGAGCGCTCTGCTACGACGTCGGATCTGTCGGCATCTATTGCGTCGCGCTTGTCCGCCTTACTCGCGCACTGCGATCAGCTCAAGCCGGACTCCGGGAAACTCGGGCGGCGCGTAGATCGCGATCGAACGCGATCCCGCGATCCCGTCCCACGCATCGCCGGCGCGATCGACCAGAAAGTACACATACCCGCCCTGCACCGGCAAAGCGGCGGGCAGGCTCTGGGTCAGGCGCAGCGGAACACCGCTGAGCGCATGTGCCACCAGGAAATCCACCTTGTCCGGCGAGGCCACCTTGGCCATCTCGGGGAAGGTCCCCTGCACGTCGGCCAGCGGCATGTTGGCGTAGACGCCGAGAAAAAACGCCACCGACGCGTCGAGTACCCGTTCGTCCTGCATGCGGCCCACCTGCACATAGGCGTCCCGCTGTGTAAGCGGGATGCGGGTGTAGTTGCGCGGCAAGACGACCTCCAGCAGGTCCGGAATCCGCCGGCCCAATTCGAGCAGCGAAGAGGCCGGCGCCGCCTGGTCGTAGGCCGGCAAGTCGCGGACCGAAAGATCGCTAAGGGTAAGCAACGTGCCCGCCAGGGTGACCAAGAAGCGGTAGACCTCCTCCGGGTGCGCCTCCCCGCTGCGCAGGAAGTGCGAGAGCAGGGGGATGGCGCCGTTCACCGTGCCCAGTAGCCAGAACCCGGCCGTATCGTCCCGCCCGAATTCCGCGGCTCCCCGCCCGCTCATCTTTCGGCGGTCGGACAGCTCGCTGGACTTGGCCACGAGGATCTCGACCAGCTTCCGCAACGACAACAGGAGAGCCGGCGACGCCGCCAGGGCCAGACAAGGAGGAACGAAGTCCGCCCGATAACCGAAACCACCCTCGGGTCGGCGGACTACATCAGCCAACGGCAGCGTGTCGTAGTCGCCGAGATTCTCGTCCGGGAAGAGCACGCGGAAGTTTCCCTCCGCCAACCGGACCTCTCGCTCTTCGCCCCCGTTGGTGGAGTCGACCAGGCGGCCGCGGACCTCTTGGTAGCGGCTGTCCGTCGCCGCCGTTCCCACGGCGGCCACTTCGGCGTCCCCCGACCGGTGCACCCGAAGCCCGAAATGGAGCGCCACTTTCGTCTCGGTCGGGGACACTCTTCCCTCGAGGCTTCGCCCGGCGGGAACCGCATCCCGGTCAGGGATCGAGAAAGGAGTACCGTCCGGCAGCACGCCGGCCGCTTCGACAATCGCGATGCGCCCGTTACGAATGGCGTCTTCATCCAGGACCAGTCGCGTAAACCCATACCCAGCGGAACGCCCCGCCCGAAACAACTCGGCGGACCGTTCCTCGTGATAGCGGTCCTGCTGCTGGAAATGCTGGGGCGTGAGCAGGAGCCCTTCGCTCCAGGCCACGCGCGTTCTCTTGCCGGTCATGCCCCTCCTGACTTCGACAGGCTGAACCTCCCATGATTCATGAGCGGTCTGTCACGAGCTTCATGTATCATGCGGGCTAGCGAGCCGCTTCCACGCATGTCTCTCCGAATCGGAGCGCGATCTCCGAGCGCATTCCCTCTACCGGCTGCACCCATTTCCAGCACGCCCCCTCGCTCCGGCAGAAATTCCCGACCACGGCGACAGTACGGGCCTCCGGCTTCAGGTGCAGCTTCACCGATTGCTTGCTCCCCGGGTCGAGAAAGAGCTCCTGCTTGTCCAGGAGTTCCTGACCCAGCTCCTTCTCGTCGTTCTCCCACAGCGCTGCCTGCGGCGCGCCGGAGATGCCTCGGTCTCCCCCCAACTGGTAGACGCGCACGCCGAGCGCATTGGCCGGACCGTCACCGCAGGTGTTGAGCCTGGCAGCCGCCGAGAGGACCAGGGTGATCTCCTTTCCGCCGCCGCCGCCCGCAGCCGCGGGCTTGCCTCCTCCGAAGAACCCGCATCCGGCGGTGGCCAGCGCGAGGCAAACCAGCGACAACACAGCCCATCGGCAAGTGCCGTGCAGGCCGCTTGCGAGCCGGCGACCGGAAACCATCATCCTATCCATCTCCCCTCCCCATACCGCGATTCATAGCGTGGCCCGCGATCCGAGGCACCCGCGCACCGGCGGCCGAACTTCAGGAGTCCCGCGGGCTGCGCGCCGCACGGAACTCACGGTATCCATCCCGGAATCCATCCCGGTAGAAACGCTCGAAGTCGGCCGGATCCAGCCGCCTCAGTTCGGCAAATCGCCGCAAAAACTCTTCCCAAATCGCTTGCATCAGCACGGGCGAAAACCGGGCCGGCAGCGTGATCGGTCCGATCCGAACCTTGCCCGCCTCGACTTGGTTCCGTAGCGTCTCAGGGTCCAACGAATCGAGAATCGTGCGCGAGCCCCGTTGGGTTGCCGCCTGATAGGCCTCCAGCAGTGACGCCTGGTGGATCATGAGATCCTCGATCCCCCGCTCGATCGCGATCCGGACCTCCCCCCGAGCCTCTGCCGTCGAGAGCCGCCCCAGAACCTCCTCCGGGTTCATCGAGTCCAGGAGGGATTCCGGCTCGCCAAGCCCGTAGGCTCGACGGAACTCGACCATCCCACGTCGCAGCCCCAGGAAAAGACGGAGCAGGAGCTGGAGTGCTTCTTCCGGGCGGTCTCCTGTCGATGAACCAGTCGAAACCTGCACCGGAAACTCCCTGTCACCGGCCTCCAGCATGAGACGCTCCCTGCGGCGCGCGCGCCGCCGGTTGAACCGCCGCTTCAATCGGGTACCATACTGGCGGTGGTGGCCCCGGAGGTCAAGTGTTCGCCCGATTCCTGAGATTCGGAGCAGGGAGCGGATGCGACTGGCTTCGAGCTTCGGGCTTCGGGCTTCAGCCGAAGCAGAAAGGAAACGAGATGTCTCACCGACCGTCGCTGTCGGCAGTGAACTTGGTTGACACCCAGACCGCCTCCACCGGCCGCATCGGACTTCTCTTGGCGCTTCTCGCGTTTCTTCTCGCTGGGGCAGCGGGATGGGTTCTGCCCCTGCGAGCCCTTCTTCCGCTGGAACATGCGCTGCGTGTCGATGCCGGGCCTGGGATTTCATCGGGGCCCCGCCCGTGAAACGGACCGCCTCGGTGCCGTCGCCGGCATCGAGCGATCTCGTCTTTCGGGTGGGGGCGGGTCGCTTGCTTCTGCGTGCCCTCGGTGTGCTGCTCTGGCGCGCGGCGGATCTGCGAACCCTGCCGGTCCGACCGGACGGCTGGGACATCATGCGACCGGACAAGAGCCGCCTGCTGCCTCTCCTCACGATTCTGGGCTGGACGGTCGCTGTCTCGGTGGCGGGCATCGGGCTCGCCTCGTGGCAACATTTCCGAAACCTGCGCTCCGAGTTTCTGCGCATTCCGCCGGGTCTCTCTCTCGATTCCACCGCAGAACACATGGAGCGGGCAGCCCGAGGTCCGTGGCTTCTGCTGAACCCACAGGCCTGCCGAAAGATCACCCGCCTCGCCGGTTCGGTGCGAGAAGGACAGGTCGCTCTGCAGAACGCCGCCGAGGCCTACGAGGCCGCCGGCGAAACCCTCCGCAGCCTGGGTCCCGTGGCCCGGGCCGAGCGAGGCCGAGCTCTCGTGAAGCCGCTGTGTGCCACCCTCGGGGAGGTTCGTTCCCCTTGGCATCGCGAAACGCTCGTCTACCGGGAACTGCAGGGGGCGCTCGCACCGTACCTCGCGGCATCCTCCTCCGCAGGCCTTCGCCTGCAAGGCCGACTCACCGCCCTGACCCCCGACCATGCTCTCCAGCTCTCGGTACTCACCAAAGACGGCCGACCGCTGGAGGCGGCAACATCCGCCCTACAGGCGGGCGCGGGGTTTGACCTGCCCCTCGTCCCTGACGGGTGGTTGCTCCTGACCGACCTCGTGCGCCAACAGCGCGGCGTCTTCGAGGTTCGCGAGGACACGCGCATTCCCCTGCGGGAGTGGACCGAGCAGCCGATCCGGTTTCCCCGTGGCGGCGCCTCGGCACAGGTTCACTTCACCGGTTCGACCGCGCAAGCGGCGCCACCGTTTCCCGAGCTCAGCCCCGGCGCGCGGGCCGAACTGGGATGGTCCCAGCGGACTCCTCGAACGACGGAGCGTTGACAGTTCCGCGGCCACAGCGGAGACTCCCGCTTATGTCTTTTGTGAAACAACTCGGCGCCCTTGGGTCGGCCGGACGGCACACAACGAGGGGGCAGTGGCAGTTGCCGGGGCGTCTACCGGGGTGGGTACCGAGGTGGCTACCCGCGCGGCGGCGGCGGGTCGCCTCTCTGCTCCTCCTTCTCTGCGCGCTGGTCTCCTGCGGTCCGGGAGAGAAGGAGTTCACCTTCTTAGTCCGCGACGCAGACAACCGAGCGATCGCCGGGGTCGAAGTTCGGCTGGCGGGCGAAGACCGACGCCTGGGCCTGACCGACGACAAGGGGCGCGCGACCGTGCGCGTCCGCGTCGCGAAGGAGGCCGGCCTGCGCTTCCGCCTGACGGACGCCGGAAAGCCCGAATCGCCCCGCTATCGTTTCCCCGATATCATCGAGGTGGACGCCGCCTCGCTCCAATCCGGCGTCAAGACCGTCTGGCTGGAGGCGGCAAAGACGACGGAGGCCGATCCTGTCGGCCCGGTTACCCTGCGCCTCACGTCTGAGCCATCCGGCGGGCAGGCCTTTCTCGACGGGAAGGAGATCGGCGCGACCCCGGCGAATCTCCCGGATGTCACGCCCGGACGCCATCAAATCGAAGTACGCATGGCCGGTCGCCAATCCTACACCTTGGAGGTCGTGCTCGAACCCGGAGAGGTTTCTTTCCATGCGGACCTGCCCCGCCAGGACGAGGCGAGGGCCACGCTGCACGTAACCTCGGACCCGCCCGGTGCGCAAGTCGTTCTGGATGGTCGGCCTTCGGGTCGGATCACACCCACCGATCTGAGCGGGCTGGCGCCGGGCCGGCACACTCTAGTCCTTCAGAAGGACGGATTCGAGCCGTTCCCGGCCACGGTCGATCTCACCGCCGGTGGCCCGGGCGGCTCCGCTGGGGGTGCGCTGCATCCCCGGCTGCTGACGTCACGGGATCTGGAGGAAGCCACACGCACGCGGCCCGCTGCGACGCCGGATGCGGCGCCGGACGCGATGCCGGATCCCGGATTCTCGCGAGAGTATCTTGTCGCCACCTCGCCCGGATGGGCCGAGGTCTACCTCGACGGCGAGAGCACCAACCGGAACATCGCCGGCCGTTTCAAGACCGTCCTCTCGGCGGGTCGCCACACCTTTCGCGTTCTGAACGCCAAAGCCGGAATCGACGTGTCGCTCCGGTTCGAAGTGAAACCGGGCTCCGCGGACAAGCGGCTGGTCCTGAACTACGCCACCGGGCAGGTCGAGGCGCGTCCTTGAGGAGACCAAGATGCTGACAGGAAACACGCCGGAACAACCGGCGCGGCTCTACACCGAGCCGCCGATCACCGCCTTCGGCAACGCCTCGCGTCAGTTCGATCAGGCCGCACACGTGCTCGGACTGACCGACAACCAGATCGCCATCGTCAAGCTGCCTCGACTCATTGTGCAAGCCAACCTGCCCGTCAAGATGGATGACGGGCGGATCCGCATTTTCCAGGCGTTCCGCGTGCAGCACAACAAGGCCCGCGGACCGGCCAAGGGGGGGATCCGCTTCCACCCCGACGTGAACCTAGACGAGGTCTCCGCCCTCGCCTTCTGGATGACCGTCAAGTGCGCGGTCGCCGGCATCCCCATGGGCGGCGCCAAGGGCGGCGTGGTGGTGGATCCCGCCGGCCTCTCGGTCACGGAATTGGAGCGCCTCTCGCGCCGCTACGTCGCCGAGCTCATCGAGTTCTTCGGGCCGGACGTCGACGTACCCGCCCCCGACGTCGGCACGAACGCCCAGATGATGGGCTGGATGATGGACACGTATATCATGCACACGCGCCGTTACACCCCGGCGGCCATCACCGGCAAGCCGCTGGAGATCGGCGGTTCAGCCGGACGCGAAGCCGCCGCGGCCCGCGGGCTGCTTTTCAATGTCCAGCGCTGGGCCCAACGCACAGGGCACCACCTGCGGGGCATGACCGTGGCGGTCCAGGGGTTCGGCAACGTCGGATCCTGGTCCGCGCGACTGCTGGCCGCGGACGGCTGTCGCGTCGTCGCCATTTCGGATATCAGCGGCGCGTACTACAACCCCGACGGGATCGATGTCGAGGCAGCCATCGGGCACGCGCGGGCGAACCGGGGCATCCTCGCTAGCTACGAGACGAAACCGGGGGTGAAGAAGCTGGATGATGCCATGCACGTCCTCGAACTCCCGGTCGACATCCTCGTGCCGGCGGCGCTGGAGAACCAGATCACCGTCAAGAACGCAGGGCGGATTCGAGCCCGCCTCATCGCCGAGGGGGCCGACGGGCCGATCACCTACGACGCCGACGAGATCCTAAACCAGGCCGGCATCCCCGTCATTCCCGACATCCTGTGCAACAGCGGCGGCGTCACTGTTTCCTACCTGGAGTGGGTGCAGAACCGGATCGGTCTGTTCTGGTCTGAAGAGCGGGTCAATCGCGACCTCGAGGAGATCATGGACCGGGCGTTTGACGCCGTGTACGAGACGGCCCAGCACCGCGGAATTTCGATGCGCATGGCCGCGTTTGTCGTGGGGATCGAGCTGGTGGTGCGGGCTTCGGAGGCGCGGGGGCTTTACGCCTGAACTGCGTTCTTGAACCAGGCCTTGGTTCTCCCGGCCATCGGTCGGGTTGTAGGGAGGGTAGGAGTACCCCTACTTCGTGCTGCACCACTCCCGGACATTCCCAGCCACGTCACAGACACCCTGGGGCTCGGGCTGTTGATCGTCTGGTAGCCGCCGTAGTTGCCGCCGTCGTACTAGCCCACTGGGGTCGAGTTGTCGTCCCAGGGATCTCCGCTGCTCAAATAGCTCGCCCGCAAAGCGGTGATGCCCGCGCCCCAGGGATAGGCCGGGGTGTCGGATGCGTCGCACTGCCCCGGATCTCCTGCCTCGCTCCGCTCTCCACACGCACCAGATAGATTCCCGCCGAGGCCCGGCGGCCGCGGCCCAGACCGACAACGGTGCGCCGATGCGTTGGATCCTCAAACATCGCAAGCGAAACGCCCTCAACTATCGTGCTCGGCTGAGTTGTCCATGCTCACGGCCGTAGAGTCTTCGCCACGCGGAACCCACGGTCCGCGCCGGCCGAGGCGGGGAGCGCCTCCAACCGGCTCGGGCAGCGCGGCCAGAAGGCGTCGTCGATCCAGCCGCCGCCCCGCGTGACACGAGCGACCCCGGAACCCGGACCGGCAGGATCGGTCACCGGCGCAGTCCCCAGAGCACACTGGTGCCAGTCGTTGCACCACTCCGAGACGTTGCCGGCCAGATCCACCAGGCCCGACCCCTCCGGCGCCACGGAGTAGCTGCCCATCGGCGACGTCCAGCCAACGCAGATCGCGCTGTGGTTCGCCCGCCCGCAGCTCGGCAGGTCATCCCCCCACGGATAGATCCGTGCATCGCCGCCCCGTGCGGCCCTTTCCCACTCGGCGTCGGTCGGCAGGCGATACCCTAGGGCACCGTACGGGTTGCCGCCGTTGCAGGCCCAGTTGCCACTATGTTGGTAAGCGCGCGGGAGGCCCGCCCGCAGGCTCAGCCCGTCGCAGTATCGCGCCGCCCCGTACCAGGTCACGGCCTTCACCGGGTGGTCCGGGTTGATCCCGTGCCCGGCATCGCGGACGCTGAATGTGCCGCCGCTGAACGCGATCTCGCAGGACGCAGTGTCGAGGTCGAGCAGTTCCTCCGTGCTCCCGTCCAGGTTGTCGTGGATCGCGACGGCCGTGGCTGCCACA